>WGUO01000009.1 GCA_014867205.1 Muribaculaceae bacterium | reverse complement strand
CAGCTTTACAGCACCTTCGCGGCCAACGTGATACTGTTCTGCGTCATCATGGCCTTCATCGGAGCCGGCATCCGGAAACGTCTGCGCGTCTACGACGTCTTCATCGAAGGCGCCAAGGAAGGCTTCAAGACCGCCGTGATGATCATACCCTATCTGGTGGCGATTCTCGTGGCGATCGGCATGTTCCGCGCCTCGGGGGCACTCGACATATTCACCTCGTGGGTCGAGCAGTTTGTCGGCTGGCTGGGCTTTGACACGCAGTGGGTCGGCGCGCTGCCGACGATGCTGATGAAGCCACTGAGCGGCAGCGGAAGCTGCGCCATGATGCTCGACGTCATGAAGGCCAACGGACCAGACGCGTTTGTCAGCAAGTTAGCTGCAGCGGTGCGGGGCTCGACCGACACGACGTTCTACATCCTCGCCGTCTATTTCGGATCGGTGGGCGTCTCGAAGACACGCTACGCCGCCGGCTACGCGCTGCTGGCAGACATCACAGGTGCCGTGGCGGCAGTTGTGATCGCATATTACTTTTTTGTCTGACTGATGGCGCGTGATTCTCGAATCGCGCCATGCAGTCTGCACACCATAATATTTTGAACCATGAAATCTATAAGGGAACTATACCGAATCGGCACCGGACCGTCGTCGTCGCATACGATGGGGCCGCGCAAGGCTGCCGAGATGTTTCTCGCCCGACACGTCGGTGCCAAGGCTTTCGAAGTCACCCTCTACGGCAGCCTGGCCGCAACCGGCAAGGGGCATATGACCGACGAGGCCATAATCGATGTGCTCTCACGCGCTAACGTTCCGGTCAACATAGTATGGAAACCGGATGTATTCCTGCCCTACCATCCCAACGGCATGAAGTTCGCCACGCTCAATTCCGCCGGATTCCCCGAGGATGAGTGGACAGTCTTCTCAGTCGGGGGCGGTGCCCTCGAATACGAGGGGATGGAGCGTGAGGGTTCAGGCGAGATCTATAACATGAACTCCATGACCGAGATCATGAACTACTGCGAGCGCACGGGCCATTGCTATTGGGAGTATGTGGAGCACTGCGAGGGCCCCGGCATATATGACTACCTGCGCGAGGTGTGGGAGGCCATGAAGGCGGCTGTCGAGCGCGGCATCAACCGCGAGGGACGCCTGCCCGGCCCCCTCAACCTGAAGCGCAAGGCCCTGAACTATTATGTGAAGGCGGGAGGATACCGCGACAACCTGAAGAGCCGCGGACTCGTGTTCGCCTATGCCCTGGCCGTGAGTGAGGAGAATGCCTCGGGCGGCGTGATTGTTACGGCGCCTACCTGCGGCTCGAGCGGTGTCGTGCCGGGGGTGCTATACCATCTGTGGAAAAGCCGCAATTTCCCGGAGGAGCAGATGCTTCACGCGCTTGCCACTGCAGGACTTGTGGGCAACATCGTTAAGCACAACGCCAGCATCTCGGGCGCCGACGTAGGCTGTCAGGGCGAGGTTGGCGTGGCATGCGCCATGGCTGCGGCGGCAGCCAGCCAGCTGTTCGGCGGCAGCGCCGCACAGATCGAGTATGCGGCAGAGATGGGCCTCGAGCATCACCTCGGCATGACTTGCGACCCGGTGTGCGGACTTGTCCAGATTCCATGCATCGAGCGCAACGCCTATGCCGCCGCTCGCGCCCTTGACGCCAACATCTACGCAAGCTTCACCGATGGTGTACATCGCGTCAGTTTCGACAAGCTCATCCAGGTCATGAAAGAAACAGGCCACGACCTCCCCTCTCTCTATAAGGAGACGGGAACCGGTGGCCTCGCCAAGGACTACGAGCAGATGTAGCCATCTGCCCGTGTTTTATAAGCATCAGCAGGTCAGGCTCCGGATTCGGGGCCTGACTTGTTGTCTCTCATCTTCTCGAGCAACTCGGGAGTCAGTATCGTATGCGCCTCCGTGAATTTAAGGGAGTTCAGTTCAAGGGCACTCAGCTTGTGCGCAGACTTGAGCTTAGGCGGCGCTATCTGTTTTGGATGTGTCATCTCTATCCCTGTTTTTAGTCATAAGCGGCATAACCCTGTTGAGGGCAAGCAGCACAAACGCATAAGTCGCAAGCAATACGAAGAACTCGATGCGGAGCGGGAACACATGGCGCAGCCAGCCTCCGCAGAGATAGCAGGCGAATAGCAGCCAGAGCGTACACTGCACACTGACGCAGAGCGTACACCAGGCCTTGGCCCTGAACTTCTGATACCATATACTCCACACGGTGAAGGGGAGGCAGCATACGTTGCAGGCGGCAAGGTAGTTTATCCACTGGGGGAACATCAGCATGGTCAGCAGGCTGACAGAGAAGTAAGTGAACCCGACCTCACTCCAGCTGAATATGCCGAAGAAACTCGAGGCCTTTGTCTCGAGCACGGTATCGCATCCACCCTCCTCAAGTACACCGCATACCCGTTCGGCCGCCCGTGTCTTGATCTTCATTGACTTCTGCACGAGCATGAACGTGAACGTGAGGCCGATCAGGTCGCAAACTGTGGCAAGCACGGTGCTGACATTGCGGTATATGCCGTTAGTCACAAACAGATAGGCGAACAACGCAAGCGCAAGCACGACAAGAAGCACACGCTTCACCTTGCCGAAGAAGAGAAGACGGGCATGCTCGGCGTAGCCGGGTTCCTTGGCGTCGTGCGACGGATAGGCAAGGAATACGTTGCCGTCCCAAGCCCGGCTGAAATCATCGAGCGGCATCTCCTCCGGGACTCCCTGCGTGAGGTATTTCACGCCATCATCGGTGAATCCCGTCACTATTACAAAGCCACGGGGCGTGTGGGCGAGAAATGGCGGCGTGAGCGAAAATATATCGTTCCGGTCGTCAAGCAGATAGCCTTCGCTTGCCACGCCGTACTTCTCCAGTAGTTTCGACAGTCCGAACAGAGACTTGAACGACATCTGCGCGAACTGGCTGTTGGTGAAGTCGGTCGTATGCGGGACAGACAGCGCGGTCAGGAAATCCGATAATATAAAATTGGCAGCCATAGTCAAGATGTTTTATATGATTGTCATGCCCGACTGCATGAAGGTAATGAGTGCGCTGGCGCACCCCCCTCTTGTCATTTCAGGGCCTTCTCGATCTGAGAGAGCAGATAGTCGCCCTCCATCTCGCCGCTCTGGCGCCATACCTCCTTGCCATCCACATAGATGATAAACGTCGGCACGGACTGTACGTCGGCGTCGCCGGCTGCATCCTGATTCTGGTCGATGTCGAGTTGCATTATCTTGGCGCGGTCGCCTATAAGTTCCTTAACCTGCTCTACGACGGGCATCATGCGCTGGCAATGAGGGCACCAGGTGGCAAAGAATTCCACCACTACAACTCTCTCGCTGTTTATAAGATCTGTGTAAGTCATAATATTAATGATTAATGATGAATGATTAATGATGAATGATGAATGATGAATGATGAATTATGAATGAGGAATGACTAAAGAGGAATGAGGAGTGATTAAAGATTAATATTTATGGCATAAGACTTTACCAGTCCCGCCAACAGACAAATATTAATCTTTAATCTTTAATCTTTTATCTTTATTTCCCTTGATTCACGTTGTAGACTTCGGTAAGCATCTCGCGCAGGTCTCGGGTGTCACGCAACTTCACGTCGCCGTGGGTCATGAGCAGCATCTCCACACCGGTCTGCTCCGCGCTGTATGGTGGCTGCACGTAGTTGATGTCCTCGCGCACGCGGAATCCATTCTGCTCGTAGAAGCGGATCCGTCGCTCTGCGTCGGGGGCCGTTCCGGGCTTCTCGACCTCGATCAGCACGTCAGATCCGGCGATGTCGAACAGATGGCTCAGCATCTTGCGGCCGATATTCTTGCCTCGGTGCGCGGGGTCCACCGCAAAATGCTCGATGTAGACATATCCCTCAAATGTCCAGTAGGTCATAAAGCCGAGGAAGTCATCTCCGCCGTCGTCATAGACAAAGCCATGGAACTTTCCCCCTTTCTCCTTGATGAAGTTGGCCACATGCTCGGCACTCTTGTAGATTCTGCGCTCGTTCTCGGGGAACGACTCATTATACAGTTTAAGGAACGAAGGATAATCCTTCACCTCCAGATCTCTAAATTCCATAATATTTTTGTTGTTTAAGGTTTAATGTTTAGGGTTTGCCAGTTGCAGGGCTGTATCGGCGATCTTGCGCGGGGTCATGCCGCACATCTCCATCAGCCGCGAGCGGTCGTAGCCGTCAAGAAATTCCTTGCGTATACCCCGGCATACCACCTTCATGGCCTTGTCGCCGTAGTAGCGGGCCACTTTCTCGCCGAAACCGCCGTCAATCACTCCATCCTCAAGTGTGATGACTGCCTTGTGGTCTGTCAGAAGGTCATCAAGCAACTCTGTGTCGAGTCCGCTGAGAAATACCGGATTGATGAGCGTTATGTCGAGACCGCGCTCCTTTGTAAGCGCGAGTGCCTCGTAGGCGTTGCGGAATGTGGCGCCGGCGGCAATCACGGCCACACCATGCCCGCGTCTGAACACCTCCGACTTATTGAGCACGGAGTAGTCCTTACGAGCCTCGCGGCCTGTCTCCCACACGGCGCCACCCGGCTCGCGCACTGCCACCGGATGCTCTGTCTGGGTCACGGCCCAGCGCATCATGGCCTGATATTCCTCCATGCATGTCGGCGCGAGGTAAACCCAGCCCGGTATGTTGCTTACGAGCGCTATATCGAACCAGCCGAGGTGCGTCATGTCGGTCATGGCGTTGATGCCGGTTGCCGAGATGCTGAGCGTAACCGGGGTGTTGTTTATGGCCACGTCCTGCGACATCTGGTCATAGGCTCGCTGCAGGAAGGAACTTATCACCATGAATATCGGACGTGCGCCCCCCTTCGCCAGTCCCGATGAGAGCGCCACGGCCTCCTGCTCCGCTATGCCGACATCCACGAAACGTTTGCCGGCCTCGCGACGCCGCTCGGGTGTAAAGCCGAACGAGCCGGGAGTGCCCGCTGTGATTGCGACGACCTTGTCGTTATCTGCCATGAGGCTGTGGATGGTCTCGTATGTCACGTCCGACCAGTCTGGTGTCTTGTCGATGCTGGCGGGGTCGCCTGTAGGGATGTCGAACGGGCCGGAGAAGTGAAACTCCTCGCGGTTGGCCTCGGCTGGACTGTAGCCCATTCCCTTCTGGGTATCGATATGCACAACTACCGGTTTCCTTGAGTCCTTGACGGAACGGAAGGCCTCGACGAGCGAGCGGATGTCGTTGCCATATTTCACAAAGACATATTCAAAACCGAGTGACTTGAAATAGTTGGGCTCGCCGGTGCCGTTGGTCTCACGCAGCATGGCGAGGCTGTCGTAGATCCCCCCGTGGTTCTCGGCGATGCTCATCTGGTTGTCGTTGAACACGACGATGAAGTTGGAGTCGAGTGTGGCTGCGTAGTCGAGTCCCTCGAAGGCCTCGCCCCCCGACAGGGCACCGTCTCCAACCACCGCTATGACATTCTCCGATCCTCCGGCAAGGTCGCGGGCCTTTGCCAGTCCGCCGGCGAGACTAACTCCGGTCGATGTGTGGCCGATCTCGAAGATGTCATATTCACTCTCGCGCGGGCAGGTGAAGCCGGTCACATCGTTGTAATGCGCCGGATCGGTGAATGCCTCCATGCGCCCTGTGAGCATCTTGTGAGCGTAGGTCTGGTGCGAGACATCGAAGACAATCTTGTCTTTCGGGGCATCAAACACATAATGAAGGGCGATGGTAGCCTCCAGAAAACCAAGATTCGGTCCGACGTGGCCGCCATGCACTGAGAGTTTCCGTATAAGGGCCTGCCGCATCTCGGCGGCAAGTTCGTCAAGCTGGTCAAAAGAGAGATTCTTGATGTCAGCCGGACTCTTTATCATATTCAGGTCAATCATAGGGATCATCTATTTTCTGTCGTCTGCCGGCACGGAGCCGACCACAAAAAGAAAACGAATAATCCCCTCCCTTGGTTTAACAGACATCTTGACCGGTCTGTACCTGCCAAGATTTATTTGCGGCGGTCGTTGCGGATCTTGATGACGGTGATTATGGCGCTGCACACGGTCGTGATGGCGTTGGTGATGACAAGCGGGATGTTGTCAATCATTATGCCCTGAACCACAAACAGCACGCTTCCAAGCCCGAGCGCAAGGAATGTCGGCATCGCTATGCCGTCGGTCTCGCGGGTTCGCATCGTGTGTATCGCCTGCGGCAAGTATCCGAATATCATGCAGATAGCCGCTGCATATCCTACTATATTGACTGCTAATTCCATAGTCTTCGTGTTTTTTAGATTTAAGGCTGCCGGAGTTTTCTATATCTCTCCGACGAATCACAAAACGCAATATAACACTATATTATTGCAATCCAGCCTGCAGATTTAAAGGAGGAGGCCATTGCATCTTTATACATGCAACCATCCGCTGTCCGCGAAAGTTGATTAATTTTGCAAAAAAATATCATGTATGTGAAACTATCCGCCATGCATACGCGACAAACCATATAGAAAACCTGACAAGCATGTATATGATGACACTGACAACCCGAGCCGCCCTCTGCCTGATTCCTGTCAGCGAAGCCCTCGACTCAAGGACTCCCCATATCGGAGGCATACGCGGACTTGCCCGCAGACTGAGGCGCCGCCTGACGGCGATGCTGATGGCGACCGCCGCAGGAGAGCCCCGTACCCGAGAACTCTTCGCAACGGTCATGCGTGAATATGACGACATGGTATCGCGAATATGTTTCGGTTACGCCCTGACGGAGGCGGAGTTCGGCGACCTGCGTCAGGATGCGCTGATCAACATCTGGCAGGGACTCCCTAAATATCGCGGCGACTCATCGCTGCGCACCTGGATCTATCGCGTCACCCTCAATACATGCGTGACCACGCTCCGCAAACGCTACAGCGAACCCGACCGCGAGGATCTCGAGAGGCTTTATTCCGTGATAGACGAATCGGAAGAGCGCCGCCACATGATAGCCGAGATGCATGAATGTATCTCACAGCTTTCAGCCATCGACAAGGCAATCATGCTGATGTGGCTCGACGAGTTCAGTTACGACGAGATCGCAGCCACGATGGGCATGCCGCGCAACACGGTCGCCACGCGACTCCGCCGAGCACGCGGCCGCCTGGCCTCGGAAGATATTTAGGACAGGCAAAGAGGGCGGCCAACAATCTTCTAACAGATAATAATTTCACATACACCTATGACTATGGAAGAAAATACAAGGAAAGAATGGCGCGATACACGTTTCCGCGCCGAGAATGGAAACAGAAACAGTCAGCCCGGCGGCTCGCGCCGCACAACACTTCAGAATCTGGCACGCCGCTACCGGCTGTTCTCCTGCATAGGGCTGCTCTTGCCCCTGAACATCATGCTGACTTTCACACGGCCTGAGATATTGCCTCAACCCGCAGGCTTCTGGCTCGGCATCGCCGGCTCGGTGTTCACCCTCACAGCAGCATCAATTGACGACTGGCTATGCCGGGGCATACAGCGGATCGACTGCGCCACAATGACGGTCTCCGATGTGGCGCGCCTGGCAATGTTTTACCGCAAGCGGCATCTGCAGTCAATGTGCATACTGATCCCGATGGCCATGCTATGGGTGGGGGCCCTGGCCTGGGTCGGATTCGGAGACATATACTTTATTGCCGGCGCGATTCTTGGAGCCCTGTTCGGTCTTGTGATCGGCCTGATGCAGTTCCGCCGCTTCATGGACGACTACCGGCAACTGTCGTAGGCTCTGTGTCGCCGTCGCGGTAACAAATCGGCGACAGTACCGTTATATGGGTGTATTCACTGATGAATATGCCCATATTTTATTTCAACGAGTAATTCTTGTAAGTTATGGATGAGAAGTATAAGGTGCTGCTGGTCAACGGCAGTCCGAAGGTGAAGGGATGCACGGCCCGCGCGCTTGACGAGGTGGAGAAGACACTGAACGACTGTGGAGTCGTCACCGAACGTATCGAGGTCGGCATCAAGGATGTGCGCGGCTGCATAGCCTGCGGGTATTGCCGCGAGCACGGCAAGTGCGTGTTCAATGACATCGTCAACGAAACGGCTCCTAAATTTGCCGTGGCCGACGGAATAGTTGTCGGCACTCCGGTCTATTACGCCGGCAGCAACGGTGGTGTGCTCGCATTTCTCGACCGACTCTTCTACAGCACCGGCACTACTGTCGACAAGACCATGAAGGTCGGAGCGGCCGTGGCATCTTCACGACGCGCGGGGAGCACATCGGCTTTCGACGAGATCAACAAGTATTTCACCATATGCTCCATGCCTGTCGCAGCGTCCACCTACTGGAATGAGGTACATGGCTTTACCGCCGAGGACGTCGAGGCTGACCTCGAGGGTCTCCAGACCATGCGCAACTTAGGCCGCAACATGGCTTTCCTGATCAAGGCTATCAGTGCACGCAAAGAGCAGGAGGGTCTGCCTGAGCAGGAACGAGGTTCCTTCACCAGCTTCATGTCAGAGAGATGACAGCACCTGCGACATGCGGTGTCATTAGTGGCAATCTTTAGCCGAGTTTCTCGGACTCCTTGATCAGCGAGCCTGTCGGACAGACAAACCGGCAATAGGGACGCGACACGACAGCCGATAGAGCCACGAACAGGACTGCGGCTATGATTATGCCTGCGGGAGCCGACTCGTAAAAGAAGGCCCGGAAAAGCTCGAGGTCCATCCATTCGACCCATACGTCAGCCCAGAGCAGTATCATCAGCACTGCCCAGAGTATCTTGCGGAACCAGTCGAGAGCCTTGAGCGTCCTCGCGCCTATCCTGATCTTATAGTGACATATCTGCGCGACAAGGATCTGTGCCGAGCCGAGGGGACAGACATGGTTGCAGTAATGCTGCGGCCTGCCGAAAAGGGGATATATGAAGGCGGCAACCAGCATGACCAGCGCGACCAGACCCGCCGGGAACGACATACCGTCAGATAGATACCTCAGCATTAGCGAATAGTCAAGGAACTGCCCGCACCAGAAGCCGAGAACAATCACGTTGGCCACAAGCTGCACGTTGTTGTATATCCTGTTCCTGACAAACAGGGGCACGACGCATGCCGCGAGTGTCACGGCAAATGCTACCCAAAGTTTCCAGGGCATCTCCGCATGGCCAGAGGTCGCCTTGTTCCTCAGGTAATAATCCACCCCGGCATTGACATTGGCGATAATGGCCGACGAGGAATATGTGGCACCGCTCACTGCATCGGGCTTCATGGCCGCAGCCTCCTCGGGCGTCTTCCCCTTCCAGTTGGCCAACAATGCAGACGCCCTCTCGAAAAATGCCGGGGTCTCTGTATTGGGGAGGGCCTTTATCTCGGATATGCGCCCGTCGCTGACATATATGTCAAGCGGCACGGGGCCGGCATATCCGGGCACCGATGTCAGCATGGAGGTATGTATCACGGCAGTACCGTCGGGCTGCCTGGTGATCGTGTCTGACGCGGCTTCCGTCGGCGCGACATCTGAATCTCCGAGAGAATGACCGAATATAGACTTGTTGACGCTGACGGCAGCCGCGCACATCATCAGCAGGCAGACAAGCAGGCTTACAAAGCGGATTGGTTTCATACAGAATATAGTGGATGATTTATTGGTAAGATTTGCCGGATTAAAGAAAGTTTAATCATGGTCATCTTTGCCATTTAATTTGTCTTGGCGACTCCCTTTTTCGCCGTTATTTTGTAATTTTGCATTGCAAATAGGGAGCCGGGGGAGTCAGAGACCCCTCCCCGCCTCCGAAAATATGACTGTAATGAGCAATGTAATAAGGTTTCTGAAAGACTGGACTCTGGTCATTTCCATCCTTGCCGGCATCTTCGGATATTTTCTGTACGCGAGCATCCCGGCCCTGATTCCGACCCACAGGTTCGTCAGCAACGCCGTGAGCGTCATCCAGCCACTGCTTATCTTCTGCATGCTGTTCCTGACGTTCACCAAGATTAATCTGCGCGAGCTCCGGTTCCGGCCCTGGCACCTGTGGCTGCTGCTGATACAGTGCGGACTCTTCACAGGCATCGGCAGCATCCTCATCGTGCTGCCCCACAGCGGGCTGCGCGTCGTACTCGAGGGCGCGATGCTCTGCCTCATCTGCCCCACCGCCACCGCCGGTGCCGTAATCACAAAGAAACTGGGCGGCAATGTCAACGACATCACGACCTATACCGTCCTAATCAACCTGGCCAACGCCATGCTGATCCCGGCACTCGTGCCGTTCGTTCACCCGAACCCGACGCTCTCGGTCGGAACAGCGGCATTGCTTATCCTGGGCAAGGTGTTCCCCCTGCTCCTTCTGCCTCTCGTCAGCGCGGTGCTGCTACGAGCCCTCTTCCCCACTGTCATCCGCAAGGTCTCTCAATACCAGGAGCTCTCGTTTTACCTCTGGGCTGTCGCATTGGCTCTGGCACTGGCCGTGACGACGCGGAGCATCGTACACAGCACCGTGGCCATCTCCACCCAGCTCTGGCTCGTGGCGGTATCGCTTGTCTGCTGTCTGTTCCAGTTCTGGGCCGGGCGAAAGATAGGCGCCCTGTATGACGAGAAGATCACCGCCGGACAGTCGCTCGGACAGAAGAACACCGTGCTCGCAATCTGGATGGGATACACATTCTTCACGCCGGTCACCTCGATTGTCGGCGGCTTCTACAGCATCTGGCATAACCTGATTAACTCATATCAGCTCTACGAGCACAAGAAACTCGAGAAGGCAGGCGCACAGTGCGGTACGCCCCGCACCGTCGAGCAAAATTAATCTACCGTGAGATACAACTTCATGGATGTTAATTTGTTCTATTAACAGAGAGATGCGCGTGGCACACAGGTCACTTTGCGTCCTCATCGACATGTATAACCTTTAAAAACATAAAAACTATGAGAAAAATACTTTTGATGCTCGTGATGGTCTTAGGTCTCAGCACAGCCATGAGCGCGGGCGACAAATATGCGCATGACGCGTCTGTGCTTCCGCAGGCAGCAAGAACCACCATCGCCAACAACTTCAAGGCCGGTGTCAGCGTCGTGAAGATCGACAAGGCCCTCGGACACATCAACGAGTATGAGGTCGTACTCACCGACGGCACAGAGATTTCATTTGACAACAAGGGAAACTGGGAAAACGTCGAGACCTCAAATTCCAAATCCGTGCCGTCAGGCTTTATTCCCGACGCAGTCAGGAAGTATGTGGCCAAAAACCAGAAAGGCGCAAGAATCGTAGGCATTGAGCGCGAGCGTGACGGCTACGAGGTGGAACTCTCCAATGGCATCGACATGAAGTTCAATCAGGCCGGCCAGTTCCTGCGTTACGATGACTGACGCCTCTGACATCTGCCAATTCAGACATTAGTTCCCCACAAATTTTCAGAATTTGACCTGAAAATTTGTGGGGAACTATAATAATTGCTATATTTGCAACACGAAACGCGATAGTAGCTCAGTTGGTAGAGCTTCGGCTTCCCAAGCCGAAGGTCACGGGTTCGAGTCCCGCCTATCGCTCCAGAGGAGTCCGACAGCAATGCCGGATTCTTTTTTATGTACCTGCCGGAGCCCCTGATTTATGCACTCCCAGTGTACCCCGATGCGCAATGAAGCTACCCATTCCGAAAATAGCCAACGCCGGGCTTCGACTCATCGAAGCCCGGCGCTTTCCATTTCAGGCGGAAGGCCAAAGCCTTCCGGTTTATTACGAGTTCTCAATCACTACATTCCAGAAGTCGGTGGCAGGCTCATCTTCCTGACTGTTGTCAACCTCACGCACCCAACCGGTGAAGCAACCGGTATACTTGGAGTTCTTGATGGCAACAGTTCCCCGGGGATTGCCCGTGAACCTCTCTGTATGAATCTCAACAACGCCCTTCATCTTCCCTGTCTCCGGGGCTGTAAATGTACAGCCGGTCACATTGATATCAATTCCTGCGTAATTTGCATCCTCGGTGTAGACAAGGATTGCCTTACCGGACTTGGTGTTGGTGAAGTTGCAGTCGATGAAGTCTGCCTTGGTGGCAGCGTATGTCCACAGCGAATAGGCGTCGGCATCCATGGTGAAATTGCAGCGGGTAAACACCAGATTGGGCGAGTAGCCGCAGAACGTGCCGGTGAGGTCGCAGTCGGTAAACGAGGTAGTACCGGCAAGATGCTGGAACCCGGTGTAGGTGCCCTGACCACTGATGGTCAAGTTAGTAAAGTTGAGGTCCTTGAACCCCGCAGCAGACTGGCTGGTCTTCACGACAGTCTTCTTGCCTGCACCAATCACATTGAGGATTGCTCCGGGAGCGGTAACTGAGGGTAGTGTGAACGTGCCCTCGGACAGGTAGACATCGAGCGTACCGTTGGCGGTAAGTCCCTTGAGGGTAGCGTTGAGCGCATCCTGTGAACTTACGAGCATACCCACCTGTACGTTGGCCGAAGTGTTTCCCTCGTCACTGCCGCCGACTTTCTCACCGATCACGCCGTTGGCGTCATGCTTGCTGAGTTCTGTGTAGTTCTTGTAGTTGTCGCTCTTGTCTATGATAATCTTCAGACCATCCACCTTGTTGTTCCTGATGACAGAATAATTGGAATAGCCGATGATACCGCCAAGGTCGCGATAACCCTGAAGTGTGCAGTTGGTCACCGCACAGTTCTCAACCTGGTCACGAGCCGCCATGTAGCCTATGATGAGGCCACCCTTGTCGCCGTTCTCATTTCCGGGAACGAGTTTTACAGATGAGTTGGTCACCTTGCAGTTCTTGATGTAGGTGGAGCCGGTCTCGTTGTCGGAATAGCCTGCCACGACGCCTGCCCAATGGTTTCCGGTCACGCTGGCATTGTCGAAGTTGAGGTTCTCGATCTGGCCGTTCATGAATCCGAAGAAACCCATGCGCTCGCCGGCCGGATTGTCAACCACCATATTGTGGATTGTGTGGCCGTTGCCGAGGAACTTGCCGCTGAAACGGATGTTGAAGTTTGAGCCGCCGCCAATCGGAGTCCACTTGCCTACCATGTAGATGTCATTCTGGAGTGAGAAGGTCTTGCCGGAGAGCATGTCACCGCCGTTAACCTGCTCGGCGATCCATACGAGCTCACCCTGGGTCTTGATCAGATATGTGCCGTCTGCATCCTTTTTCGGCTCAGAGGGAGTCGAAGTGAGGTTATTGTCCTCGGGGAGGAAATTGTTGTCGACCTTGATGTTGAACTCGCCGGGGGCGGTCAGCAGTGAGCCGTAGATGTTGGTGCGGTGGTTGACCTGCACGGGGGCTGCGTTGACGGTCACGGGCGTAAGGCCGTTGTTGAACGACAGCTCGCAGTCGATCGTGCCGTTGCCGGTCAGCAGGTAGTTCATCGCAACCAGCAGGTACGGCTCAGCGTTGACGTCATCCTTCTTCACGGGGAAGGCCTGATTGGGAAGCGAGGTGAACTCCACCGCTGCGAACTTGACGGGCGCAGCCACGGGCTCGCCGATGGTCTCGCCTGTGATCACGTTCATGCCGTTGTAGAGGCCCTTGGTCACTGCAACCTCGGCTGTGAGGGTCTGAATCACCTTGTTGAGCACCTTGGCCTCGGTGTCGTCGGTACCCCAGTTGAGCTGCGCGAACGGACGCGTCAGGGTCACCGTCTCACTGTAGGCGCCGGTAACGGTGAACACCTCCGACTTGCCGATGAACGCATCCTCGGCTGCCGTGTTCGACACCCCCTTGGTGTAGTCAACGCTGATATCGCCATCCCTGTAGGTCACAAAGGCGTTGTCCTTGTCGTCGGCATAGAAGGCAACCTGATAGGTCTTGCCCTTGGCCAGCGGAAGGCTCACAAGCTCCTCGGTCTGCGACGAGCCGAACGCGGTGCGGCCGTCGGAGAACACCAGCTCGCGTGTGCCGTTCTCGAGTACCTCGAACACCGACCACTGCAGGTTGTCGAGGATGGCGCGGTCGCCGTCGTCCGTGCCGTCGCCGAACGTGCCGCGGGTCGCCATGTCACGCGGAAGCTTGACGGTGATGTTGACGCCGTCGCCGGCGGCCATCGGCATGTCATCGTTCGAGCACGACGCCAGGCCAATTACGCCTGCCGCGGCAAGCGCACAATAAAGAACTTTCTTCATTTTTTCTTGTTATGGAATTTATTTTAAAATTTTGGTTGCTTGGTTCCGTGGGGGCAGTCACCCGCCCCTGCGGATTGAATTATGATGTTAGGAATTTGACTTTACAACCTCCCACTTGTAGGGATCCTCATCGGTGAGAGGGGCATACTCATAGCCCTCGGGAAGAGTAAAGACCTCGCCGCTCTGGTTCTTGCCCCTACTGCTGTACTTGCCGCCGTAGAGGTTTACAAATCCGAATTTATCTCCGGGTACGTCCTCGTTACCGTTAAAGACGGAGATTCTCACAGAAGCGAATTTGCCGTCATATACGTTTGCGATACCCTCGCGTGCGACGTATACGCAGTAGAAGCCGTCACCCTTGCCGGGCTCGCTGTCATTGACAGTATAGGTTCCGGACATGATGTCGCATACCGCTCCGCGGCCGACAGCCACAGCACCCTGCACTGCATTCACGGTCAGATCCTTGAGGACAGCCTTGCCACCCTGCACGCGGATCGCATAGCTCCAGACCCTGCTGTTGGTCTCAGGGTTGACGATGCTGTTCTTCGACGTGTTGTTGACAACACATCCGGTCATGGTCAGGGTGTCATCCTCGCCTGCGGGCTGGAAGTAGACTGTCGCCATGTTGGAGTTGAAGGTGACATTGGTGAATGTCATTGATCCTCCACCCTCGTTCCACACGTCTCCACCACGATATGCCTTGGGGGAGTTGAATGTCACATCCTTCGCCTCGAGAGTTCCGCCGGTTGTCACATTGAATGCTCCGCGGATTCCGGTGTCGATCGAGCCGGTGCCGCTGATCGAGAGGTGTGACTTGACCTGGATCTGGCCGCCGGTGCCGCACTCGAGCTTACCCTTTACCTCAAGCGATGTCGGCTTGGTGACGTTGATGGCCGGAGTGTCATTGGGCGTGCCGAGGATATCCTCAAGATTTACAGTCGCTCCTGCGGGAATCTCTATGTCACCTCCCTTGTTGAGGGCGTCCGCAAGTTCAGAGGCCTTGGTGACAATCTTGATGTTGTTGTCCTCAGGGAGGAAATTGTTGTCGACCTTGATGTTGAACTCGCCGGGGGCGGTCAGCAGTGAGCCGTAGATGTTGGTGCGGTGGTTGACCTGCACGGGGGCTGCGTTGACGGTCACGGGCGTAAGGCCGTTGTTGAACGACAGCTCGCAGTCGATCGTGCCGTTGCCGGTCAGCAGGTAGTTCATCGCAACCAGCAGGTACGGCTCAGCGTTGACGTCATCCTTCTTCACGGGGAAGGCCTGATTGGGAAGCGAGGTGAACTCCACCGCTGCGAACTTGACGGGCGCAGCCACGGGCTCGCCGATGGTCTCGCCTGTGATCACGTTCATGCCGTTGTAGAGGCCCTTGGTCACTGCAACCTCGGCTGTGAGGGTCTGAATCACCTTGTTGAGCACCTTGGCCTCGGTGTCGTCGGTACCCCAGTTGAGCTGCGCGAACGGACGCGTCAGGGTCACCGTCTCACTGTAGGCGCCGGTAACGGTGAACACCTCCGACTTGCCGATGAACGCATCCTCGGCTGCCGTGTTCGACACCCCCTTGGTGTAGTCAACGCTGATATCGCCATCCCTGTAGGTCACAAAGGCGTTGTCCTTGTCGTCGGCATAGAAGGCAACCTGATAGGTCTTGCCCTTGGCCAGCGGAAGGCTCACAAGCTCCTCGGTCTGCGACGAGCCGAACGCGGTGCGGCCGTCGGAGAACACCAGCTCGCGTGTGCCGTTCTCGAGTACCTCGAACACCGACCACTGCAGGTTGTCGAGGATGGCGCGGTCGCCGTCGTCCGTGCCGTCGCCGAACGTGCCGCGGGTCGCCATGTCACGCGGAAGCTTGACGGTGATGTTGACGCCGTCGCCGGCGGCCATCGGAGCGTCATCGTTTGAGCATGACGCCAGACTCATTACGCCTGCCGCGGCAAGCGTGCAATAAAGAACTTTCTTCATTTCTGCAAAAGTTTGGTTATGATTATTATTTTGTTATGGTTGTTATCTTGTTATGGTTGCTGTATATCTACTCTACCTTGATATTGAAATCGCCGGAGAAAGAGAAGTCGATGTCGAGACCGCTGCCTACCGATGCCGTGAGGAACTTTCCCCTCACATACGTGATCTGTCCACGCTTCAGCGGTAGGGTCAGGGTTGATGTCAGGCCGGTTACCTTGCCATCGGGTGTCTTGAGCGCAAGCTGCACCTGGGCGCCGCTGTTCTGGCGACCCATGAAGACATAGTCGAATCCGACCATCGCCTCGTCGCTGTTGAGAGGCCGAATCTTAGCCTCATAAGTCACTCCACTCCATGAATCTGTAACCTTCGCCTCGAACATGTTATAGACCGACGGCATGTAGAGCGGATAACGTACCACGACCGAGAAATCCTTCAGTGCCTCCTCCCTCTGGTCCGGAGTCATCTCCTCCCATCTCTGCGGCAAGTTCCGGAAACGGTTGACTGATTCCTTGAAGAACTTGTCGAAGTCGGTGGCGATGAATACATACTTCGCCTTCGGACGCTCGAGCGATATCTCACCGTTGACCAGAACAGTCTCCTCGATCGACTCCGGAATGCTGACAGACACACATCCCTCGAAAGCATCGCGCTTGTCTGTGTCGCCGGAATAGGGTCTCACGTGCGACAATGCCGCGAAATCGCTCCTGTCATAGAACCCGTCAGTATTATCACTCATCAGGTCCTGCCAGCAGTAGATATCCCACTCGCCGGGCGGCAGCGTCATTGTCATCTCGAAATCTGCAAGCGAAAGGTCCTCGCGGACTACAGTCTCGGTGCGCACGGGGTTCTTTGTCTCGCCACGGTGATATATGCGGAAGGTGTATAGAGACTTCCACTTCTCCTCCGGTTCTCCGGAGCGCGTTCCCGTATCTACCTCATATTCATATTCGGTCCAGGGCAGTTCATGGCGCACTGTAAGCGTGAGCCGCACATTATTGTTGACCTCGGGCCACTCATGCACGCATGATGTCGTCAGGAACGCCGCAGACGCGATAGCCATGGCCTGAATTATTCTTGTCATGGTTCTCATCGGGCACCTCCTTTCCCGTTTACGTCAAAGGTATAGCAGATCGAGAACGCGGCATTGTCGATGCCGAAGAACGTGCGTTTCTCGCGGCCGACAAGCAGTCCGTCATGACGGTTGTCGAAGATATCGTAGTCAAGACGATATGCACCGGCTCCGACCGAGAACTCCATCTGCCAGCGGGGATTGCGCGGCAGCCGGAACCGGTAGCCGACATTGATGCCGCCGCCGAGGGCCGGTGTATTGCCGTCGTGATCCTGATATCGCTTGTCGCCGCAGAAAGCCACGTTGTAGTATGCCATGCCGAAATGCGCGCCGACGAAGAAGCCGTTATTTCGGGCCAGGGGCCAGTAGCGCACCTCGGGCATCACCGAGAAATTGCGGAACTTAAGATTGCTCTTGAAGTAATTGTAGCCGGCGTAATAAATCGATAGGTTGGCCGACCAGTGGGGCGCGATGTCAATCTCGCCTGCTGCGTTTATCCAGAGCATGAGCCATGCCGGCATATTGGTCTTTACGTAGGCATGACGCTGCCATTCCGGCTGCTCGATAATGACATTGGCAGGTGCATCGACAGGAGTATCGCCGGTCGGGAGTGTCAGATCGACCTGCTCTTCTGATGCTGGAACAAGGATGAAAGTCTCCTCAGTCTTATCCATGGAGATAACCTCTTGCATGGGGGGAGAATTGCGGTACCGCACATCAACCACCGCCACCCTGACGGCGGGGAATATATTTGCGGCAAGATAACTCCATATCCGGCCGTTGCCGAGACGGCGCATCTCAGCCTCTTTCTGCCCGGCTGATTTAGACGAGCCGATGATCTTCAGCAAAGCATCGCGCATCGGAATGGATTCGTCCTGTCTCACAAGAGCCTCGAACCGCTCCCAGTCTTCGCCCTTGGCGTTGATCGCGAACGATTCCGGAGCAAGTCCCGATTCCCTCACTATGTAGTCGCGCACGACTCCTGCGCGCCGTTCGGATAGCCGCATGTTCAGTCCCGCAGGCCCGTCGGGTGAGGAACTTCCCGACACGCTCATCGAGATCAGACGGTCGTTGCGAAGAACGGAGTCGATATCGCTGATGATGCTGTTCAGGCGGGACTTCGATTCCTCGGTGATCACACTTTGCGAGATCTCGAAACCTGCGCTTTCGGAGACCACAGTGTCAGGGCTCTCGAGGGAGCCGCCTTGTGCTCTCGCCGTAAGACCGAAGCAGCAGGCCGCTGTTATGGCGATTAGTAGGTTGGATCGCATCTTATGGAAAATCAATTTGGCTTCTTTTTAATTCTGAAAAATCTCTCGTTAATTCTGAAAAATCTCTCGGACAAGTCTCGTCAAAATCATGCCCGTATACGTTTCTGGCCTTATCATAGCACAGAAGACACCGGCATCATAATATATAATTTGGATCTCAACTTCGCATTATCGTCTCGAATAATTCACATCACACATAATCTTCACTAATATCAATCATGCATCATTAGAACCGTCTGAGTCGGATTTGGGTTATCGAAAAGGACTTGTAAGGTCTATCGGTTTCAAATCACAAATAAAAAGTTGCAATCGCAAGACTATCGTCTGATTGGTGATGCAAAATTAATGCGGCAACATCGAATTTCCAAATTCATTCACAGATTTTCATCAAACCTTATATTATTTTATCATATATTCACATATCAAACCAAATATACACATAAATTACAATAATATTTTAACAACACCTAAAGAATCATAATACAGTGGCAGACTTGATTAAGGATTGCTTCCATAAGCAGATATGCCCCGCACACTCATCCTATTAAACCTGACCCCTAAAATTATACCTGACACCTGACACCCAACATCGCCTAAAACCTCTAAACCTTAAAATCCACCATCTGAATTTGCATTTATGGCGCGGATGAATTAAATTTGTGACCTTATGTGTGGCTCGCTACTGTCTTGCCTTAAGCATGACTAAAGTAAGTACCAAAGGGAGCGATTCACACCTTGCGAGACTTCAAAGTCTAAACCTGAACGAAAAACTGACATTATGAGACTTAAATGCAACAGGGTGGGCGGCACGGTCGCCGTGGGCGTGCTGCTGACGCTGATGGGCGCCTGCAGCGATGACGTGATCGAGCCGGTCAATCAGAGCGAGAACTCCATTCCCGGCCAGGATGTGGGAATCCGGCAACTGAAAGTGAGCATACCGAGGCTCAAACGTTTTGAGGGAGAACTTGACCCGGTGTCTTGCCGTATACATCTGCGCGGCATAAACGACCGAGTCACCTTCCCCATCAACTCCTACATCTCGGCCGATGCGGATTCAATCTACCTCGAGGCCGACGACCCGATCCTCGCCGAACTTCCGCACCAGATGTATCATCTGAACGCCATCACCTGGCCGAGACGTAAAATGACCACCCGCGATGACGCCACCGCCGTCGAGGACACCGTGCTGCTCGGCGCCCGGCTCAGCATCGTGGATCCGGACAACATCAGGTTCCGCAGCTCATTCAACGTAGGAGCCAACTCCATCGGGAGCGGCACCGAGGAGGATCCCTGGATCATCGCCAGCGGAGACGACTTCATGCTGCGCATCTCCGACCCGATGACCCGTGGCGAGACCCATACCGGACAGTTCTTCGAGATAACACGCAACATAAACCTCAACACGAGCTCCGTGACCTACGGAAAGGGATGGGAGCCGGCAGGCCACAACAACATCAACGGCGGAACAACAGACTTCAACGGTACAATCAACGGCTCGGACAACTATATCGAGAACCTGTTCTGCTTCACCGACGCCGGCTGCGGCGGCCTCTTCTACAGCCTCGGCGAGAACGCCCGTATCCACAACCTGGAGATGCGCCGCGTCATGCTCGACGGCAACAAGGACATCGGCTCCATAGCCTGCTTCGCCAAGAAGGGATGCCGCCTCGACTCCATCCAGGTCAACGGCACAATGGAGGGTAACCAGAACATCGGCGGACTCATCGGCTCGGGCGAAGCCGCCGTAAGCGTGTGCATCTCGTCGGTCGACATATCATCCTCGGAGAACTCACCGAAATATATCGGCGGAATGATAGGCCGCACCCGGGAATCAAGTTTCACCGACTGCCTGCGCAGCGGTCGCATAGACGCGTCGAACGCCTCTTTTGTCGGCGGTTTCGTAGGCGAGGCATCGCCTGAGGTCACAGCGGGAGCCGTGACCACATTCAACCGCTGCTACGTAAGCGGCTCGATATCGGGCCGCGAGGAAACCGGAGGTTTCGCAGGCAACGGCTGCGTGGACTTCACCCAGTGTTACGCCGGAGCCACTCTACCCCAGGACTCATACGCATACACAATACCCTGGGACATCTTCAATATCAACAACATGAGGACACCGATGCCGCTCGAGGTAACCGGCAGCACGCAGACGGGCGGTTTCGTGGGCGCGTCGCACAGGCTCGCGCTGCACGGAGAGAACAGTTTCCTCTACAGCAGCCCGGCCAAGCCCAGCATCTCCGGAGGCATGTGGGCAGGGGCCTTGGCCGGACAGTGCCACTATTTCGGCGAGCCGAATGCCAAGTTCATCTCCAACGCATATGTCAGGGGTGAGGAGTATGTCGGCGGCGTCATGGGAGAAGGAATATTCCACTCGGCAGCCACATTCGAGAACTACGGCAATGTGTCCGGCACCCTGGACTATGTGGGCGGCGTGATCGGCAATGCCTCGTCAGCCGACGGATCAGCCATGACAATCAACTGCAAGAACACCGGAAACGTGCAGGGCAGAGTCAACGTCGGGGGCGTCATAGGCGCCTGCACCGACATGCTCGACAAGTCTCTGGTGGAGAACGACGGTAATGTCACCGGGACGGGCGACAACGTCGGCGGTCTTTTCGGCCTGTCAAAGACCATCAACCTGCTCGCCGGCAGCCATGTCAGCTACGAGAACGGCTCGCTCAAGATCTCGGGCAAAGCCAATGTCGGGGGCATCAGCGGCAAGATAAGACCTGCCGACTCAATGTATCTCACCCACGACTATTGCCCCGTATATGCCAACATACTGAGTTCCGGGGGGTGCGCTGGGGGACTCTTCGGCTACGCCAAGGTTGGCGGAAAGAATCTCAACTGCTACATGTTCAAGAACCACTCGCCTGTCAAGGTGTCTATTACCGTGACCGGAGGCGACAATGTCGGAGGAGCAATCGGATACTTCTATTCGGAAGAGGGCTCAAGCGCCACAATCAATCACTTCGACAACAGACTCCAGGCAACCATCACGACGTCGGGCAACATAGCCGGCGGCATTGTGGGCCGAATGGTGCAGAACGGCATAAACTCCGACCTATGGGGCTGCCACAGTTGGGCTAAGATTACCTCAACGGCCACAAGCCAGATGATGG
Organism: Muribaculaceae bacterium; assembly: GCA_014867205.1. Taxonomy (GTDB): domain Bacteria; phylum Bacteroidota; class Bacteroidia; order Bacteroidales; family Muribaculaceae; genus Lepagella. Next base: position 78,041 of record WGUO01000009.1, on the reverse strand, counting down.
GCTTCGGCGGTCTTGCGGGAATGTTCGAGGAGCTCACCCCCGCCTCCAAGTATACGCCGCCCCATATGACGGCCATCAACTGTTCGTTCCACGGCTCGATAAGCGGAGCAAACGCCACTGCAGCCGGCGGTATCGTAGGCCACATCAATGACCATGGTGAGGTGAAGGCCTGCTACAATGCCGGCCGTGTTGACGCCATTCAGGCCGTGGGCGGAATCGTGGGACGCGCCATAGGGTCCTGCAAAATCGAAAACTGTTTCAACATGGGCGAGGTTCCCTCTGCACCGGGCCGCGAGTGGCTCGCCGGCATCCTCGGCCAGAAGGAGGACTCAAACTCATCGACCGTTACGATATCCTCATGCTACAACGTCGGCCAGACCGGCTGGGGAATCATAGGCGGCGAGAAAAACTCGCATTATTCCATCAGCAACTGCTATTATCTCGATTCGGCAAGCAGCGGAGACATGAAGAAAAGTGGATCGCAGTCGAGAAACGCCGACCAGATGCGCAAGGAAGCCACCTATAATGAATTCTACTCGTGGGACTGGGAATTTCATGAAGGAGTTGCGGCACCCACTCTGCTTGGTGTTCCGATGTTTGACGAAAGGCTCCCTCTCCAGAAATAAATGACATTATGAAAAATAGAATCTTCAATATGATTGCGCCGGCCCTCATGCTGGCCGGCGCCATGCTTCTGCCGGGCTGCAGGGAGAGCCTTGAGGCCGACGGCCCGGAGACCGCCGAGTTCGGCAGCCAGCGGTATGTGGAACTTCCCGCCGACCTGACCCCGGTCCTCCCCGAGGGGGAGACCACCCTGCATATGATATATGAGGAAGACAGGACACCCATTGCCGTCAAGGTGAGCCATTACGTGAGGAACGGCAAGTCCGTACTTGACTTCGGAGGTGCCCTGAGGCAGGGCAACTATGTCCTCGCGGCGGCAGCGGCCCGAGACGCAGACGGCATCCCGCAGGAGACCCACATGGGTTGTGTGATGAAGGTCGGGCCCTCGGACAACAGTGTGTTCCCCTCCACCTACGACCTGGCGGCGGCAATGTTCGGCGACGGCTCGGCCGAGAACCCGTACCGGATAGCCTCGGCACGGGGACTTAAGATGATACGCGAGCTGCTGGCCGACGGCAAGCGTGAGTCGAAGGGCCTCTGCTTCCTGCAGCTCGCCGACATAGACATGACCCGCGACTACAACAAGGGGTTCGAGCCAATCGCCGCCAAGTCAGCCTATCCGTTTGAGGGCAGTTACGACGGCGGGGGGCACGCCATCTACTACTGCGCGGTGCGTACGCTCGACGGCAAGGGTGCCCCGACAACCGATGTCGTGCCCGCCACTGGCCTCTTCGGCTACGTGTCCGGAGCGACTTTCCGCAACATAACCATGATTGACCCCGTGAGTATCGGGGCCGGCTCGACAGGCACACTGATTGGCGCGGTTGTGGGAATATCCGGAATTGACAACACGGCCACCGTGCTCCGCAACATCTGCGTGCGCCAGCAATCGTCGACAGCCTCCGAGGTCTATGGCACCAACTTTGTTGGGGGCATCGTCGGCGGAGTGGATGCCAACGCCGTGCTGATGATGACAGGCTGCGTCAACGAGAACCTGCCTGTCAGCAACGCCCGGGAGGGCTCTTTTGCAGGTGGACTGGTGGGCGGAGGCACCATTAACGCCACGGCAGTCCTCGACAGTTGTGTCAACCATGCCACAGTGACGGCCTACGGCACACGCTGCGCGGGTGGAATCATCGGCGGAGTCGAGGCGGCCTACATCTCCAACAGCATAAACTACGGCACTGTCAACGCGACGGCGTGCATGGGCACCGGCGGTATCGCTGGAGGTCTCGGCACCTCGACTATGGCGGCTGTGGTGAACCGTGGCGATGTCAATGGAGGCATGGGCACAGGGGGCATACTCGGGAGCACCGTGATGCGGCGCGAGGACGGCAGTTTCAACGACATCATCATGACCTCAGGCCATAATTTCGCCACCGTACGCGGCAGTGACCACACAGGCGGCATCGTGGGCGAGGCCCAGGCCTCACTCTCCGACTGCTATAACCGAGGACCGGTGGTATGCAGCGGCACATTCGCCGGCGGAATGATGGGATTCGCACCTGTCGCCGTGATTCATGCCTGCTATAACAACAGTTCGGTCAACGCAAGCCAGTGCGCCGGCGGCATAGTGGGCCGCTCCGCCTACTATATCCTGACCGACAACGCGAACCTCGGCCTGGTCAGTGCCTCGGATGGAATGGCGGCCGGAATACTCGCTCTGGGCGGAAGCACCGGCATGATCAATTTCTGCGCGAACTACGGCGCGGTTACTGGCACTGACATCTCAGCCGGGATAATCGCTCGCGCAGGTGACAGCTACTCGCTTAACGGCAACGACGTGAGCTCACTGATAGAGAGCTACGGCTCGACTACCTTCAAGGTGATCAAGGCCCTTAAGAATCCGCCGGCCAAGGTCTCAGACTTTAAGGCTCGTCTCAACAAGAAGAAAAAAGTTAAAAAGATCTTCACGTCGGCCAAGGACCTTGTGACTGCCATTGCGACTCCGTTGCAGCTTCAGGACCTCGACTATTGGGACTCTCTTTATGAAAGGCAGCTTCCCGAGCGCAACGACGCCATGGTGGCCGCCATGCATTCCGACCTTAAGGCATCGATCCCGACTTTCCGTTTCGCTCTGTCGGGACTCGCCGGCGTACCGGCAATGGTGCATGACAACATGGTGAGATTCGATGACTCGATGCAGGGTGACGACGATGATGACCGACTGGCCGACGCCATCCACGACCGCCTTGAGGATATAGACGAGCAGGTGGCAAAGGTGGAGAAAGCTCGCGAGATCATGCTGGCGGCCGCATCGTGTGTGCTGGCCGTGGCCGGCATGGTATTCACCGGGGGCACCGCCACAGCCACAATACTGGTGTGCTCGGCAGCGGTCGCTACCGTCGGAACGATGACACAGCGTGTGGACAACTGTGTCGAGATCTCGCAGTGCTGCAATTTCGGCGACGTAAACGCCGGGGATGACGGCTACGGTATCGCAGGCCGCCTGGGCGACCATGTGCGCCTGCAGGACTGCCTCTCGGTCGGAAAGGCTTCTGGATACGGAGTGAGCGACAAGGCCGACGCCCCTATTGACGACATCTGCGTGCGCCGGACCATCTCAGCCGGAACCCCGAACCAGAGGGCATTCTCGCACGGACATGCACTCTCGCAGTACGGCAACTTCAGCCTCGTTGCCGACGACTATTTCATCGGGGGCGCCCCTGACACCGGCATGGCGAAGGCTGATAGGCTCGCCAAGAAATCCACATATGTCGATTATGTCAGCCAGCCATACGACTTCGACGACCGGCATTACTGGACTTTCATGACCGCGGATCTCCCCGTTCCCTACAACAACCTCTACTTCTCATTCCGCTGAACTAATCCAAACATGCATTTGTTTAAGAGTCGACGGCAATAGTGCCGCCGACTCTTTTTATACAATACACTATGCTAAATACAGATTACAGGTTCGGTGAGGTGCATGGTCTCACCAACCAGATTGAGACTGGAAGTGACAAGGTCCACTTCAAGCACATCTTCAACAACGAGAACGGAGAAGTAGTCCTGCTTGCATTCAAGGCAGGCCAGAGACTTGACACGCACACCGCGCCGGCAGAGGTAATGGTCAACGTGCTGGAAGGCGAGATTGAGTTTACCATGATCGATAAGCCCCACACCATCAAGGCCGGCGAGTTCCTGCTTATGGGCGCCGGCGTCCCGCACAGCGTGATGGCCAAAGCCGACTCCAAGGTGATGCTTGTGAAGATAAAACCGTAAATTGCGCATATGTTGTCGACATGTAACGCCGGGGCCAGCGGAACAACTTATTTCCGAAAGTCATAGCGAGTCAGACCTTGGCAGCCGGCATAAACCTCCTCGATTATCTCACGGCATCTTGTCTCTGAGAGTCGGATTTTTGTGCCAACTGCAATGAAGTCCGACAATCCGGGATGACCGGTACCGTTTACCGAGGTGGCATGTTCGCCGTTATACCCTTCGGCACAAAGAGTGAGATCGTAGGCCGGAGCCAGTCTCCATTGCCACTCCTCAGTTTCGGAATCCCTAACCACAAAGAAACTGAAATTCTTGCAATGGTCATCCTTGTTGTCAGTGAGATAATTGAACAGCATACGGCGATACATCTGCTCGACATCTTCTGTGCGTTGTGTTATAAAACCCGCCAGGGCAAGCAGATTAGAATAATCAAGGAAAGGTTCCCTAAGTGACAGTCCCAAGAGACCGCCGGCTGTCGCTGTGTGGAGACGGTTGCCGTCAGCATCAATGTCGAATCTGCGCGACGCAAAATAGCGTCCGTTCACAAGACGGAAGTCCGGTACGATAATCCCGCATTTTTGAGCAGCCTCATTGTAGCGGTATTCCTGAATACCGACATCGGTCGGGTCATAAGTATGTCTGAACTTGACAATCCAATGTCCCCCGGCATCAGAAAAGACGGCCTTGGGACGCGCCCCCCCACTGTTGCCACTGTTATAGAGCAGTAGACCGGCATCATTGTCCTGCTGCTCCCTCAGGACCTCGAGTGCAATCTGCTGAAGCCTGTCAAAATCGGTCACCGGATCCTCTCGATCCAGAATTATCGCAGGAGTGTAAGAGAGGGCACCCATACCGCTGTCACCAACAATCGCAAGCCGGTCTAATGAGGTCAAATCAGAGTCGTTGATACCGCGCCGCATTAGCGTCTTGTGAAGAAGATAACGCCCGTATCCGTCGGGCAAACTATCCTCGAATATTCCGAAATTGCCGGAGAAGGGTTCAGGTTTCGAGACAAATGCTTCCGGTCTGAGGGGCAACTCCAACGGCGATATGCTGAATCCTCCGGCAAGCCATGATCTTTCATACTCGAAAACATTCAGCCGATTATCTGCCGTTAGCGATAGTGTTCCTACCGGTTCACCACGAAACCGCACCTTTAATTTTTCTATCTTCTTCATTTCCTCTTGTTTTTGGGATAGGCTCTTTTGTCTTCTTTCTTGCTACGAATCAGTTCAAGCTCAGCCATAGTTGTGAATTTCGACTCGCCAAACAGATTCTTTACCTCCGGCGCGTAACCCAAGGCCATCGCCAGTCTGACAAGCGACTCGAACGAGATTGCCCCCTTCTGCTCAAAACGGGCCACTGTCGACAGAGGCACACCCGACTTCTCGGAGATACGCTCCCTGGTTATGTTTTTCTCCACGCGGCGCCTGCGGAAATTCTCGGCGACACCACGTGCTATCTCCTCCGGATTATCGAGAGTGAAGTCCTCTAATAATGCTAACAAATTGTTACTATTAGACCCGAATGCCATAATACTGTCAATATTTGACTACAAATATAACACAAAATTTCGATATAAGCAAGAGGGAAGGTTACTGATTAGGGGACACCGGCCAGACGTAACAAGCCGGAGGCATGATGACGTGTCTCCGGCTTTTATGTCAATGGATTGGTCCAGTCTTATTTTAGTTCGGATATCAGGTGGCGTATGGCGGCGACGGGATGAATGAAGATCATGCGCGGGCCCACGTAGCGCATCACCTGTCGGATCTGCTCCTTTTTGTCGGGAGCATAGCAGTGGATGTCGCATTTGCGGCAGCTCGTCTTCCTCTCTCCCTTGGGACAGTGCTCCAGGCGCTTATTGGCATATGCCAGCAGTTCCTCACACTCGCTGCAAAGGCCCAGGGCATGATGATGCCTTTGGCAGTAGATTTCTATCATCTGCCTTATCACCTTCTTTCCTCTGTCGATTCGATTCATGGTCATAAACATTGAAGTCGTCTGAACTTACCGACTATCTCTTACAGAACGCAAGAGAAGCGGATTTATGTTTAGACGACTTCAATGAAACAGCACCTCAGAGAGTTGCTGTGTTGCTTACAGCGCGACTTTCTCTGCTTTGCCTCTGGCGACGCGGATGTATACGCCGTTAGAGGGATTATCCACGCGAACGCCCTGAAGAGTGTAATAGGCAGAGGAATCGGCCGATGCATCGCATACCGGAGAGTCAATGCCGGTAAATATTCCATCGGTGTTGAAGAAGAACTGCCTCTCGGGGCTGAACGAGCCATCGGGGAGTTCGGCCTTGGCACGAATGGCCATCTTGTGCCCTGTGATGCGGGGTGATTCGACTGTGACACCCTCCCATTTATCGGCGACTTCGTTGGTCCAGGAAGTGTCTGTCCAGTCGATTGAGCCTTCTGCGCGTCGAACCGACTGAGGTTGCGACGAATCGTAAACGATGTTGTCATTGGCGTCGAGTTCATAGCATAACAGGTGCAGTTTCCCGGCCTCGGCCATCACATTGCACACCTTGACATTATTCTCATTCACAGACTCCCAGGTGACCGGCATACCGTCAGCCTCCGGCTGGGCAAATACCCTGAAATCGGACACCCCCAAGTAGCACATGCCGTTTGTATCGCTAAATTTGCCGTGTTCGCCAAGAGAAATCTCGAAACTGTAATATCTCATTCTGGCGGGATCATTTATAACAAACTCACATTCATTATCAATTTGCGGAAGGCTGGCTTGAAATTCTATTGACACGGCGTCGCTCATGTCGGGATTGCCGCTGTACCTCAAGACTATAGACTTAAGGTATCCGTTGACATAATTGCGGTTATAGACGTGAAGCTTACATGCGATCCTATTGACTATATGAGGCAGAGGAGTAATGTTGCGCAACGAGGCCATGCTTGCTAAATCATATCCACACCGCAGATCGTTATACACCGCGCCGGAATTAATAGGCACAGTAGCGAAATTCTCACATTCCCAGCGCACGGAGCCGAAACGCGTGCCGCATGTGTGCGTCACAGTCTCATCAAGAATGTCAAACTTTCCCCAATCAGAATAATTTGTCATCACGTAGAATGCCGGAGTCTCTTCCTCGGCGAATGCGCCGGTCGCCAGCATAAGCATGGTCGCTGCCGCGCATAAGAGTTTGGTATAATTTTTCATGATATCGGTTGATATTGTTGTATTGAAATGTTGTACAGAATGTGTCATCCGGGAGCAGTGTACATCGCAACTCATTGACAATTGCGCTACCGTTCAGCTCGCACATCATGCAAATTTATACATTTAACACCATTTCGCCAACAAAATTCCCATAAATATCACACAATGATGCAAAATTTGTTAGAGATTCACCGGAATCACATGGGAAGTGTCGTCTCGTCGACAAGATAGACAATCGACTCGTAGGGGCGCCCGATGGTGTCCATCATCGAGATCTCGCATGTACGAGCGAGTGAGTAGCAGCCATCGAATTCTCTATTCTCAATCTCTCTGCGTTCATCGGCGACAGCACTTCGTGCCACCTCGGGAAACATGAATCCACGGTCACCCGCGGCTCCGCAGCACTGGCTGTTGACCGGGATAGTGACTTCTTTTGCACATTTACGTGCAATTCCCTCCATCTTATCCTGAAGCCCAAGCAGCCGCGAGGCACATGTCGGATGCAGCAGCACGCTCCGCTTGGGGTTCGCCACCCTCAGCCGGGACAACACATGGTCGGCCAGCCACTGGGTTATGTCGATAATCTTTAGAGAGTCGTAATGCTTACGGTTCTCCTCGGTCAGGCAATCCCTCATCGAACTCAACATAGTGTGGGTACATGAGGTTGTATCGCACACTATCGGCACGCGGCCGGAATCACTCAGCCGGTAGAACCTCTCGACCGTCTCGTTGGCCATGATGCGCTGCCCCTCGGGGTCCCCCTTGTGAAGCCATATCTGCGAGCAGCAGACGCCGTGCATCTCACGCGGAAGCGACATTCGAAGCCCTGCCCTCTCGGCAACGCGCAAAGTAACAGTCACCTGGTCGTTCTTCCCCAGCGACGACCCTCCGAAAATCCTCGTGACACAGGCCGGGAAGAGCACGAAGTCGGGATTCTCCAGTTCCTGCCAGTGGAGTTTGGCCGGCATCGCGAAATGTCGGGACCAATGCGGTGCCTGGTCATAGATGCGGTGCAGGAAGTCCGTGGCCCATATCAGCGGATAGGGCGTTATGACCTTCTGAGTGGCGACCGCTGTCTTGAGCAGGGCGCGTATAGTTGTCTCCATCGTGCCGTAATGTCCGGCGCTCGCGCTCAGCATCCTTTCCATCAGGCGAGGGTCAGATTTCGCCCTGACCCGGTCGGTAACCTCGGCGGTGGAGATATCCATCGGGCAGGGCCGCATGCAGGATGCGTCGGCACAGCAGGTCTCCTCGCCAATGAACCGGTACTGCTTGCGCAGTTCAGGATCATTGGTCTCGGCAATGACGCGCAATGCCTGAAGCCGCTGCCGGGGAGTCAGCGTGATGTCACGCGTCGGGCAGACATGCTCGCAATATCCGCACTCCATGCATTTGTCGGCATGCGAATAGCCCAGACTGTCGCCGAAAAGGGTCATCCGCTTCATCGGCTTTATGAAGCAATCGGGATCATCGTTGATGATTACGCCCGGATTCAGGAGATTGCCCGGATCGGCCAGACTTTTGACCTCTTTCATGAGCGCATATATGTCAGCCCCCCACTCTCGCTCTACAAAGGGTGCTATCGCCCGGCCTGTGCCATGCTCGCCCTTGAGTGAGCCATCGAGACGAAGCACGCAGTCGACAAAGTCGTCCATGAAATTGCGGAACCGCACGGTCTCGCGCTCCGAGGACATGTCGGAGGTAAGCATTGGGTGTATGTTGCCGTCGCGGGCATGGCCGAATATGGCGCCGTCATAGTCATATTTCTTGAAAAGGCGCTGCACGCCGTCGACGAGGCGGTCAAGGCTCTCGACCGGAGCGGCGACATCCTCGAGGATGACAGTCGCACCCGGGGTACGCGCTCCGGCCACGCAGGGGAATATGCCGTCGCGCATCCGCCAGAGCCGGGCACGCTCGTCAACCGTATGCGTAAAGGGATCGAAACGGCTCAGGTGCGCGATCTTGCGGAACTCCGGGTCGAGCGTCTCGGTGAGATGCCGCATCTCCTCGGGCGAGTCGGCGCCGATATCGACAAGCATGGCGGTCGTACCCGCCGGCATGTCATTCTTCTTGCCCAGATAACTGACGAGCGAGGCGTAGTCCATCATCTCCACTGCGAGCGCACCATGCTGCCCGAGCAGCGCAGCAGAGGCGGCAGCAGAGGTGACGTCGGGGAAATATAGCATCGAGCTGCTGTAGACAGAATAGAGCGGAAGCGTGTTAAGCTCAGCCGAGATTATATAGGCAAGAGTCCCCTCAGAGCCGATGATGAGGTGGGCGAAGATATCCATAGGGTTGTCGAAGTCGACAAACGAGTTCATTGCGTAGCCGGTCACGTTCTTGATGCTGTACTTGCGAACAATGCGTTCGCGCATCTCGTTGTCGGCGAGGATTCGCGTGCGTATATCCATCAGTCCGCGGCAGAGCTCAGGCTCGTCGCGCTCGAACCTCCTGCGGTCGGCAGCCGAGCCGCTGTCATAGCGGTGGCCGTTGGCCAGCATGAACTGAATCGAACTGAGCGTGTGGTAGGAATTATGGGCCACACCGGCCTGCATTCCGCTTGAGTTGTTCGAGAGGATACCACCCATCATGGCTGCGGATGAACTGGCAGGGTCGGGCCCGATATGCGTATGGTGCGGATTGAGGTATGCGTTCAGTTGCTCAGCGGTAACGCCCGGCTCAAACCAGACCTTCCGCCCACCGTTGCGGATTTCATATCCGTGCCATCCTGTGCGAATCTCGCAGATAATACCGTCGTTGACAGTCTGGCCGCTGAGCGATGTGCCCCCGGCGCGGAACGTCACCCCCACTCCATGCTGCCCGGCAATGGCGAGCAACTGCGAGATGTCATCGACCGTACTGGGCCTGACGACAGCCTGCGGAAGTATCCTGAAATAAGAGGCGTCGCGTGCATAGACCTCGCGCCATAATCTGCCTGACAGCACTTTATCACGGCCGAACGTATCGGTCAACATTCTCTCAAGATCCATAACTCAACATTTTTTGTTGAAACGGTTTAGTTTCAATAGCAATTGTATGGTATATAGTAGAAATTCGCGAAACCGGCAGAGGTGTCAGTCCGGAAGCTTCCTCACTATCGCCGATACCTCTTACCCATTTATAATGTTTAACACTTTTATAATGTTTAACACTCCGCAATCCCTATTGGTTTGAGCCTGCAGACTGTCTTATCCGTCCTTCTGGATAACCAATGCAGCTGTCCCTAACCCTAATCTTATAGCTCGTAAATAGTCTTCGTGTTGTATAAGAGGTTGTTTAAAAACGATTGTTAACGGAAGTGAGTTTGCGTAGGGTAATCATAACCTCTGCGACCATAAGCATTTCGTTGGCGGCTTCTGTCGTTTCTTCGTACTTTCGGCATAATCGTCTGAAATCTTCAAGCCATGCGAAAGCCCTCTCCACGACCCATCTTTTCTTGGCCGGGACAAACTTACCGGAATAATTTGAATGTGTGATCTCTACGTCAATTCCAAAATCATGCTTGGCCTCCTCTATGAAATTTCCACGATAGCCTCTGTCAGCATAGATGCGTCTTATCCAGGGAAAAGCGACGACAAGCATTGCCACAAGAGCGTATGCAGACTTGGAATCATGGATATTGGCAGGAGTTGTGGATACTTCCAGAATATCTCCGTCCTTGTCTGTTATTATGTTACGTTTCACACCTTTGACCTTCTTATTGCCGTCAATTCCCTTTTGAGAACGAGGAAGAGCGGAACGGGAACTCTCACTGTCTATGGCACCGATGGTCGGGTGTGGCGATTCTCCTCTTCTGAGTCTGACTTTCTCCACAAGACTGTCCTCAAGTTCAGAAAATGCATCCATTGCGCCCCAGCGCCTGAAATAGTAATAGACCGTCTGCCACTTGGGGTATTCCTTCGGAAACAGTCGCCATTGGCTGCCGCTGACATCTATGTAGATTATCGCGTCAAGCATGAGAAAAAAATCATATTTGCTACGCCAATTGTCCATCAGAATTGTTCCTTTTATATACTCCTTCTGAGCATCGGTCAAATCGGTCAGATACATATTTCTTTGAGTTTGTTTGTGTTTATTCTTTTATTTAAACAATTCTCAAAGGATAAATGCCTGAGCATCCGACTGATGCTCATTTTTCATTCACATTTGTTTTTAAACAAGCGCTTAAACAACTTCAATGACAATGTCAAAGAAATTAGAGATACGAAATAGCAGTGCGGAGTTCCTGATTTTTCAAATCGAGGGGAAGGAAGATGGCGTGCCGGTTGTGTACCATAATGAATCTGTTTGGTGTACGCTGAAAGCTATGGCGCAACTGTTTGATGTGGGTGTGCCAGCAATGAGCAAACATTTAAATAGTATTTTTACCGAAGATGAGTTTCAATCAGCTTCAACTGTTCCCCAAATGTAAAAAGTTCGCTCAGATGTTACAGTTATACCACCGAGAAATCCTCGGTAGTTGGTATATCAAAAATTACAAACCAATGGCATACAAGGATAAATATCAGGAATTGGTTGAGTTATCACACAGCGATAATCCAATGATAAGAGAACTTGCAGATGCGTGGCTTATCAGTATCGGTCTGCAAGATGCGACAGAACTGAATGTGTCTGCATTTTTGCTTGATTTGGCAATCAATAATGTCAAGGGAAAGATTACCCGTGAGGAAGTCAGCCAAAGGTTTAAGGAGCACTATGGGGATAATGAACCACAAACATGGCTTAATGGAGGCTATGAAATCATACCACCTGATTCTCCGAAGATAAAAGAGATTGAGGAATATAACCGGAATCTCCGACCGGCTTTGTATGCAGAACTTGATAAAAAGAAGAATAGAAAAAATCGAGATGAAAGCATTGACATATACCGAGCCGGGACGGTTTGAGCTGATTGAAAAACCGAACCCGGAAATTTTGAGCCCGAAGGATGCCGTGGTTAGGGTTACTCTTTCGAGCATCTGCTCGTCAGACCTTCATATTCTGCATGGGGCAGTGCCGCAGGCTGAGGTCGGCATTACTGTGGGACATGAACTGGTGGGTATCGTGGAGCGGGTAGGAGAGGAAGTCTCCAATGTCAAACCGGGCGACAGGGTAGCGGTGAATGTGGAGACATTCTGCGGCGAGTGTTTCTACTGCCGGCGGAGATATGTGAACAACTGCACTTCCGGCGGCTGGATGTTAGGATGCCGAATCGACGGCGGTCAGACGGAATATGTCCGAGTGCCGTATGCCGACAATGGCCTTACTCCTATTCCCGACAACGTGAGTGATGAGCAGGCTCTATTTGTAGGTGACATACTCGCTACCGGCTATTGGGCTGCCAAGATTTCCGAAATTTCCGAGGAAGATACAGTACTGATTATCGGTGCCGGACCAACCGGGTTATGCACGTTGGAATGTGTACAGTTGTATAATCCTCGACAGATTGTAGTTTGTGAGGCTGACGAAGGTCGCCGTGAGTTTGTTCGGCAGCATTATCCGAATGTCGAAGTTGTTGATCCGACAAAATGCGTTGAATCCCTTAATTCATTGACAGAGGGCCGTGGCGCCGACCGCGTGATTGAGGTCGCCGGAGGTGAAGATACGTTTGAGTTGGCTTGGCGTTGTGCCCGTCCAAATGCCATTGTTACGATTGTCGCCCTCTACGAGAAAGAACAGATATTGCCCTTGCCGTGGATGTATGGCAAGAATCTCACATTCAAGACCGGCGGTGTCGATGCCTGCGACTGCGACAAAATCATGCAGCTGATTTCCGAAGGTAAGATTGACACAACCCATCTGATAACCCATCGCTACCCTCTCAGCCGCATCCAGGAAGCATACACCCTCTTCGCTAACCGCTCCGACGGCGTCATCAAAATCGCCATCTATCCGGATTGAAGGGCATAATCGTATGAGCAAGAAGACAACGGCATCTCGTTAGCAGACAAGACGCCGTTGAGAAGGTAAATACTTAGTTCGATTCAATCTGCCTTTGAATCTTGTGTCGTACCTCATCGAAAGACAGAGGCGTAAAGTTATTGTTGTCTACGCCGACATCAAACTGTGTCGGGAAGAGGTACTGAAGGCGTCCTGCGTCAATCCCGGTGTTCGATGGGCGGGTATGCACATGACCGAACAGTTGCCATACATCGTTATGATAGCCACCATCAAAGCACAAATAAGGGAAGTGGTTCAGGTAGATTTTCTTCTTCCCGACCTGTATGCACATCGACATTGCAACATGCTCGAACCTATCTATGAAACCTTGTCGGATATTCTTGAGATCATGATTACCGAGAACGAGGTAGATTCTGCCCTTTAGACGGTCAAGAATCTTATTCCACTCTTCAGCTCCACCGAGACAGAAGTCTCCGAGATGGAAGATTACATCATCCGGTCCAACCACTCTGTTCCAGTTAGTGATGATGGTTTCGTTCATCTGGTCGACAGTCTTGAACGGGCGATTGCAATATTGCAGTATGTTGGTATGGTTGAAATGGGTGTCGGAAGTGAAGAACAACCGGTCACCGTCAAACTTGTAGTTCATTGTCATTTATTTCTATTATGGCATCCCGGCGGAAATCGGCCTGCTCACCATGAAAGGTGTAACCAAGCTGATTACAGATGCACCGGGTATTGCCGATGGTTTTGTTTATGTTTCGATGCGAATGGCCATATATCCAGTATTCGATACGGCTACTGGCAATAAAGTCGCCAAGTTCGGATGTAAAGGCACCGTTTATCGGACTACCCTCGAACTCGTTTGCCATAAGCTCGAACGACGGCACATGATGTGTGGCGACGATAATGTGCTTTGCGTTACTCTGCTCTACACTTCTCTCGATAAACTCACGGCAACGCTCATGCTCCTGATTGAAACGCTGGGAGGAGAGACGGAACTGTCCGTTGCGTATGCGATGGAAGTCGGTCACTCCGCGTTCGGTCTGATACTCATCCCACGGGTGAATTTTTGCCCAAAGAGTTGACGCGATAAGATCGATATTGGGAGCCAACTGAATCACACGGTTATAGCACACCTTGACATTGGGACGAATATCGAGCTGCCAGCCTTCGTGGAGGTTGTTGATGTCGAAACTCCTGTACAGCTCGTGATTCCCGAGGATGACAATAGTCTGCCGGAACGAGTCGGCACACCAGTCCCAGAAGGGATGATGCGTATAGTTGTCATCACCGAGATAGCCGATGTCTCCGGCTAATATCAGAACATCGCCGACTGCTACCAGCAGATTCTCTTTCAGCCAGCGGCTGTTTTCATGAAACTCCAAATGGAGGTCAGATGCGTATTGTATTTTCATATTTCCTTATTGTTAAGTTGTTAAGCGAGAGGGCTTACCTTCTCAAGCTTATTCCATTTAGTGTTTGCGATTATTTCCTTGATGACATCCTTGCCGACTTCGTCAGGATAAGGGAGTTTCATCTGGCTACCGATATCATCGCCCTGCATATATCGATACGCATAAGGGGTAATCTCTACATAGTCGGTTTCCTTCAAGATTCCGAGAATATGATCGACTTCTCCCAATTCAACCGATATTCCGGCATCAGACAATCTTACGACAGCCCGGAAGCAATCATCAAGATTCCAATAACTACCGGTGCCGACATAAAAATGCCATTGTCCATTAGAATATGTAGGGTACATGTGAACTCTCGCATACACCACATCAAAGCCATGATAAGGTGAGACATCGGACTTCCATCTTCTGAAATCGTCCTCAGAATCAAGATTATATTCTCTTGCCTCATATCCTTTGCTTGAATGCCGGAAGACTTCGATATCATCTCCAGACATGCTGCCATATACAGCTTCGTATGCTATACGCCAATAGTGCATATAGCGTCTGAGGGTCATCTCAGAGAACCGAGTAGGCTCAACTTGATTCTCATATATGTTGATTACCCGAGGTATATCGATTCCGTCATAGCTATTGTCAGGAATCAAAGAGTTCAGGACTGACCTCTTTATCAACCCTTCTCTCCGGTAGTAACTCAAATATTTCTCAACATACGAATTATATTGTTCGGGCGCAGACAAGATGTTGTCAACGAGTCCGGCAACATACTTCTCGACTTTTGAGAATATTCCGACGAGTTCATCCTCATAGAAACAATGGCGGGAATTACAATCTTCCTTGTCACAAAATACATGATGGTCATAAGTGTCTCCGGTGATATAAAGATAATGGCAATCCTTATAGGTTGATACCGACAATCTATACCACTCCCACCTCTTGCCCTTAACCTCAAACCAAAGACTTCTCCTCTCGTCGTCACCCATGGGTGCGAGACGTCCCATCGCGTCATGTATGCTGCGTACGATATCAGCACACTTCCCCGAAACAACGGTCACATCAAGATCGCGACTGTCAGGGAGGTAGAGGATGTCTGACTGAGTCATAGCATTCTGGCGATATAATTTCTTTTGATCATTAAATTTCATTTTCATTCGAATTATGCGTCATAAGACGCGGTTATTGAATATGTGTCCGCAGCTAATCGCGATGGAGAAGGTTATATCGGTTTGGACACAAAAAACGACTGTCGGGAAGCTTGGTAAGGACTTTCCGACAGTCGTTATATCTCAGTAGTCTGTATTTGTAGACTAACTTATGTCAGTTGGGTTACTGAAACAAACCGGTCGGACAGCTCCGCAATATGATGTGCCTGTTGTTGACGGCATAAGCACAAACGCATTGCGTTCAAAGCCTTTTAAGCTTTGAATACCTTTGCTGATTCGTATGATGCAATGCTGTCTTGCCATTTGTTTCGTTTTAATTGGGCGCAAAGTTAATACTTTTTCATAAATCCACCAAATGTTTTTTTGCAAGCGACAGAAATATGATATATCATACTTTATTCGGCCAATTTCAAAGCCAACTATAACAGAGCGGTCGAAAGTATGATTTATTATACTTTAGTTTGGAGATTTCAGAAATCCTCATTATTTTTGCGGAAAAGTTTATTATGTCAGACTATGGAACTGATGGATATAATGAAACAGCGTAGGGAAACGCTTTCCCTCACCCAACAGGATCTTGCTGAAATGTCGCAAGTGGGTCTTGCTACAATCAAGGATATTGAGCGCGGCAAGGGTAATCCTGCACTTAGCACCGTGAAGAAAATTCTTGATGTTCTTGGCATTGAGATTGAATATCGTATAAGGCAGACCGTATGAAACAGCTTGAAGTATATTTCAATGAAATAAAAGCCGGTATATTGACGGAGAAGCACCCTGGAATCGGATATTCTTTCCAATATTGTAAAGATTATCTTGACTCTACCATGCCTCCGATTTCTACGACCTTACCCAAAAGAACAGATGCTTTTTATTCTGAATACTTGTTTCCTTTCTTCTCTAATATGATTCCGGAGGGAGCAAACCGTCGCGTGATTTGCCGTTCGTTGAAAATTGATGAACAAGATTTTTTCGGACTGCTTGAAGCGATGGCCAATCGAGATTTTATTGGAGCCGTTAATGTCAGGAGGATGACCAATGATTGAAATAAAGAACTGCCCTTCTTCTCTTGTGGAAGGATTTGACACTTATAGCCCGAAATACGCCAAATTACTATTTGGTAAAACAAAAGTGAATCCGATACTTGGATTTGACATTGACGAATTCCGAAATGTCGGCGAGATTGCGGATGCCATGCACCGCATATCGGTTTCAGGCGTCCAGGAAAAATTTCCGGCTATTATAAATGCAGATGCAATCAATATAGCAGGCGACAATGAGCGTTCGACACATATATTGAAACCTGCACCGTGGGACAAGACTCTCCGTGACCGCAAAATGATTCCCGCAAACGAACATCTTACGATGCAGATTGCCTCACAGATTTACGGCATACAGACCGCAGCGAATGGTCTCTGTTTTACGCCCAAAGGTCAGTCGGTATATATTACCCGCCGTTTCGACATCCTCCCCGACGGTTCAAAACTCCCGATTGAGGATTTCGCCTCGATAATAGGCAGGAATGAACAGACCGCCGGACTCCAGTTCAAATACAACGGTTGCTATGAGGATATAGCCAAAGCGATTAGGGCAAATGTAGCCGCATGGATGGTTGATATGGAGAGATTCTTTGAACTTGTGGTTTTCAATTACATTTATGCGAATGGCGATGATCACCTTAAAAATTTCTCGTTGATTCTGACCGGACACGATTACCGTCTGGCTCCTGCTTACGATCTAATCAATACAAGCTTACATGTCAATGGCGATGACTTCGGTCTTGACGGCGGAATGTCATCTGATATAGAAAAGAGCGACGTATACGACAGAACCGGCCATCCCTGCCGTCTGGATTTTGATAGATTCGGCGATAGGATTGGCTTGGTAAAAAAACGTATAGACAGAATCCTAAACAAATACACCAGTATCCCCGAAGGCGCAAAGCAACTGGTTGATCGCAGTTTTCTAACCGACAAACTGAAACGCAATTATGTCCGCATCGTAAATGAACGGATAAGCCGTTTCAACAGAGTATCTGAATAATATCAATTTAACCCATACCAAAATGTCAAAAGCAAAATTAAAAAAATATATGTCGGCTCTATCAAAAGAACAGGTTGTTGACATAATGCTTCAACTGTACGATGCGAGCAAGGAAGCGAGTGCATGGCTTGAGTTCTATATGGAGCCTAATAGCGATGCCGAGCTTGAAAAATACAAGAAGGCAATACGCAACCAGTTCTTTGGTCGCAATGATTGGCCCAAAGATCCAAGTTTCAGAGAATGCAATAAACTGATAACCTCATTCAAGAAACTCATACCTGACCCTAATGCCATTGCGGACCTGATGCTATATTATGTTGAGCAAGGGTGTAGCCTTACCGCGCAATACGGTGATTACGATGAGCCGTTTTACACCGCTCTTGAAAACAATTTCAACAAAGCGGTCAAATTCATATCAGCTAATGGACTAATGTCAGAATACTCGCCACGCATGAAAAAGATGATTGAGTCTGTGGAATGTTGTGGATATGGCTTTCCGGATACATTGTGGGACATCTACTACGAATACGCAGAGGATTGATTAAATTCTTTTTAAGGCCTGGATTCTTCAATTGGGTAGAACAAGAGTTGCTCTTTTTCCACCGAATAACCACGCCTCCATTACATTTTTTCAAACGAATAACCGAGGGTGTGCTACACTTTTTCAAACGAATCGATAATGACCTCGTATCGGCCGTTAGCACATCTTAGTTAAAACAGCTATCTTTGCGGGTACAAAAACACAGGCCTGAGAAGGTCTAAATAAGCGAATTATAGCGGGTATGACGGAGCGATTTCGGGCTTTTGTACCCGAGATTTGTAATACGGCTGAGCGGCAACGTGTTCTACGCACTGCATGCATGGGTAGATCGTAAAGATGCCAGCGTCATTACCCTATTCCCGTGAAATAATCCGCTCGAAAACCTGACAGAATCTAACAAAGAAATAAATAGGAACAGTCATAATAAAAACGCACCACAAATAATTTGCGTCCGATTAATTCGTTACACTATCAGATTCTTGTAATCGAATTTTAAATCGTTTACCGCTGCATATTCTTGACTCTGTCATAGGTGATCCAAAAGGGAGCGCAGCGCAAAAGTTCTATGAGACAATATGAAAACCATGGCACTCGAAATCAAGGAAATCTGTTTATATCTGAAAGATGTCTTAAACTTCCGGAATTTCATAGAACTGCCTGATGACGAAAGCAATTATTTCTGTATTTCAAACGAAGAGTTAAAATCGGGGCAAATCTATCCTGACAACAGACAAAATTATCTTCAACGGTGGATGCCTGAGAAAGTGAAGGCAAATCCAGACTTACAGAATGATGAAGTGGACGTCTTGATGATTCCGAAGCTGGTGTGCGATATCGTACCCAAATATAGTAGGGGCATTTCTGTGAATAAAGAAAGGATCTGGGAATATCGGAAGGTGAGTCTACTGTATATAAAGGCCAAATGCAACATCAGGACTATGGAGATTACCCCGGTACAGGGGGAAAGCCTGGTGTGGGCAGATCCAATTATAAAGAATTGTCATCCAAATCCCTTGATGCGTCTCTTTTCAAAATTATTTGAGAAGTTATTTAGTAAGAATAGTGCGACCTCCATAAGAATTGAATTGAGAAAGGCGCCAGCCCTGTCAGAGAATGTCTCGGATTGGCATTCATACATATCTCTGATAGAGAATAATTTCAAGAGGCGTACCGGTAAGGAATTCTTTACCGCAGACGTTCTTGCTGACGAGGAAGGAACGGAGCATGCGCTTTACGATGAGGACTTATGCGGAAAAACGATCGTGATGAAAGATGATACGGTCTTTGCGACAAGCCATATTGTCAATCTGCTGAACCATATCGCAGAGAATGCGCATGTGAGGCTGCCCCTTCTCGAAACAATGTTCCTTGACTGCTGCAGGAAAAAGACAATAGTGAGCCAAACGCTTGGCAAGAGGATCAACCGGCATCTCGGTCAGATGAAGGATGGTTATCCATTGGCAAACGCCCAGCGAGATGCCGTGCATTGTTTTTCAGAACTGAAAGAGGGCGAGGTGCTTGCGGTGTCCGGTCCTCCCGGTACCGGCAAGACCACAATGCTACAGAGTATAGTTGCGGACATGGTTGTCAGGACAACACTCGAGGGAAGATCGAATCCATTCTCAGCCACATCTCCCTTGATCCTTGCAACTTCCGCCAACAACAAGGCCATCACCAATATTATTGATGCATTTTCATCATCCGAGGATAATGTAAAAGATAATATAAGTTTATACAGCCGCTGGATATGTTATGAGTCTGATGATCATGAAAGGTTCGTGCCTATGGCTGCATATTACCCGTCATTTTCGGTAGATCCTCAAAAGAAGAGGGACTATTTTGTAACCGATATCAATGGAGGTGGAAACTATGGAGCATTACGCATGCGTTACTTCAAAGATAGTTCTGATTTCTATCGTCGTGCAAAGATTGCCCTTGAAGGAGCCCATGATAATGTTGAGTCGATCATGAATGTGTTGTCGATAATGATGGAGTCCTGTAAAAGCAAGATTGATAAAATCAGCAGTCTGCTGAACGACAGCAACCCTTCCTCCGCTTTATTGACAATGGAGATTGAAGCAATTGGACGGAAATATGGGAAAAATGAAAAGATCCGGAGAATTATTGATGAATTCCATGACAACCTCTCGATAAATATGCCTGCCGCAGTTGAGAAAGTTGATCACATTCTTGATTTGTCTGTGAGATACGAACTGTATTGGCTTGCGGTACATTACAACGAATGCCAATGGATCAGACGTCTCGAATCGCAACGTAAAGAGGCAAATTACTTGAAAAAGGTTTATGGCAAATTCCTGTTTGATGAAATCAGATATGTATGCCCCTGTATCGTGTCTACTTTCTTTAGGGCACCTAAACTTTTTGAGTTCAAGTATAAAGATGGCAGCCTGAATTATAATTATGGGCTTGTCGATCTGTTGATTGTAGATGAGGCCGGGCAGGTTAGTCCGGAAATCGGTTTACCAACTTTTGCTTTGGCAAAGAAAGCTGTCATTGTGGGTGATGAACAACAGATTCCACCCGTGCACACGATTCCTGCCATTTCTGATGAGAATTATTGGAAACTCAATGTCAAGAAGGATTTCACTACTTCACAACAGGCTCTTCTCTCCTGTTGCAAATCAAGTATTATGGAGATTGCCGAAAAGAGGTGCCGATTTGCAAGAATTTCGAACCAGGGTGTTATGAAAGACGGGCTGTTCCTTAATGAACACAGAAGATGTGTGGATGAGATAATCGATTATTCCAATCAACTGATCTATGACGGAGAACTTATACCAAGACGAGGGCCGTCAAGACTCAATCGTAAACTTAATAGTCTGCCACCGATGGGCATGTATGTAAACGAGTCTCCAAGTAAGTCCAAAGATGGAAGTCGATTTAACTTGGGTGAGATTGAGGCTATCAAGAAATGGATAAAGGCCAATGAGACAAAGATTGTGGAAGCCTATAGCACTCCGAAGAATTCCCCAAAGATAAACGACCTGATATGCATCATTACACCTTTCAAGGCACAAAGCACATTGATCCATCAGGATGACTATCTGCGAAAATTTCCTGCTGGAACTGTACATACTTTTCAAGGTGCAGAAAGTCCAATAGTTGTTTTCTCCATGGTATATTGTAAGACAGATAATCCTGTTTTTATCAAAAGCAATCACGAGCTGATGAATGTGGCAGTGTCGAGGGCAAAAGACCACTTCATTGTTGTTGGCAGCAAAGACTGTCTCGAACGCAACAAGGATGACGAGGCATGCCGGCTCCTCTATACTAAGTTGAAAGATGTTCCAAATGACCAAGGCTGAAATACCTCTGGCTGCATGAAGTTTTTAAGCGTTAAGCAAAGCAACCACAAAATACTGACATTTCTCAGTTCGAGTCATCCCGTACATGTAAGATTAATCAGAATCAAGAACACCGACCGATGAAATGCAAAGCATTCGCGAGTCGGCTTTAAGCGCATGTCGGGCAACGTCCTGTGCGCGGGGGCAAAGCCATCAAGACTGACCGCAAAACACCCAACCACCTCAACCAAGAGTGAAGTTTGGCCCGGGCAGCGGGGCCGACACAATTGTGCAAGGATGGGACGACGCCAAATTTGGAACGCCTGTAATATCCGAGAAATCAGAACCGAATAAGGTTGAACTTACTCTCCCCATCATTTATGATGGAGACAGCGATGCCGAAAGCGATACTGAAAGTAATGGAGCAAGTAATGGAACAAGTAATGGAGCAAGTAATGGAACAAGTAATGGAACAAGCATCGGACTTAAAGAACTTAGAGAACTGATTTCCAATAAGAGAAAGGTCCCCTATCAAGTTTCAAGTAAAGTTATTGTCGAGTTATGTCAAGACTGGACTGAAACAAAAGAACTGGCTGATAAAACGGGATTAAGTGTTTCCCACATTAAGGGCAAGATTATTCCGCGAATGATAGCTGACGGCCTTTTGGAACCTTACGACAAGGAATCTCCCAAAAGCCCTGAGCAGAAATACCGTGCTATCCCACAAAACTAGAGGATATATCGCTAATCTCAATCACCGAGTTTTGCAATATCAAAAAAATGACACGGTAACTACTCAATGTGACACTGTAAATGGCACTATGAGTGTCAATAATGACATTGTTACGTGCGCAAACGTATGCTTACGACTTTTATGCCTAATAAGCCACTCACTTGCCGCGGAGAAACTGCTTGTGGGGGTGTCGCACGAGGCGCCCGGATTCTGTGAATTTGAAACAGAGTCAATTTGGTTGCAATAATAGAGGTTTATCTGAAGACTCTCGCTCTTCCTGTTATTTAGTAAGTAGTTGCGAAAAATTAAGCGATATAAAGGGGATATGAAATCTTGAACTCTAAAACTTGTTCTTTTCGATTGCTTTTGCCTTGTCGTTCAGTCGAATATTAGCATATTCTCCTTCTCTCCGCGACAAAATCAATTCGAAAATAACTGCGTTTTATATGTTCATTAATTTTTCGCAACTACTTATATCTTTATGGAAGCATCATCCTTAGTCGTCTGAATGATGTGATAAGAAAATCGGGATGCACTGCGTCCAAATCTTCGTAAGAACTATTGCCGTAGGTGACACCACAGGTGAGGGTCTCGGCGGCTTTGCCCATGAGAATATCTACGGGAGCGTCTCCGATGGTCAATGTCTCTTCCGGATCCCATTTCTGAGCGTCAAGGATTGCAATCACCGGATCGGGTGCCGGTTTGCCATGCTCGACATCGTTTCCTCCGATAAGCATGGAGAAACATTCAGACAGTCCGAAAAGATTCACATATTCCTCCAAAGACTTATGGCTTCTGCTACTCGCAATTGCCATACGGTATCCGTCGGCGTGAAAGGAATGCAGAGACTCCACCACATCAGGGAAGCACACGACATTGAGTGGACGCTTAAGTTGATCGAAGATTCTTCGATAAGTCGTTGCGTATTTTTCCGAAAGATTCGGCATTTCAGGCCAAAGGGCAGCCGGAATATCCTCCAGACGCAAACCTATGGTGGCCCGGCATTCTTCCTCACTCTTTTCAGGCAATTTCAGTTCTTTGATGGTCGCATGCATCGTCCTGATGATTAACGGTGCGGAATCAACGAGTGTGCCGTCAAAATCAAATATCAGATTCTTTATCTTTGTCATAAGTTTTATAAGTTATCCTAATGTAAAATTATGAAAAACTTTGAGAAGGACTTGATAAGTGCATGCAGGCAAGACTGTTTACATATGCCAATATTCTGCCAGTGAGAAATATCCGATGCATCCGTCAGCATTTGCCATACTTCTTCTCGAAGATGTCGAAATGTTCTTTTCCCCATTGCAGCATCTGGTCAATGATTGGCAGTAGCGACATGCCCAATGGGGTTATCCGATATTCGGAGCGAGGCGGAAGCTCAGGATAGATGGTCTTCTCCACAAGTCCGTCCTCAACCATTTCTTTTAACTGTATGTCAAGGACACGCGGAGCTGCTTCGGGCAGACATCTGTGAATCTCACTGGGTCGCATCGACTCGCCCGAGCGGAGCTCGTCGAGTATGCACGATTTCCATTTTGATTCAATCAGGCTCATTGTCAGGCGAAGCGGACAATCGAGGTCAACAGGTATCTTTTTTTCGTATGCCATAAAATATTTTTGATGCAAAGTTAGTGAATATTCCTGAAAATCAGAATACCGAAAAATTGTTCTATACAGGAATAATTTTTCGGTACTTGATTTCTGATGATTACCATTGTAATTTTGCAGTCAGAAAATCAAATCAATAATTTCAGATATGAGAGATAAGATCAAGGAATACGAGGCAGTGGCGAAAGCCGCCGAGAACTTCGTGCGAAGTGTTGCCGAGGGCGACAGCAAATATGCAAAGGCCCTTTTCACCGACGACGCCGTGCTGTTCGGCATTCTTGACGGTGTGCTGGAGCATGGCTCAATCGAGCAGTTCTACCATAATGTGGATACCGTGGGCGGCGGCGACAACTTCAAGGCCCGAATCGACGTTCTGGCCGTGGAAGAAACCGTCGCTGTGGTCCGTGTGCTTGAAGAGGGCTGGGGAGGCCGCATTGACTTTACTGACTTCCTTCTTCTTCTGAAACTCAATGGCGAGTGGAAATGTGTAGCCAAGGCATATAACCAGAACTCCGACACCATCAAGAAATGAATTGATAAGTAGTTGCGAAAAAATAATGAACATATAAAACACAGTTATTTTCGAATTGATTTTGTCGCGAAGAGAAGGAGAATATGCTAATATTCGACTGAACGACAAGGCAAAAGCAATCGAAAAGAACAAGTTTTATAGTTCAAGATTTCAATTCACTTATATATCGTTTAATTTTTCGCAACTACTTAACTATTTAAGCCACAGCGATGCTTCTGATGGTGTCATGTGGAGGAAATAATAACAACGACAAGGCAATGACTACGGCAGACAACAAAAGTGAGAATGTATATGACGGTACTGAAATCCCGAAAAAATAGTTAATTTTGCAATCTGAATGACTACATGCATGGATAAGTATCAGGAAATAAAAGAGGCTTTTGAACTGTTGCGTGATGAGGATAACGCTAAGAAGATGTCTTCATATATGCGTGATAAGTTCAAGTATTATGGTATCCCGACACCTAAAAGAAAGGCTGTCTATAAATCCATTCTCAATAAAGAAAAGAAGTCGGGGGCCGTTGACTGGGGTTTCCTTGAAAAATGCTGGAATGACGAATACCGTGAGTTTCAATATGTAGTCATGGACTATCTGACAGCGATGCAGAAATCCCTGAAATATGATGACGTTGCCGCCATTGAGAGATTTGTCCGTTCAAAACAATGGTGGGATACGATAGACGGTCTTGACCGGATTGTCGGCAATATCGCTTTCATTGATGCCCGGATAAATGATCTGATGTTGAAATGGTCTGAAGATGATGACTTCTGGGTACGTCGTATCGCCATAGATCATCAGTTGTGCCGTAAACTGGACACGAATGTGGAGCTGCTTGAAAAGATTCTTGTCAATAACTTCGGCAGTTCAGAGTTTTTCATCAACAAGGCGATTGGATGGAGTCTTCGGGATTATTCCAAGTCCAATCCTGAATGGGTACGCGGTTTCATCGAAAGATACCGTGATAAGATGAATCCTCTTAGCCTTAAGGAAGCGAGCAAGTATCTCTGACCAGTCCCGGCAAGGACGAGTCTGAGATAAGCCGACGACGCAGGCGGTCGGATTATCACTGTCTCGGCCCGTAGACTGCTGAAACAAGCGGCCGGTGGCCGGGCGGTCGTAAAACTCCTTATCAGGCAACAGTGAAAAAGGACACGGAGGAACGGCAATAAGTCTCAGAGATGGCATCAGTCACATTGCTGTAAAATATTTTATACCCTAAACGGTCTACTCTGAATAATTTCCCTATTTTTGCACCCTACAGGGTATATTGAAGACCTAATTAGCTAAATCCAATTGTTTTGCAGGCGTTTGACCGCGAAGGACTCGGTAAGTATGCGTATAAACTCCTGCATGGAGTGTTTGCGATATGTGTCTTTCAGTATGTGAACGCATCCTGCCATCTCGTTACCGGGGACATCAATGGGCACTGCCTTCACATCCCTGACATCGTATATGGAGTCCTCGGCCAAAACGGTGACAAGACCTGTTTGTCGAATAAGTTTCAGCAGTGTGTTTACTTCATTGAGTTCGATGCGGATCTTGAAACTATTGTAATCCGACACGATGCTGTCGAAGGCATTGCGGGCCTGCAATCCTTTTGAGGGAAGTGCAAGTTCGTATTTTTCAAGCTCAGTAATGGAAATCTTCTCTCTTGATGCAAGAGGATGGTGATTGCCGACAACCGCCGACAATGCGTTCTGGAACAGGATATGCGACTCTACATCGGGCATCGGCTGGAGAGGCCTGAATGCGAGGACAAAATCTATCTCGCGCTTTGCGAGCAGTTCCATAAGCTCGTTCATCTGCTTATAAACGATGTTCAGCTTTATTGCCGGATACATCTTCATGAACGAAATGACCGATTCCGTCAGAATGGGACTGAAGGAATGAGTGACCCCGATATTGAGAGTCCCCGTAAGGAGTTTCTTCAAATCGTGAATGCGGTCGGCGCAGGATTCGGCCTCATGAAGTATTCTCAGCGCGAATGGCAGCATCACCTCTCCAGCCTCGGTCAGTCGGATGGAGTGGCTGCTGCGGATGAAAAGCCGTGTCCCGAGTTCATCCTCCAGTTGCTTGACCTGCTGCGAGAGCGAACTTTGGGCTATGTTCAGGCACCTTGCCGCATCGGAGAAGTTCAGGGTCTCGGCGGCTTTGGCGAAATATCTTAACTGTCGTAATTCCATCGGATTGCAAATTTACGGATAATATGGCTTACCGTGTAGCCGTAAATGAAAGTTTTTTGAAAAGGAATACCGGCACCGTGGCGCCGACAACCAGACCTAAGATAATAAACGAACAGGTCAGGCCATTATATGCAAGCAGGTAGAAATAATGTCCGAAGACATCCTCCCGGGTGTGATAGAGACACGACAAAAGAGCCTCGATGGTACGATAGGCGTACATCCCCGGTATCATGGGCAGCAAAGCCGGAAAGAAGCAGACCTCGGCGGGACATTTTATGCGGCCGGCAAACAACACGGCGAGCACACCGACGGCAAATGACGCCAGTATGCTTGCCGGAATGATGTGCATTCCTCCAAGCGCGGGCGATGTCAGCATATAACGTAAGGCATGGCCGGCGGCGGCAATCAGCCCACAGGCCAGATACGCGCGCCTGGGCGTATTGCTGATGCTTGAAAATCCGATGGCGGCTATCGCCGCAAACAATCCGTCCTCAAAAATACTAATCAGAATATCATTCCACATAATCACTAAAAATAATCACTAAAACCATTTTAATCCAAGTAATAGCATACCGGCGCAAAGTCCTGCCGACAGGCAGACGGTAAGGACTGCCGCGTCAATAAAACGGCTGAACCCGCAAAGGTAATGCCTGTATATCAGATCGCTGACCGAGTTTATATACGGTACTCCGGGAATCAGATACAGAACGCTCGTGCCAAGCGCAATTTCCGGCGTAGAGCCGATGCTGAAAATGTGTCCTCCGGCACTAAGCGCGGCTGAAAAGAATGATGCGCACAGAAAAGTGAGCCGAATGTCTCGTTTGTCTTCGAGCATTATCTGTTTCAGCCTGTATCCGGCAATCGTGGAAATGAATACAATAAGCATGGCAATCACGTCGCCTCCGAAAAGACGGCAGAACGATGCGTTTGCAAGGCCGGTGAGAAACAGCGTCTCCCACTTTCCTGTCGGCTTCGTCCGGCGTATCCGCTCAAACCGTTCGGTCGCTGCCTCCAGCCCTAAGTTGTTGTCCGATACCTCCCAGCTGAGACGACTTAACTTGGCATTGAGGTTGAAACTGATGCCGCAGGCCGGGGTTTTGCGAAAAGCCATCACAGCCTCGGCGGGATTGTCTAACCATACCGATACATACACGTGAGTCGGCATTATGGAAATGTCGAATCCCACTCGGAATGCATCAGCCAGCCTACGGGTGTTTTTCTCAATCCGGATGCAGGTGGCACCGCATCCCGACAATAGAGAGGCATACTCGGCAAGGAAAGCGGCAGTTCCGCGTAAAACGGATTCGTCGACCGCCTTATTACAAATCCTCGAAGTCATCGTCCTCGTCAACGTCTCCCGGCAGATAGAAAATGTCTTTGTCCTTGCCTATTTCGAGAATATGTCGGATTTTGTGGTCACGGTTACGGCATTCGTTACAGTATCGTTCGACAGCCCGGAACAGAAATGCGCATAATAGCACTCCGGCTATTGCGCACCAAATAATCATCGGATGGTTCATAATCTTTTGCGTTTTTAAATTCGCTGCAAAAGTAGAACCTCCGGCAAAAATGAGAAACTGTCAAGCAAGGATTTTTCCTATTGCCGTCATAGGCCAGACGGATAATCAACGGCAATATCAAATCCTGAATGGGTACGCGGAATGGTTTTGCATACACATTTTTAATATTTTGTTTACATACGCAAAACATTTATGAAATAATTCAGGAATAATTTTGCAGCGTAAAACCATATCTATTTAGAATGAAACGCATCACGCTGCTCATGCTTGGCACGATTCTATCTTGTTCTGCTTTCGGGCGGGACATTTCCGGCACTGTGGTTGATTCATCAACAGGCGAAGTCCTTATCGGCGCTACAGTCTATGTGAAACCACTTCCCAAAACGGGAACAACGACAGGACTTGACGGGACATTCAAGTTGTCCACTGATCTCAAAGAGCCTATTTTAGTATGCTCTTATCTGGGTTATCAAACTAAAATCGTAGATGATCCGCATCACATACCCCTGGTTATAGAGTTGACTGAATCCGCTGCAGAACTTTCTGAAGTTGTAGTTACGGCATCAGTCTCAAATACAGAGACCGACGCCCGTATGATTGAGCGAAATTCAATGAATGTCGTTAATGTCATGAGTGCCCGTGCAATGGAGCTTTCTCCCGACATTACTGTAGGAAATATCATTCAGAAAATGTCAGGAGTCACAACTGAACGTAATTCATCAGGGGAGGGACAGTATGCCATCCTTCGGGGGATGGACAAACGATACAACTATACTCTGGTTAATGGAGTAAAAATCCCGAGTCCCGACAATAAAAACCGCTTTGTTCCGCTTGATTTGTTTCCATCTGAAATACTTGACCGTATCGAGGTTTACAAGTCCATGATGCCAAATCTTGAAGGAGACGGAATCGGAGGTGCCGTCAATCTTGTTATGAAAGACGCGCCATCGCGGCGGTTATTACATGCAAATGTCACGACAGGATATAACGCCTTGTACTTTGATCGAGACTTTCTTTCGTTCAACCATAATGATATTCAACGTAAATCTCCGAACGAGACAAAAGGATCAACCGGCGATTACGGTGTAAATGAAACCGATTTCACGAATGCCAATCTACGAATAAAGAGTTCACGTCCATTGCCTGATATACTCGCGGGCGTATCATACGGAGATCGGTTCTTCAACAGCCGGCTGGGAATCATAGCCTCGGTGAGTTATC
This sequence comes from Muribaculaceae bacterium, assembly GCA_014867205.1. GTDB lineage: Bacteria > Bacteroidota > Bacteroidia > Bacteroidales > Muribaculaceae > Lepagella. Next base: position 48,861 of record WGUO01000009.1, on the reverse strand, counting down.
AGAATCTTAATCGCGGGAAAAACAGCGACTGGCATTACCGGCCGGCTTATATGACTAATGGTGTGGAGCGCAGGGAATATTCGGACAACCGTCAGCGTCTCGCCATACATGGAAAAATAGACTACATGTTTTCACCTCGGCATAAACTATCATGGTATAACGGATGGCTTACAATGACCAATGAGCAGACCCGACAGGCAAAGGATGACAAAACCGCATCAGTGCGCATGCGATGGAACCGCCAGAACATTTTCAACTCGACACTACAAGGCAGTCATCTCCTGTTTGATGATGGGTTTCGGATTGATTGGAAAGGCGTGTTCTCGAATGCCTCAAACCTTACGCCGGATAATGCCACCGTATATATTCAGGGCAACCATCTTGCCACAAGTAAGGCTGCCGTACGTCGCTGGGAGCATAATTCCGACCGCGACTGGGCCGGATATATTGATTTCTCCTATAATTACAGGATTTGGGATTTCTCGATTGGAGGGATGTTTCGCTCCAAGAGACGTGACAGTTTTTTCAATGAATACACATTCGACTCGGCTACAGGCAACGGACATGTCCAGGTGTTCGGTCAAGACTGGAACAATTTTGACGGAATACTGATCACTCCCCGTGAGTTCGGCAATGTGGGAGATCCACTCAATTATGACGCCGATGAAAAAGTAACTGCCGGATACGCCATGGCAAAACTGAATCTGCCGAATTGGGAATTAATCGCCGGACTGCGCATTGAAAACACCAATCAGGGTTACTCCCTGAAATTTCCGCGTAACGTTGATCCCACGGGGCGGCAGAAGTACACTGATTACCTTCCAAGCATCCACATAAAACGAATGCTGACCGAGCGTATGAATCTGCGGTTGAGTTACGCCCGTGCCATCAATCGCCCGAGTTTCTTCGAGATTGTCCCTTATAGCATCATAAATGAAGAATACAAGGAGAAAGGGAATCCCTCTCTTAAACATACAGTAGCCGACAACGTTGATCTGCGATGGGAATTCTTCCCTAAACCCTCCGAGCAATTCATGGCAGGCTTGTTTTACAAGCACCTCCGGAATCCCATAGAATACGGACTTATCAACGAGGGGCAGGACACCTATTATATGCCTATGAATATGGGCAACGCCGACAATATGGGATTGTAAATCGATATATTGAAGTATTTCAATAAATTCGGTATCAAGGCCAACTACACATTCACCCACTCCCGCATAACCACAGACAAGCGCACTATGCAGGGGAACGAAATAATCACTGTAAGACAGACTCGTCCTTTCTATGGTCAGGCGGCACATGTCGCCAACCTCTCGCTTCTTTTTAAGGATACACATAGCGGGTGGGATGCTCAGTTAACCGGCAGCTTCATAAGTCGAAGACTTGCCGACGTGAGCAATTGGTATGACAACGACATCTGGGAAAACGATTATTTCCGCATGGAAATTTCGGCCGAGAAATCATTCAGATGTGGCGTGTCGATATTTTTGAAAGCGACCAATCTGCTTAATCTTCCTATGATAAGATACTATCAAAAAGGCCCGCATACCGACAGTCTCACATATGTGGACCGTGTCGGAGGGAATGTCTTGGAACGCAAGGAACGTTACGGACAGACTATGCTGATTGGAATCAGATTCAAGCTGTGACAATAAACATAAAACATAAATCAAACCAATAACAAAAAATTCATGCAGATGAAAAAACTACTGCTCGTCGCCATGATTGGCGCAACGATATCGCTTGCAGCGTGCAGCGATAAAGCTGAACCGGAATCTCCCTCGGTAAATACTGAAGTCACCGACAGGGAAATGAAAGTATCCGGAACATGAGCTGCCGGATCTGAAATCAGACTCGACCGTCACCTCGTGATCCCTGAAGGCGAGAGCCTCACTATCGAGCCGGGTGTGAAGGTAATAATCTCCACTTCGGGGGTCGGGGTCAATCATACACCGATAGAGATAATCGTCAAAGGGAATCTCTACGTGCTCGGCAGTGAGAAACAGCCCGTACTCTTCACAGTCGAGGAATCCAAACGCACGGCATCCAACACTTTCGCCGGCCTATGGGGTGGAATCGTAGCCACGGAGACATGCGGGGAGATGGTGATTGACCATGCCGTGATCGAGTATACGGGTGGTCAGGTGATAGAAGGCTCGCCGTCCGCCACTGCCGGAATCTACACTGCCGGTGATGACGCCTATCCTCAGATCACCACCAATAACATCAACGGCAAATACGTTATTACGAATTCGATAATCCGTAATGGATGGAGCGACGGAATCTATCTTATGGGAGGCTCCGCGATTATATCAGGGAATGTCTTCGCAGCCAATGGCTACAGCGGCGCTGAGGCAGTCAACATCAAGGCCGGTGTCAAGGCCGACATAGCCGGCAACATCATGTTCAGTCCTAATACAAACGGTCTCAAGCTTTCCTCCTCCGGACAGAGCGAGACTCGCGGACAGGCCATTGCCAACGCCTACAACAATACCATCATCAATGCCGGATGGCGTCGCGACGGTGAAAAAGGAGGATGTGCTTATGTGGAGAAAAACTGTCTCGCCAACGTAGTGAACAATCTGATGGTGAACTGTAAGTTCCGGGCCATGACTCCCAATTACAAGAATCCTAATGCATCCGACGCCGGGTTTGACGACAAATCGGTCATAGACTACAATATGTATGTCTCCGGAACGCAGAAAAGCCCGATTGTGTATCCTGAAGAGAGCAATGTGGCGTACTCTTACGAAGGTTATAACTATAGGCATAAGAGTTATAATCCTGCAATAGACACCCATAGCGTGATTGCTACAAAAGATAATCTTGTGAATCCGGAATTCGTGAATTTCGATATGAATGCCGTAAGTTTGACCGAATATGTCTACAGTTCCGCATGGGACTTCCATCTCTCACCATCTTCTCCTGCCCTCAAAGCAACATCAGCCAATGTTGCACCTTGCTTTGCAAACGGTCTTGAAATCAACGGCAGGTTATATCAATCGCCGGCTCTCAAGCCCTATTACGGAGCATTCGGCACCAAATAATCAGTCCTATGATACGTAAAATATTATTATTCTTTCTGCTCTTGACAGCCGGCTTGAGCGTATATGCGCAGACGGCCGCGACAGAACTGGACGGTGATGTCAAACTTATGATTGGCAATGACCTGGGGCGCAATGGATATTACGAACAGAAGCCCATTGCCGCATTGATGGGCAAAGTCGCCGAGGCAGTGGGCCCGGATGCCTTTCTCGCGCTTGGCGACACCCATCATTATCTGGGCATCAAGTCGGTTGACGATCCATTGTGGATGACCAACTATGAGATTGTCTATTCGCATCCGGAACTTCAGTTGGAATGGTGCCCGGTCCTGGGCAATCATGAGTATCGAGGCAACACTCAGGCGGTGATTGATTATTCCGGCATCAGTCGCCGATGGATGATGCCCTCGCGGTATTATAGCCGGATATTCGATAATGACGGCACGCGTGTCAAGGTGATCTTCATAGACACTACGCCGATTATCGACAAATATCATTCCAATACCGGTGAATATCCTGATGCTAACAGACAGGATGTCGATGCTCAGTTGCGATGGCTCGACAATGAACTCAGCCGTGATGACAATGCCGACTGGACCATCGTGGCCGGTCATCACCCGGTCTATGCCCAGACTCCGAAACAGAGCAGTGAGCGCGAGGATATGCAGAGGAAGGTAGATCCCATATTGAGGAAACACAAAGTGGACATGTATATCTGCGGACATATCCACAACTTCCAGCATATCCGTAAGAACGGAATTGATTATGTAGTCAATACATCAGGCTCGCTCTCCCGTCCGGACGTGACAGCAACAGATGGCACAGTGTTCTGCAGCGGAGTTCCAGGTTTCTCTGTACTTACAGCCACTCCCACACTTCTGACGCTCTCCCTGATTGACGACAGCGGCAATGTAGTCCATGAAGTCACACGTTCCAAATAAGTAAGCGAATCACATTTCAATCAGGGGCCGGCAAAGCAATGCAGGCCCCTGATTCCATTTAGCATCCCTTTTAAGAAACACTTTACATTCCGGACTCAATGCATTAGTGTCCACTAAGGATCATAAGCATTACTTGGAATTATTGAAACTAAATATGTTGCGGAGAATTTTTAATTAGGTATATTTGGGCTAACTTAGTAGCGCAAAATCAGAATAAAGTCCATTACTGAATAAGGACTGAGGCAAACATATCGAATATATATAAATCAGTGAATTTGTACGCGCATCTGTATGTCGCGAAAAGTTAAAGTTGACATATTCCTTTGATAATCGGAGTATTATCGTTACCTTTGCATTGAGTCACTGTTGTCGGTTTGCCGCAATCGAGTTGCGGCGAGCTAAAGGTTGGCAAATGAAAATCGCCGAACACCTATGAAATCAGCACAAGGTGAGGTGAATGCGGCTTGTAAGAAATTAGATAACAGAAAGTTATCTACTTACAAATGTAGAAAATTCACGTCACTTGTACGTATTAGATTTATACCTATCTGCATATCAATAAATTAACCGCTTCTGCATCGGAATGACAGCCGCAACAATAATTGCAATAATCCAAAGAAATAGAGTCGTTTTATCCCTCGGCGATTTTTCATACCGGGAAATTTGATAATTCCTGGATTCTTGTTAAATTTGTAAACTTCGGCATCGAAGAAGAGAACAACCAGATTTAAAAGTTAGAATTATGATGAAAAATGCGGTATTAATCTTAGCCATCGCCTTAGGCATGACTGTCTGCTCATGTGGCAAGAAGCCTTCTGCGAGCGAGATCTTGAGAGAACACGGTTTCCATCCCGCGCAGAGCGAGCAGTATGACGACAACGGCTACGGCAGCCAAAACGAAGCCGACCAGAACAATGCTACTGGCGGAGGAACATATTACGTCCCGCCGGTCAACACGCAGAATCCATGCGGTGTATGCAGCAGTTCCGGACGATGCTACAATTGTGGAGGGACCGGCAAAAGCCCCAACCATGCCCCGGGAATCGATGCCAATTGCGGAGCCTGCGGGGGAACAGGCCTGTGTGCAACTTGTGGCGGAAGAGGTTTCAACTAAGATTATACCATATTTCAGCCTAACAGACCTGAGGGAATGAGGATTCAAAACTCTTTATCCTCTAATTCTGATTATCGGCTCATACATACTTAAATTTATTGGAAAATCGGCTCAATGTAAGCCGATTTTTGCCATCATATCATTCAATCTGAGCCGATATTTCATTAGTTATCGAAGCTACAAAAAAGGAGATTTTAATCTTTACCTATAATAATCTACCGTAACTCATTAATATATTGAGTGCGCTTATTCCCATATATACTCGCACTATCATTATGAGAATAACAAATTAAAACATCAGGAAGCAAGCTGGGAATTGAATCTGTATTATATTTCATAACAGGCTCTCCAGAGGGACGATACCACTCATTAATTAGATAAAGATTTGTCCGCGGTCTTAATTTATTTGTTCGATTAAGCACGACTTTTTCATCAGCGATAATCGCTTGAGTGATAACTGACGTAATTAATTTTTCAACAAGATTTACATCCATTTTTGTTGGAACCTTATTTTGGAATTTTGCCACCCATATAGAAATGTCATTAGGTCTACATATTACATCATTAATATGATGTCCTTTATTGGTCAAGCGTTTACCTGCAGATTGTTTAAATGCTTGTCCACAATAATATGAGAATTTATGCTTCCCACCTTGCTTCCCTTTGAATAAGTAAATATATGTCTTTTTAGTTCCGATTTCTTGTCTCTCCCATTCGATGACATCTTGTGGAGTTAAAAATGGACCATACCATTCTAGGAGATATACATTTTTTGTCATAGTTGATATGTATTACAGTTAAGAGTGCATCCTTTAAAAACATTCAATCCATTTATCGAATCGGGGTGCGAACATGTCGATGTCGCGCTGGGGAAGGCCGAGCCTACGGGCTTCTGTGCGCCACGATTTCATGACTGCTTTTACTTCGGTGATAATGCCAATGGCTTTCTCCGATGAAAGCATGTAATCTCCTGCGGATGCCAATAGAATATTGAGGTCTGATTCGCTTGTGGTGCGATTGATAAGCAAGCTCTGATTGTTGGCAAGTGTCGGATTGATGTCGTAAGCCGGAGAAAGTTCCCAACCTTTGCGAGTCAATAGAAAACCATGATTGCGGAAATGGTCATCGGAATTGCCGACAATGATGTAGAATGCCACGCGGCGAAATAGTTCCTCTAAGTTTTGTTCGACATTGCTACCGTGCTGAATAATGAAATCGGCAATGTCAGTGTAGCCGTAACCGGTTGATGCGTTGTCGCCGTCAGTAAGTCCGAGTAGAGTCAACGCGGAGGCAAAATGTATTCGTCTGCCGTCGCTGTTTCTGTCGAAACGCTTTGAAATAAGGATATGATAATCCTCGCCGTCGATTGTTCGTGTCTCGGCAACATTCAATCCAGCCTTTCGACCCATCACATGGCAGAAATGCTCCCACTGCGCAATATCATAATCATCTTTGCGCGAAGGAAATTTAGCAACAGTCAGACTCCCGTCCTCATCAATGACAGATGCCTTCGGTCTTGCACCGCCGAGAGATGTTCCCGGATGCAACAATTGGACAAGCCATTTTTTAGATGGCAACAGATGCTTTTCCTCGCTAAGTTCAATCTCATGTGCTGCCCGCATCAGTTCTCTGACATTTGCCAATGGCGGGACGCGGAGGCTTTGCTCACAGTTGATAAACTGTCCTTCGGGAGTTTCGGCAAACCGAAATCCGCCCATACGCGAAGCGTCGTCAATCCCCATTAGGTAATCGAAAGAAGTCAGTCTGCGCACGGCCCTCTTCTCATCGGTAGCTGCAATTTGCTCCCGACGATTCAACAATGTGCGGCCCCAGCGGTCGGGGAGAGCATCGGAGAAACAGGCGAATATGTCTCGCCCGGGTCCGGTGTATTGGATTCCGGTATAATTCTGCAAATCCTCACTGAGAAAAACATCGCCATATTTGGTAAGCCACTCTCTATCATACGAAAATGCGTATGTCTCGCTGCCACGCACTGAGTCGCAGGAAAGCTCGCCAATCAACTGGGGCGTTTCCAGCCAATCAAAGTCCCCGTAAACAAAAATGCTTCGCATATTGGTAATTAGTAATTAGAAATGAGTAATTATTTGTTGTATAGCGTTTTTGTGATGGATTACAAGAGCCGTATTAATTCCCGGCAATCCTTCAACATGCTTTCAGCCTGAGCGTCTGTAATGTAATCCTCGTCACCAAGAAACTTCAACCAAAACTCCGACTCTCCGGCTTCCTTTTGAGCAATAGATAACTTGCTTGCAAAATCCATTTTTGTTTGACCATATTGGCTTTCTGCAATATTAGCTCCGATGCTTGTTCCGCTACGAAGCAATTGTTTTGAAAGAATATATTCCTTTTTCTCTTCGCACAGATATTTATACAACTTTACACATCGTCTTGCGAATGCATAACTTTTATCTCTAACAGCATTTTCCGCTTTCATTCCTAAATTGCTAATTTCTAATTCCTAATTGCTCATTTCTTACTCGCTCTTTGCCTATGTTTGAGAGAGAGATCTTGTAGGTTTCTGCCGAGGGGATCTTCTTTAGCAATCAAAAGAAGATCATCATCAAGTTGCAGAGCATAAAGAACACGGGCATAGATGCCGATTGAGACCGTGGGCGAACCTTTCTCGATGCGATTCACAGTGAGAGGCGAACAAGTCGCACGCTCCGCCACCTGTGCAATCGAGAGGTTACGACGCAGTCGGGCGAGCTTAATCTGTTCACCCATAAGAGCCATTTTCTGCTCCAGTTTCCGGGGCAACTTAGTCCCCATAGTGTTCTTTGCCATTGTTTATATTTTAAGGTGCAAAGCGGCTAAGCCGATAACTTTGCCATACTCAATCTATCTTATGATACTGCAAAGATAGTAAAAATATTTATTATATGATATGTTGGAGTAATATATAATTGCGATTAACCAACATTATCTATGCTCAATGTTTGATTTCGGGATTGATGGAGAGGAGATGTCGGATAAATTCCTCTTGATGCACGGGCGATATAATGAGTGGAATGGAGCTTTTGAGAATCTTCCGGTCGGTAAAGGTGATTGCCAAGCGGTGGGTCAATGAAGTTGCCGGCGACGAGAGTACACTTTTAGTCGGCTTGATTTCCTTAATCTTGTCAATGGGGTAAGCAGTAGGGATAAAGAAAGAATATACCACCAGTTTATCTCCGTCAATGCGGTAGTAGATACTGAGGAATGTCACTAAGACAAACGCCAACATAACAATACAGATAATTGTCGGCCAGATTCCGTCATCCAAGAAACAAGGAACAACGCAGCACACCGCAACCAGTCCCAAGATGAACCATGTCGATCCATCCCATTGTGAATTATATCTTGTCCCTCCAAACTTTTCCATAATGATTTCGTGTTACTATACCTACAATGTTACCTGATACTGTAAAACTCGGCGGTTGAGGTTGGCGATGTGGTGACGGAGCATAATATCCTGTGCCATTGTAGAATCGTCATTCTCTCGGCTATCAATGAGTGACTGAATATATTCTCCTTTATCTTCTTTCCTGACGATGGAAGGTACAAGTCCCAACTGCCACTGAATCATATTCATCACCAGTCGAGTTGTGCGTCCATTGCCGTCAACCCACGGATGAATTGTTACCAGCCGGAAGTGGGCTTCAAAATTCAGACGGTAACAATCCGCAATATTTGTCCTGTCAATTTTGGCAATTTCTTCGTTAAGCCATCGGCAAAAATCATCCACCGCACGTGGGACCTTATTATAAGCAAGATAACTCCTTCCACCAATTCCGGCACTGACGTTACAGAGGCGAAACTCGCCCTTCGATGAATCGAAATGTCCGGCAATCGTGGAATATTCGCTTCCGGTTCGCCGCATAACCAGTGCTGACAGTTGCTGCAATAACTTTGGCGTATATGTAGGATTTTCAGCGGCAATTCTGAAAGCATGAAGATAAGCGTCTTTCAGGTCTACATTCATCATCTGTTCGGTCAAAGAACGACCCTTGGCAGCAATGCCCTCATCGAAAAGAAGTTGGTTCTCTACTTCGGTGACAGTAGAACCTTCAATCGCCGTGGAATGGGTCACAATGGAATAAAGGTAGAACTTTTGATAGTCCACCTGATCCTCGATTCTCGAAGCCAAATAAGACTTTAGAGCCTCCTCTATCTGTATGTTAAGATTAGTGTCCATAATTAATTAACCAAGTGGCGTTATTCTTTGCTCCGATGCGGGTCAGCAATCCTTTCTCTTTGAGTGCTCGGATTATGCGGTCGATTGTACTTTTGGAGAGGCGAGTGCTGGCAGCTATATCCGTAATGGATATGTTTGGATTGTCCTGAATCTGTCGTATTACAGCCATTTCTTTCAGCGAAAGCTGTGAAGATAATGATGTTTCCAAAACGTCATTTTGACGTTTTGGGGCGTCGCTTTGAGGTTTAGCTACATCCCAACGGACGTGTAAAGTGCGGTTGCGGAGGTTTTCCGGAATACCGAACACCGCGAAATTCATAAACCGCTCCAATGGCTCGAATGTACGGTGAATGCCTTTGGGGATATTTTCATACTGCGAGCGGACGAGAGCATTGCGGAAGAACCATGAGTGCTTTTCAAAACTCTCATTGTTCACCTCGAAGCCGAAACTTCTGAGATACTTGATAATAAATACCGCAGTTGTGCGTGTACTACCTTCGCCAAAAGCGTGAATCTGCCAGATGCCTGAAATGAATCGCACTATATGTCTGATAGCGTCCGCAGACGAAACGGTGCTGTAATCAAATTTCCTTTCCTCGCCGAAATCATAATTCAGAAGTTCCGACAAAGAGTCCGCGCTGCCATAGCTGATTGTATCACCGTCAAGAATCCACTGATTCTTAGTAATGTTATATGTTCGGAACTGTCCGGCATGAGGCAGAACGCCTTTGAAAAGAAAACCATGTATACGCGACAACTCCATAGGGGAGAATGTAAAAGCCTTCTCCGCCAAAAGAAGATTGATTCGGTCTGCCACTCGGTCTGCTTCAAAGGTGCCATCTGCCTCCGCTTTCTCTCGAACCGATTTCTGACTATAATACTCCTCAAGACGCTTGCTGACCTCCTCGCTCGAAATCTTGCCCTCGATATTGGCTTTAGCCTGTTCAAGCAGAAACTCCGACGGCTTCAACCGGTCAACATCCTGCAAACCGATAGCCATCGACCAGTTACGCGCACGTTCCTCCACTCCCGGTTCCCCGGAAGCAAGATACTGCTCAAACTCCTTATATCTGTCTTCGTATGGCATGATAATCTCGAACAATTAAAACACCCATAAGAGAGGACTAAGGGTTAATGCCATAAAGACCAACCATAATATTATAGTAAGAACTCTTACAAAATTTGGCTTATCTTTTAATTGCTGAGGCATTTGAACGACTGCCATCAAAATAAGCAATGCCATTATTACAACAATAACCCATTTTAATATATTTCTAAGTGATGATGGAAATTTGTCTATTAGTTTTGGAGTGGCTGATATTGTGGTAGGAGTATATTTTGAATAAGTAATTGTTGCATCTTTTATGTCGCGCGGATTAATTGTTAAGTTTGGTGCAGTCTCGCTTTCTGTTAAAATCTCAAATTCAGCATATTCATTTGGTTTCCATTGGGTAATTATCAGACCGCCGTTATTACTTAACATACATCCATTGTTATTATTGGTCATTTTGATACTCAGGAGTTTTTTGCAATCTTTTACAATGAGTTGTAATACTCCATCTTTAACGTTAATATCGGAAAAACCTTTACCATACAAGCTTTGGTCTCCGGTGTTTTTTATTGTAAATATCGTTTTCCACAAATTGTTCACTTCTATGGAATCATGAAACAGATATTGTACTGATAATCCTTCAATATCTAGATTCTGCGACAATTTTGTTGCATTTACCTGCTCAATATTAAGGGATGTCGATTTTTCTCGATTGAAATACCAACCAATAAATATCGCCACTAATATGGCAATAACGCTTAAAATTGTATTCGTTTTATTCCAGAAGTTATTCATTTGATTAAAGCTTATCTATAGTAGTAAAATATGGCGTAAATCGCTGTTGGCCTTTGCGCTCCAGTTCGTAGGCATTTGGGTCAATACCGACAACGGGCTTGAAGTCTTTTATCTCGAAACCAAGATAGAAGTCGCCGGAGGGAGCAAACCCCATACTTTCAAGTGCAGTCTTGGGGAATAACTTCGGGCCATCGCCTTTAAGACGTAGTAGCAGACGCTCGCTGTCGTGGTGCAGTAGAAGATACTTCGTTTTCTCAAAACCCGACACGAGATTGATAGAGCCTTTGCCGAGTGCCGCAGGAACATAGTACAACATTCTTTCCTTGATGACAGGCAGTTGCTCTGTCTTGAAGTAGCCGACAAGCACGAGGTCTTCAGGCACCGGCATATCCGCGACATTATATTGCAACCCTCTCTGCGGTATCGCCCCTTTCACGAGGTCGATGGCGACAGGCGCGGTGAGTATCTGCACAAGGTGCTGATGTAGCAGAGTTCCCTCTTCGGCAGGATTAGTATGGTCGGGCAACAATGGGAAAGCTCCGATGTTGACCGATTCGATACTGCGGTAGTAGTAGCGTTTCTTTATGCTCTCGTCATCGCCGCGACCGGGAAAAAGTATGTAGCCTCCGATGATTTCTTTGGCGGCGAAGCCGTATCGCTCGTTGCGTTTCTGACCGTAATAGATTGCATCGCGGTAGCGGTGCATCTGATTTATTGCGTCCGATGGCGGATAATCCGCGCCAATCTGATTCAGGTCGGATATTTCGTCAGCGTCCTCTTTTGAAAGTCGGTCATCATCTGTGACGCGATATTTCGCGTCATAGAGATAGGTCAGCTCAAAGCCATCGGGCTTACGGACGGTAAGCACGATGTCGGGGCGGTTGTCGGTGGTGGCTGTATGCACCTCACCGCTCCGGCGGTTGAAGGTGTGCTGATAATGCAGCCTGACCTCGTCCTCGCCGTAGAAATAGCGGACGGTGTGTTCTGCAGTCGAGTCGCTGAACGGTTCAAGCATAACCATCGGTTCCTCTCTGATTTCTTCGGTATTGGCGAAGTCAAGGCCGAGGATTTCAGCGACCATAGAGCGCATTTTCAAGAAACACCACAATTCGTACAACTCCCACACCGGGCGCACACCGATGTTGTTGCTGCCCTCGAAAAGCTCTATCCCCTTTTGGAGCATGAGCCAATAGCGGTAGACCTGGGCGTAGCCGGTGCGCTTTTGAAGTACCATGCTCTCGCTGTGCAGCGGTTCGCCGCGCAGATTGCGGAGCAACGGACTCATGGCGAGTTTGCGCAGTCGGCTCTGATAGTTGTCGAGTTCGGCAATTTCGCTCTGCGCGATCTCACTTCCTTTCTGCTCTGATATGGCTTTGAGCTGACGGAAGATTGCATCGAGCCTCCGGCTTATGCGTTCGAGCGTAAATTTTACGAAGCGGTTCTCCCGTGTGTTATTGGTGTTTTCGGTTATCTCGTGCCGGAAGTAGGCGGTCTCAAGCGTCTGCCCGGCCTTTCGCTCGGCGAACAGCCGCGCCATCTGCGGAGTCCAGCGTTTGATGCGCTCCGGCTTGCTGAACCGCACATCGCGGGTTTCGCGCAGGTGCGGGCGATTGACAATGTAAGTGACAGCCTTGAGATAGCCGTCTATCACCTCGCGAAAGATTGAGAGCCAAACATCATTGTTGCTGCTCCTTCCATCGAGGCTAAGGTTCTGCAAGGTTTTGGAGAGATACTTATAGATTATATCCTTATACTCGCGGTTGATGTCGGCGAGTATATAATTGTAGTCCTCCTTTGTGTCGAGCTTAGGCGAGACTACACGGAAAGAAAGTGTGTCGGTACGTTCTTTCCCACCTTTCGGACGGTAGCGGAACGAGAGGTCGAACACTCCCGGCTCGTTGATGAAATCGAGCGAGGAGGCGAGCAGCCAGTCGTTTTCTCCGATTTTCACCGCCGTAAAAATATCCTGCACCTCTTTGAGTCTGTGTACGATGCTTGGCGATTCGGCTAGTCCGGTGAACTGGAGCGAGAAATTATAGACGGCGGTTTCGTAGAAAACGGGGGGAAGTTCAGGCCATGCGGTGCTGTCGGGTTCTCCGACTTCGGAAGGCTTGGAAGCCGTAGGCTCGGCGAGCGAGAGCGAGCCGGGCAAGGAAGAACGGTAATCGCAGTATGTGAGGGCGGTCTCGGTAGAGCCGACACGGGCGCGGAATCTGCGCCACAGTCTGCCGTTGTCGGCGGTTGTGGCGGCCTGAATCTTCACGCGTTTGTCGGCGCTGATAAAACTGAGAACGTCCATATGCGGCGGTGCTTACGGCCAGAACGAGGTGAACTGACCTCGTTCAAGCCTTTCGGACATTTCCTTGATTTTATCACGGGACTGCGGATATTCGGCGGTATAGTCGGCCAACGCTTTCAGCGGTTCTTTGAGTAGGTCGACATCGCCCTCGATACGAGGCAATACTTTCATCATGAGTATTGAGTCGATAGCCGTTACGAGCAGTTTTACTTTCTCAACATCGGGCGAGTCGGCGCGAAGTGCGGCGAAGTAGAGAATCAATTCGTTCTGCACACGGTAGGCAATCTTGAACGGGGTGCCGTTCAATGCCTGGTTGAGCGCGGCGAGTTTGCCGGGCAGTTCATCTTTGAGGAACTGGCGGTCTTCCTCGGTCATTGCCGAGAGTGCTTCTGAAGCCGATACGAACTTCGGCAGGAAAAGGCCTTTGCCGAGAGGATTATCCGCGTATGCCAGTTCTTCGTAATCATCGAAGAATGATGTAAAAGGAGCTTCGCCGTCGGCGATGTTCATTTCGATAGTCATTGCGCGGTCAATCACCTTGCGGCTGAACTGATGGGTGGTTTCATCCATGTTGACCGTGCCGATGACTATAAGATTTTCGGGGATGCGCAGCCCCTCGGTTTTGAGGGTTTCGTAAACCTCGTTCTCTTTGCCGTAATGCGGAGTCGGATCGGAAGTGGCGTGTATCCCGTATTCGTCTGAAGTTGAAGATTCAAGTCCGAAAATTTCGTTGCGGAGTTGATGCTCAAATTCTTTGAACACATCGGCCTTAATCAGTGCTTCGCTCGTAATATGGCCGTCCTTCTTCTTGCGGCTTTCCAATACGCTCAGGAACTCCGCGAAATATTGCTCCACCGGAGCGAGGTTCATTTCATCGAGGCAGACGAAGAACGGAGTATCGCTGTGGAGCATGGCATTGACAAGGAATTTAATAAACGGAGTCAGCACATAGTGCTTGGAACCAATCTGACTGCGGTAGCCGAGAAGTTCCGTGCTGTCGTGCCAGTTCGGTTTCACCTCGATAAGGCAGTAATTGCCGGGCGAGGTTGTATCTTTGCGAAGTTCGGCACTGTCGGGGCACGACTTGTAGGCGAACTGCTTGACGATGCGGCTCTTGCCGGTGCCGGATATGCCCGCGAGCAAAAGGAAAGGCTTCGTCCGCATGGCGCGGAGGTAATCATGATGTTTCTCCTGAATGTAATTTAACGCTCTTTTATCTAAACATGTATCCGGCTTTATAGAAATTGCGATTTGGTTAAATGCCTTCAGAAGTTCAAGGAACACTTTATAGTGGCGAATCATCGTCCATGGCACATAATAAAGAGTTTGTTCATCTTTATTTTCCGGCCATTTGTCAAGCAAAAGTATTGACATTTGAGGTAGTTTCTCTTGCGCTTCAAAAAAGAAGTTATTAAGAGAGACTACATCTTCATACTCAAATATTGAGTGAAATTCCGGGATTTGCTCATGTAATGGAACTTCCACATACTTTTTATACAGATTGAGATATTTTTCAATCTTGCTATCTTCACATTTGCCAGTACTAAGGCGAAGATAATTTGAAAAGTAAGTTATAAAACCCTTCTTTAGTTTTTCAGATAACAACTTTTTATTGATAATAGGGGTTGTCGCATCCTCAGGCGTAGCCGGAGGAATATTAGTTGATTCGATTTCCTCTAATTCAAGGGTCGATTTTGGTTTCGTTGGAATCCAAACGAGCGCTGTTGCAGTGCCTTTACGAACAGTATAAAATTCTCGAGTATGCGCAATGATGGTTTCCAAAACTGGGCGGAACGAGCCTTTATTATTAAGCAAGCCACTCAGATTAAAGGGAACATTCTCTTTAATCTTGGGCGCAAGCTCTGCAAGGTATGTCGGTGCCCACGATTTAGCCTCTCCTGTCGGCGTCTCAGAGTTGATTCGCTGACCTTCTATGTCTATATCTATATACTTGCATTTATCCGTGCCTCTAACATAGTCCAATGTAGAGTTTTTCGGGAGTTCAGCTACAAGCTGAAGTAAATGAGATAGTTCCATTATTTCTGATGCGTCGTGATATAATCGAAAATGTTTTTGGCTATGCCTAAAGCAGCCATAAATGGCACTCCATTACCAATAGTTTTGAACGCATTGGTTAGGGTCATGTCGGTTGGCAGTTCATACTCCTTTGGAAGCGATTGAAGCGCAAGTGCTTCTGCAACAGATATACGACGAGGTTTATATGGATGTATATGAACCTCATTATTGCCGTAAGCTACAGTTGGAGAGAAACGCCAACGATGTAGCCGTTTATAACATTTCTTATCCACATCGCCCTCGTCTTTGGTTTGAAAACGATAAGCTCCGGCTCTTGGTTGAAAGTACATATTGGAATTAGGATGATTAAGAACATCATTCTTTTCCCACCAATATTCCACTGTTAGTTCCTTTATTATGCCATCAGGTGCTTCTGTTGTCTCGTTTTCGCGGTAGGTATCTGTCTTTGGCCACGGCAGATTAAAAACATCACGCGAGAACAGTTTATTGCGATTCCAGTCAAATTCAAGTAGTTCAGTCCCCTTATAAGGGAGATTCAAACGTTTGGCTACCTCCCTTCGGAATCCGATTAAGATAATTCTATCTCTGTCTTGAGGTGCTCCAAATTCTATCGAATTTATGAGCTGTTCTGTAAGGACATATCCAGCCTTACACAACTTGGATTTTAGTAAATCAAAAAACTCACGATGTTTGGCAGTGCGGTATAGACCCTTGACATTCTCAAAGAGGAAAAAGTCTGGAAGAGTTTTACAAATTAGAGAAACGTATGTGCCGGATAATCGACCATTCTCACCATCCTTCCCCTTATTTTTACCTGCAACAGAAAAATCCGGACATGGAGGACCGCCGATGATGCCTGTTAGCGTTTCAGCTTTGGACTTAGCGACATTAGATTTTAGTTCATCAAATGCAGCAGAATCTATTATTTTGGTTATATCTTCAACGTGGTGTCCGAAGATGGGTGGATTAATACCCATTTTCTGTCGAGCATATCTATACACATCATTGAACGCCTTGTGAAA
Organism: Muribaculaceae bacterium; assembly: GCA_014867205.1. GTDB lineage: Bacteria > Bacteroidota > Bacteroidia > Bacteroidales > Muribaculaceae > Lepagella. The sequence continues at coordinate 32,360 of WGUO01000009.1, read as the reverse complement.
TTCATTCACATAAACGACATTGAAGTGCCCAGATAGTTCAAACCCCAAGTCCAAAAAACCTGCGCCAGCAAAGAATGAGAATATATTGATTTTCTCTGACATTATAAAACTCAAAGAACTTCCGAGTAGGCAGACAGGCGACCAAACCTTTTGCGACTACAAGGAAGTTCCTTAATATATTGATTATAAGTTTTACTTACATCGGTGGTCTTTGTCTGCGCGAGCGCAATTTATTTTGCAAAGTTACGAAATTTTTAAGAGAATCCATAGTCCCATTGTAGGTTTTAGGAATAAAATCACTAATAATCAAATTCATCGGGTTCTGCAGCTATGGATATGTCTGTCGTCTCGACACCTTCGGAATAAGTTCTGAACGGATTTATAATCGTATTGTATAAGCTTTGAAGATATTCTTCTCGGCCAGTTACTGCCTTAATATCGCATTCCCAGACTCGTATTACACGCCAGCCAAGAGCTTTCAACTCTGCTTCATTGCGGGTGTCTCTCTCAATGTTTCTCTCAATCTTCTCTTTCCAAAAGTCTACATTCGACTTTGGCAACCGGAAATACTTGCACCCTTCATGACCATGCCAGAAGCAACCATTCACAAAAATTGCCGTCTTGTACTTTGGCAAAATTATATCCGGAGTACCCGGCAATTTTCTGACCTGAACACGGAACCGCAGCCCCTGAGAGAAAAGATACTTCCGCACAATCATCTCCGGCTTCGTATCCTTCCCCTTGATAGCCGCCATATTCCGACTACGCTGCTCCGGTGTCATTACGTCCGCCATAATTGCTTAGCATCATCATTTCTCATAGTCGTGAGAGCTTATTATTTGGCCATCACACTTAATATATTATCGAATAGCGAATGGTAAATAACTATGTTTTTTCTTATTTTTATAAAATCATCGGCGCTAAAAACAATATCAACCGTTCGCGTTTTTAAAATCTCCGTGCCATCAGATTCAATTTCTACACTTTGGCAATGAGCCAAGTTATTTCGCATCTTGATGATGTCCGCCTCATAATTTTCCATAAACCCCTTGCCATTAGGAGACACATATAGATCTTGCCCGGTGGCTCTTAGAGTTTTCAAGACCAGATTAACTCCGTGTGCTTTTTGGGATGCATCAAGCTTTGCGATAATTTCAGCTACGGGAGCTTTTCGGATAGCTAAAGTGCAGTCTTTCTTGCACTGTGGATGCTCTAACCATTTATGTATAGTTTTTTCCCTGTCTGACGTGACTTTCGAGTGAAACTTATTTAAATTTTCTTCCGATTCTAAAAATGTAGACAAAATTTCACCCATCATGACGTCGAGCTCACTGACTTCGGCCATAACCAATCCTCTAAGGTTTGTCAAGTCTTGAGTTTTACGAATAGTCGTCATAATTACACCTTGCACTTTCGTCAAAAAGAGTTCTTTATTACGCCCTGAATAATATACACCCTCGAGTTCCTTTTCTCTGCCTTTAGTTCTTATGGCTGATATTCCGCTTGCAGAATAGAACACAACATCAGTATAGATATTCATGGCCCTTATCTCTTGGATAATTTCATCTCCCATAGGTTCAGACTCAAGATTGAGATCCATGAGTATTAAATCATATTTGTTGTAATCAGAAATCTCAGACTTTCGGCTAGCGACTTCATACGAGAATCGGAACCCAAGCTCTTCCACGAATTCTTGTATTTCATCAACTATGGAATCTAACCAGTCCTGATTGTCCTCTACCCAAAGTATATTATATTTGATTTTCATTTCGGAATAGAAATTATAAGAACAAATCTTCCCGTTGCCTCAATTAAATCTTTATCAAGATTAATTGAGCCTCCGAGTTGATCGCGTACATACATCTCAATATTATAAAGCCCTAAACCGGAACCATCAGTAGTGGTAAACCCTTTCTCAAAAATTGATTCCGGGTTGGTAATAGATTTATCAATCCCTTTACCATTATCTGAAATAGATATGACAATCTTATCATTAGTTTCATGAAACACCAAATCAAATGATGTCGCATGTGCTTTAATTGCATTACTTAAAAGATTGTCAATTATAAGACTTATTTCAAGTGGCTTAAAAGACATTACCTTGCTACACCCATTTGGTTGGCAGTTTAATATGCAGTCATCATAAAATTCAGGGAGAACATCATTGATATACTGATAGATATACTCCACCAAATCCGCTTCAATAGAATCAGCGTTAACGGAAAAATTTGCTTTGGTGGCAAATTGCGCGATAGACATCACTTTATCGTTGGCCCTGCCAATCCTTTCAATTTGAGATTCAAGTTTCTCCAAATTAAGAGTACCTTTGTTTAATAATTTAAGGATTCTTGAAACGGTATTAGATATTGTTAATGAATGAATGCGAATGTCATGGTGGAATTTAAGGATTCGATCTATATCCAAAGATCCTACTGATTGTAGAAAAAGATTCTGTTTAGTTTTTTGCTCTAATTCTTCCTCTGCTTTCTTGCGCTTGGCTTCTTCTGCCTGCCTTTTTTCTCTTTCTTCACGAGCTTTTTTATTGGCCTCTTGCGCCTTCTCTTTTTCTAATGCCGCGTGCCGTTCTGCTTCTTGTTTCTGACGTCTCAGTTCGTCAACTTGAGCTTCAAAATCTGTTATATTTTGAAGTAACGTCTTGTCGTCAGTTTTAGATGCAACTTTGCGAAGATCGTCAATGAGTTGAGCCTGAATAATTTCGGTATCGTCTATGTCAGATACAATATTTGCCAAATCTTCATTATAAGAAAGCAAGGTGATAGTATCGTCATTGGCTAATGTTTTGACAATTTGAAGAAAATCGACTTTGCTGCCGATATTTTTTAGCACATGATCTATTGTCTCACTTTCTTTGTCATTTTCTTGGAGTTTTCTTCTAAAAGAAGTTGCAGTGTCATTTTTTTGGAAATATTCTCTCCGTATAAAGCCTTCGCCCCAAAGAACACCCACTACGTATCTTTCAAGTCTTTTGAATGTAAGCCAAAAGAATTCTTTGAGCTGTTGAAATGCTGGAGTATTAATCAGCCCACCATCTCGACTGGATACCTCCTTGAAAGCTTCAGGATCATCTGTTTCGACATCCACTCGCCCCAATAATTCGCGACTTCCAAGGAATCGATTATAACCTTGTTGAATTCTCTGGTCTATTCCCCAACCGTCATTGCCAAATTGTCCATAAGGAAGGATGCGGAATCCATTTCTAAACAAAAATACGCTTCCATAATTTACAGCGGAGGTCCCCATCTGCACACTAAAATTGTATTTGGCAACCTTGTTTAGATAGAAAAGGGAAATTGATACATCTCTAAGGAGATTAAACTTGTCTTGTTCTTCTATTTCATAAATAGGGACACCGCGGTCATATAGTTTTGTTCGGATTATTCCGTCTTTGATGACGCTATCTATACGTGTAGTTTTTAAATTTAAAACCTCACCGATAGAGTTGCGAATCGGTCCATTGATTATGGAACGTTCAATATTCACTACTTTAGCTCTCTTTTGGACGCTCAAAGTTTCCCAAACTTTCCGTAGTTCTTTTGCTTCGGATTGCTTGGATAAGTCTCTTATTTCTTCTGATGGCACTTCAAAAATAATTTCGAAATTATCCGTACCATTGAAAGGATTAATAAGCTTCTCAAGTGATTTACGAAGATTTAAAATATCTTCGCTTGACCAACTATCATGTAGCCCAGTGATTTTCAATGTAGTGCCGGTGGGCACTGAGAGTACATCAGACTGTTCTAACAGTTCATATGAAACTGGAATGTTATCAAATTCTTGATGCGGATTGATTTCGTAATCGTGCCAATCGATGGACATTTCTATCGCATAAGGGTTGTTGGCATGTTTAGTTGTTAATGTTAACCATCGTCCAAGACGGTCGCAAGATAGCCTGCCGATACCCTTCGCACCTGCATATTTGCGCTTGATTGTTTCGCGATAATTGGAATCCTCCGTATTGTCTTTTTTTGCAGAATATGCCAAGAGAAGCCATTTGTTCAAAAGATCATCCTCGGTCATGCCTTTGCCATTGTCAGCGATAATCAAAGATTTTCCATCAAAACGAATGGTTACTTTAGTCGCATGAGCGTCATATGAATTCTTAACCAACTCCAAAATCGCAATGTTGGAGTCAGTTATAAGGTCTCGACCAAGAATATTCTTAATCTCTGAGCTTACTTTAAACCATCCTTCTTTCTTCATGATAACATTCCTTTGAGAACCAATCCCGCTTGATGTGCAAAAAGTGGTGGAATGGCATTCCCAACTTGACTATAACGGGGTACTTCCTTTTTTCTCATTTCTCCGCCTGTAGTATATTTGCTTCGAAATTCATACCAATCTGGGAAAGATTGGATTCTTGCGCATTCCCGTACAGTCATTATGCGGGGTTCGCTATAATGGAGATAATCATCGGGAGCTCCCGTAATAGTTGGTGAAACTGTGTTGGGATCCAATACGGTTATTCCACGTTGGTGAATACCCCATTTTTCACGCTCGTCACCATCAATTCTGTGTCCCACGATTTCATTATCTTGTAAAAGATTTTCAAAACATTCAGTTTTTTCTTTTGTATGTCTTGCAAAGCTGTGGCTATCTGGGACTACAGAAGATATGGGGATTCCCATTCTTAGGTACTTTTGATAGGAAGTTGTAGCTCTCCCATATCGACCTGATAAAAAACCGTGACGATCCGGGGTTGGTTCGGTGCCATTAGACCTAAGAAGGTCAGAGATGGCATCAGATAAGGTGGGCGTTGCAGTCAATCCATATTGATTGATAAAATTGGGGAACTGTTCTTTAAGTTTCACTAAAAAATCATTTGAGTGAATCTTTAAGGATTTTCTGACTCCTACAAGAATAAATCTTTTCCTCCTTTGAGGCACACCGAATTCTGCAAAATTTAGAATGTGAGGCGTAATATCATAGCCCAATTCCTCTAACCGATTTACTACTATTTGGGAGTATGGAATGGCATTGGGATTTTTTGCCTTGTCGAATGAATACGTGAAGCCTTTCACATTCTCAAATAGAAGTAGTCTCGGTTGAACCAACCTAATGAAAGAAATATATGAAAAAACAAGCTTATTCCTTTGATCGTTCTCCATTCTTTTGCCAGCCATAGAGAAGCCTTGACAAGGGGGACCCCCGGCGACTAAATCGATTTTGCCTCTTAACGATTTTAATTCGTCTTCGTGCTGCTTAAGCAATTCAACTATATCGGTGGGCTCTTGAGGCAACCATTCAGGCCAATTAAAATGATGCTTTTTATCTATTAAATTGTGCTTTAGCGTTTCAAAGGCGCACTTGTTTTTTTCAACAGCAAACACACCACTCCATCCAGCCTGATAGAGCCCCAAGGAAAGGCCCCCGCATCCAGCGAAGAGGTCTATTACGGTATATTTTCTGTTGTTCATATCGTATTGTTTGTATAGATATATGAAATATCCAATTAAATGCAAATTTACGAATATTTCCTGATATACCAAGTGAAATGGCTGAGAAATTTTTAAAGCACACGTAAGCAGGCATTAAGAAGGCTTGATGTAGGAGCCGGTAAAAGAGGGAAACATAATATAACGCCCCGGCAAGAGGGTGAGGCTTGCCAGGGCGATGGGAAGGGTTAGAAATTAGAAGAGGCGGATGCAGGTTACATCGGCGGGATGGATTGTGGCGGGATGGTCGGGCTTGTCTTTGGAGAAGGCGATGGCGAAGTGCTGGATGTGGTGGGTCATGCAGAGTCCTTTGAGGAACAGGATGAACTTACCCAGTTCTTCAATGAGCCACTCCTCATCTTTGACCGAGGTGGCGGTGACGAGTATCATCACGTTGTGGGGGAGGTTGTTGACTCTATCCATACAAATAATAAATTACCATAGAGACAATTCGTTACAATGCGCAGAGTCGACTGCGAGGGCCACGTGAATGTAACAGGGTGTCTTGCCAGACACATGCGTTGTTATCGCCTACCGGGCACACGAATCGGGGAAATGTCACAGCTCTGCTGCGAAAACATTTCCCCGATTCGGGTACCCGGCTATTAATGGTCGAAGTCTTTCAGACTTCTGCACAGTAAAGCCTGAGACGATATTTTACAAACATTAAAATTAAGGCTTATCGCCTGGATAATAACTGCCGAAGTCTTTCAGACTCCGGCACAGCAAAGCCTAAGTCTCTATTTTAGAGACATTAAAGTTACGTCTTATCATTTGCTTTTAGAAATTATGTCTTGTCGCTCAGCGATAGCCAATTATTGCCGATATGAATATCCAGCACCCAATCAAATATATGCATTATGCTTATTATTAATTATTTGCCGATGCAGAAGCGGGTGAAGATGGATTGGAGGAGGGTGTCGGTGGTGACGGCGCCGGTCAGGAGGCCGAGGTGGGTCAGGGCCTCGCGGATGTCCTGGGCGATGAAGTCGGCGGAGAGGCCGTCGTCAATCGCGGCGCGGGCTCGGCGCAATGCCTCGGCACCGGCGAGAAGTTCGGCGTGGTGGCGGGCGTTGGTTATTATCAGTTCAGCGTCGGGATTGTGGTCGGTCTTGGCGGCCTCTACCAGCATATGCTCCAGGCGGTCGATGTTCTCGCCTGTCTTTGCCGAAATGTGTAATATATTCCCTCTGCATTTATACGGTGACACAGAGCCGGCTGTGCCTTCCTCGCATCCTTCGTCTTTCTCCACTACATTCTCCGCTGCACAATCCTTCACATCCTCCACTCCATTCTCCTCTGTATAATTCCTGACTTTCTCCACTACATCCTCCCCTGAAACATACCTGTCATCTTGCATGATATCCTCCGCGACACTCTCACGTGCTTCCGGTTCTCGCCCCACTCGTATGTCGCTCTTGGTAATCAGATGGATATGCCGTGTCCCTGTGTCTGTTGTGTCGGCAAAAGCATCTTCGTTCCCAGCGGGCAACGACTCCCCTACCGTTTCCGACGGGTCATGGAGCCAGAGCACTATCGCGGCGCGGTCAATGGCGGCTCGGGCGCGGTCTATGCCGATGCGCTCCACAGTGTCGTCGGTGTCGCGCAGACCGGCTGTGTCGTAGAAGCGGAAGAGTATGCCGTCGATCTCGCGTGTTCCGTCGATGATGTCGCGCGTCGTACCGGGAATCTCGCTCACGATTGCCTTGTCCTCGTCAAGCAGGCGGTTGAGCAGCGTGGACTTACCGGCATTGGGGCGTCCGGCGATGGCCACTGGCACACCCTCCTTGAAGGCGCGGCCGGCGGCGTAGGTCGAGGCAAGGTGTTCAATCATGTCGAGGGTCTCGTCGGCAATGGCACGCAGACGGACACGGTCGGCAAACTCCACGTCCTCCTCTGAGAAGTCGAGTTCAAGCTCGAGAAGCGAGGCGAGTTCCACGAGGCGTTCGCGCAGTTCGTTAAGCCGTGCCGAGAAACCGCCGGCCATCTGACGCATTGCGAGCCGGTGGGCGGCACGCGATGAGGCGGCAATCAGGTCGGCCACGCCCTCGGCCTGGGTCAGGTCCATGCGGCCGTTCACAAATGCCCTCCGGGTGAACTCCCCTGCCTCGGCGGGAACTGCTCCTGCCTCTACAAGGCGTGCCGTGACCTCGCGCTGTATCCACTTGGAGCCATGCACCGAGAACTCCACGGTATCCTCGCTGGTAAACGACCTGGGACCACGGAATATGGTGGCCACAGCGCAGTCGAGCTCGGAGCCGTCAGCGGCGGTAATAACGCCCAGATGGGCCGTATGCGAGGGGGCGTCGGCGAGCGGGCGCCCTCGCCACACGCGGTCGGCTATCGCTATGGCATCAGGTCCCGACAGGCGTATTACGGCGATTCCGCCAGTGCCGTATGGTGTCGATATTGCTGCAATCGTGCTCATAATGTCAGTATCTGTTCCAGTCTCGGAATGACGAGACAGTCTCGACGGCCTCCTCCACATCGTCGGGCAACGCGTGGAAGAAGTCATAGCCGGTAAGTTTCTCAACGTCGCGTATCGTCATGACATAGTTCTCCATGTTGCCGGGTGAGGTCATGTTGGGAAAGACGAAGGCGATGCCGCGTGGCTCGGGGAGCCAGGGGGCTATCATCACCTTGAAGAAGGCGCCGGGCACACGCACGCCGGCATCGCCGATGCGCCGCGTGTCGGATGACTCGTATACCGGACCGGCCACAATGATTATCGCCGAGTCACGCTCAGCCCATTTGCGTTCCTTGTCCTCGAGAGTCTTCCAGGCACCGGCGTTCAGCGCATGGTCCTGCGGCACGATGTTGGCCAGCGAGAAGCAGTCGGCCATGGCCTGCGCGCTCCACTTCTGGTCTGCGGCGGGGCACATATGTCCCCGGTCATAGCCGGAGTTGGAGTAGTCGCGCGTCTGGGGGCACCCCTCTATGTCGGGATCCTGCCAGAACTTGTTGCTGCGCGAAGTCGCGCCGTCGGTCTCCGAGCGGAGCAGTTCCCACGCCACCCAGTCGGGGGTATGGTTGTCCTTGTTGAACGACACGCGGAATCCCTCGTAATCCTTGGTCTGCGACGCATTCGCCTGCGTCATACGGACATCGAGCAGAGCCGTGGCGCTCCCCGGCACGTCACCACGCGAGGGCGCCTGAACATGGCCCGTCGAGGCGCCGTTACCACGCGAGCGTGCGAAGCCGATAATGCCTACAGCCGCCACGCAGGCAAATATTATAAATAAAATGATGGGTAAACTCTTTTTCATGACACAAATTTAGCGATAATTTCTCAAAAAATCATTATATTCGCGACATGAAAACGGCCGTCCCTGCCCGGAAATGTCGAAAACGCGTTAACCAGACATATCCGCCGACACGCCGGGACCCTGCAAAGCCAACCCCGGCGGTGCGTGTCCCCGCCGCAAAAACCACATTATTATGACAGTAACCGACAGATTTCTCGATTTCGTTAAGTTTGACACACAGAGCGACGAGGAGACCAACATGACTCCCTCGTCGCCCGGTCAGATGGAATTTGCTAAATACCTCAAGGCCATCCTGCTCGGCATGGGTCTCGACGAAGTGAGCCTCGACGAGAACGGCTACCTCTTCGCCACACTCCCGTCCAACACCGACCGGGTCGTGCCGGTAATCGGGTTCATCGCCCACATGGACACGAGCCCCGACATGTCGGGACGCCATGTCAAGCCCCGCATCGTGAAGAACTATGACGGGACGGCCATCACGCTCAACGCCGAGCAGGAGATCACCCTCAACCCCGAGGACTTCCCCGAGCTCGTCAACTATCTGGGCAACGACCTGATCGTGACCGACGGCACCACTCTGCTGGGAGCCGACGACAAGGCCGGCATCGCCGAGATCATCACGGCAGTGGCCTACCTGCAGGCGCATCCCGAGATCAAGCACGGCAAGATCCGCATCGGCTTCAACCCCGACGAGGAGATCGGCCTCGGCGCCCATAAGTTCGACGTCAAGAAATTCGGCTGCGACTTCGCCTACACCATGGACGGAGGTGCTATCGGCGAGCTCGAGTACGAGAACTTCAACGCAGCCTCGGCCAAGGTCACCATCAAGGGCCGCAACGTTCATCCCGGCTATGCCAAGCACAAGATGATCAACTCAATCCGTGTGGCCAACAACTTCATAGCGATGCTGCCGCGCTGGGAGACCCCCGAGCACACCGAGGGCTACGAGGGGTTCTACCATCTGGTCGGCATCGATGGAAATGTCGAGAAGACTGAGCTGACATACATCATCCGCGACCACGACCGCGACCGCTTCGAGAGCCGCAAGCGCGAGATCGAGCACCTCTGCCGCAAGACCAATATGGAGTATCCCGGCTGCTGCTCGGTCGAGATCAAGGACCAGTATTACAACATGCGCGAGAAAATCGAGCCGATGATGCACATCATCGAGGTCGTTGAGAAAGCCATGCGCGAGGCCGGCGTCGAGCCGCGCGTGCAGCCGATCCGCGGCGGCACAGACGGAGCCCAGCTCTCGTTCAAGGGCCTCCCCTGCCCCAATATCTTCGCCGGAGGCGAGAACTTCCACGGCCGCTACGAGTATGTCTCGATCCAGTCGATGGAGAAGGCCACCCAGGTCATCGTGAACATCTGCCGCCTCGTGGCTGAGAAATAACAGCGTGTTGAAGACGACAGTCCGCAGACCCACGCTCATCGTCATAACAGGGCCGACAGCCTCCGGGAAGTCGGCCCTGGCTGTCGATGTGGCCGAACGCCTCGGCACGGAGATCATCTCGGCCGACAGCCGCCAGATCTACCGCGGTATACCGATAGTCACGGCCATGCCGACCGACGAGGAGCGCGCCCGCGTGCCACATCACCTCATCGACATGCTGCCGCTTGATGCCTATTACAGCGCGGCCGAGTTCGAGACAGACGCGCTGCGCATCGGGCGCCGGCTGCTCTCCGAGCGCGGCACCGCCGTGGTGTGCGGAGGCTCGATGATGTATGTCGACGCGCTCTGTAACGGCATCGACGACCTTCCCACCGTGCCCGACGACATACGCCTCGGCCTCAAGGCCGAGCTTGACGAACGGGGTACCGAATGGCTGCTTTCCGAACTCGAGCGCCTCGACCCGGAGTATCATGCCGCTGTCGACCGCCGCAACACGAAGCGAGTCTTTCACGCCGTGGAGATAATTCGGGCCTCCGGGCGAACGTACACCTCCCTGCGTACCGGAGTCCGCAGGGAGCGAGAGTTCAACATGCTCAAGATCTGTCTCGACGGACCGCGCGAGGTTCTTTTTGACCGCATCAACCGCCGGGTCGACGCAATGGTGAGCGCCGGACTCGAGCAGGAGGCGCGTAGTGTCTACCCGCTGCGTCATCTCAACTCCCTCAACACAGTCGGCCTCAAGGAGATGTTCGCATGGTTTGACGGCACGATGGACCGCGCCACGGCTATCGGGCGCATCAAGAAAAACACTCGCGTCTACGCCAAGAAACAGATCACCTGGCGCAAACGCGATAATGACTATATACGGCTCGACATGAGCCGCGCAGACGCCGATGCGGTCATCGGACTGCTTGACTGACCGGAACTGAGATCACTCCTCGTGATTCGAGCGGCGCACCGAGGCCTGCGCGTCGACCTCACCCTCGTTGAACGACATATGGACGCGGCTGTCGTTGCTGTGCGAGTGCTTCTTCATCTTAATCTTCACCTTGTCGAAGCCCTGGCCATAGACGCCGTTGACGGCCCCCTGCGTCACGAAGGCATGCTCGTCTATGCTCTTCACGATACGGAATATGGTGACCGACTCAATCTTGCGGCAATAGACCATAAGGATCTTCACGTCGCGGCGCGTGTACCATCCCTGGCCGTCGAGCACGGTGACGCCACGGTGCGCCTCCGACAGAATTCGGTCGGCTATCTCGCTCCACTTGGGCGAGAAGATGAAGAACTGCGTGGCCTGGCGGTTGGTGTTGATGATCTGGTCGGTGATGAACGAGACGATGAATGTCACCATGATACCATATACAATAGTCGGAATGCGCGCCTCGAGACGCTGCTCGACAGTGCCCGTGAAGGGGAGGAAAATAGAGCAGCTTACGATAAGCATATCCGTGTATATCATGATACGGCCTATGCTGGCGTTGCTGACCTTCGACACGCAGGCGGCCACTATATCGGTGCCACCCGACGAGCCGTTGTGTATGAAGCAGGTGCCGACACCCGTGCCGCAGAGAATGGCGCCAAGCACCAGCGATACGGTGCGGTCAGGAATCAGCGGGTGTCCGAGGCCCATGAAGAAGCCCTCGCAGACACCGATGGCAAGAGCCACTACGGTGACGCCGAAGATGGTGCGGAGCACGAACGTGCGTCCCACTATCTTATAGGCTATAGCCAGAAGTATGAGGTTGAGGGCATACGACGACACGGCAACCGGGATCAGGCCGTTGGTGCCGAAATATACCAGGGTAGACACACCGGCCATACCTCCGATCACGACCTCATGCGGCAGGATACAGGCCGTGAAGCCAAGAGCGTAGAGCGAAAGCCCAAAGATGATGAACAGGTAGTCGCGCGCGTTGACCAGCAGGCTGTTGTACTTGTGGGTTGTTGGTGACATTAATCAGACTGATTGGTTTGTGAAGTGGATTCATTTGTCCAGACCGCCACACACTGTCATGCGGACGGAGGGGTTTGAGTCTGCAAAATTAGCAATAAAACAACATATAGCGGCAAACTATCTGAAAATTTTCTTAAATTTGCATGATAATAGCCAAAACGCACATATGAAAAGACTGATACTGGGCGCCCTATGCGCCATGACTTTCGGCGCAGCCACAGCCGCCGACTTCTTCTCGACTGAGAAATGCGACGATCTCTTCACATTCGGCGCCCGTGTGGGCGTGAATACCTCCAACCGCACTCTGAGCGGCAAGGCGTACCCCAATTGCTACCACCATGAGTCGTGGGGCACGGGCTTTGACATCGGCGCTGTCGCCTCGCTCAACATCCGCGACTATATCTCGATACAGCCCGGATTCTTCTTCGAGTCGCGCAGCGGCAGTTACGTGCTGATGGGCACCGCCCTCGGCTCTGAGCCGGCTTCTGATCCGGCCACAACATATCCCGAGATCGCGCAGGCCGGCAAACGCCGCAGCTATAACTTTACGATTCCGGTCATGGCCGTGTTCGGGTTCAATATCACCGACGATGTCCGCTGGAATGTCGAGGTCGGCCCCTATGTGTCGTTCGTGCTCGACTCGAGCATAAAGAATAAACGGTTTGTAGCCCCCGCCGATGTCGAGTACCCGCTCTTCTCGCAGGATGCGGCCGGCGTCGACTTCGGTTTCAAGATGGGCACCGCCATTAAGATTCTCGGCCATTACTACGTCGGGGCACACTACATGGCCGGCTGCCTCGACGCCTGGAAAGACCGCGAGATCGGCGGCTTCTCCAAGAACTACGGCGGACGCACCAAAGCCTGGGTGTTCTCTATAGGATATGACTTCTAAGAGAATGATGAATTATGAATTATGAATGATGAATTATGAATTATGAATGATGAATTATGAATTATGAATGATGAATTATGAATGATGAGTCTCCCCATTAAACATTAAACCGTAAACATTAAACATTAATCATTAAACATTCATAATTCATCATTCATAATTCATAATTCATAATTAGATTACAGTTTTTCCTTCATGCGCTTGTAGATAAACACCTTGCCGCGCGACATCTGCTCGGCAGCGGGCTTGCGTATCCCGGGGAATTTCACGGCACCGTCACTCTGCACCCACTCCACGGCGGCATCCATCCATTTGATCATGCCGTCGCGGGTGGGATGAGGATTCGTATGGCTCTGTCTCGGCAGCGTCAGGTCAAAACTGCGGAAGAAATGACCCTCGCCGAGCTCACCGGCAAGCCAGTCGTTGAGTGTCTCTCCCTTATTGTGTCCGGGCCATGACGGCGGACCGACCCATATCAGCGGCACATCGCCGGCAGCCCCCTTGATGGCATCGAGTGAAGTGCCGAGACGGGTCTCGGGCTTTGCCTCGAACAGTTCGTTCATGCCGAGGCTGACAAATATGGCGTCCGGCTTCTGCTGCTCTATGATAGAGGTAAGTCGCGGACTGCTCCCCCACTTCTTTATCGTGGAGCCGTCCCACACCACGGTAGCCACCTCGAAACCATTCTCCTTGCCATAGGCGTTGAGCCTCTCGGCCAGCCATCCGGTCATTGAGTCGCCAATGAAAAGAACCTTTTTGACCGTCGGTCTCTCGTCGGGCTTCTTCTCCTGCGCGCTGACGCAAGGCACTGCCAGCACAAGCAGCGCAATCAGCAATGTCATTATTCTTGTCCTCATATCTATATCGTATATGGCGACTGTCCTGACAGACAGCCGCCTCACTATATTAACGTATAAATCTCAGAATATTCCGTAACCGGGTCCGAAAATGTCAGTCCATCACGGCCATGACGCCGGTCTGCTCGCGGCGCCGGTTGGCTGCAAGCTCGTTGGCCACTATGACAGCCTTCGAGATATGGTCGCAGATATGGTCGCGCGATATAAGAGAGTCGATGTGCGAGCGGTGCAGGGCCTCGCGCACATTCTCGCGGACACCCGACAGCACTACAAGAATACCCTCCTCGTGCGACGACTCGATGAGTATCTGGAGGTTGTGGAGGCCCGTCGAGTCAATGAACGGCACCTTGCGCATGCGGATGATGCGCACGAGCGGCGTGACATGCGACGAGGCACGCATCACCTCGTCGAACTTTGTGGCGGCCCCGAAGAAGAAGGGGCCGTCGATCTCGTAGACCGAGACGCCGGGGGAGAGGTCAAGCACCTCATGGCTCGTCATGTCGGCGTCGGCGGCGTCAAGCTGATCACCATAGACCCGGATTGTGGTATTCTCCGACACGCGCCGCAGGAACACCACCACCGCGAGCAGCATACCGATCTCGATGGCTATGGTCAGGTCGAATATCACCGTAAGCAGGAATGTCACCACAAGCACCCAGACGTCGCCCTTGGGATTGTTGGCCATGCCCCTGATGGTTCGCCAGCCGCTCATGTTGTAGCTGACCATGATCAGCACGGCAGCGAGGCACGACATCGGCACGAGGTTGATCAGCGGCATCGCGAACAGGAATATGGCGAGGAGCACCAGGGCATGCACTATTCCGGCCACCGGCGTGCGCCCCCCGTTGGTGATGTTGGCCATCGTGCGCGCAATCGCCCCGGTCACAGGTATGCCTCCGAACAGAGGCACCGTGATGTTGGCGATTCCCTGGCCGATGAGCTCAGTGTTGGAGTTGGTGCGACCGCCGGTCACGCCGTCGGCCACGGTGGCTGAGAGCAGCGACTCGATCGCACCGAGCATCGCTATGGTGAATGCCGACGGCAGAAGCAGGTTGACCGACGCCATGTCGAGACCAATCATCTTAGGGCGCGGTAATGAAGTGTCGATGACTCCGAACCGGTCGCCGATTGTCTGCACACCTGTCACTCCGAAATACTCACGCGCCACCCAGAGCAGCAGCGTCACGATCACGATAGCCGTAAGTGCCCCGGGAACACGGTCGGAGATTTTCGGCGTGACAATGATAATGCCGAGCGACACGAGGCCGACTATGGCCGTGGCCCAGTCGATTGTGTGGAAATAACGGAAATAGACATCCCATTTGCCTATGAAGTCGCCCGGGACATCCTCCATGATGGTCAGTCCGAAGAAGTCGGGCATCTGCGTCGAGAATATTGTGACGGCGATACCGGCCGTGAACCCCACAACTATCGGATAGGGTATGAACTTGATGACCGTGCCCAGTTTGAATAGTCCGAGAAGCACAAGAATGCACCCGGCCATAAACGTTGCCAGCGCGAGGCCCTCAAGCCCGTAGAGGCTGATGATGTTGTAGATGATCACGATAAAGGCGCCCGTCGGACCACCAATCTGGACCGAGTTGCCTCCGAACGTGGCCACAAGGAAACCGCCGATGATGGCCGTGACAAGGCCTACGGCCGGCGTCACTCCGCTCGCGATGGCGAACGCTATGGCCAGCGGGATGGCGATGATACCCACTACAAGACCCGCTGTCAGGTCCTGCTTGAATTTCGAAAACGAATAACTCTTCATCGTCGCCAAAAAGGCGGGATGAAAGTCAGGTCTGCTGATCTTTAACATAAGAAACCGTTCTGAAAAAAATTAGCCGCCAACTCTGTGTCGGCTCAATTACCTTAATACCTTTTATTATTACCTGTCTAAATTTTCCGCAAAATTAACAAATTCCCTCGAATTGACAAAATCTGTGTTAATGAATGTTAATTATTTTGCAGTTTTGAAAAAAGTCCTTACCTTTGCAGCGTTGTATTCAAGTACAACACCACAACGGCACAACAATGCCGACTAAACAATAAGATAAAAAACATTAAAAATAAGTAAGTCATGAAAAAGATTTCAATGATTATCGCCGCAGCGGCAATGGCCTTCGGCTTCACCGCCAGCGCACAGGTTCTTTACAAAGTAGAGAAACAGGGTTCGGACAAGGTAAGCTACCTGCTCGGCACGCACCACTTCGCTCCCCTCTCGGCAGTCGACCAGATAAAGGAACTCCCCGAGATCCTTAAGAGCGTAGACAGGCTTTACGGTGAGATCGACATGGAGCAGATGAAGGACCCCGCCGTGATGATGGGCATGCAGCAGGCCCTGATGGCACCGGCTGACAGCACGCTCGACAAGGTGCTCACCCCGGCGCAGCTCGACTCGCTCGGCACGGTATGGAACGCATACACCAACGGCATGGCGCCGCTCAACCAGATGTATGTTGTGAAGCCGGCAGTAATCTCGACTCAGATTGCAGCACTTATGGCCCAGAAAGTACTTCCCGAGCTCAACCCAATGGAGGGCATCGACGCCACAATGCAGACACGTGCCCGCGAGCTCGGCAAGCCGGTCGGCGGTCTCGAGACCATGGACTTCCAGATAAACATGCTCTACAACCGCCCCGTCTCCGAGCAGGCCAAGGACCTGATGAAGACCGTCGGCAACGTCCAGAAGGAGGAGGAGAGCGCCATAAAGCTCTCAAAGGCATATCTTGCGCATGACATCGACACGATTCTCGGCATCATGCTCGACATGGAGGATGAGTCTGAAGAGGCAGCCGAGCGCATGATATACTCGCGCAACGACAACTGGGTAAGCCAGCTCTCGAAGGAGATGCCCGGTGAGGCACTCATGGTAGTCGTGGGCGCCGGTCACCTCCCCGGACCGCGCGGCGTGATCGCCGGACTGAAGAAGGCCGGTTTCACAGTGACACCTGTCGAATGAGAGAAATCATGCCCTCGCGGCATACATAAAGCCCGGATTCCGGAGGAGTCCCCTCCGGGGTCCGGCCAATACCGAACCAAGAATAACAAAACGGTCAGAGATATATGATCGAACTTAAAGACATAGAGTTTTCTTATGCGAAGAAGGCATCCCCGGCACTGAGCGGCGTGACCGCCATTATCCCGCCGGGGATCCACCTTCTCGCCGGCGAGAACGGCGCGGGCAAGACCACGCTGCTCCACCTGATAGCCGGCATCGCACGCCCTACATCGGGCCAGTGCATGATCGACGGCGCCTCGTGCACAAGCGGACTCCCCTCCGACATGCGCCGTGTGTTCCTGCTCGAGGAAAACATGTATTTTCCGGGGCGCAGCATCCGCGCATTCGCCGACATGCACTCGCGCTTCTACCCGCACTTCTCGGGCGAGGCCTTTCTTGAGAACCTCCTGGCGTTCGGCCTCACGGGCGACGAGGCCATGAAGTCCCTCTCGCTCGGCAACCGCAAGAAGGCACAACTGGCCTACGTGCTTGCGCTCGGTGTCGAGGTGCTCCTGCTCGACGAGCCGACCAACGCTCTCGACATCCAGAGCAAGGAGACACTGCGCCGCCTGATAGCCAACAGCTACACCGAGGGGCAGACCATCCTTGTCTCGACACATACCGTCTCCGAGCTCGAGAAGCTTTACGACGGGGCGGTCATGCTGACGCGCTCGCGACTCATTTTCGCCGGCACCGAGGACGCCGTGACCGAACACCTGGCGTTCGAGGTGACGGCCCTTCCGGAACCCGACGCCCTCTACAGCGAGATTCAGGTGGGTCGCGTGCTCAACATACTTCCCGCTATCACAGACGAGCCCACAGGCATCGACTGGAGGCTGTTCTACTCTGCGCTCCACTCCCCGCAGCGCGACGCAGTAATCAATCACCTGACACGGCAACAACTATAGACCGACATGGACACAGTAAATACTTTGACACTTACAGACAACGGATTCTCGTGGCGTCGCGTCGGCGAGGTTGCCAAGTTCTATTATCCCCTGCTTCGCGGCCAGATTATAGTTTACTCGCTCACGTCGCTCTTCATAGCCATTATGTCGCTTATGCCGTTCGGCGAGGTGGCCCAGTTTGGACTATTCTCCCTGTTCTGGACTGCTCTCCCACTGATATTCGAGGTAGGCCCCTGCATCTTCGCCCGTGGCGGTGACACACGCATCGTGGAGAGGATGATCCCGGCCCGAGGCTCGGAGAAATTCACATTCATATTCCTCTATCTGTTTGTAGCATTACCAATTATGGTGTTTGCGCTGCCTGAGGTGGCAATCAGGCTCTACATGTGCATACCCTCGATACAGACGCCACAGATGGTCGACCTGCTGACTCTCAGATTAGACATGACACCAACACTGGTGAGCGCGATGAATGTGGCCGGCTCGGTGGCTGCGGCAGTGACATGTCTCTTCGTGGTGTACCACTCACGCACCAATCGCATACTGAAGGCTGTGGTGGCCGTCTTCGCCACCAAGTTCGTGATGGCGTTCTTCGGAGCAATATGGGGATTCGCATTCGCGTTCAAAAAGGGATTCGAGGATGGAGTGGCCGGTTGTCCCTCGCAAGAAGGAAACAATATGACCAAGATCGTGTACAGCATGATGGGTGACAGCCCATACCTGATGGCAGTGACAATCCTGATTATCGCATACTGCGTGGTGATGCTGTGGCTCAGTTACCGCGCCATTACCCGACGCAACCTCTAAACCTGCCTCTCCGACATGATGGAATTCAATAACAACAAGCCGATCTACCGTCAGATAGTCGACTACGCCTACAACCGCATCATCGACGGCGTCTGGCCGCCGGGCGAGCGGATACCGTCGGTGCGCGAGCTTGCCGCAGACATGGGCGTCAACACACGTACCGTACTCAAGGCGATGGAGGACCTGCAGGACTCGCGTATCATCACGCCCCGGCGCGGCATGGGCTTCATTCTCGCCGTCGACGCCTCCGATATAATCATGGAGGCCCGACGCAGGGAATTTTTCGACATTACGGTGCCGGCACTTGTCGACGACATGCGCCGACTCGGCATTTCTACCGACGAACTGGTGGCACGGCTCACCGAAACTGAATAATCTTACTGATATGGACAATATACTGACAGCGGAGCACATCTCCAAGACATTCACCAACCACCGGGCGCTCGACGACGTCTCGATCGAGGTGCCGCGCGGCAAGGTCTATGGCCTGCTCGGCCCCAACGGTGCCGGCAAGACCACCCTGATCCGCATCATCAACCACATCACGGCCCCCGACTCGGGTGTTGTGACATTCAACGGCCACCGCCTCACTGCCGACGACGTGACCAACATCGGCTACCTGCCCGAGGAGCGAGGCCTGTATAAGAAAATGAAGGTCGGCGAACAGGCACTCTTCTTTGCCCGCCTCAAGGGCCTCTCGAAGGCTGAGGCGACCTCGCGCCTGCGCGAGTGGTTCGACCGTCTCGAAATCTCCGACTGGTGGGACAAGAAGGTCGAGGAACTCTCGAAGGGAATGGCGCAGAAAGTGCAGTTCATCGTCACGGTCCTTCACCGCCCCGAACTCCTGATCTTCGACGAGCCTTTCTCGGGCTTTGACCCCATCAACGCCGGGATACTGAAGCGCGAGATACTGAAACTCCGCGACGAGGGCGCGACCATCATATTCTCGACCCACAACATGGGGAGCGTCGAGGAGCTCTGCGACAACATCACGCTGATCAACCGCTCGCACAACATCCTGTCGGGAGCGGTGCGCGACATACGCGAGCAGTTTGCCGACAACCGCTACCGGCTCACCTACACGGGCGACCCGGCGCGCCTGCTTGAGGCTGCCGACAGGCTCGGCGCAGCGATGGCCGTCGAGCCCGACGACCGGCTCGGCAACCGCGCGGCCGTGCTGACCCCCGCACCCTCGACTGAGAGGCGCGACCTGATCGCAGCCATCAACGGCGTGGTCGACCTGCTGACCTTCGAGCAGATGATCCCGTCGATGGACGATATCTTCGTATCGGCCGTACACGCGAGCGAGGCCGGTGGCATGACTCCCCCGCCGGTGGCATCTGCACAAACTGAAACTGAAGTCTAACGGGTGTGATACACCCATAAAGCATATTGTTGATATGGCAAATTCATTAGGACTCGTCATAGAGCGTGAATACTTCGAGCGTGTCAAGCGCAAGAGTTTCATCATCAGCACCATTCTTGTGCCCATAATAATGATCGCGCTGATGATGGCGCCCGCCCTTTTCATGATATTCAGCAAGACCGAGCAGAAGACCGTACAGGTGGTCGACCAGACCGGAGTCCTCGCATCAAGACTCGCGGGCAATGACGAGATAAAGTTCGTCAGCGCAGACGCGCCCGTTGACTCGCTCCGCAAGAACGAGGACAACGAGGCGATCCTCGTCATCGGCAGCAATGCCGTCGACGACCCCTCGCACGGAATCACCTTGCTCTCGCGCGGCTCCATCTCGATGATGACGGATGCCTTCATCACGGGCCAGATCAAAAGCGCCGTGGAGGATGTGCGCATGGAGCGTTACAACATTCCTGACATCAAGGAGATCATCAAGTCGGTCGATGCAGACGTGACAATGAGCACTGTGCGCATCGACCAGGAGGAGGACACGGAGACATCGTCGGAACTCTCCTATTTCCTGTCGCTCATAATGGATATGATGCTCTATATGTTCATCATAATCTACGGCCAGATGGTCATGACGTCGATCATCGAGGAGAAGAACAACCGCGTGCTTGAGATCGTGGTATCATCGGTCAAGCCGTTCAACCTGATGTTGGGCAAGATTGCGGGCGTGGGGCTGGTGGCTATCACCCAGATTCTGATATGGGCCGTGCTGATCGGCACGGCGATTGCGATAGCCACCCCGTTCCTGACGCCGGAGAACCTCGGTGCAGACGCACCGGCTGCGGTCACGGGCGCGATAAGTCAGTTCACCGAGCCGTCGTTCCTCATCTCCCTGCTTGTCAACACACTGCTCTTCTTCATAGGCGGTTTCCTGTTCTACGCCTCGATCTATGCGGCCATCGGTTCGGCGGTCAGCAATGTCCAGGATGCGAGCCAGCTCTCGTCGATCGCCACAATGCCGGTGATTATAGGCATCATCGCCTCGATGGCAATCATCAACGACCCGAGCTCGACGCTTGCCTTCTGGGTATCGATCATACCCTTCACGTCGCCCATGGCGATGATGGCCCGTCTGCCGTATGGCGTCCCGGTATGGGAGATCGCGCTCTCGATCGCGCTGCTCTACATCTCGTTCGTGTTCATGATATGGCTCTGCGGCAAGATCTACCGCGTCGGCATCTTCATGTACGGCAAGAAGCCGACCTTCGTCGAGCTCATCAAATGGGCCCGCTACAAATAGCACCCACTTTCTTCAGAAACAGGAAAGCCGGAGACTGTTTGGTCTCCGGCTTTATTTTTCTTATCAGCATCGTCTGCAATACGATGCCTAAGCGGGCTGTAGGAATTAGTCCTCAGGAGCGCCGAAGCGGTTGGGACCCGGCTCGCCTGCGGTGGCCGCCAGGACAATGAACCAGATGGTTCCGATCAGCGGCACGAGGTTGATGAATATCCAGCCGCCCCCCTTGCCTATGTCGTGCATACGGCGCACGCTGACTCCAAGTCCCGGCAGCAATGTGGCCAGACCATAGATATAAGAGAGCACCATGACCCATCCGGCGGGGCCGTCGGAACCACCGAACAGTAGTCCCAGAAAACTGAACACCGCGCTTACCACAACATTGAAAAGCACGAAATACCAATACTCCGAGCGCGAGGCACGGCCTGTGAATACGGCATACTTCCTGAATACCGTCGCTACTGCCTGTTGAAACTGCATAATCGTTAAATTTTATGGGTTATCCTTAATTATCTGTGTCCTATCTCGCTATCGGGGATCTCCATTTCGGGCATCGGACCGGCGGGAAGCTTGCGTGCGGACGGCACCAGTGAATCCGCGGGAGCCTCATCCTTAGCGTCAGCCTCCGCATTGCCGCCGAGATCCTTCTCCATTATCACGCCGCGCATACCCCGCGCTATGAGTTCCTGGATACGCACCGTATTCGCCTCATACATCTTCTCAAACTTGAGATAGAGGGCGCGGTTATCCTTGTCGAACTGGGCCGTGTCGGCCGTCTCGATCGCATGCTGGAGCAAATTGACCTCCGGATGCGCCATAGCCAGAGCGCGCATCGCGGGCACAAGCGCCTCGGGATTCTCCTTATACTTGTCGAGGGAGTCAGAGAGAGACTGCATCACGTCGGTACACTGCTCGAGCGCAACCGTGTAGTCGGCCTGCGAGAGTTCCTTGTCCTCGGCGATCTTATTGGTGACATCCTGAACCGACGGGCGGCAGGAAGCGAGAGCCAGCGAGGCCAGCGCAAACAATACGGGTAATATTCTTCTCATATCTATAATAATTTAGTTGTTTTCAGAATAAAATCATAAGGTTGTATACCTTGCACACTGCAAAGTAACATAAAAATAAGGAAAATTTAAAGAAAAGTGGAATAAAATTTGAAAAGATTTGGAAAAGAGCAATTATTGCACTAATTTTGTGACGCTTATGGCAAAGCGTGCCATAAGGAGAGATTTACTAACCCAATTATTAACTTTTTAATGACTGAATCAAAAGTTCAAACCCCGATCGCAGACTTCGATTGGGACAGCTACGAGAGTGGCGCGACTGTCGGCGAGAAGAGCCGTGAGGAGTTGACCAACACCTACGACGAGTCTCTTAAGACAGCAAAAGAAAACGAAGTGGTAACCGGCACCGTGAAATCGATCAGCAAGCGCGAAGTGCGAGTTGATATCGGCATGAAGTCGGATGCCATCATCCCGGTAAGCGAGTTCCGCTACAACCCGGACCTCAAGGAGGGCGACGAGGTTGAGGTATATATCGAGACACTCGAGGACAAGAACGGCCAGCTCCGCCTGAGCCACAAGAAGGCTTGTCAGACCCGCAGCTGGGACCGCGTGAACGAGGCGCTCCAGAACGACGAGGTCATCACAGGCTACGTGAAGAGCCGCACCAAGGGCGGCATGATCGTCGAGGTGTTCAACATCGAGGCCTTCCTTCCCGGCAGCCAGATCGACGTCCGCCCCATCCGCGACTACGACGTATTCGTCGGCAAGACAATGGAATTCAAGGTTGTTAAGATCAATCAGGAATACAAGAACGTTGTCGTGAGCCACAAGGCACTCATCGAGGCCGAGCTCGAGCAGCAGAAGAAGGAGATCATCTCCAAGCTCGAGAAGGGCCAGGTGCTTGAGGGCAAGGTCAAGAACATCACCGCCTATGGCGTATTCGTTGACCTCGGCGGCGTTGACGGTCTCGTACACATCACCGACCTCAGCTGGGGCCGCGTATCCGACCCGCACGAGGTTGTCAAGCTCGACCAGGACATCAAGGTGGTCATAATCGACTTCGACAACGAGAAGAAGCGCATCGCGCTCGGCATCAAGCAGCTCATGCCCCATCCCTGGGACAACCTCGACCCCAACCTCAAGGTGGGCGACCACATCAAGGGCCGCGTAGTCGTTATGGCAGACTACGGTGCGTTCGTTGAGGTACAGCCCGGCGTAGAGGGACTTATCCACGTAAGCGAGATGAGCTGGAGCCAGCACCTCCGCAGCGCCCAGGACTTCCTGAAGGCAGGCGACGAGGTGGAGGCAGTCATCCTCACCCTCGACCGCGACGAGCGCAAGATGAGCCTCGGCCTCAAGCAGCTTAAGAAAGATCCCTGGGAGAACATCGAGGAGAAGTATGCTATCGGCAGCCGCCACACCGCCAAGGTGCGCAACTTCACTCACTTCGGCGTGTTCGTAGAGATCGAGGAGGGCGTTGACGGCCTCATCCACATCTCCGACCTCAGCTGGACCAAGAAGATCAAGCACCCCAGCGAGTTCACCCAGATCGGCAATGACATCGAGGTGCAGGTTCTCGAGATTGACAAGGACAACCGTCGCCTCAGCCTCGGCCACAAGCAGCTCGAGGAGAACCCCTGGGATGTATTCGAGACTATCTTCACAGTCGGCTCTATCCATCAGGGCAAGGTGATCGAGGTTCTCGACAAGGGTGCCGTGATCGCTCTTGAGCATGGTGTAGAGGGCTTTGCCACTCCCAAGCACCTCGTAAAGGAGGATGGCTCACAGGCCAAGCTCGACGATGTGCTCGACTTCAAGGTAATCGAGTTCAACAAGGACAACAAGCGCATCATCCTGAGTCACAGCCGCATCGCCGAGGACGCCACCAAGGCTGAACGCCGTGCCGCCAACGCAGGCCGCCGCGCAGAGAAGCGTCAGGCAACCGAGACTGTAGCCGCTCCCGCTATCGAGAAGACAACTCTCGGCGACCTCGGAGCACTCCAGGCCCTCAAGGAGCAGATGCAGAAAGAGGAAAAGAAGGGCTGATCAACGCCTGATTTCTGAAAAGACTGAATATTGACCCCCATAAAGATACCCGCGAATAATCCTCGCGGGTATTTTTTTGTCCTATATATGATATTTTCAATCGCAATAGCGGATAAAATGAAAAGAATTTTGTAATTTTACATGTTTAAACGAAGAATCGGAAAATGCTCAGAAATTTCAGGACATATATAGCAGTGTCGCTGCTCGCCCTCGCGGCGGTCTCGGCCATGCCCGCGCACTCAGCCCCGAGGGGCTGGGAGCAGGTCAAGACCGAGCGCGCCGACGCCAAGCCGGTAGTGCGCGACACCGATCTTGAAATCAAGGCAGCCAGCGGACTGATCATCGTCAACGCCAGCCATCCGGTGCAGATCAAGGTGTTCACCATCCTGGGACGCCTGGTCAGCAGCGAGACCCTGCCTGCGGGCAGGTCGCAGTTCCAGCTGCCCGCCCACGGTGTCTACATCGTCAAGGTCGGCGATCTGACATGCAAGGTCGCGGTCTGACTCCCGACGGAGACTCCCGGGCATACATCCGCAATTTACATGACAAGTATTCATATTTTTCTAAATACACAACATCTAACACCAAAAACACATGGAAAAGCCTAACCTTGACTGGGGAAAACTTCCCTTCGGTTACGTGAAAGCGGACTATAACGTACGCTGCACATACAAAGACGGTAAATGGGGTGAGATCGAAGTCAGCGACTCCGAGTATGTTCCCCTGCACATAGCCGCAAGTTGCCTTCACTACGGCCAGGAGTCGTTCGAGGGCCTCAAGGCATTCCGCGGTCCTGACGGCAAGGTCCGCGTATTCCGTATGGACGAGAACGCAAAGCGTTTCATACGCAGCGCCGAGGGCATAGCCATGCAGCCGATGCCCGTGGAGCTGTTCGAGGAGATGGTCCGCAAGGTCGTGAAACTCAACGAGCGCTTCATTCCTCCCTATGAGTCGGGAGCGTCACTCTATATCCGTCCGCTCGAGATCGGCATATCGCCCAAGGTAGGCGTTAGCCCCGCAGAGGAATACATGGTGATAATGCTCGTTACCCCGGTCGGACCCTACTTCAAGGCCGGCTTCAAGCCCTCGAGGGTATGTCTGTCGCGCGAGTACGACCGCGTGGCCCCCAAGGGGACAGGCTCGATCAAGATCGGAGGCAACTACGCCGCCTCGCTCGTGGCCGGACAGAAGGCACACGAACTCGGTTACGCCGTGATGATCTATCTTGACCCGAAGGAGAAGAAGTATCTCGACGAGGCCGGAGCAGCCAACTTCTTCGGCGTAAAGGGCAATACATACGTGACTCCCGCCAGCGAGACAATCCTCCCCTCGATCACCAACAAGAGCATCCGCCAGCTTGTCCGCGACATGGGCATGAATGTCGAGGAGCGCCACATTCCCTACGAGGAACTGTCGGAGTTTGACGAGGTGGGCAACTGCGGCACAGCAGCCGTCTGCTCGCCTATCGGCGAGATCACCGACCTCGACAACGGCCGCAAGTTCGAGTATGGTATGGAGGAGGCAGGCCCCGTCACCACCAAGATCTACAACAAGCTGCGCGGCATCCAGTACGGCACCGAGCCTGACATCCACAACTGGTGCGAAATCATAGAGTTCGATAAATGATCGACTACGAGAAGATAATAAACAAATATTATGGAAACGAGAGCCGGCTGCGCACCATACTCACGGTGCACAGCCGGCTTGTCGCAGAAAAGGCCCTTGCCTGCGCCCGGGCACGCGGCATAGACGCAGACCTGACGTTTGTCGAGGAGGCGGCAATGCTGCACGACATCGGCATCTTCCGCTGCAACGCCCCCGACATCTGCTGCGAGGGAGATCTCCCATACATCTGCCACGGCGTGGAGGGTCGGCGACTGCTCGACCTGGAGGGACTGCCGCGCCATGCCTTGGTGTGCGAGCGCCACACCGGCGCCGGGCTGACGGTCGACGACATCATCCGACAGAACCTTCCGCTGCCACATCGCGACATGACGCCTCAGAGCGTGGAGGAGAGGCTTGTCTGCTATGCCGACAAGTTCTACTCCAAGTCAGGCGATATCCGAGCGGAGAAGCCGCTGGAGCGCGTTCTCCGCTCGATGGAGCGTCACGGACCCGACACCCTCGCCCGCTTCCTCGCATTGCACAGGGAATTCGGATGACAGGCACCGATGGCCAAGGGCACACCGGCACTCAACGACCACGATACCACCTAACGCCTAACACCTAATACCTAAAAAGTGGGGTGCCCGACAGGGCATCCCACTTTAATTTGGACTTTCGTCCGGGTTATTTAGGGTTAGGGTTTACTTTACTATTACCTTCTTGCCGTTGGTGATGTAGAGACCTGCGGGGAGGTTCTCAAGGCTGTCGGCAACCTTTACGCCCTGGAGGTTGTAAACCGCCTTGGCGTTTGCTCCAGCCTCAGACTCGATCATGTCGATACCAGAGCCGACAAACTCAACCTTGACGTTGGTTACGCCTGCCTCACGGGTTATCTCACCCTCAGCCTCAACCGGTGTTACAGTGAACATGAAGTTACCATCGTCGTTCTTCGCAACCTCGGTACCGTTTACAGTAACCTTAAGGATGTTGTCCTCAACAGGCTTGATCTCCATGCGGGTGTTTGCGAATGTATCGAAGCCCTCGAACTCATCTACAGTGACAGTCTTGATGATATCGCGCACAACCTCAAACTTGTCAGTATTCTCGGCATCAGCCTCAACCTGCACGTGGCAAACGGTGGGATCATAACCTACGTAAAGTTTCACGATATCGCCATCAGCCAGAGTCACAGGCTGTGTCCAATGAGCCCAAGAACCGTCCAACGGAACGTAAACTTCATTTACATACATATGAGGATCCTGGTATCCACCCAAAGTATACTCATATCCATAGAATTCAAATACAAAGGGATTGTACTCATCAGCAAATTTGAAAATATTATAACCCTCGAAATAGTTGGGTTCATTTCTTGAGGTAAAATATGTACCCTCTCCGGCCCTGATATTCTGGGTACTATTAGCCAATTCAAGATTCTCAAGATACAGAATGGCAGTGCGGTTAAAGTCTATAGCATAGGTTTCGAGCTCAATCACGATGCCGTCATGGTCGATTCCCTCGGCATAGCCATACTGGAGAGGCTCACCGTCCATAGTCGCCGAAATGAGCTTGCAGCCGGTGTTGAGGGTCCAGTATATCCTGCCGACATTCTCGTTAACCTTAATCACACTCTCAGTGCCTGTAAGTTCAACCGGAGGATTATCAGAAGAAGGATAACCTACATAAACCTTGATGTGGCTGGGATCAGTACATTTGAATGTAACATCATAATCGGCATATCTATGGGCCTGCACCTCTACAGTCATATCATGCTTAACAACCTCGTAGAGAGTAATCGCCCATGGGCCTTTCCAACCATTCTCTTCTCCATCAATCGTAAGGGCGTCAATACAGAATGCGGGATCACCTGACCAAGCCATCTTGGCACCGATGGGAACTGACAGTGTATTGTCAACAAACTCAGCGGGCTCATCATTGATAGTAGGATTGATTAGGGCACCCTCGCCACCTTCATTGTAAACGAAAGTGACAGTAACATTACCCTCGGGCATTACAGCCGTGATATCAATGGTACAACCCTCGGAAAGGCTCACACTATACTGCTCCGACGATCCCTGCACAGGCTCATTATCGAGAAGCACCTCATACAGGGGCTGCTGATACTCAAGACCGGTAATGCTAAGGAATGTCTCAAGCTCGGGGTTGAACTTCACGGTGTTTGCCCCATTCTGAAGTGTAACAGCCGAGCCTGTTCCTCCACGTACGACTTTGATAAGCGAAGTATCGTCTACATTGACCGTACAGGATCCTGTGCGGGAGTCATCAAGATTGAAGACAGTGATTGTATATGAATGTTCTGTTCCCTCACTCGAGGCGTACGCCGACCACTCACCGTTACCGTCAATATACTGATTGTTACCCTCTGCGTCAACGACCTTGTCAATGCGCCATGGATCAACACCGGTGACCTTGATCTGCTGGGAGAAATAGCCACCTCCATCTACCTCGTAGGTATTCCAGCCGTCTACAACCGGCTATTCCTCCATGCTCCAATAAGATCCAACAGTGACCTTTATGGTCGAGGCATCCTCAATGTAGAGTTTGAACGTGTCTGCACTTGCACTCAGCGACGTGAAAGCCGCCAACGCGCATAGCAGAGATTTGTAAATTTTTCTCATAAAAAATCGGTTAAATTGTTATTATTGATTTTAACTTCAGAATATAATGGATTCTAACTTTAGGAACTGACAAAATGAAACAATATTGTAAAAAATCGGGAGAAAAGGTTAAACATTCTCCCGATTTTTTACACCATTGAATTCTTAACTTAATTTTTGTTAACTATCGTGCTCATTTCACAAGCATCTTCTTCCCATTGACGATATAGATGCCCGGCTCAAGTTCGCTGAGTGCCTCCTTGGCCGCGCCCTTGCGGATCAGGACTCCCTGAAGCGAGTATACCTCAACCTCGCCGTCGGCATCCATGTCGATGCCTTCGACTGCATTATAGTCAAGTGCGATCAGGTCGGTTATCTGGGTCAGGTTCGGGAAGAGCGGATTAGCCATCACGCAGAGCACACCGTCGGGCTGGTTCTTCAGGAAATGTGTCACACCCCCCTCGATCTCATAGTCAGTTCCCTCAGTGAGAAGGTTACCTTCAATCATCTGCGTTTCTGGATTATAGTCAGGCACACCTGCGTACCATGAGAATGTAGTAGGCTCCTGGCCCACCACCGCCTCCGACGAGAGGTCAACCGTCATGTCGAGACACTTGGCATCAATCGGAGCCTGGTTGCCATAGTAGTATACCACGAGGCTGGGATATTCATTCTGGATCGGAAGGGTGGAGTATTTGAACCTGTTGCCCACGATCGAGAGCACCTGCAGCGTGCTGCTGACCGGCGAGAGGTCAATGCTCTCGAACTTGTTGCTGTTGAGAACAAGCTGCTCAATGGCGGGAAGGCCGCTGAGGTCTATTGTCTCGAGTTCGTTCATGTCGAGCTGCAGGCTCCACATGTTCGGGTTGTCGAAGTGTACATCTGAGATCTTGTTTCCGGAGAGCACCAGATATGCCACGCCCGGCACTATCGAGGCATCAAACGAGGTGAAGCGGTTGGCCGAGAGGTTAAGCCGGTAAAGATTGGGATATTTCTCGGCATAGGGGTATTCGGTCAGGCGGGTTCCGGCAAGTGTAAGCTCGGTGAGCGGTGCGTCGGGCATCACCAGATTGTCCGCGCTCAGGTCGGTGGCACCGAGGTTAAACGATGTCAGGCCGGTAAGCGGCGAGAAGTCACCCTTGACGAGCTCGATGTTATAGATAGAGAACACGGAGAGGTTGCGTGCCTGCTCTGCGTCATGCACATATACCTTGACTTCCTTATTACGGCCTATGGCGTCAGGATCAACCGGATACGAGGTGTACATTGTCTCGACGTTATAGCTTGTCAGTTCAGAGCCGTCACCATTCCAGTCGACGTATACCTGCGAGGGCTGAGAGCCGGCCACGATGAATTCGGGCATGCCGGTCGACGCCGGGCCACGAGTCGTGAACGATGCAGCGACATATGTCGGGCGTCCTACGACGAGCGTCTCTGTAGTGCGGAGGGCTTTGTCACCGGTCATCAGGGGGAAGGTCGCATTCTCAAGCACACAGTAGACCTGACCCAGGGAGGCGTCGAGGAATGTCGTGCTGCCGTTCCTGATAGTATAGTCAGTACCCTCGGCCAGAGGAGTGCCGTCGGCCTTGAACCAGCGAAACTGAGTCGGATTTCCGCCGACATATACATCCTCGACAGTAAGGTTTACAATCGGGGCCTCGGCCGGAATCTGTATCTGACGCTGGGGAGCATAGACATAGCCCTCTCCCATGACGGCAGGCAGCGGAAGTGACTTATAGGTCAATGAGTTGCCAGAAAGATCGATATGATCGGCCATATGTGTCGGGCAGGGAGTCACGCTCTGGATCATGTTATTGGTCAGGTTGATGTCGGTAGCCGAGTACATGTACTCAAGGTTGACCTCGCTCAACTGATTGTCACTGAGGTCGAGGGTCTCAAGGTTGTCATAGTCTTTGAGGCTGATCTCAGCCAGCTGGTTATGGCTCAGGTTAAGGTGCTTCATTGCCGAGTTGGCCATGTTGTTGAACGATGTGATGCGGTTATTCGAGGCGTCGAGCCGCTGGAGCACGTTCTTCTCATAGTCGCCATAGATGCCCTGCAGGTCGAGTGTGTAGAGGTTGTTGCCCGATATGTCGAGGTCTGCGAGACAGCGGTTATATCGCATGTCGAGGTCATAGAGGCCGGCGTTGCGGAGCTGCAGCTCGACAAGCTCTGTGGCCTTTGTGAGGTCGATTGAGGAAAGCGGCACGTCGACCGTTCTGAACTCGGTCATCACCTCACCCTCGGGAATCCATATGGACACCTGTCCTACCGGAGTTCCCGACACATTGGATGCCTCTGTGCCGAGGGCGGAAACAGCCTGGAACTCCTTTAGGACGCCGTCGCCGAAATCAACCATGAAACTTACCGGAGTCTCAGGAGAGGCTCCGTACATGCCGACCGTAAACTCTGTCTTTCCATATGAAGCGGGTACAAATGACAGTATCTTGCTCGGCTGACCGATCTCGTCAGCATTCTTTACCATAAACGGGGTTGTCCGCATGGTGTAGTCAGCGAAAAGAGAGTTGGCATATTCCACATAGACGGAGTCAGTCAGGGCGGTATTGAACGAGATCTTTCCGTCGGCATAACTGTAGGCCGAGGGTTCGAGAAGCTCCGGATCCTTGTCATACGACATTCTCCATACACGCGCATCGGTCTGCGAGTCTTTTCGGAGCACTCTCCGGCTCATGTCAAGCTCAGCGCCGACGGCAAGCGAGCGTGACACCGGCATAGGCTTCTGGATGTAGAAATACTCACCCCATGTCGGCTCGGGCAGCGGCAGGGTGGCGAAGTCCAGGTCATTGTACATGATCCAGATCGAGTAGAGATTCCTGTTGGCGCTCAGGTCGAGCGAGGTCAGGTTGTTGCGCGTAAGCGAGAGATTGGTCAGCTTAGTGTTGTGGCTGAGATCGACTGAGTTCATCTGGTTGCCGTTGAGGTTCAGCAGCATGAGCTCCGGATTGTTCGACAGGTCGATCTCAGGCATCTTATACGCGCTGTTGACGAAAGCCGAGTCATGTCCCGCCAACAGGCGCATGAGCTTGGGGTTGTGGGAGAGGTCGAGCGACGTGATGCGCGACTCCGACACATTGAGATGGAACAGCTCAGGATTCTGCGACACATCAATCGTGGAGACATTGGTCATCTCGACCGAAAGCGACATGAGGCCGGGGCATCCCGTCGGGTCGATCGAATAGAGGTCGAATGTATGATAGGCGTCGAAAGAAACCATGGCCGGATAGTCGCTGAGGTTGAAGCTCTGGTCGAGGTGTCCCACCATGTCGATCTCAAGGATCGCGAGGTCATTCTTCGGAGTTCCGATCTTGAGGGGCGTCTCAGCCGTGAACGGATTGTCGGTCATATATATCGCCTGAAGTTTGGTAAAAGGCGTCAGGTCGAGCCCCTCAAGCGAATTATGGGCAAGGTTCAGCACCTCGAGGTTCGTAAGCTGATCCATATTGATCGAGGTGATGTAGAGGCCTTCGATCATGAACAGGTCTATCTTCGAGGCATCGCCGTAGATCTCGACCTTTCCGTCGGCAGGCACCTTGACCTGAAACCAGTCACCGACGAAATCGCCGGTCGTAGGATCTACCGAGGCCATGCCTATCTCGATCTGACGCGTACCGAGCGCGTCTACGACCGTATACGTGCCTGTCTCGGTCGTTCCAAGCAGAACTGAGTTCAGATTCGCTTCGCCGGCTATCATGTAGGCGTTCGAACTGATTGTCACGATCGGCGAGTCACCTGCAGCCCGGGCGATTCCCGGCAACAGCAGCGCAAGCACGATCAATAGAGTTGAAATGTGTCTCATGCTCTTGAATTTTATATGGTTAATATTTGTTTGCAAGTAGACCGCATTTGAATCTTGAACCCCTGGATTA
>WGUO01000008.1 GCA_014867205.1 Muribaculaceae bacterium | reverse complement strand
CCGAATTTTTCAATTCTCAGGGGCTTTAGCTTAGACAGTTCTGCAACACCCCCCGCACAGGTACCGGAGACAGCACTTCATTATGACTCAATGTTATTATCATAAAAATCTAAATTTCGGCTTATTTTAGTGACATTAGTCATAGGTCATAGTTACGAGTTATGAAGTAAACTTCGTCACTCATCACTCTGACTTCTGACCTAATCACTCCTCTTCCTTTTTGAAATTTCGCAGTTTAAAGTGTTGTGTATTTGAATCTTAATGTGCTGCCGATAGAGGTTAAGTCCGGCACAAGCGGGAAAATGAAAAGTCTGAGACTTTTCATGGAGAAAAAACGCCTCACCCGGGCGATGCGTACATCGTTAGAGAATTTCTCAACACTCACTATCGCGGATGAGGACAAAGAACTCACCATATCCATTATTCCGATCTACGCAATCGGACGCCTGACACGCCCCTCCGACCTCTCCCCCTCCGAAAAAGCCATGAGATAAACAATGTTTGCAAATAGAAACCACGGTTTCCGCAACCGTGGTTTCTATTTTTAAAGAGGCTCATACCTCTTTTATTTCAGATATGAGGAAGTTCAACAGATAATGGCAGCGGATGTGCCCGACAATCTGAAGGAAACCAAAGATGATTTTCTTCTTCAGTGCGCTCTCGGCTGTCGTATCGGAGATTTTATGAAGTTGTCGATGTCGAATGTTGCGGTTACTGATGACGGCATTCCTTACGTTCAATATCTGCCCAAGAAAACCATGAAGACGCAGAATGACCGACGGGAAAAGAAAACACCCTTGATGTTGTTTGCATTGGAAATCGTCAAACGCTCCGGTTTCAAATTTGGTGTTCTCAAATATGCCTCCGGCAAAAGCGGATACAATGCCAAGATCAAGAAGCTGCTTGAACATTGTAAGATTGACCGATTGGTTAACCAGTATGATAAGGCGACAGGCACGATGAACCGTGTGCCAATGCATTCGGTAGGCAGTAGCAAGCTGTGCCGCAAGACACATATAGACATCGCCAACAAAGCGCAGGTAAACATGTATGCCACCGGACTTCATGAAGTAGGAAGCAGCGCCGTTGAGCACTATTCGATGCTTGAAATCCGCGACCTGTTCATGCTTCTCTGCGCCGCCTTCAATCAGCCCCGATACCGGGTTGATAAGCAGCTGAATGTATTGCCCGATGAGATAAATAGCAGTAATAAAAACTTTTCGCTGGAATGGCGTGTTAAAATTTTGTGGAATCCAAAAATGTTTACTATCTTTGCATCCACAAAGGGTAGTTTCCCCTTGAAAGAAATACTTCGCTTGCGCGAGCAACGATTTTAGGGATCGGTTTTGCCCGGTCGGAAAGAGCAGTCGAAAGGCCGCTCTTTTTTATTTAATGCGGTATTACTTTCTGCCCCAACAATACTCCATTGTCTTGGAAAATATTGTGCTTTACAGCTTCGTATGATGGATTATGTCTTTCGGGGTGAAGCAGATGGATGGTAACAGGGTACGCTATCAAGTCCGCAATCTGCAATCCGATGATGTTGTCTTTCTTATTATTGAAACCGAAGTCGCTGATTCTTGCCCTTAATCGGTCGGATGCTACCCATTTCGTGCCACGATTGCGTAGCCCGTTGTAATAGTTGAGGAGTTTGTTATCCTCTTTCTTACCTCGTCGTTCTACAACAATGGAAATTTCCGGCAGAGTACCCTCTTTAATTTCATTATCAACACAGAAGATACTTCGCTCAATCAGATATGACAGAGATAATCCATATACGTCATCCTCCTCGCCACGGACGCAGAATTTGCTAAGCTGTTCTTTGAGAATCGTACAGCTTACAATGACATAAGCATTATTTCGGTTCAGTATTTTCTCGATGCCCTCAAAGAATCTCACCCTTAATGCCTCATCAGCCAGAACAGAGAATGGTCCACGCCATTTACGGATGTCAACAGAATGTATAACGACATCTTTTGTGCCGAATATCTCTATCTTTAATTCCTCAAAAGCCTTATTCAGTACGTTGAGATTCTGCCGGGACACAAGAATACCGCACAAAGTAAACACCGGGAATCCGGGGTCATACTTTGCGAGATTATGGTCTCCACACTCGTCAATGAAGAGATAATATTTCGACTTCGTTGTCTTTTCCATCGCGGTTTGCAACGCAAAGTTACAAAAAATCTGCGACGTATGCTCTCTATATCAAATATTTTCATTAACTTTGTCGTCAGATAGTTCTCGGACTGTCTACGACATTTTGGAAAAATAAGAAGCGTTATGCATATCTTGTAGTTTGAGAACGTAGGAAATTCAAAAACCGCACAAGGATAGCATAGTGGTTCTCACGCGCATAGCGTGGGCTACTATTGTTACATCTGTGCAAATGGTTTCCTACGACCTTCAAACTACGACGTGGCATAGTTGGCTCACGTTTCTTGTGTTAATCTCCCTATTGGGCCAGTAGTGGGTGTAAAAATATAATGCAATTAAGTCATTTAGAAAAAATAGGAATTATAGTTGCCCTTACGCAGACTATGACACTAACCGATGGGAGTATGGAAGAGAGAACAGTTCATCTTATGGGATTACAAAATAGATTTGGCATCTCAATGACAGAGCTTCAGAATTTCCTTTCCAAAGGTGAAGATGTGTTCATCGTCCTACAAAAGATGCCTGACGAAAAGAAATTATTTCTTTTCCAGAATCTTTGTATTTTCTTAATTGGACAAAATGGTCGGTTTACTCCTGAAGCTCAAAAGATTCTTTTGTCAGTTAGCAGGGCAGTCCATATGAACGACGCTCTTATTCAAAAAGGATTGGAGCAATTCAAGAGATTAGCAGAAAATTAATAAATAATGCGGTATGAGTGTAACGTTTAATACTTTCTCAGTTGAAGAGAAGATACTTGCTCAGGCAATTCTTTCAGATTATCTGAAGGGAGTAATGTCTGTTGGGCTTGTAAATCTGAGATGGGCAATGCGAGCATTTGCTCCCAATGACGAAGGCGTTAAATCCTTAAAAAGGTTCATGACCTATGTCAGTGACAAACAGATTCAGAATGGAAGTGATTTGGCATCAGCTGGTGTTCCTCAAGAAATGTGGATTGAGGCCCCGGTTTCTAAATCTGTCTTCCAATCCATGAATCAAGATAAAAAGACTGTCATACGCAACTTGTTTGATGAACTTAACGATACGCTTGGGGAATTTAAGTTCATTGGCGTCCAGGTCATGATGAATATTTGGAATAACAAACTCGCGCGATGAGTAATAACCGCTCAGAAATTGCGAGAAAACTATCAGAATTAAATGAAGAATATGATAGTTTAGATAGATTTTTTTATACCAACTTCAAGATACATTCAATAGGAACCAACAAATCGTTTCTTAAAGCAAAGCCAAATTCCTGTTATGAGTTTTCTAGGAGGTTGGATAGAATAAAAAATCATATTTCTCAACTATGGAGACTTTGTGATAGTCATACAGGTGGATGGTTTGACAACGATGAAAAAAGAGAACTAGACAAAAGACATAGGTCCAAGCTTTACGAGATAGAGCAATGTGTCAATAAACTTATGTCGTTATATAGTTCTTATGATGTAAGTGAAGAGTCCTAAATAATAATGGAAGTGGCTGTGGTCGAACCACAGCCACTCGTTGTGTTATGAGTCAAAGATCCACTCAAAGATAGTTTTAAAATCTCCGATTAAGGAGATGCACTACTATGGTGTCAGTGGGATTCCACAACCCAACTGGAAGCCAGTAGCCACAATATCCACACTGGCAACTAATACAGCTGCATTATCTAAGACAAATTTGCCGACATTCTTCAGCAGTTGGCAGGCTGTCGGCTACGCCTACCAAACTTTCCGATTTTTATTAGTACTCATATATGATAGTTTTAGATTTATATTTACGTTGCCTACCGGCAGATACCTACTCTCCCGCTTTCGCAGTACCATCGGCGATATGATGCTTAACTTCTCTGTTCGGGATGGGAAGAGGTGTATCCATCACACTTAACCACCACTGCAAAGGTAACAATATTTCTTAGACTTAATGTCCTAATGACGGGCCTTTTCTCGGTTCTTTGGGTCTTATGCCGAGTTTGGCAAGGAACTCTTTGGCTTTGTTGCGGAACCATTGGAATACGCTCACGCCATCTATCTTCAGCATGAAGCGGTGCTTTTCCTTGGAGTCCCGTTCAAGTTTTGCCTCGGAATGCTCGGTTGAATAACTTTGGCTATGCTCAGGCGAATATAGCTTCCCACGGAACTGCACGGGCCGTTGAGAGATTATTCTTTGAGTGAAGCTGTCGGGAAATCCGATATGCTTGCAATATCTCGCCCAGATAAGAAAGTCGGGAACATCCGGAAAATATTTCTCGATGTCAGCCTTGTATTCATCATAGTCAGAATTATAAACGACAGACATCTTTGATGCCTCAAGAGCTGATATTTCTCTTGAAAGTTTTTCCGTGGATTATTCAAGGCCCTTATACTCCTCCACGATTTCGGATACAGATTCTTTTAGCGCGGCATTATACTCAACCAGCAATCTCTGGTCCTTGGCAAGTTGAGCGTTCTCATCGGACAGCTGCTTGTTGGCAGCCTTAGTCTCGGTGATTGCCTTTTCAATCCAGCGGTTGCCGCGTTCAAGCTCTTTCTTCCGTTTCTCCAAAGATTGGATTTCGGTGTTGAGCTGACTTTTTTCGGAGGAAAGGTTGGCTACGTCCTGTTCAAGGTCTTTCTTCTTGATCTGGCACTGACGGTAGTATTCGTGCTGGTCAACGTGCCGAGCCTCTGAACCTCGGATGCCACGCTCCAGCCCGAAACGTGCCATCGCCTCGGCGTATGTATCCTGAAAGCGTGTCAGGTTCTCACGGGTCATGATGTCGTCGGCGCTCAGTCGAGGTCCGTTTTGGGGCTTGGTGCGGTAACGTTTCTTGGCTCTCGCCTCGCTCGCCTTACTCTTTCTTTCGGTGGTAACTATGGGCACGACTGTGACATGGAGTTGCCTTGGAAGGATTCAGAATCATAGTAGGCTGAGAGGCAGGAGAGAGGAGACGACGCGGATATGGCTAAAAAGACTTCATTTTTAGGAAATCACGCAGGCGAAGATGGGTGATGCCGGGATAACCCTCAACTTCACCACCTATCGGATCCATTGAAACGACATATTTCGGGTAATTGTCCCTGATGGCCGCCAAATTGCCAAACTCTCTATCAATAGTTTCTTCAGATCCCAGCAGATATGTTACCTGCACATAGATTTTCTTATCGCCTTTTGTGGCGACAAAATCCACCTCCCCGGCCCGCAGGACTCCTACATTGACCTCATATCCCTGCATAAGCAAATGTAGGTAAACGACATTTTCCATCACCTTCTCTATGCTGCTCCGGAGTTTGAACTTACACAAGTAGTTGCGCAACCCATGATCTGAAAAGTAATATTTATATATCAGTTCGAACAACTTCTTGCCATGTATGTCATAACGAGCAACGGGCATGATGATCAATGCCTTGCATAGATGATTTATGTATGAGGATGTGCTTGCTTCGGAAACCGTTTCTCCCTGTGAACGCATAAATTTCACAATGCTGCTCGTTGAGATTAACTTGCCGATATTGTCCGCGATGAATCTGGAAAGATTTTCCATAAACGGCACATTCCTGATATTTCCCCTCGCAATCACGTCGCGCATCATTATGGTATTATATACGCCTTGAAGATAATCTCTTATCTGGATTTCATCATCAATATCATAATTACGCAAGCCTGGCAAACCGCCGACTCTCAGATAATCATTCAACGATTCATCACTATCCGGCAACCCGTGAAACTCCAGGAACTCAAGATAACTCAACCCATACACCGGAATTTCTATATATCGCCCACCCAGCCTTGTGCTGAGCTCAGAAGAAAATATATAGGCATTGCTGCCGGTCGCAATTATCTGACATCGGTCTTCGGCATGCAGACTCCTAAGAGCATTCTCGTAAGCATCTATATCCTGCACTTCATCTATCAAAAGATAATTCTCTTTCCCGGCAGCAAATTTAGTTGACACATAATCATACAATTGTCCCGAATCCGTCATATTTGCGAATTCGTTTAATTCCTTGTTGATGTATACAATCGTGGCACCTGGCTTATGCTCTTCGAGCCATTTACGCGTCTGGCGAAGCATGAAACTCTTTCCGACACGACGTTGGCCTATAAGAAAGATCATCATCCCCCGGTTTAAATGCTTGATTATATGTTCCAGATACGTTTTTCGTTCTATGATTTCCATACTCACCAGTTTTTGCAAATTTACCAACTTATATTAAAAGAAACAAATATTTTTGTCAATTTCTCGTGTTATAGATTGAAAGATTTGCAAGTTTTGTCGATTTCTTCCACTTATACTTCAAAGAATATCAGCCACGGGTGCCGGTGTAAGACTCCGGTTAAGACCGCCCTGCAGGGGGAGGACTTAAAATTTTTATCATTAGTCGGGGTTGATTCTCATTAAAGGCACTTATGCAAGTATTTTTAGAGGAAGAAGAGTAATGTGTAGGGATACTGCGGATTATTCCCTTTAGTCGTAACACTCAACATTGGGACAGTTAACACCCATTAGACCCTAAATACCTCAACAACCCATAAAGATTAAATTTAATCTTTATGGGTTGTTGAGTGTCGGTGCGCCTTTGGGTGCCGGGGGCTGTCTAAAACTCCATGCCGGCCTCGGCCACAAGCTCGCGGTCGGCTGCTACGGTCGAGCCGACGGTGGTCAGCAGGTCGCCGACAATCGCACCGTTCATGCCGATGCGGATAGCCCGCAACTGCGTGTCGCGGCTCAGAGAGGCGCGTCCGCCGGCAAAACGCAACGTCACAGTCGGATGTATCAGACGGAATATTGCTATCGTGTCAAGCACCTCCTCGTCGGTCAGCGGTGCCGCTTTCTCAAGCGGTGTGCCGGGTATCGGGCAGAGGATATTGATGGGAATCGACACCGGAGAGACACGGCGCAACTCAAGCGCAAGCCCCACACGCTGGCGCATGCTCTCGCCCATGCCTATGATACCCCCCGAGCACACATCCATGCCGAGCTCGCGCGCCGCCTGAAGAGTCTTGACCTTATCCTCGACCGTATGCGTGGTGCAAAGCGTGCCGAAATACTCCGGCTCCGCCTCAAGATTGCAGTGGTAACGCGTCACGCCGGCCTCCTGAAGCCGGCGCAGGTCATCCTTATCGAGAAGGCCCATCGAAGCGCACAGTTCCAATCCCCCCTTTGCGGCCAGGGCGCGGACATGTCCGCAGGCCTCGTCAAGTTCCCTGCCGGCCATCTTGCGGCCCGAGGTCACCATCGAGAAACGATGGATGCCATGGCGACGGCTCATGTCGGCATGCCGCATGCACTCCTCCTCAGAGATGAGAGGATACACATCGGCACCCGTCCTATAATGCGCCGACTGGGCGCACCACTTGCAGTTCTCGGGACACTTGCCTGAACGGGCATTGACTATTGAGCAGGAATCAAATACTGGCGAACAGAATTTCTTTGTCACCTCCGCGGCGGCAGCATACAGTTCCTCGCGGCAACCGGCTGCCTCGTCGGCCAGACGGTAAGCCTCATCGGCAGTGACGGCTCCACCCGCCAGCACACGTTCCTTAAGTGTTTCTATGAATGTCATGGTTATAAGCATTGAGGGAAGCACCACCCGACGGCGACACTTCCCTCAATAAACGCGATTGTATAACTAATTCTTACTTCACGACCACTTTTTTGCCGTCAATGATGTATATCCCGCTGTCCAGACCCGCAACAGCGTCGGCGCGGTCAACACCCCCACGTACCATCCGGCCCGAGATATGGTAGACATCTACCGGGCCATCTGTCTCCCCCCGGTCAGTCTCATCATCAAAGATACCATCTATTCCGGCGCCGTCAGACTTAAGTGTCCAGGCCTTGATACTGCGCGCCGTAGTCTCGCCATCGGCATAGACAGATATAGCGTCGGCATGGTCGCCCTGCGGAAAGACGCGGATTGACTGCGCCCACTTGTCGTTGACGAATATATCGAGTATAGAGCCGTCAATGAAGAGGTTGATCTTCAACTCAGAACCAACGGCAGGACGCTCGGGCAACCTCATTCGATACACGCCGTCATAGACGCCACGGTCGTTGCTCCAGCGGTCGAGAGCCGTAAGATCGGCTACTATCTCGCCCGTGGCGGGGTCATAGCAAAGCCGCCCCACATCGCTCCCGTCGCCGAAGAATGTGAATCCGAACCGCGACGCTCCGACTGTAAAGAAAGCCTCTACCTCAGCATGACGTCCCGAGACCGGAGCGAGTGAACGCTCTCCGTTGAGTCTTACGTCAGAAAGCGACACCGAAGTCTCCGAGCGCGAAGACTTCAATCCTGAATAGGGTTTCTGAATCAGATTGCCCGATGCGTCGAGACTCCATTCCCGGGGTAGCGAATAGCAGTGGGCCCAGCCGAGCGAGTAATTGTTCTCACCGGGAAGTTTGTCAGGCACGATACCAAGGGCTATGGTCTTTCCATCATGCTGATATATGGTCGGGGAGAGCAGGCCGTAGCCATCCTTTGAGTCAAGTTCGACCGTGCGGGGACCACTCTCAGGCACAAAAGTGCCGTCGGCGGCTATTGTGCCGACCCAATAGAGGCATTTCACTCCCTTCGAAGTTCCCAGCGGAGTGACGGTAAACAGCCAGCGTCCGTCATCCATCCGCGTAACGTTAGGCATCTCCCAGAAAGTGCCATGCTCAGTGGCGCTTGTGGCTGAGAAGAATATACGCCCGTCATTGCTGAACCGCTTCGTAGCCGGATCCATCTTATGCAGAGTCGCCGCGCCGAGTCCACTCTTGGAGGTACCGACGATTATATAGGCGTCATCGCCGTTGCGGAAGAAATAAGGGTCGCGGAAATCATCACTCAGCCCCGACGGACGGCCATTGATAAGCGGATTCGAGGTGGATTTGGTCCATCTCAGCAGATTATCGTCATCGGGCGTGGCCATGCATATGGTCGCCTTCGCATAATCGACGGCTGTATAGATGGCGGCCGGTTTTCCTCCGGTCAGCACATCATCGGTAACGATGGCACCGCTCCAGCAGCCCTTGATGTCATAAGGCTCACCCGGAGCGATTGCGATGCGCTCCTCACGCCAGGTAGCAAGGTCGGACGACGATATGTGGCCCCAGTGCAGACGCGTCATGTAGGGACCGTTGGCATTCTTCTGGAAGAAGAGATGGAAACGCCCGTTGCTGTATGTCATACCGTGACACTCGTTGGTCCAGGCCGTGGCGGGCATGCCGTGGAGACGGGGACGAAGTTTCTGACCGGCATACCGCGAGGCCGGTATCGAGAGGTCAGCATCATTCTCGGCCCTGTAGGCGGAAATCTCGGAAGCCGACATAGCACGGTCATACACCTCGATATCATCGATAAGGCCATTGAAGGTATTGATCATGAAGGGTCCCGTCATCCTCATGTCCGGACTCTTGCCTATAGTGATCTTAGAGGCAGAGTTGTCGACAGTGTTCATACATCTTGCGCTCCCAACCTGCATCCCGTTGCGGTAAAGCGTCGCGTTACGGCTCTCACCGTCGACGACGGCCACAAGATGACTCCATTCGTATGTAGGGAGCAGGTCGGAGGCCTCGACAGTAACCTTCCAGCCTCCGGAATAGCACTCGAAGGCATATTTACCGGTATAGCCGAGCGCGAACTGCCAGCCGGCATGGGCTGCGTCATCGAGAGTGCCGGCGAGGCGTATCTTCTCGTCGGTGGGAGTATCAAGGGCGATTACCGGATATGTCTCAGGGGCCACCCACATGGCAAAAGTCATCGCCTTGGCATCAGAGGCTCCGGGGGTGACATCTCCCTGCGCGTATGCCGAGAAACCGTCAAGACGCAGAGACTTCCCTGCGGCCCCTGCAATATTCTCGGGATATGTCTTGGAGAACAACGGAATATCAGTGTCCCAAACCGTCTCGCGGATAGCGTCACGGCCCTGAAGTTCCATAGGTATATGGAGTATACGGCCCGCGTAGGCGCCCGTAGCCGTAAGCGCAGCGCAGGCAAGAAGAAAGAGAGTATTGTATTTCATGTCTGTATGGTTTTCTGATTAACTGAGAATCTGCACCCTGAAGTATAGAGGCCGTGGTTAAAAGAATTTAAAAACCGTGGAGCAGGAAAGAGTGCCCCACGGTCATATCAATCCAATTTACCCAATATTGGTCTTTACTTCAGATAGTCGAGAATGTTGGATGTGAGTTTCTCGACATTCGCCTGATAGGGATTGGCTCCCGAGTTCTGGTTCCACTCGTATGCCGCGAAACCGTTGGCTACGCAGCGGCCATGGGCCGGTGTCGCGAAGAACTCCACGAGACCGGCGACACAGTGGTCGCGCACATGACCCCAGGTGGCGAGCACGAGCGAGCCTGTCGTAGCCTCGAAGTTGGCGATAACGTCACGGTACTCTCCGCGTCCGTAGATATTGCAGTCCCACATGCAGTTGTGGTCCTCACGCTGTCCGGGACCGATGAGAGGTATGTTGAGATAGCCGTAGCCGTTGGGGTCCTCGAGGGTTATGCCCTTGAAGATGGCATGTTCCGAACGGTCGTAATAGCCCTGGTCGCTGCCATCCTTGAAGTCTACGCCAAGGAAGGGGTTGATTACCCACACGTCATTGCCGCTGCCACCCTCGCCGTTGCCGAAGATAGTGGGAGCCATGTTGTCAGGCACAAAACCGAGCGGAGCGGTCAGCTGAGTGGCCATGTTTGCGAGATAGAGGCTGCCGCCGGCGGCAGAATAGGCCTT
Organism: Muribaculaceae bacterium; assembly: GCA_014867205.1. Classification (GTDB taxonomy): domain Bacteria; phylum Bacteroidota; class Bacteroidia; order Bacteroidales; family Muribaculaceae; genus Lepagella. The sequence continues at coordinate 89,284 of WGUO01000008.1, read as the reverse complement.
GAGGGCAGCGATTGACTCCGGCGAGCTGATCTCGGCGGGAAGATTCTCCCAGCCGTAGGGAAGGCCGAGACGGTCAATTTCTATCCAGAGCACCGACACCTCGTCAGGGTCGAGTGTCGCGAGGTCGGAGGCATATATAAGTTTCGAGTTAGGCTGCTGCACGAACCAGGCTGCTGCGGCACGCTCGTCGTCATCAGGAAGCTCGGCTACTGACGCCGCTGTCATCAGGTAACCCATCTTGGGAGTGATGAATGGGATGCGTGTCTTGACAGTGTTAGAGACCGAGGGATAATACTCGTCGTACATTGCCTGCACGTCATAGGTAAGATCCACCTCCATCGGCTGGGCCACCATGGTGTATGACGTGGTTCCCGCCGGGAGGCTGATTGCGGCTGCCTCGTCACCGTTGGTCACGATGCGGACACCGGTTACGTCAGCCCCGGTCGGATTGGTCCATGACAGGCTCACCTTGCGGCCAGATGTAGAGGCCTTAAGATTGCTGACACCGGGAAGTTCCTCAACAGGGAGTGTACATGTGGTGGTGACACCCCGCGACACATATCTGTCGTCATAGCAGATCTTGACGGTGAAAAGACCCTCGACACCCATAGGCTGGCCCTTGACCTGATAGGAGGTGGCATTCGCACCGAGGCTCACCGGGTTTGTGGTGTTGGCGTCGCGTATGAAAAGGACGTCGGTAATCTCCGATGAGGTGGCCGGAAGCTGCCAGCTGACGTTAATGGTATGGCCCGACACCTCGGCCTTCAGGGCCGTGGCCGTGGGAAGGTTTGGCACCTCCTCATAACCGGTGGGTTCGAAGTCGGAGCAGGATACGAGAGTGGCCGAGACCATCATCGCCGCGCCGAGCATATATTTGATATTGGTTTTCATTGCTGTGTTCTGATTAAAAATCCGTAAATTGATTACTTGTAGAGGTCTCCGGCGTTATCCACCTGATTGAGAGGTATGGGGAAGTAGAGTTCTGACTCCGTGAGGTTCGCTCCGCTATAATAGGGCTGGAACTTGGCCTCATACTGGTAATACTTGTTGACGGTCTCGACCGCATTGCCCCAGCGGAGCAGGTCAAACCAGCGGAGTCCCTCCATGGCGAGCTCGACGCGACGCTCGTGACGCACGGCCTTGCGAGCATACTCCTGTGTCCAGCCGGAGGCGGGATACTGGCCCACGAGATAGTTTGCCTTCATCGGGTTGCAGTCAACCGGACTGTAAGCCGGGTCAACCGAGCGGGCGGCCTTCAGGCGTACCTGATTGATGAGGTTGCGTGCCTCGTCGAGGTTCTTGTTCTGCTCTATAAGGGACTCGGCCTTCATCAGGAGCACGTCGGCGTAACGGATAATGATATAGTTGAGCGATGACGCGCCCCAGGGCACTATACCCGTCTCGCAGTAAGGACTGTCCGGGCTTGTATAGCCTTTCTTGCATGAATACTGGCCATAGAGAGAGAGGTTACGGGTCCAGTTCTCAGTATACTCAAGACCGCGCCAGGGCATTCCGATTCGACCGAAGGTAAAGTCGAGACGCGGATCCACATTGCCCTCATAGTTGGCCTCGTCGGGCGACACGGTGTTGCCGACCTGATGCACAGAGCCGTCGAGATAGGGGAGACCCGTCTCATCGGTTGCGAATGCGTTGATAAGGTCCTGAGAGCCAAGATAGAAGTCATCGCCATTGCCGTAATAGGTGTCGGTGCGGCTGTCATCCTTGAAGTTATAGGTGAGGTTCAGACAGTTGCAGTAGTTATACTGCGAGCCGGAGTTGGCCGAGGAGAACTGCACGGCCATCACAGACTCGTACATGTTGTTGCACTCGGGCTTGGACATGTCGAGGAAGTTGGGATAGAGCTCATACTTGCCCGACTTGATGACATAATCGGAGTATTTCTCAGCCTCTGCAAAATCGGAGCAGAAGAGGTCGACACGCGCAAGCACCGCAGCCGCCACATACTTGTTGAAGCGGCCCACCTCGGGGACATCCTCGAGCATCACCTCGTATGAGTCGCGGAGATCCTTGCGGATAAAGCCGAGGATCTGGTCGCGTGTGTACTCATCGGCACGGCACTCGGAGGGGTTGGCCACGGTCTCGTCGAAGTATGGAAACTTCGCGAAGAGGCGGTACATGTCGAAGTAGTAGTAGGCACGGAGGGTCTTCATCTCGCCGATCATGGCATTGCGGGTCTTGTCGTCGAGCGACCCGGAGGCAAGCAGGGCCTTGATGGCTGTGTTGCAGCGCGAGATAGAGAAGTAGTTGTTGCGCCACTTGAAGTTGAGGATGTCGGAGTTTGACTCCACGTTTCCGATCTCGAGCTGGTGCATGTATCCCTCCATAGTCACGTTGTCGCCACCCTTGAGGGCATCGTCAGAGCGGAGGTCGATTACCCAGTTGTTGATGGGGCCGGCAAACGACTCGTTGTTGCCGAAATAGTGGCACAGCAGTGTCGCGTAGGCCGCAGTCAGCATATCGGTAGCCTCGTTGTCGCCGATCTGCTCGGCAGAGAATACGCCCTGGGGCTTTGTGTCGAGCATGCTGTCGCACGACACGGTGCCAATGCCTAAGGCGGCTACCATGGCCACGCAGGCGGTTGTCTTTATATAGTTGCTTATGGTCTTCATTGTGAGTAATTTTTAGGATATTAGAATGAGAAGTTCACGCCAAGAGTGAATGTGCGGGGACGGATCCAGCCACCGTCGTTCCAGCGGCCGCCGTAAGTGCCGGGCAGAAGCTCGGGGTCAAGGCCGGAGAAGTCGGTGATGGTGAATACATTCTCCACCTGACCGTAGACATCGATGCTCTGGCCGCCGATGGCGCGTGCCACACGCTCGGGCAGCATATATGAAAGTTTGATGTATTTCATCTTGAAGTATGAGCCGTTCTCGACGAAATAGTTGGAGAAGCGGGCCTCGTTGTTGTCATCGGTAAGCGACAGGGCCGGAATGTCGGTATTGGTGTTGGTCGGTGTCCATGCGTTCAGTATCTCCTTGCCGCGGTTGGTGGCGAGGGTACCATTGTTCATCGAGGTGAGCTGCATCTTCATGGTGTTGATGATGTCGAAGTTGAAGTCTCCTGAGAAGAACATGTCGAGTGTGAACGCCTTGTACTTGAAGGCAAGGTTGAGACCCATTGTCAGGTCGGGGTTGGGATTACCGATGATGCAGCGGTCTTCGTCGGTGATCTGTCCGTCACCGTTGAGGTCACGGTAGATGAGACGGCCGGGGGCTGCGCCATGCTGCGCGGCATGGTTGGCGACCTCAGTCTCGTTCTGGAAGATGCCGTCGCATACATATCCGTAATATACACCCATCGGCTGTCCCTTCATCAGTCGGCAGTCGCCGCCTATGAATTCCTGCTGCGAGTTGAGTTTGACGAGCTTGTTGCGGTACTGGGCGATGTTGACAGATCCGTTCCAGGAGAAGTCACCGTAAGTGGGGCTGTTGTAGCCGAGCGACAATTCCCATCCGGTATTCTTCATCTCACCGGTATTGAGCCAGATGTCGGCGTTCTCGCCTGCCACCGCGAGAGCGGGCGGGCAAGTAAGCATGTCTGTGGTCTTCTTGATGTAGTAGTCGGCAGAGAGGTTGAGCGTGCCGCTGAGGAACTGGATGTCGATACCGATATTGTTCTGGGTGGTTGTCTCCCACTTCAGGTCGGGATTTCCCGAGGCGGCGAGGATTATGCCGGGAGTGGTCTGCGAGTTGGAGCCCGTGATGTCATAGGCGCCGTTGCCGTTGTCGTAGCGATATGTTGAGTATGTAGGATAGAGCTGTCCGATCTGGGCGTTACCGTTCATACCCCAGCTGTAGCGGACCTTGAGGTCTGTGACGGCTTCGTTCTGAGGCCAGAAGGGCTCGGCGCTGGGACGCCATGCGGCCGAGGCAGCCGGGAAGATACCCACGCGGTTGTCCTTGGAGAATCGGGAGTTGGCGTCGCGGCGGATAGTCGCCGACACAAGATAACGGTCAACGAAGTTATAGTCAGCCTTGGCGAAGAGCGAGAATATGCTCCATGCGTCGCGTCCGCCTCCGGCACCCCATATCGTCGAGCCGGCTCCAACCTGCATGAAGTCTGAGTCCTCGAACATGTAGTCCTGACGCTCGGCGTTGACGAAGCGGCTCTTATAAGAGATTGCCTCCGTACCGATCAGTGCGTTGAGATGATGTTTCTCATTGAAAGTCTTGACATAATTGGCGGTGTTGGTCCATGTCCAGGTGTCACCCTGCACATATTCACTGAACACCGAGTTGGTAAGCGCCGCATATTCACGGCGGTTGAGGTTGGTGTTCATGTACTGGGAGTGCTCGATACCGATATTGGTCTTGATCGAGAGTCCATCGACAGGCTTGACCTCAAGGTATGCGTTGCCGAGGATACGCCACGAGCTGTGGTCATTGTCGGAGGCGTTCTCAAGCATCTGCACGGGGTTCTGCTTATCGTTGGATATGAGCTGGAAAGGCACCATCCAGTCGCCGTTGACCCCTTTGACGGGGAGAGCGGGAAGAGCCTGAACAGCCAGCATCGGGATACCGCGAGCGCCATATACCTCGGCACCACGGTTCTTCCACTGGGCCACGAGAAGGTTCTCGCCGACGGTGATATACTTGTTAAAGTCGTAGCGGGAGTTGACACGTGCCGAGAAACGACGGTATTTCGATGTCTTGAGGTTACCCTGCTGGTCGATCATGTTGAGTGAGAAGAGCACCGAGCCCTTCTCGGTATTGTTTGCGATCGAGGCGGTAAGGTTGTTGGTCCATGCCGTGCGATAGATCTGGTCCTGCCAGTCGGTGTCAGCGACAGGGTAGTTGGTGTCGCCGCCGATAAACTTCTGGAGCACCGGTGTGTCGCCCGAGCCATATATTTTCGCGATGTTGGGATCGGCGCCCGGCACGAGGCCGGAGTTGCGGGCCGCCGTCCAGTAGGCCTGGCCCCATTCCTCGGCGTTGAGCAGGTCATATGTCTTGGCTATGGTCTGCGCCGAGATGGCGTAGTTGACATTGATGGAGAGGCGGTCGCCCTTGCCATGCTTTGTGGTGATGATCACGACGCCGTTGGCGGCACGCGATCCGTAGATTGAGGCTGATGCCGCATCCTTGAGCACCTGCATGCTCTCTATGTCGGCAGGGTTGATGATGTTGATGTTGTCGGTCGGGACACCGTCGACTATATAAAGGGGACTGTTGCCCTGCATTGCCGACGCCATGCCTCGGATCTGAATGGAGCCTGTGGCACCGGGCTCGGCCGAGGGAACGACATTCACACCGGGCATCTTGCCCGCCATCGACGAGAGGATATTACCCGAGTTCTCCGAGAGTGGCTCCTTCATGTTCATCACCGAGACTGCTCCGGTTAGGTCTGCCTTACGCACTGTCTGGTAACCTACCACCACCACTTCATTAAGCAAGGCAGAGTTTTCATCGAGATAGATTGTCATGGAGGGCTGCGCATCGAGGGTAGTCGAATTATATCCCACATACGAGACGCTTATCTTGGAATTAGCGGGAACCGCGATCTGGAAGTTTCCATCCAGGTCGGTGGCAGTACCCTTTTTGGTGGCCTCGGACATGACGGTGGCGCCAATCAGCGGCTCTCCGTCCTGACGCGAAAGCACCGTTCCATGCACAGTGATGTCCTGTGCCTGCGCCAGAACCGCCAGAAGACAGATCATGAACGCACTGAGGAATGCTCTTTTCATGTTGTTGATTTTTGTTAACTGTTGTTGTTGTGTTAAAAAAAGTTTTATGGCGCAAATATATGTTACATAAGCCAGTCCATATTATAAAAATAGTTGCAGGGAATATTAAAAAATGCTCAATACAACATTTTTAATATTCCTTGCAACAAAAATAATAGATGCGCCTGTGGCGAGCATCCTGCAATGCCTAAGAATCAGACTTTGGTCAGGTTTGTACGGGTCTCCGACGGAGTCTCGCCAAAAGCCTCGCGATAGCATTTGGTGAAATAGGCCGGTGTGGAGAAGCCTATGCCATATGCAATCTCTGACACCGTCTTCTCGGTGGTGAGAAGCTGGTTGCGTGCCTCCTGCAGACGCAGCTTGCGTATCAGTTCCACGGGCGAGAAGTTTGTAAGCGCCTTGATCTTGCGGTAGAACTGCGAGCGGCCCAAGCCCATGTCTGCGGCCAGAGAGTCTATATTAATGTCGGGATCGGCCATGCGCTCGCGGAATATGCCCAGGAAACGATTGTAGAAGTCATTGTCTATCTCACCGGCGGCGGGGATATCCCTGTGTCTGTCTGTCGCGGCCATGTCGGCATCTTTCCCTTTCTTGACAGCATCTTTCTTACCACCAATCACTGATTCCCGCTGCCAGAGGTCGCGAATGAGCCTTCTGTTTCTTATCAGGCTCTCGCAACGCGCGCGAAGCACCTCGCTGTTGAAAGGTTTCGACACATACCCGTCGGCACCAGAGTCATATCCCTCGACACGCTGCTCATCCATCGAGCATGCGGTGAGCATAAGCACCGGAATATGCGAGGTCGACACCTCAGCCTTGATTCGTCGGCAGCACTCCATACCGTCCATAACCGGCATCATGACATCCGAGATCACGAGGTCCGGCACATATTTGGCAGCCATCCGCACTCCGTCGGCTCCGTTGGCAGCAGTCATCACGCGGTAATGTTCTCCCATTATTCCGGCCACAAGCTGCTGTATATCCTCATTGTCGTCAATTACAAGCAGCAAGGGCTTATCCTCTTCATCGACCTCGGTATCGGGGGCCGGCACGGGGAGCACCGGCGCATCCACGCGTGAAAGTTCCGATGTCACATCGCGGTCGGTGATTCCGCTTGAGACAGCCTCGGCCCTGTCGGCCACATGTCGTATCGGCAGTCTGACTGTAAATACCGACCCCTTTCCCGGCTCACTCTCGACTGAAATCGTACCGGCGTGAAGTTCAACGAATGCCTTGGCAAGCGACAGACCTATTCCGGAGCCGTTCGGATGCACCTTGTCAACCTGGTAGAAACGGTCGAATATGCTCTTCATGTCCTCGGCCGATATGCCACGGCCCGTGTCGGATATCGAGATAGTCATGTCTTTGGCCGTGAACGATATGCTGACCTTTATGTCGCCGTTGTCGGGTGTATACTTGAAAGCGTTTGAGAGCAGGTTGAAGAAGACGCGTTCCATCTTCTCGACATCGACAGCCACATGATCGGGCCGCTTGGCCGGACATTCGACCGTAAGACGCATGTGGCGGCGGCGAGCAATATCGTTGAACGCTTCCGTCCATTCCTCTATAAGACGGCACAAATCCACTTCCGAGAGGGTCAGGTCGAGTTTGCCGTTCTCATATTTGCGGAAGTCAAGTATCTGGTTGATAAGTCGCTGAAGTATCTTGACATTCTTGTCGGCAATGCGGACAAGTGTAGACTGCTGCGGAGTCAGATTGGATGCGCCATTCAGTTGTCTTATAGGCTCGGCTATCAGCGTGAGGGGAGTGCGCAGATCATGCGACACATTGGTAAAGAACATGAGTTTCGCGCTGGTTGCCTCCTGAAGCTGCAGGTTGAGCGATTTCTCCATATCACGCTGGCGCTCAAGCTCGCCATTCTGCTCCTCAAGCAGTTTCTGCTGCCGCTGTTTCTGCCAGAACACACGTAGAAACAGGAACAAAAAGACAAACAGCAGGACCAGTATGGCCACAAGCGAATAGAGCAGGGCGGTCTGAAGGTTATGCTTGTCCCAGTAGAGGTCAACCTGCGACTTCAGCACGCGAATCTTGTCGGTCTCCTCCTTGAGCGACTCGTTCTGCAGCATCAGAATGTCGGCGTTCGACCGATCGACAGCCGAAGTTGCCGGGAGACTGGTGATTCGGTTGTATGGCTCCTTCTTGAGTATGGCAAGCGCGGTGCGCACCAGGCGATGCCCCTCGGTGGGATAGAGAAACGTGGCGTCAATCTTACCCTCAGTCACAGCCTTCATGCCAATCTCGGGAGCAGCGTCTATTCCTAATATATATGGATGCACACCGAGGCGTTTCGCGGCATCTGACGCGGCTACGGCCATGCGGTCGTTATGGGCATATATCACTGCCGCATCGGGGTGTAACCTGAGAAGGGAGTCAGCCACAACGAGGGCACGGTCATAGTTCCAGTTGCCATATCCAGTTCCGACCACACTTATTCCCTCATACGCATCTATTCCCTTTCTAAACCCGGCATGCCTCCCGGCAGTGGGAGTTGACCCCGGATTTCCCTGTATCTCAATAATCTTTGCCACGCCTCCGGTCAGTGAGTTCACATACTGGGCGGCCTGAAGCCCGATGCTGTCGTTATCGGCCCCCTGGTAGGCAGTGTAGTTATCGCCCGTGACATTGCGGTCAAACACCACCACGGGTATGCCCCGGGCCATCACCTCGTCGATTACCGGAGTGACCGGCTCGGCCTCATTGGGTGCGGCTATGATTATGTCAAAGCCGTTGTCGGCGAAATAGCGTATGTCCGATATCTGTTTCTCGTTGGAGTCGTCGGCCGAACGGATCTCTATCTCGACATCATCGTGAAACATGGCCTCACGCATAATCTCACTATTCATATTTACGCGCCAGTCATCCTGACTGCACTGCGAGACGCCAATCTTATACTTCTTCTCGCTTCCGCAACCCGCAAGAAGCGGAACCATCATTAAAACCGCTAAGCAATATCTGTAGAAAAGTTTCATCATGTATCAGGTTATACGGCTAACAATCTTATGTATTTTCTCATGCCAATGGCCGAATTGTTTACGATTCAACGCAAAGTTAATAAAATTTGTTGAAATTCTCATAAACACACTCTTAATCAATCAGCAGGAAACATCCCGATGTTTTGCATTTTAGGTGCATCGGATGTCAAAATTTGGACATTGCAACAAATTTTATAGTAAACGGACAAATATTAATAACACTTATTTACTTAAATATAGTAGATTTGCAAGCGAAAACTCAAAACCACGGAAAAACCGACAGAGACAATCATGAACACAATCAGACGAATATTGACAGGCGCGGCCGCATCCGCCATATTGCCGTTGGCGGCTCTCGGCGCCGGGGGCGTAGACGTGGAGCATCTCGGCGTCGACAACACGCTGGTCAGGATAACCGGGGAGGGCAACTATCTGCTTCTTCCTATACAGGACAATATAGATGACTCTACAATCAAGGTCATAGTCGACAATCAGGTCGTCAAGACTTTTGCCGCCAGACTCGCCAAGTCAAAGACCGACTTCACGGTGCCTTTCGACCTGCGCCCATACAAGGGAAAGAAGGTGATACTCGAGATCGCGACCCCGCAGGGACGCAGTTCAGTGCGCGAGGCAAAGGGCGACATCTGCTGGAAACAGCTGGAACTCTCCGACTCGTATGACTCTACCAACACCGAGAAGAAATACCGTCCGGCCTACCACCACTCCCCCCTATGGGGCTGGATGAACGACCCCAACGGCATGTTTTACAAAGATGGCAAATGGCATCTGTACTACCAGTACAATCCCTACGGCTCGAAGTGGCAGAACATGACCTGGGGACACTCCGCATCGACCGATCTGGTACACTGGGAGCATCTCCCCATCGCAATCGAGCCCGACGGGCTCGGCATGATTTTCAGCGGAAGCTGCGCACTCGACCCGAAAAATACCGCCGGCTTCGGCGGGGATGCCGTACTGGCCATGTACACATCGGCCGACAAGAGCCAGATACAGAGCCTTGCGGCAAGTCACGACGGCGGACTCACTTTCGACAAATATGACGGCAACCCGACACTTACACTTGAGAGTGAGGCACGCGACCCCAACATGTTCTGGAACGACAAGACCGGCGAATGGAATCTCGTGCTGGCGCATGCCCTCGACCACGAGATGCTCATCTTCACATCGCCCGACATGAAGGAGTGGACCCTCTCAAGCGCCTTCGGCAAGGGACTCGGCGCTCAGGATGGTGTCTGGGAATGTCCCGACCTGTTTGAACTCAAGGTGCCCGGCACCGACAGGACCAAGTGGGTGCTCATCTGCAATATCAACCCCGGCGGTCCGTTCGGCGGCTCCGCGGCGCAATACTTCATCGGCGACTTCGATGGAAAGACATTCAAGGCCGACACCGACAAGAACGGCTACGTGCCAACCAAATGGATGGACTACGGCAAGGACCATTACGCCACAGTCAGCTGGAGCGACGCTCCCGACAACCGCCGCGTTGTAATCGGCTGGATGAGCAACTGGGAATATGCCGCAGAGGTACCCACCCTGCAGTTCCGGAGCGCCAACACACTCCCGCGCGAGATGCAGCTCTTCAAGGGTGCCGACGGTGACCTATATCTTGCCAGCGCCCCTGTCAGGGAACTCGCCAGCCTGCGCGGAAAATTAGTGGCCGAGACCGGCAGAACCTCACTGGGCGCCACTCCAGTCAACCTTACGATACCTGCCGACACAGAGGGCCTCTGCGAGATTACCGCAAGTTTCGATGCCGCCAAGAAATCCAAGGTAGAACTCACTCTGGCCAATGCGGCCGGCGAACAAGTGACAATGACCTACAACTCGACCGACCGCACCATGAGCCTTGACCGCACCAGCGCTGGAATCTCCGACTTCAGCCAGTCGTTCCCCGCCGTCACTGTGGCCCCCACCCGCGAGAACAACGGCAAGGTGGAACTGCGCATCTTCGTCGACCGTTCGAGCATCGAGCTCTTCGGCAATGACGGCAGGTTCGTCATGACCAACCTTGTATTCCCCACGCAGCCCTATCTCAGCCTCAGCGTCAAGTCTACCGAAGGCAGCGCGCGCCTCAACAGTATTAAAGTATATTCAATCAATAAGTAATCATAGTACACAGAACTGTCCGCCGACCTTTTACGGGTGATGCCGACAGCGAAAAACCTATAAAACCATGGCACAAGTCAAGACAGCAGCCTTACCTCAGAAATCCTCACTGATGCAGATCATACCGGTGATGTTCTGTTTCTTCGCGATGGGATTCGTCGATCTTGTCGGCACAGCCTCCAATTATGTACAGAAAGACCTCGGCCTGACTGACTCACAGGCAAATCTCTTCCCCTCGCTCGTGTTCTTCTGGTTTCTCATATTCTCAGTTCCGACCGGAATGCTGATGAACCGCATAGGCCGTAAGAACACGGTTCTCATAAGCCTTGTGGTCACAGCCATATCGCTCATTCTCCCCGTGTTTGGCGAGGGCTACTGGCTGATGCTTGCGGCATTCTCCTTTCTCGGGATCGGCAACGCCATAATGCAGACGTCACTCAACCCCCTCGTCACCAACCTCATCAACGGTGACAAGCTGGCCTCGACACTTACATTCGGCCAGTTCGTAAAGGCGATTGCCTCGTTTCTCGCCCCGCTAATCGCAGCATGGGGAGCTACCACCGCCTTTGTCACATTCGGGCTCGGCTGGCGAATACTGTTCGTCATCTATGCCGTGATAAGCCTTCTCTCCGTAGCCATTCTCGGAGCGACCCCTATCGAGGAGGAGCGACCTGACAAGGCATCAGGCATCACCGAATGTCTCAGACTGCTCGGCCGTCCCTTCATACTGCTCTGCTTCTTAGGCATCATGTGTCATGTGGGCATCGACGTGGGAACCAACACCACCGCTCCCAAAATCATCATGGAACGTCTCGGCCTTCCGCTCGAGGACGCCTCGTTCGCGACAGGACTCTACTTCATATTCCGCACGGCCGGATGTTTCTTAGGCGCATTCCTGCTGCGCGTCATGTCTCCGAGGATTTTCTTTGGCATCAGTGTCCTGATGATGGCCGTATCCATGATACTGCTCCTGACATGCCAGTCGCTCATGGGCATATATATAGGTATCGCACTCGTGGGCTTCGGAAACTCCAACATTTTCTCCATAGTGTTCTCACAGGCGCTTATCGCTGCTCCCAACGAGAAGAACGAGGTGTCAGGACTCATGATCATGGGACTGTTCGGAGGCACCATCTTCCCGCTGGCCATGGGTTATGCAGCCGATGCCATGGGACAGGCCGGAGCGGTGGCCGTCATGGCCGTCGGTGTTGCCTATCTCATCCTCTATACCCTTAAAATCAAAACAGTTAAATAAAACTTAAAAGACAAACATAATGAAAGATATAGTCGTAGGAATGGGCGAGGCGCTGTGGGATGTGCTTCCTGAAGGGAAAAAAATCGGTGGCGCACCCGCCAACTTCGCATACCATGTGTCGCAGTTCGGTCTTCCGAGCATGGCTGTCAGCGCCGTCGGCGACGACGCCCTCGGCCGCGAGATCAGGGAGAACTTCGTGTCGAAGGGACTTAACCACCGGCTTGACACCGTACCCTATGCCACAGGTACCGTGCAGGTTGAGCTTGATGCCGAGGGAGTGCCCCAGTATGACATAAAGGAGAATGTGGCATGGGACAACATACCCTGGACTGCGGAACTTAAGGAGATAGCCAATAATACAAAGGCCATATGCTTCGGCTCGCTGGCGCAGCGCAACGTGGTGTCGCGCGAGACCATCAACCGCTTTCTCGACGAGATGCCCCGCACGGAGGGCTCGCTTGTCGTGTTCGACGTCAACCTGCGTCAGGGATTCTACACAAAAGATATCCTCTGCAACTCTATGCAACGCTGCAACGTGCTGAAGATAAACGACGAGGAACTCGTTACGGTGAGCCGTATGTTCGGCTACCCCGGCATTGACCTGCAGGACAAGTGCTGGATTCTGCTCGGCAAGTACAACCTGAAGATGCTCATCCTGACCTGCGGCATCAACGGAAGCTACGTATTCACTCCGGGCAATGTGTCCTTCCAGCCGACACCGACAGTCAAGGTGGCCGACACGGTCGGCGCCGGCGACTCGTTCACAGCCGCATTCGTGTCAAGCATCCTCAAGGGCAAGAGCGTGCCCGAAGCGCACAGATGCGCCGTGCAGACCTCAGCGTTTGTCTGCACGCAGAAGGGAGCGATGCCCGTACTTCCCAAAGATATAACCGAGGCCTGAGCCTCACTGACATCACAGAATCTGATAGAAGGTTAATAAAACATGCAAGAGAGAGAAAAGGCACCTTGTGAAAGGCGCCTTTTTTTATTACATACTTCTGCCAGGACAGCGACATTATATGGAACCATTCTCTACAACAATACACATTTGTATATCTATTTCTGTTTTCGACATATCCGTTGTTATTTTTTATCGAAAAGTTTTTACATTTATCAACTTTTTTTCTAATTTTACGACCAAATCAACAATACAATAATAATTTATATGACAAGAACTTTACTTTTAGCAGGGCTGATGGCAGGAATGACCCTCAGCGCACAGGGCGCCCCCAACAAGGTTTACAACACCGCCGAATTAGGAGAAGTCACCGGTATGTCTGACAATGGCCGCTATGTGGCCATAACCGACATGGACAATCACATAGCATTCATGTGGGATGCCTTTAATCCCACCCTGTTCGCCGACATTTCCGAGGATCTCTCTGACTCGAGTATGCCGTCAGGCCAGCGGGTGGTAGGCACAAGCGTCTATGACTTCACCGACAATGGAATGGGCGTCGGGTCAATACAGTATGCCGACGGCAAGTCTGTTCCGGCCATATTCCGCGACGGGGAGTGGTCGCTTCTCCCGATCCCCGCCGATGTCCGCAACACCAATGACGCAATCGCCGTCACCCCCGACGGCAGCCATATCGCCGGCACTTGCGTACGCTATAACGCTACCCTCGGATGGGGTCAGTATTTCCCCGTGCAGTGGGTCCGCGGTGTCGACGGCGAGTACGAGCTCAGGGAGTTTGACATAGACCTCCACGGCCACATGGGATTCTATCCCCGCTGCCAGAGCGCCGACGGAAGCATCATAGCCGGCACTCTCTACGTGGGAGTGCAGTCCACTATTCCGGCCATGGTGGTGAACGGCGAACTCCGCATTTTCGATGAGATCACCACTGCACAGGAGCCTCTCCTATATTTCCGAGGAAAGTGGCTCATAGGATATGACGAGAATGGCAACCAGCTCTGGACAGATGATCCCGATGACCCGCGTATCCTGATGATAACAATAAATCTTATCGATGGTTTCTATGACGAGGCGGAAGGACTCAACGGAGCACTCACAACTTGCGACGAGTTCGGAAATTTCTACGGCATGCGCACCCGGGTATCTGATGTTGATCCTGATGACAACACATCGGCCACCCTCACATCGGGGGCTGCCATATATAATGTCAATACCGGTGAATGGACCTATGACAACCGTTTCTCCATGTACACCTGCGGTTATGACGCCGACCTGATCTTCGGCTCTGACAACCAGATGATAATTAATGGTGAAGTCAAGGATGTCTGTGAATATTATGATTTCCAGAGTGTGAGCCACTCGTTCGGCATAAACTGTATTGGCGACAAGGGCCTTGTGCTCGCCGGTCTCCGCGGCGAGATATTCGAGGGCAACGGCGAGTGGATGTATTTTCCGTATGTAGTGATGTGCGACGGCGCCCTGGCGGGTGTGAAGACTGTTTATGGAGGTCCTGACCATCCGTCGGTGGTGACAGGCAGAGGCCACATCCTGGTGCGCAACGCCGAGAGCGCCACACTATATGATCTTGACGGCCGCACAGTAGGCATAGGAACGCAATTCGACGTACATCCCGGAGTGTATGTCGTGAAAGCCGGTGACACAACAGTTAAGGTTAGCGTGCGATGAGACTGAAATCATATATATTGGGTATTGCGGCGGTATCGGCATTCGCAGCCGATGCCGCGGCATATACCCTCGAGTTCACCAACGGCAGGATGCCCGTCGACGTCACTGTCGATAATCTCAACGGCGCCGTTCCCTCAAATACGGGCTACCGACGCGGCTGGACCAACCGCGGCTGGACCATAGACCAGTTCGGCGACAAGGGCTATGTGGCAATATGCCCTACCTACTTTAAGGATGACAACACCTGCGAGAGTTCCATTACCCTTCCGGAGCAGAGTGTGGCTGATACCGACATGGTGCGTTGGGAGGCTCGGGCGGTCTATGCCCCGTTTGAAGAGACATACCGCATCGAGGCAAGGGAAAATGGTTCGGAGGCCTGGAATCTGATAGGCGAATACACCGCCGGCGCGAGGTGGGAGACACATGTAATGCCGCTTGCCGGTTATGCAGGCAAGAATGTCTCCATCCGCATCGTCTGCACCAGCCGCAACGGCTATATGCTCGCACTCGCGGGCATGTTCGTCGGCACCCCCGATGATATCCGTCTCGTGGCCGACAACAATACACGCCGCTATTTCGGCAGTGAAGTGGTCGAAAGCGGCTTGGCCGATGTCGAGGTCAATGTGTTCAATTCCGGCATAACCCTTGAGTCAGGCTCAATTGTCTGCCTCTCAGACGGCACGGAGACCTCCCGCATCGACATCACCGAGCCGTGGCCGACGGGTGAGAGCCGCCGGTTTCACCTCGCGGGTGATGCGCGGATGAATGTCACCACCGGCTATAGCGTGGTGTACCGCCCCACGGAGGGAGAGGATGTTCCTCTCGCCGCCGGCAAGTTCTTCACTTCACATTTCGTCCGCAATATCCTCGTTGACAAGGCTACCGGGATGTGGTGCACCAACTGCACTGCCGGCGTGATCGAGATGGAGAACCTCGAGCGCGAGTTCGGACCCAATCTCATCGGCGTGGAGACCCACACCGCCGGCTCATCAATGGATGTCCTTCAGAATCCACAGTACTACTCACAGATTCAGAACTATGCCGTGCCCATGTTCATGATTGACCGTATCCGTGCCTCAAGAGATGACAATACAGGCAAGTTCGGCGCATATTATGACCGGGAGGTGAATTTCCGCGTCGCCTTGCGGTCAATCAATGTCGGGAGCGACAATTCGCTTGCCGTGACAGCCGAGGTGGAGAGCGCCTCGGATATAGACAACAGCAACGGACGCTACAGGATAGGATATGTGCTTACTGCAGACTTCCATGAGGAAGACTCCAAGATATACTTCCAGCAGAACGGCTGCAGCCTGCCCCGCCACCGTCAGTTCTATTACCTTCCGAGCCGTATCATGTCAAACCTGATATGGTTCCACAACGTGTCGCTGACAAGCACCGATGCGTTCACCGGAATCGAGGGCAGTATTCCCTCCACACTCAATACCGGTTCTTCTTACCCATATACATGGAATATTCCATGCCCGCCGCTTCTCGATGATGTAAACAAGGCCCGTGTCAATATTTTCGTGCTCGACACACAGACGGGCCAGATTGAGAACGCTTGCGCGGCCCGGCCCGGCGACCTGTCGGAAGTTCCCGAGATTCCGGTGACTGATTCTGCCGCGCCCGAGGGCATCTACACTATCCAGGGCTTCCGCCTCGACTGCCGGACCGACGAGCTACCCGCCGGACTATACATCATCAACGGCAAAAAAATAATGATTAAACATTAAACCCAATATTATGAACCGATTTTTTACCACCCTTATCGCCTCTGCGATGGTTCTGGGCGCCTCTGCGCAGAACCTGAATTTCGAGGAGTACGAATCCGACCCGCAGCAGGGGGTAGTGCCTGATCTCTCGATGATCAGCGTCCTCTTCCCCAATGTGGCTGAGATTGAGATTATTTCCGAGGAATCCATATACCTGATGAAGAACTTTGAGGAAGTCCCCGGCACCAATGTCCAGGTCTTTGACGATAATCTGATCAGAATGAGTCTGCCCGAGCGAATCACAGAGGCCGGCGAATACATCATGATGATCGGCGCCGAGGCACTCCGCGGCTACAACGGGGACCGCTCGGAGAGCATAGTCAACGAGAACGAGATTTATCTTACCTTCAACATCGAGGGTAGTCAGACAGAACTCAATTTTGATTTCACGTCCGATCCCGTGCAAGGCACCGTGCAGTCTCTTTCGACCGTAACCCTCACTTTCCCCAACATCTATGACCTCGAGTTCAATGACCGTAAGGGCGTGGCAATGACTCGCAACGGCGCACCGGCCGGCGATGTCTCCATGTCTATCAATAGCTCCGAGCAGCTCGTCATCACCCTTGCCGAGCCTGTCACCGATCCGGGAGAATATAAGATAACCGTCAACACCGGTGCCCTGACCGGCTTCAGCATATCTTATGCTTTTCTCGACAATCCCGAGCCAATTGAGGTCTCATACGTGATTGAGGGTGCGGCCGAGCAACTTGACTTCTCTTTCATTGCCTCCCCCGTGAACGGCAGCACAGTGACCGGACTCTCTGACGTGACACTCAGGTTCCCGGCTCTCGACAATGCCGACACGCTGACCGATGACGTCCTGGTGACCGTGGGAGACGTCACACTCACCAATGACCAATATAATGTCGAGCTTACCGACGGTAACATGTTTGCCATAAGTTTCATGGAGCCACTTACAGCAGAGACCCTCACTCCGGTCAGAATATTGTTCGCTCCCGGAACAATCATGGGCCGCAAGGGTGAGGTCAATGCATCAAATGCCAACCCCATCGAACTCAACTATCAGCTTGCTCCCGCTGTGAAGGAGGACCTCGTGATCACATTCAACCGTCCTACTCTGCCAAACAGCGACGGAGAACTCAGCGCTGACCTCCAGATTGACTCATTCTTCTTTATGGTGGAGGGTGTAAAGGACCTCAATGCCGCCACCGGAACGGAAGAGAACGTCTCCATCAAGTTCAACAACGAGACGGAGGTCTGGGAACAGTACTCACGCCTGCGCAAGGCCTTCGGTTTCAATGCCGAGAACAGTTACTTCTCTGCACCTATCTCCAACGCCCCCTATTTCAACGGAGACTACATCGTGACCATCGCGGCCCATTCAATCGGAGACTCCACCTGGCTTGAGAACCATGAGTTCGGACACACCAACCCCGAGACCATACTCCACTTCACTCTTGTCGACGGCGCCACAGTAGGCATAGAGAAAGTCGAGGCTATCGAAGCGGAGGCAGCCGAGATATACACACTGCAGGGCATCCGCGTAAACTGTGACGTGAATGAGCTTCCCGCCGGATTCTACGTAGTCAACGGCAAGGTAGTCATCAAAAAATGATCATTAATGATCATTTATAAATGATGAGTGATGAATTATAAGTGATAAGTAAGCGCTTATAAGACGTATAAACCTTATAAGTCATATAAGTCATATAAGTCATATAAGTCATATAAGTCATATAAACCAATCGGCTCCTGACCCTAATAGTCAGGAGCCGATTTTATCTGATCATTAATAATTCATCACTCATCATTTATAATTCATCATTATTTCCTTGTATAGAGCGAACAGCGCTATCGCTGCAGAGGCGGCAACATTGAGCGAGTGTTTGGTGCCTTCCTGGGGTATCTCAAGCACATGGTCGGCAAGGTCTACGATACGCTGGTCCACACCGTTCACCTCGTTGCCCACAACCAGCAGGAGAGACTTCTCCGCCTCCGCCGGCTGGAAGCACTGCAGCGGCTCGCTGTTGTGTGTCTGCTCAAGCACGCATACGGTCCACCCATTCCTTTTCAGCGCCTCAACCTCAGCCAAAGCGTCATCCACATGCCGCCACGCCACTGAGTCCTCCGCACCGAGTGCCGTCTTCGCGATCTCGGGGTGTGGAGGCACACCCGATATGCCGCCCAATATCACCTCCTCTACGCGGAAGGCGTCGGATGTGCGCAGCAATGAGCCGACATTGTGCATAGAGCGCACGTTATCGGCCAGCAGACGCAGCGGCAGCTTGCGCATGGCCCGGTACTCCGACACGCTGCACCGTGTGAGTTCAACTATGTTCTTTTTCCTGTGATCCATCTCAGGCAACACATACATCAGCGCGACAGCTCGAGCATGCGCTCTATCGGACGCAGGGCGCGGCGCGCTATCTCGGGATCTACATTTATCTCGGGATGCTCCGTGCGAAGGGCACGCGCCACCTTCTCGAGAGTGTTCATCTTCATATACTCGCACTGGTTGCACTGACATTCCGAATCCTCGGCCGGTGCGGCAAGGAATGTCTTTTCAGGACACTCACGGCACATCTCGAACAGTATGCCGCTCTCCGTGACCACTATGAACTCCCTGGCCTCGTCAGCACGCGCATACGCGAGCAGAGCCGCCGTGGAGCCGACCTTGTCGGCTATCAGCTGCAGCGGACGTCGGCACTCCGGGTGCACCAGCACCTTCGCGCCGGGATGCTCACGCCTCATCTCCTGGATCCTCTCAAGCGAGAACCGGTCATGCACGTGGCATGCGCCGGGCCATAGAAGCATGTCGCGGCCGAGCTCGGCGTTGATGTATCCGCCTAAGTTGCGGTCCGGACCGAATATTATCTTCTCATCGGGCGGCAGCGATTCCACGATCTTGCGGGCGTTGCCCGAGGTGACCACTATGTCGGTATGTGCCTTCACTGCGGCCGATGTGTTGACATAGCTTATCACGGTATGGTCGGGATGCTCCTTCACGAACCGCGCGAACTCCTCGGCATCGCAGCTGTCGGCCAGCGAGCATCCGGCCTCGAGATCGGGAACGAGGACCTTCTTGTCCGGGCAGAGTATCTTGGCTGTCTCACCCATGAAATGCACGCCGCACATCACGATGATGTCAGCGTCTGTCTCGGCAGCCTTGCGTGCCAGTGCCAGCGAGTCGCCTATGAAGTCGGCGATCTCCTGTATCTCGTCGCGCTGGTAATAGTGGGCCATCACAAGCGCGTTCTTCTCTTTCTTAAGACGTGCGATCTCTTCGCGGAGAACGGTATCCTCGGCTTTCATTTTTCTTATTTGTTTTATCTCTTTTAAAAAAGAATTAATAATAAAATTTAAACAACAACAATAAACGCTGTCAATAACTATCAATAACTTTTGCCACTTAAATTAGGATTTATGAGTTATTGAATCTGCGGATGCTGTTATCAACAGATGGCGACAGATGCTCCGTTTGAAAATCAGGCTGATGTGAGAATTGTCTACACACTGTTGATAAGTGCAAAGTTAATAAATTCTCTCCATTTCAACGTCTCAAAACTGTAGAAAAGTGGGGTCTCGCCTGTCGAAACGGAGTTGATTGAAGGGTCGATAACAGATTAAAAATTGATTTGCATAGTTGAAAAATTCTTCTGATAAGAGAGTTAAGTAGAAAACCAAATAATCCGGCCAATAGTTATTTTTAACTTTTCTACGGCTTTTAAACACGTTTTAAACAGACTTTTTAACAGAAAAATCCCCGGTTATCTACAAGTTATTTACAGTCATTGCACATGTGCGCGTGTCCGCTGATAAGTCTGAGATCAGTTTCAGGTGTACTTTTCAGGTATACAGTGCGGAGGTCTGGTGATAAGTCTGAGATCAGTTTCAGGTACCTGTGCGGGAGTCTGAAAGACTCCGACCATCAGTAGCCGGGCACACGACGGCAGAATGCGCGGCGCAAGCCGAAAACGCATTCCGCCATCGTGTGCCCGGAAGAAATAAAATATAATGTGTCTGTCAAGACACCTCGTTACATCAGTCATAGTCTCTGCCGAGTCATATGAACTTATAAAAAGAGGGAACCGCGCCATTGAGAGGGCGTGGTTCCCGTGGTTGATTCATAATAAAGAGCCGTAGATCCGGCGGATGGGGGAGAGGATAGTGTTTCCGTCTGACCGGTTGGCTCGCGGAGGCCGGACTTACACTGCAGATTGAGAAGTGTGTTCCGGGCGGCATCAGTCACGTCAAGTACGGTTTAGTTCCTTGCCGGTTCAAAATGCCCTTTTGTCGTGGTGTACACCTGGGCGCAATTCTCAAAATAGGCCAGTACCACTTTTTTGATAAGATCTTTCATAGTTACTTGCTTTTGTTCAAATTTCAGCCGCGCGAGGTCGCTCCTGGGGCGACCGCTTGGCCCGAAGGTCCGCACGGTGCATCCGTACTCCGGATGCGGTTAAACTTAGAAATAACTTCATCATTAGAACGCCTGATAAAAAGAAAAGTTGTAAAAAAATGTAAAAATTATGTTTTGCAACATAATTATAGAACATAAAAAGTAGACTCCTCAGCGTTTATAAGAGTTATAAGAGTTATAAGAGTTATAAGTCATATAAGGTCATATAAGGTCATATAAGGTCATATAAGATGTATAAGCCATATATATCCCCGTCAGCTCCATATTAATCTCTAATCTTTAATATTTAATCTTTAGCCTTGTCGAGTGCCGGTGCGCCTTTGGCGGCGGCCACTCGACAAGCCTAACACCTAACGCCTCGCGGCCTAACACCTATCACCTAACATCACCTAAAATAAATTTTTTTAAAATTATTTAGCAAATTGTTTGTACTTTAAAAATTTTTGTTTACTTTTGCAAGTGTAAATCAGAAATCGCCTTGCAAGTGGCTAATGGTTTATGATTGCGAATGGTCATGAAAGTGATATTTTATGACATTATGTAAATAAGAATTATATTAGGATGCCTGTCCCATAGTAGAAGGCATTACTTTTTGTCAGTAATAATTAATTATGTTGTTGTTGATGTAGATTGTTGATGAGGTTCGGCCCTGCCGTAAGAATGGGCCGACACTTATATATTGGATAGAAGATTGATTAGGAATTTTGTATAAGAATGATTGATTAGAAGAATTGAATTTTATAATGCGGATATGACATACAAGTCATGATGGATTCAAAAAAATTGTTTTATTCTATGAGAATATGACGATTTGATTCAACCTAATTTTAATTAAGGGGGAGGCCGGTCGCAGAGACTCGCCTCCCTCGCCATTTTATTTAAGTCATAAGTCAGAGTGATGAGTTATGAAGTATCATAAGAATAAGTAATGGGACAGAGTTCAAAACTTTGTCCCATTACTTATTCTTATGACCTAAAATTACTTATTCCTTCATCACTATGACTTTTGACCTGATCAGATTGTGTCGGTTACAGGATCGTCGGGTGACTCCTCAGCCGGAACGAGTGTCGGGTCGAAACTCTCGTCAGGCTCCACAAGGTCAGGTTCCGTCATGTCGCTCATAGAGTCAACCTCCGGCTCGGTCGAAACCTCATCCTGATATGTGAAGATAGGCTCCTCCTTGACATATTCCTGTTCGATCACGGCTGTATCGGCTTCGGGCACATAGCCGGCGTTGGGATTAAGCGAGCCGGAACTCAGTGTTGTCACCATCATCAGCATTCCGAGCAGGAAGAAGAGCAGACAGCTCACGCCGAGCAGTGTGTCAACTCCGAGCATACGTGGCTTGAGCGGTTTCTCGGGCGCGCCATGCGTGGCACGCGTCAGTATGGCCATCAGCGGGACAACCGAGGCGGCCAGCCATATGGCTCCGGCAATCCAGAGGGCCATGAAGCCTACCTCAGGGCCGAGCAGCCCGACCTGACCCATCATGATGCCGGCTATGCCGAGTGTCACCACCAGCCATGCCAGCAGCGACATGGCGCATGACTTGCCTGACTCCTTGCCCTTGAAGTCGGCGTAATGGTGGAAAAACGGACGTATGAAATACGACTCGAAAAAACCGTCGTAGACGTGACGCGGGTTATATATTTCCTTGAATTTCATAAATGGTCGCTTATATGACCGACGTATGTGGAGGCATGCAGCGGGACCGTCGTCGGCCTAACATGGTGCAAAAGTATGAAAAATTTGATAAAAAGACAAATATAGAGTATAGTACAGAACTTAAAGGATGTGAAAAAATGTACGAACCCCCGGTATGTGATGCGGGTTTTAAGTAATAAATAAGGCGATATGGATTGGAGAAATACAATGCATAAGGGGGTAAGGGCACTTGACTATGCGGTGCCGGTGGCTATTTCTGTGGTGCTGGTGGTGTGGCTCTTCAGGCGTGTCCATTTCCGCGATATAGTGGAGATAGTGCGTACACAGTGTGACTTCTGGTGGGTTGTCGCCATGATGGCGATCACAACGCTTTCGCACATGGTGCGGGGAGTGAGGTGGGGAATACAGCTGCGTGGCGCCGGGGTGCCGCGCATGACGGTCACCAAGGAGTCTGTGTCGATATTCGGGGCCTATGCGCTTAACCTCGTCTTTCCGCGTCTGGGCGAGGTGTGGCGATGTGTCTATATAAGCCGCAGCGAGCATGTGCCGGTCTCGACGGTCGTAGGCACCGATCTGGGCGACCGGGGTTCTGACGCCGTTGTTGTGGTGTGCCTGACGGCCCTGTGTCTGGTTGTGGCGCATCCGGAACTGACGCGTTTCGTTGAGCATTACAGTGTGGGCCGCGACATACGCCATATCCTCGATGACAAGCTTGTATGGCTTGGACTCGCCGCCCTGGCTGGTGCGGTATGGCTGGTTTTTCGCTATATGCGTGGCTGGAGCTGGGTCAGGAAGGCGGACGGGAGCCTCTCCAGGATATGGAGGGGGTTCAGGGTACTGTTCACGATGCCTGGCCGCGGCATGTATGTGGTGCTGACGCTCGGCATATGGCTGTGCTACTATATGGAGACTTATGTCATGTTCCAGGCATTTCCCTTCACTCGCGCCCTGATGGAGACTCCCGGTTCGGCTTGGGGGCTGATTCCGGGTCTCGTGGTGTTTGTCTTCGGGTCGTTCTCGATGGCTATACCGAGTAATGGAGGTCTCGGGCCCTGGAACCTTGCTGTCATGTTCGCCCTGTCGCTATATGGAATCAGTGATACGCAGGGTGCGTCGTTCTCGATGGTGATGTTGGGATGTCAGGCTGCATGGCTTGTGGTGCTCGGGTTATTCTCGGCCGCGTATGTGATGCGCGAGAAGTCGCGTCAGCGTGGAGCGGTGCCGGAAGATGTTGCCCCCTCCTGAGTCATCCGGAGTATGGTGCCCGGCCTGTCCTTGGCTTTGGGATTCAACGCGCGGATAGACTCTACGGTCATGCCATAGCGTTGCGCCACGGAATGTATTGTCTCTCCCTCGCCTATGGTGGTCGATGTCACGCCGTCGGGGGCCGTCCCGAGCTTGGGCTCAAGGTAGACTTCCTCCCATTCCTTGATGTTGCCGTCGCGGCGTGCGTCATTGTATTTCAGCAGTTTCTTGCGGTCAATGTTGAATTCCCCCGCTATGGAGGCGTAGGTGTCGCCCGGCAGAGCGATGACATAATGCAGCCCGCGTGAGCGGCGCACCTTGTGCGTGGAGAGCAGTGTGGAGCGGATGAACTCGCAAGTCTCCTCCGACATGCGGCCTGCCTCGGTGTCATAGAGATAGAGCGCGTAGCGTTCTATTATGGTGATGAGGCGGGAGGCATAGTTGGGGTCGGTGGCATAGCCGCACTTGCGCAGGGTTGTCGCCCACGCCCTGTAGTCGGCCGGATCGAGCTCGAACAGCGGGGCATAGCGCTTGCGCAGCAGAAACCGGCTGTGGTCTTCAAACGACTCCGCTTCCGTGCGGTAGGCGCGGAAGCACTCGTCGGGAGCGTCATCAGAGCGGAGCAGCGTGTCGCCATCCCATTCCGTGTGGCACTTGATGCCGAAATGGTTGTTGCCGCGGGTGGCAAGTGTGGATCTTCCTGCCGCCGACTCGAGCAGACCCTGGGCCAGAGTGATGGAGGCCGGAATGCCGTAGGTATCCTGCTGCTCGACCGCAAGAGGGGCATATCGCTCGATATAGTCGCTGTACGCGTCGGCGAAGATACCCGAGGCGCAGGCTCCCAATGAAAATATAAATAAAAATAAACGTATCGTCATAAAGTTTATCTAAAAGAAAAGCCGGTTCGGTGGCCATGGCCCATTGGGGTTACGGGTACGATACCCGTGATAGGCCGGCCCGGAGATTGAAAACTGTAAATTAGATAACGTGAAGAGAAGAGAAATAGTAACCGAGATAAAGGTTTATTCATTTGAGGAGCTGAGCGAGGCGGACCGCGAGCTCATCGACGTCGCCAGGTCGATGACCGCAGCCAGTTATGCGCCATACTCAAAGTTTCATGTCGGAGCCGCCATCCGCATGGACGACGGCACGATAGTGCGTGGCTCCAATCAGGAGAACGCCGCCTACCCGTCGGGCACATGCGCCGAGCGCACCGCCTGCTACCAGGCCTCGGCCCTGCATCCGGGCATGCCTATGCGCAAGATCGCCATAGCGGCGTGGAGCGGAGGCGAGTTTCAGGAGAAGCCCATAAGCCCATGCGGTGCATGCCGGCAGGCGCTGGCCGAATATGAGCACCTTTACGGCCCGATCGAGGTGCTGCTGTATGGCCGCGAGGAGGTCTATGTGCTTCCCTCCATCGCGTCGCTGTTGCCCCTGACGTTCACTGAATTTTGATGTGCCGGCGTGGAACAAACAGCCTCGTCCCGCGTTTTTAATGTAAGACACTTCCCCCGGATTCCCAGGGGAAATAAAACATAATGTTATGAAAAGGACTTTACGTAAGATAATGGCCATCGCCGTGGTGGCGCTGGTCTCGGTGACAGGACTCACCGGTTGTGTGGATGACGACAGCTCATGGTGGGGCGACCCGGGCTACGGGTGGGGCTCATTCAACGACTCGCGTCTCGGCGGCTATTGGCAGCTGGTGCAGTATAACAGTGACCCTGTGCCTCCGTCAGAGGCCAACTATATGTATTTCAACGGCAGCGGTTTCGGATATTATTACTATCTTGACAACGGCTACCGTGAGCGCGAGCAGTTGCGCTACTGGTGCCAGGACTCATACAGCGGAGCCTCCAACTACCAGATCAACATTCAGTACGAATACAGTTCGCCGCTGACCACCAGCTATTGGTTCACCCATGGCAACAACACGCTCTGGATGCAGTGGCAGACCGGCGGAGGCCGCGTGCAGACCTACGTCTACGACCGCATCGACCGCGCTCCCTGGTGATATTTAGGTTTTTAGATTTTAGGTGTTAGATTTTAGGCCTAACACCTAACACCTAACACCTAACACCTTACCTCATGTGTCTCTCCTTCTTCTCCTCGAAGATCTCGTCTATGGTAAGGAAGATGCCTGACTCCTCCACGTCGCCAAACTCGCGGTTGACCGCCGTGCCGAACATGCGCATCGTCGGCGACAGCGCCATGTAGGCGTTGACCAGCGGCGGTATCTTACGCCCGTGGCTCCGTATGAACTGGTTGAGTATCCTGTAGTCCTCCTTGAAGTCGGCGCCGGTGTATAGAGACTGTATCTCGGGGCTCATGGCCTTGGTGGGCAGCGGCTCTATCGGAGTCACCAGCGCGTCGGGATCGGGGAAATGCCTGTGCATGAAGCCGAGTATCATGTCGCGGCACTCCGCGCCATACTCGGGGTACATCGTCACCTTGCCGAAGAGGTACTTGATCTGCGGATGCCGCATCACGAGAGCCCCTAAGCCGTCCCACAGGTTGTCGAGCGCATAGATCGAGTTGGGACGCATCCCGGTGTTCTGGTAGTTTATCACCACGAACGATCTGCCGAGCTCAATCGTGTTGGGCAGGTAGTCGCGCAGGAACCGCTCTGAGAAGCGGAACATGTGCGACGTGGCGATGTGAGGCGTGCCGCCGGTCATGTCGATGTCCTCGCCCAATATGAAGCGGTAGCCGCCGATTATCTCGCGGTCCTCCGGATTCCAGCCGATCATCTGGCGGCACGGCACGGGCTGCATCGTGTCGAACTCGTCGATGTCACACTCCAGGCCGGTTCCGCCGCCGGCGTCGCGGAACGCTATCTCGCGCAGCCTTCCTATCTCGCGCATTGTGTTGGGCGCGTTGAAGGCGTCTACCACATAAATCAGGTTGTCACCCTTGTTCGAGCGTCTCAGCAGACGCTCGGGTGTCAGCTCGGCCTCTATCAGCGCGGGGTCAATTTTCGGTATTATCGGCTTCATTCAGGTAATAGGTAATAAGTTATAGATTATTGCCGTCAATGCGGCCCTATCAGGATCAGACGTTGAAGCGGAAGTGCATGATGTCGCCGTCCTGCACCACATACTCCTTGCCCTCGACGCCCATCTTGCCGGCGTCTCTCACGGCCGACTCGGAGCCGAGCGTCACGTAGTCGTCATACTTGATGACCTCGGCGCGGATGAAGCCCTTCTCGAAGTCCGTATGGATGATTCCGGCGGCCTGCGGGGCCTTCGTGCCGCGCATGAATGTCCAGGCGCGCACCTCGTCGGGTCCGGCCGTGAAGTATGTCTGCAGGTCGAGCAGCGCGTATGCGGCGCGTATCAGGCGGTCGACGCCGCTCTTCTCCAGTCCCATCTCCTCGAGAAACTCCTGCCGTTCCTCGTATGTCTCGAGTTCGGCGATCTCGCTCTCGGTCTTGGCCGCCACTATGAGGATCTGCGCGTCCTCACCCTCGGTGGCCTTGCGCACCGCCTCGACATAGGCGTTGCCGTTGACGGCGCTCGCGTCATCGACATTGCATACGTACATCACCGGCTTGTTGGTGAGCAGGAAGAGCTCGCGGGCGAACTTCTCCTCCTCCTTGCCCTCGATCCTGACCGAGCGGGCGGGGCGCCCCTGCTCCAGGGCCTCCTTGTATGCCTCGAGCACGCCGAGCTGCATCCGCGCCGTCTTGTCGGCTCCCGCCTTGGCCGCCTTCTCTGTCTTGGCCAGGCGCGACTCCACCGTCTCGAGGTCCTTTATCTGAAGCTCATAGTTGATAACCTCCATGTCGCGCACCGGGTCTACCGTCGCGTCGACGTGGGTGATGTTGTCGTCGTCAAAGCAGCGCAGCACGTGCAGTATCGCGTCTGTCTCGCGTATGTTGGCCAGGAACTTGTTGCCGAGGCCCTCGCCGCGTGAGGCACCCTTCACCAGGCCCGCGATGTCTACTATCTCTACTGTAGCCGGCACCACTGACTTCGGGTTGCAGAGCTCCACGAGGCGTGTCAGCCTGTCGTCGGGCACCGAGATAACGCCCACGTTTGGCTCGATCGTGCAGAATGGAAAGTTTGCCGACTGTGCCTTAGCGTTGCTGAGGCAATTGAACAGAGTGGACTTGCCCACATTCGGCAGTCCGACTATACCACATTTTAATGCCATATAAAGATCCGGCCACCCTGGCCGGCAGAAATTTTATTAATAGTTGCGCTTTATGAGAAAAGATAATGCAAAATTACAACATATTATTGTAAATATGAAATTTTAGTGGTCATATAGGCACATGTGTGCCCATATATGCGCTTCAGGCCGTCGGTTAGGCGGCCTGAAGTCATATTCCGAGTGCGTCGCTGAGGCGGCGCACCGCTAAATTGCGGTTGCGGCGCAGCGTGTCAGCGATCGCCGACAGGCGAGCCGGGTCGGGCGGCGTGTCGAGGTTGCGCATAATCAGCGCGCGCAGTGTGGCCGGGTCGGAGAGGTCGGCGAGGTTGTCGCCGAAGAAGCCGAACTCCGACATCGCCGTGCCGTTGTGGCAGATCACGGGCGTTCCGGTGGCTGCCGCCTCGATCGGGGGTATGCCGAACCCCTCGCCCAGCGAGGGGTAGACGAACAGGCGTGCCCCCGCGTACCAGAGCGGAAGCTCTGCCTGCGGCACGTGGCTGAGCAGATGCACGGCGCGGCGCCTCGCGGGCTGCATCGCCGCAAGGTATGCCTTCAGTTCCGGCACCGGCAGTGTCTCCAGCCCGATCAGCACGAGGTGCGTCCCCCGGTCGGCCAGGCCGAGCTCGTCGAATGCGCGGAGCAGCGCGAGCTGGTTCTTGCGCGGCTCCAGACGGCTCACGTTGAGTATGTATTCCCCTATGCCGCGGCTGCGGGCGAACTCACGGGCTTCCGCGCGGTCCACGTCCAGAAACTCGTCTGAGACTTCATTGGGAGTCACCGTGATGCGATCCGCGTCGATGCCGAGGTGGCGTGCGATGCTGCGCCGCGAGTACTCCGACACGGTCAGCAGCTCGTCGGCCATCCGTGCCGACCGGCCGAAAGCCAGCCGGCGTGTCAGCCGGTAGTGCGCGGGGAAAAGTCGGGGGAAGTCGAGGAAGAGGAGGTCGTGGAGCGTCACCACCTTGCGGCCCGGCATAAGCGGCGGCAGCATGTACTGGAAATGCACCGCGTCGGGACGCAGCCTCCTCGCGATGCGCGGATACTCCACGAGCAGGCGCGCCATGCGGTTCCGGCTCCACAGCCTGACGTAACTCACATTCGGCGCGTCGCCAAACGTTGAGCGCAGTTTCCCAATGTCGCTGGCAGCCATCACGAATTCCACGTCAGGCCTTTCCGCCATCAGCCGGGTGTAGACGCTCCGTATATAGGTTGTCACCCCTTCGGTCCGGGCGTCAAACCAGTGACAGTCCACCAGTATGCGCATTTTTAATTATCTGCCTTGCAGCAAGTTGGGGGGGGGTAGTATAATGCACCATGCGCCTCTTCTCATCAAGAAGCAGGCGCGGCAGTGAGGCGAGGATGTCGCGGCAGCGGCGCAACTGCTTGCGTGGCGACTGCGTGATGCGGAACAGGAACTCCATGTGTGCGCGCACCATCCAGTCGGGGGCACGCCGCTCCTCGAGACCGCTGAAATACTTGAAGGCAGCCCCGACCGCGATCATCACGCCCCGGTGCAGGTATGGCTTCAGATGGTGCATGAAATACTCCTGTTTGGGCGCGCCGAGCGACACCCAGACGATGTCGGCGCCATCCTCCTCGACCATGCGCCCGATTGCGGCATAGTCGAACTCCTCGACCGACAGGAAGGGAAGCTCACGGAATATCATCGTCTCAACATCGGGGTTCCACTTCGTGATGTTGGTGCGCAGCGCGTCAAGCACGTGCTGCTGCGAGCCCAGGAATATCATGCGGTAGCGGCGCGACGACACGATGTCGCGGAAGATATCCGCGCCGCAATACTGCTCGCGCTGGCGCCCATAGAGCCACTTGATGTATAGGGGAACGAAACTTGAGTCGCAGATGGCAAACATACCGGAGTTGACTACCTCAAGATACTCCGGCTGTCGGTTGGCCGTGTCGAGGATAACTCCATCGGCCACACACACATAGTCCGAGCCGGGACTGTTAAGTCTGCTCTCGATGGCGCGGTGCACCTCATCGCGCTCGAACTCATAGCGTATGTTAAAATAAGTTTCCATCATGAAGCCCGCAGTAGGGCCGTGTTATTGTTGATTTTAAGGACGGGAGAGGGAGATGCCTGCGGCCAAGGGCCGACGTGCACTCGACAGCCTGAGCGGCCATAGATTTGAAGGTAGAGAGCGGAGAGGAGTTTGAGCCGACTCCTGGCCATTGGCTATCTATATGCCGTTGGTGTTGAGTGCCGGTGCGCCGTTGGCCGCCGGTTTCCGTCCCCTCTCTTCTCTTAATGCAAATTTAGCCAAAAAAAGTAAACAATCAAAAAAATAGGAAAAATTTAACTCTTTTTCCGGTAAAAAGATGCTTTTCCGCCACGGGTGTCCCATATTTCCCCTTGATTCGGTCGGGCTTTGGTCCGGCTTTGGTTGGTAATACCCTCTTTCAGCCCTCATACGGCTTTTTTCCCGTCAGCATCTCGACAATCTCCCTCCACTGCCGGGCCACGACTGGCGTGGCGTAGCGCTCGCGCAGCCGCTCGGCCGCCTTGCGGCCCAGGGCCACGGCCAGCTGCGGGTCGCGCCAGAGACTGCTGACAGCCTCCGCGAGGCTGTCAGCGTCGCCCGGGTGAAACAGCACCCCGGCGCCGCTGACTATCTCCGTGAAGCCCCCGTGGTCGGGGGCTACCGTGGTGCGCGAATGACGCGCTGCCTCCAGTATCGCCATCGGGAAACCCTCATAGCAGCGCGACGCCATCACCACAAAGCACGCCCTTTCGTAGAAATCCTCTAAGTCACGGCCTTTAAGAAAGCCCGTCAGCTCCACATTCGGCGGCAGGTCAGCCACCAGCTCCGGGTCGCCCACCGCCCCCGCCAGTCGGAAGCCAATCTCCGGGTGCCTTCTCGCCGCCTCCGCGATTAGGTCAATCCCCTTCTCGCGGCTTATCCGCCCGCAGAAGCCCACATAACCCCCCCGCCATAAGCCGGGGGCACTCGACACCCCCTCGGCGGCAACCGGTTGTTGAGTCGGCCCCTTCGTCGGCCCCTGGTTGGCGGCAGCCGGTTGTTGAGTCGGCCCCTCCGTCGGCCCTTGGTTGGCGGCAGCCGGTTGTTGAGTCGGCCCCTTCGTCGGCCCCTGGTGTGCGGCAGCCGGTTGTTGCGTGCCGGGGGCTTGTGCCTCCGGGGTGGTGGCCCCCTGTTGAGCGCCGGGGGCCATTGGCCGCCCGGTCTCGGCGCAATTAGGTATCACCACAATCCGCTCGGGCGGGAAGCCCGCCTCGATCAGCTTGCGCCGCTGGAACTCCGTGATGCACGCGAACACATCGACGCAGTCGATATAATGCCGCCGCAGCCGCGCCACCGCATTGCGGGCCGCATAGCCCAGCGACTTCAGCCGCGAGTGCTCGCAGTTGTGGCGCACGCAGCCCCACTCGTCGCCCCGCTCAAGGCAGAGCTCGCACGGGGCGCCATCGCGCATGAACAGCCCTGTCGGACATATCAGCCGGAAATTATGGACAGTCATCACCACCGGCACACCCGCCCGGCGGCACTCCCGCAGCGCAGCCGGCGAGATGAAAGGGTAGAGGTTATGGACGTTGACCAGGTCCGGCTGCTCCTCCGCAAGCGCGCGGCGCATGGCGCGCACCCCAAGTGGGCAATAGATGCCCGCCACGAACGCGCGGGCCTTGCCCACGAGTGTGCCGCGCACCTCCGCCGTCGAGCGGCGCAGCCGCGCCACCTCCAGCCCCAGCCCAGCGAAGATCTCCGCCATCTTGTCGACGACAGCCTCCTCCCCGCTCCGCTTCCCATACTCATTATGAACCAGCAGTACTTTCATGATTCTAAATATGCTGAAGAGAGAGCGTTACTTGATGCGACACTGCCCGAATGGCTCTTCTTGCTATACGTCGGTGGCATCTTCTAAATACAATAACCTCATCTATTCCGGTTAAGAGTGGAACAAGAATCTGAGAGGTCCAGAAGCCGAATAATGGATAGAAGTTTATGGTAGTGAATTGTTCACCTTCCTTAAAATGGTCAATCAGTTCTTTTGCCGGTGGAATCACATACAGCACGGATACACCTGTTTGTGACAGAGTCCTACCCATTCTGAGGATTGACTCAGTCTTCTCATTCCATTTCCCCGAAGGAAAAATAATCAGGACGCCCACAACTTCAAGATAAGAGTGAATACTTCTATCAGTCGCCAAACCATCCCATTCGGATCAGGATATCAGACAGTTTCCACATCTGCCTGCGGCGTTCAGCCGTTTCGCCCGACATGCTGCCGATTTGCTCCATATCGCGGTAAATTGCACCATCCTCGCGAGGTCGGAATATACTTTCACCAAGCCCGCGCCATTTGTTGTCCTCAATTCCCATAACATCGAGCAGACTCGGGAAAATATCCGATTGTGCAGAGATAAGAGTCGTGTCAGCATTTAGTCCCTTGGGAACATTAACAATAAGAAATGGTATATACCTGTCAGTAAGTTCCGTTTTCTTACGCCCATCAAACTTATCGCGGCCTACGCCATCATGATCACCTGTTATCACGATGATAGACCGGTCATAAATTCCACATTTCTTTAAATTGTCGATAAAGGCACCGATGCAGGAATCAGTATAATTTACGATAGCCACAATATTGCGGGCCTCATCTGTGGCAAAATCCATGTTATGGAACTTACTCTTGAGTTTATTTCTAACAGGGTCATGTCCGGACATTGTCACTAATTGGGCATAAAACGGTTCCTTAAAACTTTTGACTATCGGAAATCCTTTAGAGAATAGGTTGCCATCAGCTAAATCCGACTCACCACCGTCAAGTTTATCGTAGACTCTCTCGAAGCCATAAGATTTTGAAGATGTCTCTTGGTTCCAATACTCCTTTTCGCCGCATATAAAGGAAAAGGACCTATATCCTTTGGCTTTTAGGGCTTTTGGCAAAGAAGGATAATCATTTGTTGCATAAAGGCAAGATGCCGCTCCCTCATTTATGGGTAAAAGACCGGTATTTATCATTAAATAGGCATCAGAAGACCTACCGTGCTTAACCTGAGGCAACATCTTCTGAATATAGACAGATGTAGTGTCTGCTATGAGTTGATCAAGTCGGGGAGTCACTTTCTCTCCGTTCACCTCAAGCCCTATCGGCCAACTGCCAAGTGACTCAACAAGAATTAATATCAGATTCTTATTTTGATGAGAAGTCAGAGGTTTGATTGTTTTCCACTCATTTTGCAACTGACTTAACTCTCTGTGGGCAAAATTAGATTCATCTTTTGACACGCCTTGTAGATTGGAGAACTGATATATCCAGTAATTAATCCATCCAAATTGTTGGAAAGCTCTTAGGGGCTCATTTCTAAATAATCCTTTTGGACGAGAATAATCATCTGGATTACCAATTAAGTAGGATGGAAGAATGATTCCAATACCGATGCAAAAAGAGCAACAGGCAGAGATAAGAGTTCGTTTCCTATCTTGATGTGCCTTATAATTTGTTTTTTTGCCAATTTTACAAACTCCATACCACACACACCAGAGTAACGGAAGAATAATCAGTGCGAGATTTGCCCAACCAATACCGACTAATATACTGTCACCCAATTCAAAGACCTGACTGACTAATCTAAAAGATGAAATAGGAATCAAAGAACTATAATAGCCATAATATATAAGATTGGCATTAAGGTTTAGTTCAATCAGTCCGATCCACAGAAAGATAATCCAGTTTTTGGTGAAAAACCAGACTGGCAGAGACAGTAACAATGCATCTGCAAGACGCCGAAGATGCATTGTCGGATAATCAAGTCGAATATAATTAAGAGACGCGTTAAATATCTCAAAGGTAGAATATAACACTAATGTAAGGCTGATATACGCAATCAGACGTAGCGGATATCCGTCATAATTTCTCTGTCCGTCTAATCTCGGGTTTTGTATTTGATTTAAATTCATTATTGTTGTTTTGTGAATAGACTTTGCAAACCAGAAGAAATAATTCAGAAAAATAGATCATGAATATGATTCGTATGCTTGTTTTTCTTGTTTATTCTGGTTTAACTCCAATGGTTTTAACTATCGGCGAGTTCTCTCTTCCTTTGCGTAAGACCTTTCCATACGGATGTCATTCCTTTGAACAGCACATCCTTGGCGTAAGCTACCGCACAGCATCCGGCAACTAATGTCGCCACAATAACCGGATACAACGGTACTAACATGTCCGGACCTTCGCCAAACCGCTCCTTAAACAAAGGGTATACAATCTGGTCAACTATCCAGGCCGCCAAATACATATCCAGAGAAAGCAGAGAAATCTTAGTCATTAATGCGCGAACACCCTGTCCTTTTAAGTCAGCCTGATAAAGCAAAAGGAAAGTACACACAGCGATAGGCATAGAGATTACACCTTTCGGATCACCTTGCAAATGAAGCATAGGCTGTCCCGGTGCCAGAATTAGGCTCCCAACTGGATTAAACAGACATAACGCAAGGATTATAAGCAAAAGTCTATGTGGCCTATAAGATGGTTTATAAGTACGGAAATAGCATCCTAAAAAGAAACATAGTATGGGATAAGCAGCATCAACCCAGTAACCAGGCATTAATTGATAACCATATCTATTTGTAAAATCTGGCACAGATGAACAGATAAAGAGAGTTGCCAACAGAATCTGTCTATGCCGTTTTGATTCAATCGCATGCCACATCTTATTGAGGAATGGCGTTAACAGAAATAGCCCTATCCATAATTCAATATACCAGGCATAGGGATTTGCTCCAAAATAGGCGATGGCATGGCACCATTGTAAGACGCTCTTATGTTCGTTGAGAAGAACTTCCCGATAGCAGATAGCAACCACAGAGAAGAAAAGATAGGCAATTAGCACCCGCCATATACCATGATAATACTTTCGAGTTGGTTCAGTCTTATTAATGTTCAGGTAGCCCGTAAGCATCAGGAACAATGGTACACCAATATACGTGAATGTCTGTAGCATGCCTAAAAGAAACATTCCGACTCCGGTAAACGACCACGAATTGAAGTCAGTGTTAGAAGAAATATTAAAGAAATGTCCGCCAATTACGCATATGATTGCAAGAGTGCGTACGATATCTAATCCAATCAAGCGTTTTGTTTTTGACCCCCTTATTTTGATTTGTAAGTTGCTAATATTTAGCATAATATATTTATTAAAATTTAATGATTAGGTTTTGGACAAAATCTTACATGGGTTGCCGATTGCAATTTGGTTATCATCAATTTTGCCTTTGATCACAGTTCCTGCTCCAATTATGCAATGGCTTCCGATAATACTCCCCGGTAGAATAATAGCACCTGCGCCTATGAAGGAACTTTCTCCAATTATTACTGGTTGGAATGCCATGGAACTGTACTTTTCTGGATTAATTTTATCACCTCCATTACGCTTTAAAAATGACCAGTCATGAGTGAGGATGATAACTTTAGTTGAGATAACCACATCATTCATTATGGTCAAGCCTCCAGAAGCATCTAAATATGCATTTGTTTCAATATAGTCAGGTTTACCTTTAAACACTACTCCTACCGTTTTATGTGCGAGTATCAATAATTTTTGAGAAAAATTGATATTAAGAGGTCTGCATATGAATGACAGAAATTTAAGTATATAAAAAATGAGGCGTTTCATATTTCATGAGTGTTTCTTGAATGCGATTATGCGCTTTCGAATGAATGAAGGTATGATAGAAAGAATTATAAATGGAAAAATTTTTGTATTTGTTGGGTAATATTTCAACGAAATAAAACATTCCTGAAGAGTTTCCTTTCTTTCCCCAAAACGTATGGCAACTGATGCCCGCATCTTATGCCAATGTCCTATATATCTCCGCAAATATGGAATATCGGGATTTTCGATAAGTAGTTTATTTAAAGCTTTACCTACAGGGTCTCCCTTATCTTGTCTTCTGACCGGCTCATTACCATATTCATATCCTTCTCCAAGATTATAAATAGCTAATGTCTCAGTAGAATATGCGATTTTATTTCTACATGCGAGTCTTGCCCATGTCAGCAAATCCTCTCCGGACTTAATATTTGTTGGAAATCCACCTATTCCTTTAAAAGTCTCCTTTTTAGCAACAATTGATATGGAACATATAGGAGGATGAGAGTGTGTGGCAACTTCAAAGTAATTATCTAAAATACCTCTTTTAATTTTTAGTTTGTTTAAGATAGTCGGAAAAGAATTTCCATACACATCCATAAATTTATAATTGGTTGCGAACACATCACATTCCGAGTATTCTTTTATCAGGTTTACCTGTGTTTCTAAGTATTCCGGTTCCCAGAGGTCGTCGGCGTCGAGCAGGGCGATGTAGTCGTAGCGGGCGGCGTCGATGCCGCGGTTGCGGGCGGCGGAGACGCCGGCGTTCGCCTGGCGGATCAGCCGGATGCGGGGATCGTCAAATTTTTTGACGACCTCGGCGGAGCCGTCGGTCGAGCCGTCATCGACGATGACGACCTCGAAGTACTGAAACGTCTGGGCAAGGACGCTCGAGAGCGTCCGCCCGACCTGCTTCTCCTTGTTATAAAGCGGAATTACAACAGAGATCATGTGAGAGGTAGTTAGATTTTAGGTGTTAGGTATTAGGTCCGGTGCCGTCGCGGGTTACCTCACGCGGAGAAGCCGAGGAGCAGAGTTGAACCAGAGATATAACCAGAAAAACCAGACCTCGGGAATACTCACGCGGAGAGAGGGAGGCTAACCGAGATGGCGCTTCAGGATCTTTTCTATGTCCTCGTCCAGTATCTCGTAAATGATTTGCTCATCCTCGTCGGTTGTAACTGGCGTGTATTTGGAGAATTTCTCTTTTACTGAGTTGGCCAGATAACCGCACTCGTTAAGTTTATATTGTAATGAACAGGTTGAAATGTATGTCCTTATACTGTTCCAGGCCCTCTCGATTTTAGAGTTATCCTTACTGTCCACGGCTGCATGGAAGGCTTTCTCCAGTTCAAGAGTCCTGACGCATGGCTTAAACTTGTCAGACTCATAGAAATTGATATAGTCAATAAAGGATTTGATTGTGAGGCATAGCCATGAGTCTGTAATTGAATTACCTCTATTCTCGCGCTCAAGCCAGTTATGCGCCTGCATGTCAAAACCTTCCCGGAAGATGAGACAATAATTGGGGTCGATAGATAAATTGTCACACCCTTTCAATATGTCGGATGTATGTGATTTCTTCTGTACAAGTTTGGTAGTACTCAGATTGCGCACATTGTCATAATCCATGCGGAGTTCCATCATCATCAGACGAGGAAAGTGAATTTTGCCGCCCGACATGCTGCATATTCCTATCACCGCGTCTGCTGTTCGCTCCATGTGCCCTTTTCGCAATGAGGCTTCGTAGGCATCAATGTCAAGAGCCGGAATATTCTCTTTAGCAAAATATGTCTGATGCTTATAGTCTTTTTTTGAAATCTCCGCAAGAGTCTTCAGGAAGCCCCGTTTTGACAACGGATGGCTTATGACAGCATCAGGATAATGCCGGATATAATTATCGGGTGCCATAGTCCTTGATACGTTCCAGTGCAATATTGAACGATCGGAATATCTCGTTGATCTCATTGCCGAGATGACGGAAACTATACTGTAGGGATTCTGCCTTTTCCTCAGCCTGATAGAAATGTGTCCTTTCTCCTATGCCTTCCGCAATCGAAATAGAATGTATCGCGGCAATCATGTCCGGGTTATGGCTTGCTATCATTATCTTGGTTCCGACTTCCTTTTGCAGCAGCACAAGGACTCGCGCAAACTCGACAATCCATTGCGGATGCAGATGTGCCTCCGGCTCGTCAATCAGCAGCAGGGAATTCTCTGACAGATAGCCGTTCTCCACAAGGCGCAGCAGGTAGGCGAACGACTTCATGCCTGTGGCTGCCTCGTCAATCGGTATGTTGAGGGCATCCTCTTTCCTGATGTAACGTAATGTCGACTCATGACTTATCTCATCGACACGCACGCTTACGTTACCACCAAGAATGCTGCGCAGTCTCGCGACAGTCTTGCGTGCCGATTGGGGCATCTCGCGCAGTGGTGTATACATGGCCTGATTCAGTGCGTTCCAGATGCTACGGCCTTCCCTGCTGTAATTGGAGAGTGCCATCGGGGTGTCGACATATATGCAGTTCTCTAAGCCTATGGGTGGAGTGAATCTGTTGTCAGAGATCAGATTGAAGCCATTCTCTCGGAATTGCAGTGCTGTCGGGGACTCTCCGGAATAATCCGGGGAGGTCTTGATATAGCGTATCAGGTCATTGAGGCTGCGCCTCGATTTTTTATCGATATTATCGTTGATATACTCTTTCAGTCTGGTATCCAGTATAGATTCGGTATAATCCAGGACGCCTGAAATAGTGTCCGGTTCCTTTCCTGAGGATTTAATGTCAAGCACATCATTAATGTTAGTCCATATGGCTTTGACTATCCACTTATAGTATCCTAAGTTTTTAGACTTGCTATCATATTTTTTATTCAGAGATTGCCCGAATGACCGGAATTTGGCCATGAAGGCTACTGACAGGACGTCATATTTGCTTCTCTCGTCGTTATCGGGATTATTATGGAGGTTCTGGAAATAATCAAGGGAGAACCGATTCAGATTGAGAGAATCTTCATCAATACCGTCAACAAAGGATGCCACGCGATGGAATAAAGATATAATCCGGTTCAGTTTCCTGATAAGGATCCTGTCGAGATATTTGTCAAAGTCGTTGGCATAGTTGACATACCCGTATAGCCATCTTGATATTGTGGACTTGCCACAGCCATTCGGCCCGGCAATAACAGTCAATCCGTCAATATTGATATCGGCTGAACTGATGGCCCGATAATTATGAAGAGAGAATTTATATTGATTCATAGATTGCTAAGTGATTAAGAATCTATACTAAGGCAACTTAAGAAGCAGCCCTGTCAGATAATAAGATAACGAAAAAATTGCCCACTCTGTTGCTTTAAACCTGAACTCTTTTATAAAACCAGGTAAAAACCTGAAAATTCAACCAGATAAACCAGACTTTGTATTGAACCAGAAAAACCAGACAATGTTTTCCTGGTTCCTCAAGTTCATCCCTGGTTAACTTTCCCTCTCAGCGGCCTCCGCGCATGCCATTGCGTAACCTTACCTGGCACCACCCCTAAGAGGCTGCCTCAGCTCCTCTGCTTCTCTGCGTGAGGATTACCTTGTCCTGGTTTAACATGGTTTAACCCCTTGGTTCCCCCTGGTTTAATCCTCCTGGGTGTCGGCGTGCCGCCGAAGACCAAGCATCATGCCGTAGAAGCCGAACGGCATCGACAGCGTCGCCATCGAATAGTTCACAACATTATCCGAATACAGCGTCGCGTAGACGCCGATCATCGACGCCCCCGCCACTATCGCGCACAACTGCAACGCCGGCTCATCATACCTCCAGTACGTGCGGAACGCATCCACAAACACAAAGAACGCTATCGCCCCATATAGTATCAACCCAATCAACCCATTGTCACACTTCTGCTGCACGAAGTCAGAGTGCGGAACCATCAGTCCTCCGAATTCGTTTGAATTAACATACATATATCCCTGAATGGACCCAGTTCCACGTCCGTTAACTTCATGACCAATATAAAATCTATTTTCAAGTTTTTCCCACATAGCTTTTCGGGTATTGGTATTTATGTTTTCTTCATCGATTTCTCCGTTTGCAAATTCTTCAAGTGTTACATTATCATCATAAAACATTTTGTTCTTAAGAGAAGGAAGTGTAAATACGGCAACTATTCCCAAGACAAATATGCCTGCAATTATAGGTAATGATTTTGTTCTATACTTTATAAAATAGAAAGTCATTATCGCTACCAATGAACCCATAATGGATGTCCGGAATATCCATATGACGCATGGCAAGAGGAATATGCCTGTATAAATTAGATTTTTTTTCTTTTGATTGGTGAAATAGAACATTCCCAATGAGAATATCATTATGGAAATGAAATTGATTGCCCGAGCAGTGCCATACCAGATTACTCCAGGTAATACATATCCTTCTAGATAAGGAATAAATCCTATAATCAGTACTATCAGCGCAACTGTCCGTGCTAACAGACTCGATTTAAAGAATACCTCCGGGTCTCTGACGGCTGCCGAGGCAAACATGCAGAGCAGAAGAGGGTAGAGATATTTTAATACCGTTCGTATGCCGAAGAATGGTGCCGGTGAGTAGAAGCAGCCTATCGTTATCCACACTAAGTATGCGAAGTATATCTTCAGCGGAAAGGAGATGATGGCACGCTCTTGCGCGACTTTCAGTCCGACGAGGCAGAGTATCTCGAGCACGAGCAGGCGAATGGCCATCAGATCGAGGCCGACGTCGAGCGAGAAGGCCAACAGGCCGGTCGAGAACGTCAGGCACCAGAAGAGCTCGGTGCCGGAGTAGTGGTAGGTTTGATCGGAGTCAAGGGCCCCCTTGACGATCTTGCCGTCAGACTGCAGGAACCGGTACCCGTAAACCGATATAATCAAAAAGTAAATAATATTCAGATACTGCATAGTTCAATCTATTTATCTCACGCGGAGAAGCAGCGTAGAAGAGAACATATCTTGTGAAGTTGTCATATCAGTGCCATCCCCGCGCGAAAGCCCCCTCTGCTTCTCTGCCCCTCTGCGTGAGATGATTTTAGGTAGAGTGAAGTAGAGGCCGCAATGTTATCGGCATCCGCGCTCCATGTCCTCACGCTCTTATCTCACGCGGAGAAGCAGAGGAGCAGAGATTTATATACTGATCGCGTACCACTTATCCCTTATGACTTATTTCCCCCTCCGCCTCTCTGCCCCTCTGCGTGAGAATAATGAGGGCGCGAGAGAATCAGAATTCGTTTACGACCCGCTTGAGTCCTTTCACCAATCTCTCCCTATTGAAATTGATCAGCAATCCAAGCCGCATGTTCGACAATTTCAGATAAGTATAAAGTTGCTTATAGAACAAGGGATTATCCTGCTCAGTGGCTTTGAGTTCCAGGATAATCTTATCATCAACGATAATATCAGCACGATAATCCGAGTCGAGCGTCTCACCCTTGTAAATGATAGGAATCTTAACCTCCTTTTCGCATTTGATGTCACGGAGTTTAAGTTCGGCCATCAGTGCTTCCTGATAGGTCTTTTCGAGTAGACCTGGCCCAAGGTAGTTATGGACTTCTATGGCAGCCCCGATAATTTCCTCACTCAGTCGGTTTAATTGAACGTTATTCATATTCATTATATTTCGTACCTCACACTTTACCTCACGCAGAGAAGCAGAGGAGCAGAGATTTTATTCTTGTGAAGTTATTGCTTATTTGTGTCAAATTCCCCTCTGCTTCTCTGCGTGATGATCACAGAGGGAGAAATATGATTGTACCAGCAGGCGATAACATAGCGTACTCCGCTCCACTCATTTCTCACGCATTACCTCACGCGGAGAAGCAGAGGAGCAGAGATTATATTATAGTGTATTATCCGTGTCAATGTCCATGTCAGAGAGCCCTCTGCTCCTCTGCTTCTCTGCGTGAGACTTCCCTGCGAGCCGTTGGTATAGGTTGCTGATACAAGTATTGTACCGGGAGCGGGAGAAGGTGGCGGCACGCGCGATTGCTGCGCGTGATAGTCGCGACAATTCCTGCGGCGATGCAATCAGACCAAGAGTTTTCTCCGCGAGGCTCGCCGCCGAGCCAGGCGTGCACAGCACGCCGTCGACGCCGTCGCGGACTACCTCCGGTAGGCCCCCCGTGGCGGCAGCCACTACCACGCAACCGCGTGCCATCCCCTCGACCGCCGTCAGGCCGAAGCCCTCCGACCGCGACGGCATCAGCAGCACATCTATCCGGCCATAACACCCCGGCAGCGCATCCTGCGGCTGCCGCCCCAAGAACTCCACCCCCTCTCCGAGGTCCAACTCCTCCACCTGGCGCTCCATCTCCCCACGCAACGACCCGTCACCCACAACCAGCAGCCGCAGTCTCGGCCAATCGCGGCGAACCGCCGCAAACGCCGGCACCACCAAATCCATCCCCTTGATATGCTCCAACCGGCTCACAACCCCAATTGTGAGCCGCCCGCAATCCCCAAACTCCCGCGGCTCCCCGCGCACCTCCATATACGACGGCAGGTTATTATAGATGGTAAAATGATTCCCATGCCGCTTCAGAGGCATCTTGGCGCTAAACAACTGCGACGAACCGAAGAACGACCGCTCCGCTCGCTGCGTGATGCACTGGAACGCCGTCAGCACCCGCCGGTTAAGCAGCCGGATAAGCCTCAGCCCATTCGGTGAATAGATATCAGCGGCAGTATGTACTGTGGCGACAATCCTCTTGACGCCAAGCGCACGCAAGACAAGAATCGGAATCATCCCCGGCGCCATATACTGTACATGCGCCACATCAGGGCGCACCTCGCGCACCACGCCGCGCAGTCCCCGCCAAAGATGTCGTACAGTCGCCGCGACACCTGCAGACCGTTCGCCAGCGGGCGACAGCAGCCGGACCTCCGCTCCAGCGTCTTGATAACGCGCCACCATAGCCGGGGCATGCTCGAAATAGCAAGCCACCACCACGCGGTGTCCCGCCTCGACCAACGCCTGCACCAGGCTAAGCGTCTGTATCTCCGTTCCCCCCGTCAACAGGCAGGGTATGCCGACAAGAACTGTCATGATAAGGCGCGCTTTGATAATAGTCTCTTTATTGAAGCAGGAATACGAATCATCGGTTTGGGGTCACGAATATTCCACCAAAGGAAAGTGTCTGTTGACATAATATCCTTAATCCACTGAAACGGAGTGATTGTATGGTCCAGAACATTAAGTAAATCAGATCTTTCCTCCATAAAAGTGATTTCTCTTAACTTTATTTCGGGTATCCTCATCCCCAGACTTTCCAAACTGAA
This sequence comes from Muribaculaceae bacterium, assembly GCA_014867205.1. GTDB lineage: Bacteria > Bacteroidota > Bacteroidia > Bacteroidales > Muribaculaceae > Lepagella. The sequence continues at coordinate 46,451 of WGUO01000008.1, read as the reverse complement.
AACATGGGGCATATTGAATCCGGATTTAGTTATTGCATACCCATATGCACCATTACGGAAATTACACTCGATGAAATGGTAGCCGGAATCATTATGAAGGAATTCAATGTCAAAGATTCCCTGATAGCCGCATTTCGCTATAAATCTTCTTATGCCCGACTGTAATTCGGAATCAGCATCCGGTTTGAAAGTGGCAAAAACTGTGCTTCCATTCCCGCGAATCCTCTTCTTATGCACGATGCCGTGAGTAATTATTTCCCCATTTGGTAGCGCAACTCCCGTGACTGCAATCTCCTCCTGATTAGTTCCGCTGACAAAGGATTGAATCAGTATCTCATAGAATCCTTTTGACTTATATCGGGTTATGGCGTCAGAGAAAGTCTGTTCATCACGGCATATGGTGATATCTTCCTTGTCGCCAGAGATGCTGCGCAACGGTTTGATTATGCAGGGCAGAGGAAAATGAGGCGATGGATTCTCCCTTAAATCAAATTTTACGGAATAAGGAACTTGAAGGCCGGCATCCTTTGCAATCCTGACCATCTCAGCCTTATCCATAAGGCTTTTTAAATTCCCTTTGGCATGCGGAATAATTGCCAGTTCGGATAAAGCAGAGAAATTTCTGTCAATCAGTTCGGCAACTAAATCGGAGGCCGGGAAGATTACAATTTTTTTGCCGTTAAAGTCTTTTGCAACCGTTCTGACCGTATCCATTAATGATTGTGAATCTACAATATCAGTCTTATACCATTTACTGATATATTTACTTTTGTAAATAGGCATAATGATATCCTCAGGCGCAACAAAAGCAACCGACATGCCGGCTTCTCCGCAAGACCTGACAAGTCCCATCTCGTTATAGCCGCCATGACCGATAACCACCCCGACAACCGAACTCTGATGTATTGCCCTCATAACTTGAAATAAAGTTCCCGTCGTGCAGTGTTAGCCTTAATGAATGGTTTAGGGAGGACCCCGCTCCAGGGCTGACCGCAAGGGGCCAATGGCTTGATATAAGCATCCGCCGCTTTCAGTTTGGCGACATGTTCGGAGTCAGTCATCCTAAACTGAAAAGCATTCTTCCAGTCCAGATTCCATACATTATAATACCACATCCAGACGCAATACTCGTACACCTTCGGAAATTGAAAATTGAGAATTATCTGACGGGTATTTATATGGTCCGGCCATCCCTCGCCACTGTGAGGTACGAATATTGCATCCGGTTTCAGTTGCTTGATAAGATCTTTGAGGCGTTTCATCTCCGATTCGGGTCTATCGTCGATATGCCCATCCACAAAGTCAAGGAAATGGATATTTGACTCCGGCAGCCCCAAAGCCTTAGCAGATTTTAGAGTAAGGTTTCTCCGTGCCTTTATCACATCGCTCTCCGGCATATCCGAATAACCTCTCAGCGAACCGCCGCCGCCAGTCATCACTACCACATGCGGAGCTTGACCCTCCGCACAAAGCCGTGCGATCAGTCCACCGCACCCAATCGCCTCATCGTCAGGATGCGGGGCAATGATAAGCACTGATTCCGGCAATGCGATCTCAGGTTTGCCGCTTAGTTTAAGTTGAAGAAGGCGGCAACGAAGATTACGTATTATATCCTTTATATATCCAAGCATTTGCGATATACGTCAAGTGTTAGGCGCGAACAGCGTTCCCAAGTGAAGTTCATACTTTGCGCAAGGCATTCTTCCGACATTGATTCCTTGGTTAGTGAGCCATTCTCAAACTGCTCCATATAATCAGCCATTGAGTCGATATCATCCGGATCGACATACAAGGCCACCTCGCCGCCGACCTCTTCAAGAGAACTGTTTCGGCAGGTTACAACCGGTGTACCGCAAGCCATTGATTCGGCAATTGGGAGTCCGAAGCCCTCATAACGACTGGGAAAGAATGAGCAAGTAGCCCCGGCATAAAGGTCGGCCAACACTTCATTAGATATATTTGACGCGAAGTGTATCTTGTCTTTGACTTCCGGATTCTCCTCGATAAGTCTCAGAGCCTCGTCAGAGGGTGTGCGCCAAACCAAAACTAACTGATGTTCCGGATTATTTTTCAAGAATTTAATAAAAGCCTTGACAACTGCAATCGTGTTCTTTCGGCCACGGTCGCAGGATACAGCAATAAAATATGGTTTCTCGGAAGTATATCTGCATGGCTCGGTGGCATGAGGTCGCAGTAGTTCATGGTCGACACCCCAGGGCGCAACAAAAATCTTGTCGGGATTCACACCCATATACTCCGCAATTTCCCGTTTTGAGTTCTGGCTGCAGGTGATGATAGCCCTGACTTTTCGTGCAAAAGGGGGATAATTCTTTCGTGCCCAGTCATGACCCAAGAATGGTTCCGGATAAGAGAACATCATGGCATCATGGATGGTGACCACACATTTGTCGGGATTAGCGACATATTCGAAATTATGGGTAATGTGCAGCAGGTCATAGGGAGCCATCAGTTCGCGAATGTGTAGAAATGCGATTGCCCGGTTCCAGTTGTCACGATTACGTAAGTAGAGGTGATGGGTCTTAAAGCGTGTAGTAAGCGCCGATGCATTGATCCCCTTTAGATTATGAGTGCAGAGACTAATCCTAAAAGGAATCTCATCCGCGGGAATGCTGTTCAAGGCGCGGATAAGTTCCACATTGGTTCTCCCTATACCGTTAACATGCCCCGACATAATAAACGGAATCGCAGGATTGGCGTCAATAAGCAATCGTTTCATTTCCGAATCTTTTGAGTCACAGACTCCAGTGCTCGATAAACATGCATCAGATCATGTTTACGGCAAAATTTGAATAATTTACCGCGATTTGGGCTATCATTCCATGAACCGTCGAAATGGTGAAGAGTATAGATAGAAGATTTGTCGTAAGGGACTGTCTTGTTTGCAAAATAAGAATTTGGAAATACATCCACATCTTTGATTGTCTGTCTCTTGTTTTCGCGGGTATATCCATATGGCTTAAGGAGAGATGTGGCAACCCCTTGAACAACACCTCCCGTTATATCATTTTCTTCATTTCTAAAGTGTTTGTCCTTATACCAGTCGAGACACTCTTTGATATACCAATGACCTTTCTCACAGCCGAAAGCAGACGCATCCACCGATATGAACAAACCACCTGTATATGTCCGTACTTCAGAGCCAGTGAAGCAAGAATGTTCTAAAAACTCATCGAGTCGTTTGAAAACCTCCACGTCTGTATCAAGATAGATTCCTCCTTCGTTGTAACATGCGTAGAAGCGGCAAACATCTGCCACAAAAGCCCATTTGCGTTCGGCATACGCCTCGCGCACGAATGGAATGGCGTTGACATCGAAGTTGTCTTCGTTCCATTCCTTAATCTCATAGTCAGGCATACTCTTTCGCCACGACTTAATGCACTTGCGAATCAGGTAGGGCTTTTTTCCTCTTCCGAACCAGCAATAATGAATGGTCTTTGGTATCATAAGAGAAGTCTATTATAAATTTTCAAAAGAGAGTTGCAATGGTCCTCAATAGAGATCGACGAGCATTTGGCTGACATATCGGACAGAACCGACGGGTTATCTATAATATCCTGCAGAGCAGTGCGTAATTCTTCAACGTCATTGGGTTTAATCACCCATCCATTTACTCCATCCTTAATCTGCATCTCTGCTCCTCCGCATCGAGAGGCAATAACAGGTTTGCCCATTGCAAGAGCCTCTGCAATGTTCAATCCAAATATCTCCAGACAAATAGTGGGAGCGCATCCAACATGGAATTGGCTAATTGTATCAAACATCTTTGAGGAGTCAATCTTTCCATGCCATATAATTCTTTTATCTCGAGCATATTTCTTTTGTAGGGAATTCATATATCGTGTTTCCCCATTGCCTACGGCTCCACCGATAAGATGAAGCTTGATATGAGGATTATCTATTAAATGAAATGCCTCCAACAATACATGGATACCCTTGATATAGCAAATCCTGCCGACATAGAAGAACTTGATTTTGCCATCCTCGATTTCCGGAAATTTCGATTGATTTTTGGGGAATGGGATACCATGCGGGAGCACGATTGTTTTATGTTTGTCGAGTCCATTATTTATCATTGCTTCGGCAATTGCATTGCAAGGAGCAATCATTGTCGAGCATTTTTCTGTAACCTCTTTCCAATAATCAATCTTGCTTTTAATTTGTAGGCCACCCAATCCTATTGGTGTGATGAAAGGGATGAACGGCTTTTTAGAAAGGAATCGGCCTAAAGAGACATATTTATTTTCTGGAAGATATTTCATAAACGGATACCACCAGTGAAGTCCGGTGCGTGTATTTCGCAATACACATGGTAGACAATCCTTATGATTCAATTTGCGGTGGCATATTGAGTCAGTGCTATCCATCATTGCTCCTCCCGGACAGAGAATCCCGCCGTGATGCGCTGTCACAACGACAGGGACATTCAGTTTCTTGCCAATCCGGCAGATTAAGGCCTTATTGCTATGCGCATGAATAATATCAGGGTTGATTTTTTTAGCAATTTTGGATAATTGCTCTTCTTCAATATTATTGGGCACCTCATAAAGAGTTCCATTGCCATGAGGTGTCTTCCTGTTAGAGAAAGTCTCAACAAATGAAAGGACGGATACATTGAGACCCATTTCAAGCATACAGTCAACTATATTCTTGACGTACACCTGACCTCCTCCATAAGTTGAGGTGAAATCTCCTGATGCGACTTGAAGTATCCGCATATAATATATTAGTCTTTAAATGGATATGCTATCTAATACTTCTTTTATCTATTTTGTAAAAAGTGTAATAATGATACTTAAGATGTTCTAAAGAACATTCTTTATAAGTTTCCGTAAGATACAGTTCTTAGCAAGACACATAATTACAAGTCTTTGAGGAGTAAGTTTAGGTTTATATGTCGTTTTAATATTCCATAATTCTTGAATAGCCAGCGAATCATTGTTTTTTATTGCATGGTTTAATATGCCCCCAAATGGCTTGTTGATACGTCTGTTCATTTCCTTATGAGAATAATGGAACTGATCAGCAAAATAGCATAATATATGAAGCACTCCCAATGCAAATTTATTCTGTATAGTTAAATTCGAATTAATGGAAACAGAGCCATCGTGAATACGGTAAACAGTCGTTGCAGCATTTATATATGCAATCCTGCCATAATATGCCATACATAAAAATAGCCCTAAATCAATGGTAGAAAAAGAAGAACTAAAGAAGTCAGGGTGGTAATTAACAATTTTATGAAATATATCTGACCGGAAAACCGTAGAACTGAATCTGATTCCTCTGTATTTCGATTGATATATCTCCTCGAAAGACTTAATCCCTCCTTCTATTTCACAGATATAGCTTGCCTCTTTTATTTTCTCAATTTCAAACGTATTGGTCTCTTGATACAAATTAACCCAGTTGGTATGCGACATTGAAATCTGTTCGTCGGACTCCATTAGAGCGCATTGATTCCTCAGTTTATAATCATCAATCCAGTAATCATCGCCTTCGCAGATTGCAATATACTTACCGCTCGCAGCCATTAAGCAGTCTTCAGTATTTTTGATTATACCCTTATTGTACTTTTGATTGATATACTTAATGACTGATGGATATTTGTTCAGATACTCCATGCAGACATCATGAGTGCGGTCTGTACTTCCATCGTTTGCAATAATTATTTCTATGTTGACATCCTTTTGTGACAGAATTCCATCAAGTGCTTGCCTTATTTCTGATTCTTGATTGTATGTTGGCACACATACGGAGATAAGAGGTCGCTCACTTTTCATAATAGAATTTATGCTTCTCTTGGATCATATTTGGCTATAAAACCATCAATATCCTCATTAATAATTTCTTTCATGCGCTCTTTCAGAATATCCAATGGCCAATCCCACCATTTGATTCTTAGAAGTGCCTCAATCTGATGTTCGTTAAAACGATATTTGATAATTTTAATGGGATTGCCAACGGCGATTGCATATGGAGGAATATCTTTTGCAACTACGGAATTAGTCCCGATAACTGCTCCATCTCCGATTGTAACTCCCTGAAGAATTGTTACATTTTTAGCAATCCAGACATCATTCCCAATTACAACATTTTTAACAGGCTTGTCAGGATGCTTAATATCGGGAAAAATCTCTTGTACTTGTGGTATCAATGAATAAGAAGAAACATTTCTATAGTTGTGATTTCCTCCAATAATTATTTCGACGTTATTTGAGATCGAGCAGAACCTTCCTATTGAAACTTTATATGGTTTGTCAGTATATAATGAAATGTTCGGAATTCCATATGAAAAATCGCCAGCCGTTATATTTGGATCTTTTAAAGAATATTTAGTTAGATTCCCGTATTTAGCACGAATTTTATTTTCTCTTTCTTCTTGTTTGAATAAATTTATTTTTTTTCGAACAAATGAGATTGGGTATAATAGAATTTTAAGGAACAACATGGTTTAAGCATTTGATGATTAGGGTTCATCTTCTGTTTCTGTGGTTAAGGTGTAATTTGTCTGAGGATTGTGCTTAGGGCTTCTATCCGTTTCGCATTCCCATTATGTGTAAGAGTCCTCTGTTAATATGGCAAAGCATCTTGGTGCGCCCATAATAATTCGGCATATTTTGTCGCGTTTTATGGCTTTCCTTTTGATCTCAAATTCAAAATCATTACCAGAATTTTAAATCCCGATAGTTTGAGTATACCACTCAGCAATATTGTTGAAAAACCTATTTTCTTCCAGCATTTCCACAATTGTGCAAAAGGTGGAATGAGTCGTTTTATTTCTTTATTGTATTTTTTTACACGCTCCTCGCCCCCGAGAAGGATTGCGTTGCAATATTCGCGGATGGTGCCGACGTAATAGTTGATATATAGAGATTCTGCATTAGGAATATTCTGCATCACTTTCATGCCGTGAAAATCTTTCTCAAACAAATCACAGGCGTGACGCAAGTCGAATTCGCTATGCGTGGTAGAGCCACTTCTAATTCGATACGCATAATAATCTTTAGATGAAATAACTACTTGATTCAGATGCTCCATTAAATCAATGATAAACCGTTCATCTTCGTAATACACTCCAAATGGGAATCTGATTCTATCGCCTATTACTGAATGATGAAATATTTTATCACAAGTAATCGTAGTTATTTGTCCGCGTTCAAAAGCGTCAATTATAGACTTCGAATCTGACAGCATTGTGAGTTTTGCCTCTTTATTATACGATGGAAACGATTTATCTTCAAAGAAACTGAAATATGAAAACTGGATGTATTGAGCATTGGGGTTCAATTCCCAAAGATTCAATAATTCTGTCAACACAGAATGACTGATCCAATAATCGTCAGAGTCGAGAAACATAATATAATCACCTTTGGCATTATTTAGAGCCAAATTTCGTGCAGATGCTTGTCCTTGATTTGTCTGATGAATAGATTTAAACCTATTGTCATGCTCTGCATATTCATCACATATCTTGCCTGAAGAATCTTTCGAGCCATCGTCAACGAGAATACATTCCCAATTCGTAAATGTCTGCGAAAGTACACTGTCAAGACATTCGCGGAGATATGACTCAACATTATATACTGGAATGATTATTGATATTTTAGGTTTTGTCATTTATGTTTATATCTTTTATACATCTTAAATACTCGCTGCATCTTACCGCTGTGAAACATCTCTTCTTTCCCAAGTGCCGAGGTAAATATTGTGCCCCCCAGTCCAAATGTGGTAACATATCGGCGAGGATGGGATACTATGTCGCTTAAAAAATCGTCAAGCTTGTTTTCCCAATTCAGAAATGGATGATATTCGCTGATTGGATTCTCGGCAAGATATGTGGAATACAGCGCATCATCGTTATCAACTTTCTTGATGTAGTCAATGCAATCGTCAAGTGTCGCGAAGTCGCTGACATTAATGAAACTACTGGGATTTACATCTACCTCCACAAGAGGATTGCCCCAGTAAATGGGCACAGTGCGGGCCGCAAGAGCATCCAAGAGTTTCTCAGTAGTATAGCCGTCAACTCTACTGTTCTCAAATGCGATATTGAATTTATAATTACGTAGGAATTCAATCTTGTCCTTAACAGGTCCTCCAACATTATTGGCATAACGACCTCCGGAAGCTACTGGCTTATATTGGGATAGTCGTTCGAAAATTTCTGTCCTCAAGGATGTGGCACACCAATTGTTACTAACCACAAAACTGCAAAAACTCCTCTCTGCCGGTATTGGCTTCAACTGATTGTCGCGTATTCGATTAAACGAACCATACCAAACATAAAGCGGTAAACGAATATGACGTTTGCCTAACGTAAGATGTTGAAATGAAATCGCATAGTCGCATTTATTAAAATCCGGCACATCATTCTCTCCGGTATAATAAATACGTACACAGTCCGTATAATACAGGTTCGAGTATCCCATTATTGAATAAAACAGAATGTCGGGATGGTTTTGAGGCGAAACAAGTTCGACCTCACAGATTCTGCGCAAAGATGCAATTAAAAAATTGTCATTGGGGTCAAAATCATCCCAAAAATCGCAAAATGCAACCTTGATTCTCATTACTGACGTATTGCTTTTAGTGTTTGCAAACATTGTCTCATGAATTTCAAGCCGTTTTTATTGCCAAACAATAGAATGACATATTTGAGAATCTGCTGAAAGCGCGTCCCTCCTTGGCAATAATGAGGCGGCAATTGTGAAAGAGCCCCTAAGACTGAACTCTCGTATTCTGTTCCTTGAAGATAGTAGGCATTCTCAATGGCACGCAGATATATAGGAGCTTCGTTACGCTCGCATTTGCCCAATTTGCTAAAGTATTGGCACAGACGGACTTCGGAGCGCAACTGCCCATAGCGCTTGAAATCCGTGTACTTTGTATGAATGGCTGACTCTTGATTGCATTTGTACACATAACCACCGACAGCTGAGACCTGCACCTTCCGACAACGCTCGCACAAATCTGGGATATTGTAATGGTCTTCTGTGAACCGAATCTCTTCAATCAGTTTCCATCCCAGAAAGAGCGTTTTACGGAAAATCTTGCCGTGGAATGCTCCATCAATAATTTGCCCGTTGTACCAGTTTGTGAACATCTCACGCTTGTCGGTCAAGATTCGACGCTCAAATTGTTTTGGCTTTGTTGAATATGAACCGTCCGGCTGTTCACGATACTGTGGCATTGTTACTATATCAATCTCATGGTTATCGAGCAGAAATTGCAGGTTTGATTCAAACGTATCTTCCGAAAAAAAATCGTCATCCGCATCGGGGAATATCAAGAACTCGCCCCGGGCTGCCTCAATTCCCTGGTTTCTCGCTGCATTGGGACCTGAATTAGCCTGATGAATCACCCGGAACCGAGAATCTGACGCGGCAATGCACTCGCAAATTTCACCGGTTCGATCCGTAGACCCGTCATTGACCAATATACACTCCCAATCCTTGTAGGTCTGAGACAAGATAGACTTGACGCATCTTCTTAGCGTGTTTTCTCCGTTATAAACCGATACTATGATTGTTATAAGCTTCGATTTAATCTGCGTCATGTTCATACTGATTTTATGCTATTTATGGCTCGCACAACATGCCTATCCGGTAAGCTTGGATGCCTTTAGTAATAAAATAACCTTAAGTTGGTTCACATGAATCATTATTTATCCAAATAGACTTTCTACAATGTCATCATATATATTTTTTGCTACACTCTGATTGTTCGGCGGTGTCAAGTATTCACGTTTAAATTTAACTCTTTTTTCATAGAGATAATCATTGTCTTCATTTATAATGTTGACTATAAATTGTTCAACTTCTTCAATATTGGATCCAAAGTAATGACAATTCAAACATTCCACGCCAAAATAATCAGCGGTATTATATAACTCAGTCTTATTTTGTGTAGTAAACATAACAGGTTTCTGTGTAAATAGATACTCTCCCGTAAAAGAACCACTATCGTGAATCATTGCATCAGAAGATTTAAATAAATCAATAAATTCTCCCGTATTTAACTGAGTGTTTTCCCCATGCTCCCATTTCTCATAATATTCATTTGTTTTGACCACGCCCCAGATGTCGCGTAGACTATCCTTTAGGTATGGATGTGGCTTAAATGCAATTTGGATACAATCTTTATATTTTTCCGCAAAATACAACATAGCATTATGGAGCCATATAAAACCATGGCGATTAAGGCTTGATACTTCTTGAATTGAAGCATGAGGAGCCCAGATTATTCTTTTGCGATTCTTCTCATCTCCACATTGTTTCCATGGATTCGTTTTAGCCGGTTTTGCAAAATCATCTGCATGCGGCTCTCCAACCACACGTACATTCTCGCCGTAGTTAGCACTTAATCTACGAGAAGTTTTGAGATGCAACTCTGTGGCTTGATAATATCTCCAAGCACAATTATGAAGCCGGCAACTGTATGCAAAGCCCTTATTAACAGTCAATAGAGCATACGGAACATAACATAACAAGCGTTTAAAATTATGTTCGCAATCAAAAGCATTCCCAAGAGCTGAGTCATAAGGTTGGCAATAAAAGATGATATCAGGATTCCATTCATCTATGTATTTGCTGGTGTCCATAGTACAAGCACTTATAAATGGCATCTTTAACTGACTAAAATATCTTTCCAACTCTGGTATAGTGCGATTGTCTTTTCTAATTGCGGGGGGACAAATAATAATTATTATCTCGAAGCGCTGGTCAGATGAAAGTATCTCATAAATCTTTTGATACCGCCACATGGCCATATTCCCGGCCATAAAAATCACTTTCGCCTTATTGTTTTTTCGAATCTGTTTAATCCTTGTTTTGTGAGATTGTTTAATTCTCATCAAATCTAATGGAGGAAATTGCGCTCTCAGGTATACTAGGCCATTAAAAAGAAATTGCGGAAGTATTGCCTTAAGAAGTTTCTTGAGTATCATGATTATTTTTTATAAAATAAGAAGATTCAGAAATAGTTCTGCTCCATGGTTGTTTCCATCAACCACAAGTGTTATATGAGTCGAGTTTTCAAGAAAATATGAATTTTTTTCAACATGATGTTAATGCGTTACAATATTCCCTCAATTGACTGGCAGTTTTTGAAACCATGATTTATAAATCTTATAGCCGTGGTACTTTTATAGAGGACTCAAAATTGTATATCTATTTCTAATTTTCTTTGCAAAAGGAATTAAACCGTCAATGTCATCTTCATTCCAAGGTATCATATTCTCAAAAATTTTATTGAGACCTATATTTTTGTAGAATTCGACTATATGGAATGAATCGTGACGATACTTTTTTTCAATAATTGAATGAGCCCATCCAACCTGAATACCGTGAATTGTCGATTTTTCAGGGAAGTATTCGTCAATAGCATGGCTTATCAAATGTTCAGCTCCACTGGTTCCCCGCGTATTGCCGGACATTATCATACTAAAACCGGAAGTGACAAGTCCGTTGATTAAATCCAATGTCATTTCTTCTGACAAAATATCTTTTTCTGTATATCGAAGCATGGGCAGTGCGGCTTCTTTTGCCAACATATATGCAAGTTCATTTATCGGTTCTCCAATCTCATTATGGGCAAAAAGCCAATCCTGAATTGCAGACAGGTTGGATACGAGGTCAGCAACACCGGCCATAAAAAGTATACGGGGCGATTTTTTTATTATTTCGATGTCAACCAACAATCCAATAGGTGGCTGAACACCGAGACTAATTTTTTTATTGTTTTCAGTCAGTCTCGCCACACAGGAGTATATAGCATCATTTGACAATGCAGACGGAACTGTAATATATGGTTTGTCAATTCTGCTGGCACTATATTTGACGGCATCAAGAACGCTTCCTCCTCCAAATGCAACTATGAGCGCATCTTCATCTTTACACTTATTAATGATGGAATTTGTTTCTTCTAATTGTCCTCCTGCTATGAATATGACTTTGTAAAATGAATCAGGTCCAAGTTCTTCCTTGTATGCTTTGAATAGATTTTCTTGTGTAATAAGAATCTTTTTCGGAAAAACAAGATGGGCATCACTCAATAATTGATCCATCTTACCCAAAATTCGTTTGCCCGTCTTTACAATGACAGGTGTTTTGACCAAATTATAATACATTTTCTTAAAGTATGGCTTCGTAAAGTTCTTTGATAGAACTGAAAACATAATTGGGCTTGAAAACAGAACGTGATATCTCCTCAAGTGTCGCCTCTCCGGTAAGCACACATATGGAGTCAACTCCAGCATTCACCCCCACGGCTATGTCGGTATAAAGACGGTCGCCGACTGTAGCAACTTCCTCCGGTTTTAGGTTCCACTCTTTTATTACCGCATCTACTATATATTTGTCCGGTTTCCCAAGATACATAGGCTTTTTCAATGTAGCCGCGGTAATCATATCGCAAATCGCCCCACAATCCGGAATAAACTTGTTGCCAAGAACCGGACAACGCATATCGCAATTTGTCGCTATGAACGGATAGTCTCGGCTGATATACCAGCAAGCCCCCTCTAATTTTTCGTATGTCAACTCCGTATCATATGCGACAAGAACATAATCCACATCTGATTTGCGATAATCCGGAGGAATGACTGAGAACCCCTCAATTTCCAATTCATGTTTCAGTGATTCAGTTCCGACCAGATACAATTTTGCATTTGGTTTATGCAGCTTTAAATAAGCCATAGTTGCGTTAACTGAAGAGGCGATATGTTTTTCCGAACAACTGATTCCGAGATTGCGAAGTTTCTCAACATACTTATACTTACTCTTCGACGAGTTATTGGTCATAAACGTGTAATTTATGCCTCTTTCCTGTAGTAAATGAAAGAATTCTTTTGCGCCGGGTATAAGTATATTCTCGTTATAGATCGTTCCATCCATATCGAGCATAAACATTTTCTTTTCTTTTAACGACAACACTGTTTATGATTATTTAAAGAGTTTTTCTGCGTCTGCAAGATCATCGTGATTGTCTATCTCAAACCAACGACCTTCGATCCCATAAGGGTAGAAATCAACTTTACTGAACATCTTATCAAGAGCCACCTCTGTCCACGAGTTGCAGTTCCCCTCTTTCACAATAATTTCTTCACATATGTCAAAGAGAATATTGCCTGCATCCCTGCCAATTTTGTATATGTCAATGGATGTAGCATAAGCCTCCTCTTTAGAGATCTGCTTGCCAATATGAGTTATTAATCCATTGTCAACGGAAATTTTCATTGATTCATCCAAATATCGGCCATATTCACAAGCTATCATATTGGATTTATCGGAACTGATCAGACCAGCTTCGACAGTGGCATCATGGAAAACATCGGAGTTCATAAGAAGGAACTCATCGCCACGAACATATTCAACCGTCTTATAAAGCGAGAACATATTGTTGGTCGTAGCATATTCTTTATTCTCTATCACTCGGACGAATGGGTATTTCTCCCGTATAAAAGTTTTCAAGACATTCTCTTTATATCCGGCAACAACATATATTTCGTTTATTTTATTATCCACAAGATTTCGAATCTGTCGTTCAATTATTGGCATTCCGTTTACCGGAACCATACATTTTGGAACTTCATTTGTGATTGGTCTTAGACGGGTTCCCAAACCCGCTGCCAGGAGTACAGCTTTCATTCTTATCTGTTTTATTATGATGTGCAACTATTGAACAATTACACCTTAATTAGGTATAAGGCTAAATTAAGTGATTGTCTCATTCCAATTTACGAGGGTGAGATAAATTTAATGTCCCGTATGTGATAACTTTAAGCATAATAAAGACACCGTTATAGAATCAGTCTATTGAAACTAATTTTGATCTGAGTCTGTCGAAATAATTTAACCCTTTTATTCTACAGTAAACGTATGTAATCCCTAATGTACATGCGAAACACAAAAGCACATATAATGCAGGACTGTGAGTAATTAACTGCTCTGTGCCTACGGTTGCAAAGAGTATCATCGGCAGACGTTGGTAAATATATAGGGGGAAGAGGTTTTGGCCAAGCCACCGAAGAGGTTCGTTCCCCACTTGAATCCGCATCGTTATCAGCACGATTGTAAGGGCGAAGAAAATCCCGCTGATATTGGACACTAAGGCATATGGATTCCAGGGTATGTTGTAAAATACTAGGAACATCATTATTGAGCCTAGCAGGCAATACCCATATCTCTTCTCAAATATGGACGTAAGCTTGTTGAACAGGACGGCGAATGATGCGCCGGCCCAATGGCACAGGATTGTGTCATACCACCATCTGCCTTTATATCGGGATATGACATAGATGTAACCCAAACACAATAGAGATAAAATAAGCAACGCCTTCCGATGATTGTTCCGAGTTACTTTGAATGCGATGTATGTAAATCCGTAACAGCAAATAATGCAGAAGATATACCAGTTGGAATTACCGACACTATCCCAACCGATTAGTGATAGTAATGCCTGACTTACCGTTATCTCTTTACGTAAAATGAGATTAAGTATAATAAATATTGACACGGCGATTGCAAAATTGACCGATGTGGTTAAGACTCGTTTACGGGGGATAGAATTGATGTAACTATCTCCTTTCTGGATAATGCTATGCATCACACCGTACCCTGAGTAAAATAGAAACATCACAACCATCAGTTGTCCAATCTTTGAATTAATTAAAATAAATATGCGGTCTAATAAATCTAAATCTAATTTTGATTTATAAATATAGCCTGATGAATGGCTTAAAAAACCAATAATATAAATAAGCCTTTGATGGCATTTGTGTAATCCATTGATAACGAATTGGTTGGATGGGGAGATGTTTTAATCTTCCATAATATCAAAACGACAATTAGAAAATAGAAAACTGACATTTTTTGGGGAGTTTATAGATTAATTTTTGTAAAATAGGTGCAATTTGCTTAAGAAAAACTGCATCGTGCCTCTTGCATAAAATTATAATGTAAAATACGGTGCTAATAGAAACTCCTAAAATGAGGCTTACCATAGGCCATGGGCATAGATAAGCCAACGCGAGAGATGGGAGACAAGCAATTACCGAATATAATAGATATGGAGAGAAATCTTTCCATTGCTGCCAATATCCCAACCCAAACAATTTGCCCGTATAATAAGTGTTTAGAACTAGAGCAATTTGTGTGTAGATTACTTTGGAGATACATATTGATACTACACCAAAAGGAATAGCACATATGAGGATAACCATTGCCAATGTCTTTTTTATCACTTCAAGTTTCAAAGATAAATCTGAACGGCCTATCACTTGCAGTAAATTGAGATTAAGCCTGCAAATGGGATCGAATACAACGGCAAAAACATATATCTGCAAAAAAATTATAGCGTCAGCCCACTTAGCGGTAAGTAAAAAAAGTATTAAAGGTTTTGCCAAGGCTGCCATAAGAATGCATAAGAACCCGACGGGAATAGTCATCAAGGCAATGTAACTCCGATAGACCTTTATCAACCTCTCCTTATCCTCTTGAATACGGGACAGGATAGGGAATGTCACTTTCCCGACAACATTTGATACGGTATTTATAGGCAAGGTGGCCATCCCGGTTCCACGATAATAATTACCAAGAGAAGCAGGACTATAGAATTTTCCTATTGCCAGCGTTGTAATTTCGGAATAGGCTGTATGTAAAATGTTTGCTGCCGCCAATTTACTACCATAACCAAATAACTGTTTGAAAGAGTGTTTTGAGAACTGGAATAATAATTTACATGGTTTGTAGAACCATATAAGGATTACTCTAAGGACATTGCTCGCGAGATTCTGCCAGACTAACGACCATGCACCATAACCGAGAAATGCCAGAACCAAGCCAAAGACACCGGATGCGACCGCAGAGATGAAATTGACTTTAGCACTGGTCTTGAAGTCGAGAGCAACGTACAACTTTGTGGATGGTATCATGCCCAATGTCCCGATAATGAGATTTAAACTCATTACGCGCGTCATAGGGCACAGAATGGGTTGCTTGAAAAATTCTGCTATCCATGGCGCCCCTATGCACAGCAAACTTGCGAAAAATATGGAAGCGGCGAAACTGAAGTAGAAAGCGGTATAGTAGTCGGCCTCTGTGCGGTCGGGTTTGCGCACAAGGGCGTTGCCGAATCCGCTGTCGATCAGAGTCTGTGATATTCCGAAGAATATGCCGACCATACCTACAAGACCATAGTCGGCCGGTGTAAGCAGGCGAGCCACAACGAGCCCCAACAGGAACGTAACGCCTTGAATTGAGAATCGCTCTATAGCCGACCACTTTACTCCACTTATTGTTTGTTGCTTTATTTCACCCATTTAATGATTGAATGATACTGAATCAGTGTGAGGTGGGAGAGTCGGCGTGGAACGGCATGTTGCTTCCCCTTGGTCGCAAATCGGAACATGGGACGGAGGAAAATAATGATTAGAGATAAAAGATTAAAGATAAATGCAAAGTCTATAGATTTAAAATTAAGTCATTAATAATCAATTGACTAAAAATTAATCTTTAATCTTTTCCCTCCGGGCGTGTCTTTAGTCCTGCCTGGGCTTGTACTTTGCTTTGCCTCAGGCAGTTATGGATAAGTGCTGAAAAGTCGCTGTCTTCAAGTTTCAATTTTCAAAAATGGGCCTTGGCGCGATAAGCGGCTTCTTGCTCCCTCCGGTAGCAACACGGAACGGCACGTTGCTTTCCCTTGGTCGCAACACTGAACATGGGACGGAGAAGGATAAAGATAAGTGATTAAAGATTAATTATTAATCAATTGACTAAAAATTAATCTTTAATCGTTAATCTTTATTTCACTATTCCTTTCTCGAGGTATTCGGCCAGGTTGGTGCGCACGTGGTCGCCGGCGCATTCCACGGCCACCTTGGCCATGTCGGCGTCGACCATCAGGTCGACAAGCTGGCGGAAGGTCGTCTTTTTCGTAGGGTCCCAGCCTAACTCTCTTTTGGCCTTGGTCGGGTCGCCCCAGAGGTTGACCACGTCGGTAGGCCTGTAGAAGTCGGGCGACACCTCGACGAGCACGCGGCCAGTGGCCGTGTCGATGCCTTTCTCGTTCTTGCCCTCGCCCTCCCAGCGGAGCCGGATGCCTACCCGCTCGAAGGCCAGCTCGCAGAACTCGCGCACGGTGTGCTGCTCTCCGGTGGCTATCACGAAGTCCTCGGGCTTATCCTGCTGCAGCAGAAGCCACATGCACTCTACGTAGTCTTTGGCGTAGCCCCAGTCGCGCAGCGACGACAGGTTGCCCAGATAGAGCTTGTCCTGCTTGCCCTGCGCGATTCGCGCCGCGGCAAGTGTGATCTTGCGCGTCACGAATGTCTCGCCGCGCCGCTCGCTCTCGTGGTTGAACAGGATACCGGAGCAGGCGTACATGCCGTAGGCCTCGCGGTATTCTTTCACAATCCAGAAGCCATAGAGTTTCGCCACGGCGTAGGGGGAGTAGGGATGAAAGGGGGTGTTCTCGTTCTGCGGGACCTCCTCGACCTTGCCGTAGAGCTCGGAGGTTGACGCCTGGTAGAATCGGCAGGTCTTGGCCAGTCCGCAGAGGCGGATCGCCTCAAGGCAGCGAAGGACGCCGGTCGCGTCGATGTTGGCGGTGAACTCGGGGGAGTCAAACGACACCTGCACGTGGCTCTGCGCCGCGAGGTTGTAGAACTCATCGGGACGCACCTTGCTGACTACCTGCATGATAGACAAGGAGTCGCTCAGGTCGGCATAGTGAAGGTGGAAGCGCTCGTGGCCCTCGAGGTGCGCGATGCGCTCGCGGAAGTCTACCGACGAGCGGCGGATAATGCCGTGCACGTCATAGCCTTTCTCAAGCAGCAGTTCGGCCAGATAGGAGCCATCCTGGCCCGTTACGCCGGTTATCAGGGCTCTCTTTGGCCTGTCGGCGCCTGTGGTCTCGGCTGTCTGGCCGATTGTTGCGGTTGTTATGTTTTCGGACATGATTGATGTCTGGTGATGTCAGGTTAGCATTGCCGTGGCGATGTCGGAGAACCCGCAGGATTATCCCCGCCACCACACCGGCGGGATAGTCGGCCGACTCTCCGGAGGCTGTCCGGAAGTCGGATTAGTCTGCAAAGATAATCATTTATCGCGACATACAGAAACTCACCTCCGTTTTTTAACAAAAATGAGTAGAGGAGGGGAGGTTTTAGGTGTTAGATGTTAGGGTGTCGAGTGCCGGGCGCCCTTCGGCCCCGGGGCGCGCCGCGCCCTCGGCTTGAGAACGGTCGCCGGTGAGCACTCCCAGTACGCGGGGCTCATAGCGCTGCAACAGGCGGTACACGCAGAGTATTACGGCCAGCCGAACCACCCATGCGGTGACAAATGTCATGATCTGCCCCAATTGCGTGTGCTCGACGAAGAAGGCTATAGGCTGAAGCCCCAACATGCCTCCCTCCGGACCTACCCCCTCAAACAGATACTGACACAGCTTATTGAGCCATTCTATCGGCTTTGTGCCATGAATGAGGTATATGAACATGGAGGTCGGCGCCAGCCTGAAGAAGAGGGTGTTGATTCTTGACAACGCACGTGAAGGCCTCTCCGCACCCACTGCCGCGAAGACGATGCCGACAAACGCCGCTACGCCGGCCAGCTTCATGCACTGATGAAAAAACTGGGACCTGAAGCCCATAGTCAGATGATTGAGATCGAACGTGAGCGCCATGCATGTGTATATCAGTGCCATCACCAGCCATGCCGGCAAAGTATAGGGAAGTGCCTTTCGCGCCGGACCCGCAATGTCAATCCGGTTAATCGCCAGTATCGCTCCCACCGGGAAATAAAAGAGTGTCTTCGGCTGAAGGCAGTCAAGATTCGTACCGACACCGGCCAGGTATATGACGGCGAAGGGCAGGATGGCCCACAGGCGCCAGCGTTTCCCGACGAGCCATATCAACGGCGTGAGAAGACTCACGCACATCAGGTCTCGCACGAACCAGAGCGGGTACAACATACCCGGCAGGTCCAGGTTTATGGTTTTGGTGCCGAATACTGAGGTGCGGTAATTTATAATCGATCCACCCCAGAAGACCTCTTTAAATTCCCATAACGATGAGACCCGGAATATTTCTCCCGACTCGATGGACACAGAAGCCCATGCGATGAGCATCCACAGCACGTATGGCACAAGCAGCGTCCGCACCCTGCGGCGCATGGCCGCCAGATAGTCGTCGATGCCGAATGTCTCGCGCCCCGCGAAGAAGAGATAGCCTGAGATAAGGAAGAATAAAGGGACGGCGAGTGTGCATACACACCAGGTCAGAAACGTCATCACAGCAAGGACCTGCTCCCCGGCAAGCCTGTTGTATATGGTATGGGCTGTCAGGACTATCAGTGCCAGCGGAAACCGCATCCACGTGATGGCCCTGCCTGTAAGCGAGTCGCGCGCTATCATCTCACCACAGTCACGCTCAGGGCGCGGAATCCGGCGTCGCCGACGGCGTCCCCGATGCTGTAGCGGCCTGTCTCAACGCGCTTCCCGCTGTTGTCGAGAAGATCCCAGTAGGTCACGCCGTTCTCGGCCGGCGGAAGTGTGCGGATCACCCGTCCGGCGGCATCCGTGACGCGGAGGGTCGTCACTGCCGGCACATTGTGCACCGACACGACGCCCGTGAAGTCGGGAGTCACGCGCTCGGGCAGCGCGAACGGCGCCTGCGGCGCATCCGAGGGCTCGCCCGATGTGCTGCCTGCAACTGAGTAGTCGTCTACCTTTACCTCGGCTATGCCGCAGTCGGTTGAGATGAACAGCGATCTGGTGTCGGGATTCCATCCCACCCCGTGGATGTTGTTGCTCAGCAGCGGCGAGTTGGCAGTGGTGTAATAGGCCACTATCTTGCTGTAGTCGGGGCTGAAGCCCACCACGCCGGCGTTGGCGTGTGCCAGCCACAGGCGTCCGTACTCGTCGAAGCAGGCGCTGTTGCAGATCATCGGCGACAGGAAGTCATAGCCGCTGCCGGCATCTGACGGGATGGTCAGCATCTTGCCGTGGATGATCGAGTCCTCAACCTTCTCCTTAAGGTCGATCACGACCGTCTCGTTGCGTGTGCAGACTATGAGCTCGCCGGTCAGCGGGTTCTCTATGAAGTCGTATACGTTGCCGGAGTTGAATAATGAGCCGTTGGGCAGAAGTATATTGGTGAAGAGTGACACCTCATCGTCGCTGGCATCGGTCAGCGTGCCCTTGTGGTCGATTACGGTGATGCTTGAGCCGCATCCCTTGGAGTAGACCACGAGCTTGTTGGCGTTGTCGGGGTGGCGGAGCGCCAGGGCCGTCAGGGTGGTGGAGGGATCGGCGGGCATGGTGAACCGGATTACGCCCCAATCCCCATAGAGTGTCGCGTCGCCTTTGGCAAGTGCCTCGCGCCTTGCATCGGGAGTCAGGTACCACAGCTGATGCACATTGCCAGGATTGGCGATGCCGAACGCCGTGCTGCGGTACATCCACAGGTTGTGCGAGTTGTCGTAGCCGGCGATGTATGTGCCCGTGTAGTTTCCGCCCTTGTTTGTCCAGCTGCCATTGGTGAGGGTCTTGTTGACCGGCAGGCTGCTCATCGCGTTCCTTGACGACAGGTACATGAGCGGCATCTTCCTCGTGTCGTCAAGGTACAGGGCCGCTATGCCGTCCCAGTCGGAGCCGAGGTGAAGTACGTTGTCGAACTCCGGGTCGATGGTCACGCCCATCGGGTCTGCCACCGGGAAATGATACAGGTTAGCCTTATATGTGGCAAGATATGACTCATTTGCGCTGATGACGTCGGGCATATTGTAGGTCGGCGACAGATTGGCCCATTTGCCATTCTTGTAAGAGGCCAGTGCGGGCGGGAATTTCGGGAACTCCAGGTCGATTCTTCTCTGCGGGTCAATGTTGACCGACATCAACCCATATTTGGGCGAATATACGAACCTTGCGTCCATGGCGGTCAGCGGCGCGTCCGGGCGGATTGCCTCGCTACGCGTCTTGTCGGGATAGGTGCAGCTGAAGAACTTGCCGCGGTCGGTGTATGACCAGACGGTCTTTCCGTCGTACGATGACGAATATCGCGACGATCCGGACACGAGCCCCAGTGTGCTCACTGTCGGCATTGTGGCGGTCCCGACCGGCTTCCTCACCAGGTAGGCTGTGCCGTTAGAGGCCACGTAGTAGCCGTCGGATGTCGGTATGACGGTATGGTCCTGCTTGTGGCATACAACCTTGTCAGCCGTGTTCTCGGATATGCCTCCATCGGCTGCCAGGTTGGAGATTGTCCATGCCTCGCCGGTGTGGGCCATGCCTATGATGGCATTGCTCTCGTTGAGGTAGGCAAGAGTGTTGTCTGTCAGGGGCATCAGGCGCGTAGGGGTGTTTACTGAGATGCCGCTTATCTCGGTGAATGAGTCGAGGCGCGACAGGTTGGCGGCCGCAGGTGCCTCGTGGAGCCTGCCGCCGATGATGGCGATGACCCGGTTGCCTACGCGGCATATGTCGCTGACCTTTTTGCCGAAGTCGGCGAAGTGGAGTGTATTGCCCCGGCTGTCGACATGCATGAATCCGCGGTTGGTCGAGAGCCAGATGTCGCCGCTTGCGCGGTCAAGACTGATGGCCCCGATCAGGGCGCCTCCCGGCAGCGGCCGGTCCTTGATGTCTGACAGATATGTCACATGGTTGCCGGCATCGATCAGGTCGACGCCGCCATCCTGGTAGGCGATGACCTTCATGTCGTTGTCGGGGTTGACGGCGAACAGCCGCATGTCGAGGCCGGAGAAGGCCGCGAAGTGGTGATAGTCCTGTATGCCGGCTCCGGGATTCGCCTTGTCGAGGAAGAAGATCGCTCCCGACGGGTTGGCGTAATAGGAACTGTAATTGCCTTGGCTGAAGTAAGGGCGCTGGTGCGTAAAGAAATAGACGCGGTTGGGGGTGTCTATGACCTTGCGGACACCGTCGTCGAACGACGAGTGCCATGTCCAGTCCGGGTCGAGTGTGCCGCTGCCGGCACGCGACGCGAGCGCCGCGGGGACTGCCGCGAGCAGCCCGAGGGTAATTAATATCGCATTGAGTGATATCTTTATCATGTCTTTTTTGATGCGGTTGGTTCTTGCTAATTTTGCTTAAATGTTATAACGCGTGCCTATAGGCCAAAATTGTGGCACAGAACTCATTTTTGCATGTCGGCCGACCAAGGGAACCTCACAAGCACGCGCTCGGCAAAATGCAGGTAGTCGGGCCGGATGAGCGGGTTGTCGCGCGTCTGGGTTATGGCGGCGGTGCGTATCTCGGCCGCGGGGGCGGCCGCGGCCACGGCGCGGAGCACGCCGAGCATCGTTGCCCCGGAGTCGACGGCGTCGTCGACTATCAGTATTCGCGGCTTTCTGTCGCGTCCTGTAAGTGCGCCGAGTGTCTCCAGGGTCTTCTCGTCGAGTGTCACCTCCGGCACCGCAGTCTGGTAGTGGCGCGACATAAGGGCGTAGAGGCGGCTCTCGGCCACGCGCAGCCGGTCGCTCAGCGGGCGCGGCATATGCCGAAGCAGTCGCCCGGCGAGTCGCTGCTTGGCGCGGGTCGTGGGGCGCTGACGGCGCACCTCGACCCGCAGCGGCGCCGGCATCTCGCGTGCCACTATCGCGCCCCCGGTGGCTATGCCGACGAGCAGGTCGTAACGGTAGCCCGACTCCAGCACCTGCGCGCTTAGGTCGGCGCATGCCCGGCTGAACGCCTTATCGTCTAAGGTGATGACTCTCATGGTTCACTCGGCGTCGATGGTCAGTATGGTGGTCTCGGGGCTTATGGCGAGCCGGACGTGCGCCCCAAGTGCCAGCGGCAGATTGTCGTCGGTGTGCCCGGCGGGGAATCCGTAGGCCACCGGGAAGGGCACGTCGCCCAACAGCCGCGAGATCATCGTCTCCATGTCGGGATGGTTGCGGTCTGCACGGTATTCGGTGAAGGCGCCGACGATTAGTCCGGCAACGCGGTCGAGCTGACCGGCGAGCCGCAGTCGTATCAGCATACGCTCAACGGCATAGATCGCCTCGGAGATATCCTCTATAAAGAGTATGACGGGCTGCTCTGTGGCGCGCGCCGCGGGGTCAAACTGTGTCGCTCCTAAGCCGTTGATTACGGCCAGATTGCCGCCGACGAGCATCCCTTCGGCCTCGCCGGGCCGGTTGAGCGGATGCCCCGGCACGATGTATTCCACGGGGAGTCCCTCGGTGAGCATGCGCATTATGGCGCGCGTGCAGTAGTGGTCGGAGGGGAGGAGGGTAAGGTGCTTGGCCATGGGGGCGTGCATCGACACGACGCCGGCGCGGAGCGACAGGGCGTGAAGCGCCGAGATGTCGGAGAACCCGATGAGCCACTTCGGATCACCGCTCACGATATCGAGCGGTATGAGTGGCAGCAGGTGGTTGCAGCCATAGCCGCCGCGCGAGCAGAGTATGGCGCGTACCGTCGGTTCGCGCCAGGCGTCGAGCAGGTCGGCGAGGCGGTCGGCGTCGGTGGCGGCATAGGAGCCGGAGGCCGGTCCCTTGGCGTGGGGCATGACGACGGGACGCAGTCCCTCGGACTTGAGGAAGCGGGCTGCCCCGTCGATGTAGTCGGGGTTGACGATGCTGGCCGGCGACACGATGGCCACACTGTCGCCGGGCGTCAGGTTGTCGGGTATAATCATGCTTGGTCGGGTCAGGAGAAGGGTTGGACGGGGATGCCGGCGGCGGCGATGCGCGCGGCGATGCGCTCGAGTTCGGGGCGCTCGACTTTCTGCAGTTTCTCCTCGGGAGTGGAGCGGTCGATGCTGTATATCATCACCTCGCGTGGCCTGATGCGGCGGTAGGCCTCGATGAGTGCCTCGATCTCGGTGTCGGTGGTGTTGTCGATTTTTTTGCCGTCGTGCTCGCCGCGCAGCATCATGGTCTGGATGATAGCCTGCCCCTCGAACTGGCAAAGACCCTCCACGACGCGCTCCACGGTAAAGCCCGGGTCGTTGGGGCGGTCTATGAGGCGCATGGTCGGCTCGATGGCAGAATCGAGCTTGAGTATGTTGTTGTCGACGCGGCGCAGTGCGTCGGCCACGGCCGGCGTGAAGATGCGCGTCGAGTTGGACAGCACCGATATCTTCGCCTCGGGGTAGTAGCGGTCGCGCAGGGCGATGACGTCATCGACTATACCCGGGAAGTCGGGGTGGAGCGTCGGCTCGCCGTTGCCCGAGAAGGTGATGACGTCGAGCGGGTCGCCGGCGGCGTGCATGGCGGCGAGTTTCGCCTCAAGTCCGGCGGCCACGTCGGCGCGCGTCGGGAGTCCCGCCTTTCCGGCCCCCTGGGCGTTGTAGCCCGCCTCGCAGTAGAGGCAGTCGAACGAGCATATCTTTCCGTCGGCGGGCATCAGGTTGACGCCCAGCGACACGCCGAGCCGCCGCGAGTGGATCGGTCCGAATATTGTGGAGTGGAATATTACTGTCTGGTCTTTCATTTTCGCTTGATAAGTATGTGGGTCACCCCGTGTCATGCCTTTCCTGTGAGCAGCGACTGTAGGTCGTGCAGCACGGTGAGCGACTGCAGCGGGGTGAGGTTGTCAATATTGAGGTTGAGCAGCCGGTCGCGTATCTGCGAGAGCAGCGGGTCGTCGAGCTGGAAGAGCGAGAGCTGGTAGCCCTCGCGGGCCGTGCCGAGCGAGCCCAGCGACGAGGTGTCGGAGGCTCCGGCCGCTGTGCTCTCCAGATGCTCGAGCACCTGGTCGGCGCGGCGGACTATCGACTGCGGCATGCCCGCCAGGCGTGCCACATGTATGCCGAAACTGTGGGCCGACCCTCCCGGCTCGAGCTTGCGCATGAACACAACCTTGCCGTTGATCTCGCGCACGGACACGTTGAAGTTCCTGATGCGCGAGAAACTCTTCTCCATCTCGTTGAGCTCGTGATAGTGGGTGGCGAAGAGCGTCTTGGGGTGCGCGTGCGGGTTCTCGTGGATATGTTCCACGATGGCCCAGGCGATCGAGATGCCGTCGTAGGTCGACGTGCCTCGACCCAGCTCGTCGAAGAGTATCAGCGAGCGCGGGCTCATGTTGTTGAGTATGGCGGCCGCCTCGTTCATCTCTATCATGAACGTCGACTCGCCCGACGAGATGTTGTCTGACGCCCCGACGCGTGTGAATATCTTGTCGACATAGCCTATCTCGGCGCTCTCGGCGGGCACGAAGGAGCCGATCTGCGCCATGAGCGTGATGAGCGCGGTCTGGCGCAGCAGCGCAGACTTACCCGACATGTTGGGACCGGTGATCATCAGTATCTGGCTCTTGTCGCAGTCGAGGCTGACGGAGTTGGAGATGTAGGGCTCGCCGGGGGGCAGCCGGCGCTCGATGACAGGATGGCGTCCCTCGCGGATGCGGATGGAAAGCGAGTCGTTCATGACGGGGCGCACATAGTTGTAAGTGTCGGCTGCGGTGGCCAGGGCCAGCAGGCAGTCGGTGTATTCGGCGGCTGCCGCATGGGTCTGCATGTCGCGTATCAGCCGGGCCAGCGCCTCGACAAGGCTCCCGAATATGCGGGCCTCGATGGCGGCTATCTTCTCCTCGGCACCCATGATCTTCTCCTCGTACTCCTTGAGCTCGGGGGTGATGTATCGCTCGGCGCTGACGAGTGTCTGCTTGCGTATCCAGTCGGAGGGCACCTTGTCGCGGTGGGTATTGCGCACCTCGATGTAGTATCCGAACACGTTGTTGAATCCTATCTTGAGCGAGGGGATGCCGGTTGCCTCCGACTCGCGGGCCTGAATGTTGGCCAGGGCCTGCTTGCCGCCTGAGTGGAGGCCGCGGAGCTCGTCGAGCTCGGCGTCGACGCCGGGGGCGATTGACATCGAGCGGCCCAGGATGGCGGGGGCGTCGGGGAGCAGGGTGGTCTCGAGCGTGTCGGTCACGGGCGAGCAGTCGGCCATGCCGCCGGCTATCGAGCGGAGTGCCTCGCTGTCTGACTCTGCCAGCGTGCGGCGCAGGGCCATCGATGCCAGAAGCGAGTTCTTGAGGGCCACGCACTCGCGGGGCGAGATGCGCCGGGCACCGACCTTGGTCACGAGCCGCTGCAGGTCGCCGACGCGGCGCAGCGCCTCGAGCGTCTGGCACCGCGTGTCCGGATCGCGGAAGAAGTATTCCACCACGTCGTGGCGGCGCGCGATCTCCGCGAGGTCGAGCAGCGGGAAGAGTATCCACTGGCGCAGCCGCCGGGCACCCATCGGGGTCGCGGTGTGGTTCAGCACGTCGTAGAGTGACATGCCGTCGGCCGAGAGCGGCTCCGTCAGCTCGAGGTTGCGCACGGTGAACCGGTCGAGGGCCACGAAGCGGTCGGAGTCGATGCGCCCCAGCGATGTGATGTGTCCTAAGTCGGTGTGGTGGGTGAGGTCGAGGTAATGCAGTATGGCGCCGGCGGCTATCACCGCCTCGGGTATATGGGCCACGCCGAAGCCCTTGAGCCCGTTGGTGCCGAACTGGGTGGTGAGCCGCTGCTCGGCGGCGTCGGTGGTGAACACCCAGTCGTCGAGGTCGAACATGGCGCAGCGGTAGGCGATGTTGTCGTCGGTCCACTGGCGCATCCCCGACATGCGCAGCAGTTCCTTGGGGCGTATGTTTCCGATGAGCTTGTCAATGTCGCGGGCGGAGCCTTGGGCGCAGAGGAACTCGCCGGTCGATATGTCGAGAAAGGCCACTCCGACCTGTGTCTTGTTGACATGGACGGCGGCCAGGAAGTTGTTCTCGCGGGCTGACAGGGAGTTGTCGTTGAGGTTTACGCCCGGGGTGACGAGTTCGGTGATGCCGCGCTTCACGAGTTTTTTGGTGAGTTTCGGGTCCTCGAGTTGCTCGCATATGGCCACTCGCTTGCCGGCGCGCACCAGTCGCGGCAGGTATGTGTCGAGCGCGTGGTGGGGAAATCCGGCCAGCTCGACGTAGGCCGCCTTGCCGTTGGCACGGCGCGTCAGGGTGATGCCGAGAATCTCGCTGGCGGCTATGGCGTCGTCAGAGAATGTCTCGTAGAAGTCGCCGACGCGGAACAGCAGTATTGCGTCGGGATGTTTCTTCTTCATCTCATAGTATTGGGTCATCAGCGGTGTCTCGGCCATGTTCTTAGGTGATAAGGTGTTAGGTGTTAGGTGTTAGGTGTTAGGTGGGCAGAGTATACTTCTTATACGACTTATATGACTTATACGGCTTATACAATCATCCCTGTATTAATCTTTAATCTTTCAGCTCGGGAATATCCTCAGCATCCATATTGACATTCCGACGTAGATGAGCAGGCCCACCACGTCGTTGGTGATCTGTATGAAGGGGCCGGTGGCGAGCGCCGGGTTGACGTGCAGCCTCTCCAGGGTCAGCGGCACGAGCGTGCCGAACACCGTGGCGAATATCACCACGGCGAAGAGCGACACCGACACGGCCATCACCAGCGCGTAGTCGCCGGGCTCTGTCAGTGCGATGTATGCGAACACGACTCCCGATATCACTATGGCGTTGAGAAGCGCGATGCGCACCCCGCGCCATATCTGGTGCCAGAAGTCGGAGAGTTCCAGTCGGCCGTTGGCCAGACCCTGCACCACTATGGCCGAAGCCTGCACTCCGACGTTTCCGCCGGTGCCTCCTATCAGAGGGATGAAGAAGGCCAGTGCGGTCACCGTTGCCAACTGACGTTCGAAGCCTCCGAGTATCAGTGAGTTGACGATGCCTCCGATTATGCCTATAAGCAGCCAGGGCAGCCGGGCCTTGGTCTGCGCGAATATCGAGTCGTCTGCGTCGATGTCTGACGAGATACCGGATGCGAGCTGATAGTCGCGCTCAGACTGCTCGCGCACCTGGTCCATCACGTCGTCGACCGTAATCTGGCCCACAAGCCGTCCGATCGAGTCGACCACCGGCATCGCCACAAGGTCATACTTCTCAAAGTCGATGGCCACCTCCTCGATAGGCATGTCGGCCTTGACCGACACCGGGTCGGTCTCCATGACGTGCTTTATCTTCGACACCGACGGGTGGGTGATCATCTTCTTGAGCGGAAGCACACCCTTCAGGCGGTTGTCGTCGTCGACCACGTAGACGTAGTAGATGTCGTCGAGGTCCTCGGCCTGGTGGCGCATCTCGCGCAGGCAGTCGGGCATCGACAGGTTCTCGTTGACAGAGATGAGCTCGGTGCCCATCAGGCCGCCCGCCGTGTCCTCGTCGTATTGCAGCAGGTCCACGATATCGCCGGCCTGCTCCATATCCTCGATGTTCTGGATGACCTCCTCGCGGTCCTCCTCGTCGAGTTCCTGGATCAGGTCCACGGCATCGTCGGTGTCGAGCAGGTCGATGAAGTGGCCGATCTGGTCGTTGTCCATCCCCTCGAGAAGTTTCTTGCGGTCCTCCTCGTCGAGTTCCATCAGCACGTCGGCCTTCTTCTCCTTGTCGGGAATGAGCTCGAAGAACCACTCGGCCTGCTTCAGGTTAAGGTCCTGGAAGAGCTCGGCGATGTCGGCGGGGTGCATGTCGTCGATCTCAGGCAGGATCGCCTCCTTGTCGCCGGCGTCGATGAGAGCTACCAGGCGCTCTATGTCTTCGTTGGTGAAATCTTTCATTCTTTTTGTGGCGGAGAGGGGTTCTGGCGGACGCCTGAGGCAGGCCGCCATGGGTTACGGGTTGGGATGGGTCAGTAACGGAACGACGAGCCCCCCAGGAACTCGCGCAGCAGCGATGTCGAGGGGACGTCGGCCTCCGGGATGGCCCGGAAATGTCGCAGGAAACGCAGCAGACGGTAGGCCGTGGTGTATTCCGGCACATCATGTGGCACCGACTGGAGCAGAGGCTCCGCGTATGGCTTCATCACTCCGATCTCGAAGAGCAGAGAGGAGTTGAACGTCGCGTCAGCGTTCTCCTGGAACGGGAATATCCACTTCTCCTCGCCCCGGCGCACGCTCGGCCATCGGCGTATCGTCTGCTCGGGCGACGTGCCACGGTACTTGTTGTCGCGCACCATGCGGCGCAGCAGGCGGTTGTCGGAGGTCGCTATCCAGTTGTGGTTGTCCATGCGGAGTGTGGTCAGCGCCGAGACGTACATCTTGAATATCTGGTCCTGCGGCACGGCTGCGGTCAACTCCGGGTTGAGGCCGTGTATGCCTTCCACAATCAGCACCTCGTTGCGGTCGAGGCGCAGAGGGCGGGGTTTATCCACACGGCATCCGAGCTCGAAACTGTAGGTCGGCAGGTTTATCTCCTCGCCGCGCAGCAGCGCGCGGATGTCGGCGTTGAACCGCTCCAGGTCCAGGGCGTAGAGCGACTCGTAGTCGTATTCGCCGTCGGCGTCGCGCGGAGTGTCGCAGCGGTTCACGAAGTAGTTGTCGAGCTCGATCAGCTTGGGCCGCATCAGGTTTGTCATAAGCTGGATGGCCAGGCGCTTAGAGGTAGTGGTCTTGCCCGACGACGACGGCCCGGCTATCAGTATTATCGAGCCTCCACCCGCCTTCTTGCGCTCGAGTATCTCGTCGGATATGCGGCCTATCAGCTTGTTGTGCATCGCCTCGGCCGCATTGATCAGGTCTATGCTCTCGTGCATCTCCACGGCGCGGTTGAGCTCACCCACCGACGCGACGCGTATCACGCGGTTGAACTGCAGGTGCTCGGTGAAGGCGCGGAACATCTTTTGCTGCGTCACGGGAGACGCCGGCACGTCGGGTGCCTCCGGGTCGGGGCCGAGCATGAGCAGTCCGTCATGCCACGCACGCAGGTCGAACACGGGTATCGAGCCGGTCGAGGGGGCCAACGGGCCGTAGAACGAGTCGGCCAGCCCGTCGAGCAGGTAGTAGGAGGTGTAGAGTTCATTGATGGTCTCGAGCAGCTCCACCTTGTCGGTGAGGCCCTGGGCGCGGAATATCTCTATGACGTCGCGTGTCAGGCGCTCGTGACGCTCGAAGGGCAGGTCGGCATCAACGATGCGCCGCATCTCGGCGAGCAGCGTGCCGATAAAGTCCCCGGTGATCTCCACGCGGTGCATGTCCGCGTCGAATATGCGGCAGAATAGGCCGCGCGATATCGAGTGCTCGATGCGCACGGTGAGCCGCGGGTCGAGAGTGTGAAGCGCCCGGTAGAGTATCATGCAGAGCGAGCGAGTATAGACATCGCGCCCGACATGGCTCGTCCGGTCGAGAAACTCCACCTGCTTGGGCGTGAATACCTGAAAGCCGAGATGCTCGGCCTTGTTGTTGACAAGCGCGCATATCGGCCTAAGGCCTGTGCCGGCGCAGAGGCCGGCTGCTATCTCGGCAAGGGTCGAGCCCCCCTCGACGCTCATGTAGCGCCCGGTGTTGCGGCAATATATCTCTATCGTTCTGCTCATGGAGTCTGGGCCCGCGCTCTGGTGCGGGCTGCGCCGGCTGTCTCCCCTCCGCCCCGGCACGGGCAAAAGGCTCTGGCAACCTCACTGCAAAAATAACGATTTTTTTGCGGAATGGGAAATTTTTATTATGTTTGAGGATAATTTGAGGAAAATCTATTTAAACAATCATAATGGACTCTATATCCACCATAGCCAACGAGGTTTTCGACCGTTGCGTGGCCGATTATCACCGCGCCGACTGCGTCGACGCCACGTTTGCCAATCCGTATGGCCGGGGCACATTCGAGTCGATTCTCTATTCGAAGAACTGGGTCGACGCCGTGCAGTGGCATCTTGAGGACATAATCCGCGACCCGGAAATCGATCCGGTCGAGGCCCTCGCGCTCAAGCGGCGCATCGACCGCTCCAACCAGGTCCGCACCGACATGGTCGAGGATATCGACACCTGGATGCGCGACCGATACAAGGATGTCCGGGTGCTTGCCGACGCAACCATCAACACCGAGTCGCCAGCATGGGCTCTCGACCGTCTCTCTATCCTGGCACTTAAAATCTGGCACATGCGCGAGCAGGCCGAGCGCACAGATGCCGATGCCGCACATATCGCCTCCTGCCGCGACCGCCTCGACGTGCTTCTGGAGCAGCGTCAGGACCTCTCGCTGGCGATTGACCAGCTCCTTGACGATATCGAGGCCGGCCGTAAGTTCATGAAGGTTTACCGGCAGATGAAGATGTATAACGACCCTGCCACTAATCCCGTGCTCTATGCCAAGAAATAAAGAGCGGCGTGCGGTGCTCATATCGCGTTTCTCGGAACTCGGTGACGTGGCGATGACTCTGCCGTCGGTCTATGACGCCTGTACGGCCAATCCCGACGTGAGTTTCTATTTCCTGACCTGCCACCATCCGGCCCAGGTGTTCATCAACCGTCCGTCCAATCTGACTGTGGTCGGCGTGAACCTCGACAATTACCGGGGCATCGGCGGCACATGGAGGCTCGCCAAGGCCCTGCGCGCGCGATATGCCGTTACCGACTACGTTGACCTGCAGGATGTGGCACGTACCCGGCTTCTGAGGCTGTTGATGCGTCTGGCCGGCGTCAGGGTGCATTATATCGACCTGGGGCGG
Organism: Muribaculaceae bacterium; assembly: GCA_014867205.1. GTDB lineage: Bacteria > Bacteroidota > Bacteroidia > Bacteroidales > Muribaculaceae > Lepagella. The sequence continues at coordinate 14,974 of WGUO01000008.1, read as the reverse complement.
CGTGCCGGCAAGGAACTGACCCGCCGCAACAATAAGGTGCTCGTGCAGCTCAAGCCGATGCCCGAGCGTTACCGCGATGTATTCTATCGCGCCGGCGTCGCTCTGGCCAATGACTTCGAGAACCTCTGGCCCGGCGGCAAGGGCGACCCGCTGGAGTTCGCGTCAGTCACCCGGCCTAAGCAGCCCGGCGAGCGCTGGATCGCAATGGCTCCCTTCGCCAGGCACCGGGGCAAGATTTATCCTATCGAGCAGCTTGAGCGGGTCATAGAGCATTTCGACCGTATCCCGGGCCACAGAATCTTCATACTCGGGTTCGGGCCTGATGAAAGTGCCGTCATCGGCAGACTGGCACGCCGCTACCCGTCGGTCGTCAACATGGCCGAGGCCGGCCTTGGCATAGCCGCCGAACTCTCGTTGCTGAGTCACTGCGACGTGATGCTCTCGATGGACTCGGCCAACATGCACCTGGCGTCGCTCGTGGGACTCCGCACGGTGAGCGTCTGGGGCGCCACGCATCCCTACACCGGTTTTCTGGGCTGGCACCAGCGCACGCGCGATGTTGTGCAGCTCGACATGACCTGCCGCCCCTGCTCGGTGCTGGGCGACAAGCCCTGCTTCCGCAGCGATTACCACTGTCTGGGCGGAATAACACCCAAGCTGATAATAGAGAAGCTCGAGAATCCTTGATTCCCGAGCTTTATTGTTTATCAGAGGCACTGTGGCCGTCACGCCTCCTCGTTGGCGGCGAATTCCATCAGATATGCCTTGATGAACGCGTCGATCTCGCCGTCCATCACGCCGTTGACGTCTGAGGTCTGGTAGTTGGTGCGGTGGTCCTTGACGCGGCGGTCGTCGAACACGTAGCTGCGTATCTGGCTTCCCCACTCAATCTTCTTCTTGCCGGCCTCTACCTTGGCCTGCTCCTCCATGCGGTGGCGCAGTTCCTTCTCGTAGAGTATCGACTTCAGCTGGCGTATTGCGTTCTCCTTGTTCTTGGGCTGGTCGCGGGTCTCGGTGTTCTCGATGAGGATCTCCTCCTCCTCGCCTGTATAGGGGTCCTTGAACTGGTAGCGCAGGCGCACGCCCGACTCCACCTTGTTGACGTTCTGGCCTCCGGCGCCTCCGGAGCGGAATGTATCCCATGACACGCGGGCGGTCTCGACCTGGATGTCGATGGTATCGTCGACAAGCGGGGTGACGAACACCGAGGCAAACGAGGTCATGCGCTTGCCCTGCGCGTTGTAGGGGCTCACGCGCACCAGGCGGTGCACGCCGTTCTCCGACTTCAGGAAGCCGTAGGCGTAGTCGCCCTCGATGTTGATGGTGACTGACTTGATGCCGGCCTCGTCGCCGTCGAGTATCTGCGCGATCGATGTCTTGTAGCCGTGACGCTCTGCATAGCGCAGGTAGAGGCGCATCAGCATCTGCGCCCAGTCCTGAGACTCGGTGCCCCCTGCGCCGGAGTTGATCTTGAGCACGACGCCGAGCTTGTCCTCCTCTCGGCGAAGCATGTTGCGCAGCTCAAGGTCCTCGACCTCCTTGACCAGCGCCTCATATTGTGCGTCAACCTCCTGCTCGGTCACAAGCTCATCCTTCAGGAACTCGAGCGCGAGCTGCAGTTCCTCAAGCTGCTTCTCGACGGCCCTGTAGGAGTCAATCCAGAAGTGTATGCCCTTGATCTTGCGCATCTGGGCCTCGGCTTTCTCGCGGTCGTCCCAGAAGTCGGCCACATGCGTGCGCAATTCCTCCTCTTCCACCTCGATCTTCTTCGAGTCGATGTCGAGGTAGCGGTGCAGGTCGGCCACACGCTCTTCAATATGTTTGAGTTGGTCGGAAGTTATCATTTGAGATGCGGATTATCGTTTAGACTGCAAAATTAGTGAAAAATTTTTTAATTCGCATCATTTGCGGTCGTTGGCGAGCGGATAGTCGTCGGAATACATCCGCTCGATCAGGTCGGCGTAGTTGCGCGCCACTATCGGGCGACGCACCTTCATGGTGTTTGTCACCTCGCCGTTCATGATCGAGAAGTGGTGTGCCAGCAGCGTGATGCGCTTAATTTTCTCGAATTCGGCTATGTCGCGCTGATAGTTCTCTATCTGCGACATGATGAAGCGTATCACGCGCGGGTCGCGCATCAGTTCCTCGGAGTCGTCGGAGTATATGCCCTGCTCCAAGGCCCATGCCCGGAGTTGCGACAGGTTGGGCACCACGAGTGCGGTGACGAACTTGCGCCGGTCGCCGATCACGGCCACCTCGTCGATGTATTTGTTCTCGGCCAGGCGGCTCTCCATCATCTGGGGCGCGATGTATTTGCCGTTAGATGTCTTGAAGAGGTCCTTGACGCGCTCGGTCAGCACAAGCGCGCCGTCGGGAGTCAAGTGGCCCACGTCGCCGGTGCGGAAGTAGCCGTCGTCGGTGAATGCCGCCTCGTTGGCCGCCGGGTTGTTGTAGTAGCCGGGCGTAACGGTCGGGCCCTTCACCAGGATCTCGCCGTTGGTGTCGATGCGCACGTGGATGCCCGGGAGCGGCACTCCTACCGTCCCTATCTCATAGCCGACCTCGGGGAAGCAGGACACCGTGGCTGTCGTCTCGGAGAGTCCGTAGCCGATTATGATGTCGATTCCTATGGAGCGGAAGAACTCGCATATCGTGTCGGAGAGCGGGGCTCCGGCCGTCGGGAAGAAGTTTGGGTCGGGTATGCCCACGGCATGTTTCAGCCTCGAGAAGACGCGGCGGTCCCAGAAGCGGTATTCCTTCTCGACGAGCCAGGGCACGTTGCGGCCCGTGCGGAGGTACCTCAGGTTGCGCTTCTTGCCGACAGACAGGGCCCGCGATATCATCATCTTCTGTATCCGCGTCATGCCCTCGATCTTCTCGCGGACGCCGGCGTAGACCTTTTCCCAGAATCTCGGCACGCAGCACATCAGGTTCGGATGCACCGTGTGGATGGTGTCGGCTATGATGCGTGGGTCGTAGTTGACGGCTATCGCCACGCCGCGCGAGATGCAGAAGTAGCACCATGCCTTCTCCAGTATGTGGGACATGGGCAGGAACGCCATCGAAAGGTCAGAGTCCTTGACCGAGTGCAGTATGCGCAGATGCTTCTCGATCGCGGCATCATAGTTGGAGTGGGTTATGACCACACCCTTGGGCTCGCCGGTTGTGCCGGAGGTGTAGATGAGGGTCGCCATGTCCTCGGGGAGGCCGCGGTTGCTGCGGGCCTCGACCTCGGCGCCCGCGGACTGCGGTGCCTTCATGCCGAGCCGCACGAAGTCGTCCCAGAATATGGTGGCGGTGTCATCTTCGAAGAGTTCCAGGCCGTCGTTCTTGAACACTACGATTCGCTTGATGCGGTCGGGATGGGCCTTCCAATGCCGGTAGGCCATAGGGTACTGGTGCTTGTCTCCGACGAAGATTACCTTCGCGCCGCCGTCACTCACGATGAAGTCGAACTGGGCCTGGACGCTGCTTGAATATATCGGGATGCAGGCTATGCGGTTGCGGAACGCGCCGAATTCCGTGATGAGTATCTGCGGGGTGTTGGGCGAGCATATCGCCACGGTGTCTTTCTCAAGCAGTCCGAGGGCGGCGAGGGCCTTGGCGGCCACGTCGACCTGGACGGCGAACTCGCTCCAGCTGGTCGACAGCCATTCGCCGTCCTTGCGCCAGCAGAAGCGGTATGCCTCGCGGTCGCCCAGGCGGTGTGCCTGGGCCGGGATTAATTCAACTAAGCGGTTGGGCATATACGGAAGATTTTGCCTCGGGCCAGTGGTCCGGGTGTGTGTTGTCGAAGGGTGGCAGGGTGCGTCGCTCAAGGCGTTGCCCCCTTAAGTTTTTAACAAATCAGGGTCGGGTGATGTTTTTGTCGAGCATGCGGTGCTTGACCAGCATGCGCACGGAGGTGGGCATGGCGGCCACGAACACGATGGCGACGCGGTTGAGCCAGCCGTTGATGTATTGCTTGCGGCCGCGCAGCATCTTGTCGACGGCGCGGCGTGTGAACTTCTCGGGCGTCTGTATGGCGTGCAGGCGCACTGCAAGCCTCTTCAGGTTCTCGGGCAGCCCGAACAGGTCGGTGGCTATGCCTCCGGGGCAGGCCACGGTGACGGCCACGCCGGCGTCGCGCATCTCGTAGTGGAGCGAGCGCGTGAACACGCGTATGTATGCCTTGGTGGAGGCATACATGGCCAGCCCCGGCATCGGCATCCAGCATGACATCGACGACATGTTGAGTATGTTGCCGCCGCCCTGGCGAGCCATCCGGTCGGCGAAGGCCCGGCTGAGTTTCGTCACTGCCCGCACATGCAGGTCTATGAAGCAGTCAAGCTTGCGCTCGTGGGTCTCGATGACGGGCATGAACGAGAATATGCCGGCGTTATTGATGAGTATGTCGGGGTCGAGTCCGGTCCGGTCGATATATTCCATTATCTCGTCTGTGGCTCCTTCGGATGTCAGGTCACAGTAATATGGCACGGCCCTGACGCCGTGCTCGGCCTCGATCTCGGCGGCGCAGGCCTGCAGTTCATCGCGCTGGTTGGAGATCATTAGCAGGTCGCAGCCCTGCTCGGCCAGCGTGCGGCAGAAGCAGAGGCCGATGCCGCTGCTCGCTCCGGTCACGGCTGCCATGCGGCCGTGCAGCCTGTCACTCTGTCTCGATCCCATTGCGCCGTTTGATTTGTGCGATTTCCTTCTCTATGGCGGGGGGCAGTCCGGTGCAGTGCTTGTGGCATGCCATCTCGCGCGAGTACATGCGCGCTATGCAGTAGTTCACATGGTCGCAGCCGCAGCGGTGGTTCTCCTCTCCGGCCTCGCGCATGCGGTTCACGAAGTCCGGCTCGTTGAGCAGCGCGCGCCCCATCTGTATGAAGTCGAAGCCCTCGTCGTCGAGCACGGTATCGGCTCCCTTGCGGTCCACGACTCCCCCTACATATATCAGCGGCAGCCTTAGCTCGCGACGGAACAACCGCGCGTCGTCGAGAAAATAGAGAGGCTTGAACGGCACGGTCGGTATCATGTATTTTCCCACCATGCGAACCCCGTATTTCAGCCACCATTGCTTCATGTAGTGCGTCATGGAGTAGATGGGCATCTCTCCGCGCATCACATACATGGGGGCCTTGCTGACGAATCCGCCAGACAGCACTATGCCGTGTACGCCGGCGCGCTCGATCTCGCGGGCCACGGTGAGGCAGTCGTCAATCTCGAGACCCCCCTTGAAGCCGTCGCGCATGTTGGTCTTGACGATGACGCCCATGTCCGAGCCTGCGGCCTTGAGAGCCTCCTCAAGACACATGTTCATGAATTTCATGCGGTTCTCGAGCGAGCCGCCGAATTCGTCATGACGCCGGTTGGTGTAGGGCGAGAGGAATTGCGAGATGAGGTACCCGTGGCCGGCGTGTACCTCGACGCAGTCGAAACCGGCGTCACGGGCGTTGCGCACGGCATCGCCGAAGTATCGGGCCACCTGCTTGATCTCGTCTCGCCGCAGACCGCGGCAGAATGTAGGTGAATAGAGGTTGAATCCGGTCGACGCGCCCACGGGAGTGCCTCCGGTCGTGGCCCGGTGTGTCATGTTGCCGCAGTGGCCGATCTGTATTGATGCCTTGGCGCCGGCGGCGTGTATGCCGTCGGTGATCTCGCGCAGGGCAGGTACAATCTCTGGGCGTAACCAAAGCTGCGAGTCGAACGACAGGGCCGACCGACAGATACCCGCGTAGGCGAGCGTGGTCATGCCGACGCCGCCGCGGGCCACCGACAGGTGATAGTCGCGGAGCATGTCGGTCGGGCCGTTGTCGCGGCCCATGCCCTCGAACGCGGCAGAGCGTATCGTGCGGTTACGCAGTTCGACGGGCCCTATTTTTGCTGGAGTGAATAGTTTCATATCAATATATGAACGGAAGGATATAGTGTCTGTGGAGCGAGGCGTATTCGCCGCCGAACTCCGACAGATAGCGTTTGTGGATGGAGCGGGCGCGCGGCGCAAGGTTGGCGAAGGTCCAGAGGGCGAACGCAAGGCCTCCCAGACTCCAGGTCAGCAGTGCGTAACCGGCCCACTCGGTGAACTCGCCGAGATAGTTGGCCGATGTCACATACCGGAACATCCCTCCACGCGGTATGTAGTGACGGGTGTCTCCCGGCTTGCGCAAGTGCCTGATTATGTGGTCGGACCGCAGGTTGATTGCCATTCCGGCCGCGAACACCATTGTGCCGGCGATGAACTTCGGACTCCAGAGCCAAGAGGCCGGATAAGCGTCGGCAGGACTGACGTAGAAGAGCCAGCCACCTATCATGTAGACGTTTATGAGGTTGAATATTATGCCGATGATGATGATGAGAAGAGGCATCCGGCTTTTGCCCCTGATCAGGAACGGGAATATGAATGACCTCTGAAAGTAGTGTATCTCAAAAAGTGATGCCATGACCACAAGTGCCGGTTGCGTGGCTCGCGGGCTGAACACCCACAGCAGCAGCATGCCGATGAACGACGGGGCCTCCATCAGCACCCACCCGAGGCGGTTGTTGACTGTCGCGCCCCATTGGCGGGTGTACATCATGCCGTAGCCCGCGGTGATGCGCTGCAGCGTGAAGAACACTGCGGCCGCGAGGCAAAGCATCGTAAAGACTACGGTATAGTAAAATGTCGGTTCAAACATATGTCCGGTTTGATTGCAGATGATTGTCGACGCTTTCCCGCATCTGTCACTGATGTCGGCCCGGAGCCACGGTGGGTGCCGGGTGGCGTGAGACTTGCGTTAAATATACGTCACCAATTTGTTACGGATGCATTTAACGGCATGCAAAGATAATTAAAATGATTGGGACTGCCAATTTTTTTAACTATTTGGTGTATTTTTGGATTATTAGGCGTTAGATGGGAGGTGTTAGGTGTCAGTCAGAAGTCAGAGTGATGAGCGATGAAGTGGGAAGATTATACGACATATACGACATATACGACATATACGACTTATATGACTTATATGACATATACGACATATATGACTTCATCACTTATCACTCTGACTTAATACTTAACTTAACCCTTAAACTCCGTAACTAAAATTTAATCTTTCTTAAACGCGCCAGCCACGCGTAATTATGGCACGTCACTTGCCGTTATTCCTACGGCCCAGACAATATGCCCTCTTGCGAATTCATGTCGCTGTCGGTCTTTGCCCGGGTCTACGATAATATTAATCATAACCTGAAATTTTTGACTGATGAAGAAAATTCTGTTTACACTCCTTGCCATGGTAATGTCTGTGACTGCCGCTAATGCATTCTTCGACAAATATACCATCAACCGCGACGAGCTGCCCGAGACTGCACGCGCCATGCTCGATGAGCATTTCCCCAAGGCCAAGGTCAGCATGATCAAGGTCGACAAGCATCTGCTCAAGAAGACCGACTACGATGTGAAGCTCACCAACGGCTCCAAAATCGAGTTCAACAACAGCGGGAAGTGGACTTCGGTCGACTGCGGCAAGCGTGCCGTGCCCGAGGCTCTGGTCGCTAAGGCAATCCGCAACTATGTGACGAAAAACTACTCCGGCTCGACCCTGGTGAGCATCGCCAAGAAGAACATAGGCTATGATGTAGGCCTCTCCTGCGGTCGCGTGCTGCGCTTCAATGCCATCTACCAGTTCAAGGGTGAGAAAACCCCCGGTGCTGATGATGAAACAGAAACCGATGACAGCAACGACTCTGACACTTCTGAGAACTAACCTGTCTGAGGATTGTCATATGCAGAGAAATAAAATGCTTTTGCCTGGCGGATTATTCCTGAATTAACTGAGGAATAGTCCGCTTTTCCGTATATGTCGTAAAGATATGAGTTGTCATATTACCCTATTGCAAGATGAGACATAAGAAATCTTTAGACCCGGAGGTTCGTCTGGGTTTTACAGGACTGTCGGCCCTGGTGTTCGGCATGATGGTCGGTGCCGGGATATTCAACATTCCCCAGAATATGGCGGCATGCGCCGGGGCATCGGCTGTGGTGGTGTCATGGCTTATAACGGCCGCAGGCATGTTGCTGCTTGTGGCTACATTCAAGATACTCTCGGACAGGTATCCCGAACTAAACGCAGGTATGTATCTATATGCGCGTCAGGGATTCGGGTTGTTTCCCGGTTTCATGACAGCCTGGGGATACTGGCTCTGTACCGCATTCGCCAACGTGGCCTACGCTGTTATGCTCAACGACACGCTTGGCGCGATTTTCCCTTCGCTGCTGAGCCACGGCTGGCCGACACTGCTGTTCGGCTCGGCGCTCATCTGGATAATATACCTCATAGTCGTTGCCGGCATGCGCACTGCGAAAATTCTCAACACGGTGATGAGTGCCGTGAAAATAGGATGTATCCTTCTCATAATTGTGCTGCTGGCGATTCACGTGAGACCAGAGGCATTTGCAGCAGCCTTCCTTGATACTGCCTCTGACGGGGAATTGCCCGGTCTTTGGGCTCAGGTCATGGACACGATGCTCGTGACACTATGGTGTTTCATAGGCATCGAGGGGGCTGTCATGATGTCTGGCAGGGCGCGGCGCAGCCGCGACGTGGGCCGTGCCGGAATCACCGGATTTTTCACGGCATGGCTGCTGTACGTGCTCGTGTCGGTACTCTGTTTCGGAATCATGGGCCGTGCCCGTCTTGCCGGACTCGAGGATCCCTCTGTGGCATATGCCCTCCGGGAGATCTGTGGCCCATGGGCCTATTGGCTGGTTATTGCATCGGTGGCTGTCGCGCTGGGTGGCGGTTGGGTGGCATGGTCGCTGGTATGTGCTGAGGTGCCGTACACAGCAGCTTGCTCAGGTCTTTTCCCCCGGTCGTTCATGCGGCTCAACCGACACCGTATTCCGGCTTTCGGACTATTTGTATCGAGTGTGCTTATGGAGATGTTTCTGATAGTACTGATGTTTTCCGACCAGTTGTACCTGACTGCATTAAGCATCACCGGCATGATGATACTTCCGTCATATCTTTTGAGCGGTCTTTTCCTATGGAAAGTGTCGCGCGGGCATCACCGCGCGGGTGTCATGACGGGAGGTGCATGCACATTGTTCTGTGCATGGATGATTTATGCCGGAGGAATAGACTTGTTCCTCGAGACCTCTCTATTCTACCTTCTCGGCCTGGGGTTCTATGTCAAGACCCTTCAGGAGCGGCGTCTTGACCGGGGACCGGCCAGACCCGGCGTGCGAGACTCGTTGCTGTCGCGCGCCGACATGGCGGGAATTGCCCTGCTCGTGCTTTCCGCCGCTGTCTCCCTCTGGCTCCTCCTGTAGCCTTGCATTTCTCCTCTCATTGAGTATCTATATCCGGATTAATGGCTTTAATTCTACAGAAACGTGATTTATAGAGTTTGACCAGAGGCCTTAATTCCAGATAGCGGTGTCCGTCTCCTTTTGAAATGAAACTATTGCATAGGAAAGGAGTTTTCACATATCCTTTCCCAAAGTCGCATTGCATATGGATTTCCCCCTGGCTCTCGACGAGTCTGAGGCTGTCTGAATATGCCATATACAGATTTCCGTTATAGTCACGGATGCCCAAGCCTCCGGGCACCTTCACACCCGAGTTCTGTGTTACCTGCTCAAGTTCATGTGACACTATCGAGAGTTGCTCCGCATCCTCATCGCGCTCATAGTCATAATAGTCACCTAAGAAGCCCGATATGTCATAAAGGTTGCCCATATTGGTGCGCATCTTGAGCGGAGGCAGTTCCCTCGCCGGCATCACATCCGCGAAGACATGCCGCTTGCCCGAGTAGGCCTCACTCTCAATGTGCCGGTATGACGCCGACATCCTGATGGCGAGATAATCCATGTTGCCCCAATACAGGTAGGCGAGAGCCACCGGCAGAATCAGAATACATATGTTGCGCCGGTTATATGAATTCCAGAAATCATGACCCGTCTCATCGAGCACGATCAGAAGCACCGGCACCGACATGATGTGACACCACCAGCCGTTGCGGCTGCAGTTGATATCGGTAAGTAACTGTATCATAAAGGACACGATGCCGCTTATTATGCACAGGCAGGCTATGTCGTCTGATACTGTTGTTTTTTTATGTCTTATCAGCAGATAGAAGGCCGAGGCGAGGCCGAAGACTGTGAAAGATGTAACTAAATTGGGCAGATAGATGTCGCGGCTGAACAGCGTGCCTAACGCGCTGCCGCCCCGGTGCATCATGCCCGGCGCGGAGAACAGAATCAGCGTCCCGGCTGCGAGGCCGATAATGGCTCCATATATGGCTCTGTGTCGGCACCGTCGGCGGAGGAGCGCCATGAAGAGCAGACCCCCCGCCAGGGGCACGGCGAAACCCTCATGCCACAGACCAAGCAACAGGCCACCGGCCAGGGCGCCAGCGAATGAGGGATGCCCCGTCTTGTTTCTGAACAGATAGCCTGTCAGCCAGAGCGCGATGGCCGTCGGCAGCAGATAGTTGAACTGATAGATAATGCTACCAAGGCTGTGTTCCCACGGCGCAATGAAGGTCAGCGCCACAATCGCAACCGGTACAAGCGCCGACGTGCGCCAGTTGACCTGCGTCAGACTGAATATCTTAAACACCGAATACACCAGCGCGAGAAGCCCCACGCTCGACCCGACCCATTTGGGCAGCAGCAGAAAGAATATGCCTATGACGTTCGCCAGCCGAATGTTGTCGTTGTAGTATCTCCACTCCAGTGTGTCGTGAACCTGCTGCCATGGAAAATCGCCGAATATAGTGAAGAAGGTGTTGTCTATGGACCGGACTCCATGCTCGGTGAGCCATCGGCCCATCCGGGTCAGATACCAGATGTCGTCGGCATATTTCGGAGCGCAGACCAGAAAGATTCCGCACAGGATAAAGAAAAGGGCGAGCCACACCATATTCCAGCTTAGCCGGTGCGGGTGTCGCCCATCTGTTGGCGCCACGTGACCGACGCCTGTTGCTGAATTGCTCATGCCGCGAATTTAGTCATTTCCCGCGTGTAGGCCAAATAAAACGGCGACTATTCCCTGTATTTGGTCGGGTTCATGCCGAGCGTGCGCTGCACATAGCGGCTGAAATATGCCGGCGATGAGAAATTGAACATGTCTGATATCTGTACAAACGTCAGCGACCTGTCACGGAGGAGGCGCGCGATGTCAAGGGTCGTGAAGCGGTTTATCCAATAGTTGGCCGAATATCCGCTCACGCGTTTCGACACTTCTGACAGATACTTGGGGGTCACGCAGAGGGCATCCGCGTAATACGTCACCTCGCGGTTATGGCGATAGGAACCCTCCTCAAGCATGGCCAGAAAGCGGCTCATTATCGAAGCGCTTTGTGTAGATACGCTGTCCTCTCCGTTGAGGGTCGAGTGAAAGTCGAAGAAGTCAAGTATCGCCGACTGCACGGCATTCATCACCAGCTCGCGGTAAAACTTGTGGCCCGTCTGATTTAGCCTGTATTCAATCCATCTGAAATCTCGCTCGCACACAAATCTCTGCTCGGCATTGAGATGCATGATGGGATTGAGGAAAAGCGCGAGCTGTCCCTTGATGCCGTAGTTGGTCGCGGGGGTACAGAGTTCGACGAAACTTGCGGATATGCAGATGTTCTTGACCTTGAAATCGGGTGATGGCTCAAGGTTTTCCACAAGGCTCCCCTTGCGGATTATCATAAGGTCTCCCTCGCGGAACAGGAAAGGCTCACCGTTGAAAACAAAAGAACACTGGCCGCCCAGACACAGGGCGTGCGTGAGATATGACTTGCATCGGTCTGAAGCGATACTTGAGATATAATCCGTTATGACGACCTCTTTTATCTTTTCCATATGCAAAGTTAATATTTTCCGGTAAAGATAAGAAAAATACTGCCTTGCACATTTTTCGGTTTTTACTTCAATAAATTCCGCGTATTGTCGAATGTAAGCCTATGTCGTTTGCCTGGACGGCAACGTGACAGATGTTCATGGCGGCGGGAGGGGGTTCTTCCCCTGTAATATTTCATTCGCTTGAAGATATGCCAGCCTGCAAGGGCTATGAATATGAATCCCAATTTGCCGTGAATGGCTCCGAGAGGTGTGTGTGCGGGCGACATGATCCAGCCTACGGTGGCAACAATGGTAGTCAGCAGTGTCAGGATGCCGAACAGGGTCATCCACCGCGTATTTGCTCTTTTCTGTTTCCACAGCACCTTAAGCCAGTTTCTCCATTTGAAATGCAGGTATAGGTGTCTGGATATGAGTCCGAAAAACAATAGCCCGAGTATGACGTGTACCCATACCCAGAAATGAATGCTTCCGGCAGTGATCTCCAGCTGGATGCTCGACGCAAGCATCAGGATCGTTATAACCAGCAGAAGATGATTGCATATACTCAGTCGTTTAGTTTTTTCCATCGTGTCTATCATTAGTTTATGTCGAATGGTCTCGCCAATCCAATTTTTGTGCAAAAATAGGACCGGGCAGGAAAACACACAATGTGCCGTGCAAGGTTAAAACAGGACTAAACGATGTTTTTGCGAAATTCAGTCGGAGTGGTTCCGGTTTCTTTCCGGAACATCCTCTCGAAATAGGAAGCGTCCTCGTAACCGAGCGACTGCGCTATTTCATTTACATTCAGAGATGAATGTGCGAGCAACCGTTTGGCGTTTACGATAACATGTGTGCGGATGTATTTGCCGACGCTCATGCCTGTCGTGGCTCTGACAGCCTCGTTCAGATAGACCCTTGAGACGTTGAGGCGGGAGGCATATTCGGCAGGCTGCTTCTCATTGATATAGATGGCATTGACCATTCGTTTGAAACGCAGGGTCAAGGCCACATAACGGTCAAAAGTCCTGTCGGGAATATTCGGAATCGCGTTGCAGAACAGCTCGACAATCGATAGCGAGAGGAATCTTGCCAGCGTGACATTCGAGAGATTGCATCTCAATATTCCGAATAGTGATGAAATATCCTTTAGGGCAGCATCGGCAAACCGCATTGTCCGGACTGATAAAGAATATCGTTCGATCTTATCAATAAGATTGTCAGGAATAAGATCAGAGGCAACGAAGAGAAGCCACGCTGTCGGTTTTTGCTCGCTGGGCTTGAGTAGGTGAACTTGTCCGGGTGACACTATCACACCCTCTCCGCATTGAATTTCTATCTCTTTGAAATCCAGCATGACATCAGCCGTTCCATTAAGAAGAACCGTGAAAATATAATATTCATCGCGGTGGACTGTATCGACTGGAGGATGCGATTGCCAGTCGTCGGTATGCTTTACAAAGACGCCATTCTCGCTGAGCCGTGTGATTTTATTTATCGGAATATTCCTCGCCATATAGAATTAACGGCGACCGCCCCATTTTAGTAATTGTAAAGGAAAGCAAGGTGCATTTGTTGCACATTGCAAATTCAGAAAAAGATCTGCTTCAGCGGTTTTTTCTGGTATGAGACTTGTCAGAAAGCGCCAGAAATCTCAAATATAGGGTATGTGGGATTTTTAATTCCATATATTATCGGTTTAATTTGATTTCTTACTTAAAGATATGCAACTATTTATTATCTTTGCGTCTAATAATACAAAACTTAAAATGTAAATTACCATGAATGGGAATTGGTTAGTGTACATCATAATCGCGATAGTTGCATTCCTTCTGTATTGGGGGTGCGACAAGTTGCAAATTCTGAAGTCAAAGCCCTTGCGCATCATGGCAGTCCTTCTCGTTTCTTCCGCAATCTGCTGGCTTGTCTATGACCTTTTCATCACCCCCGCATAAAGGGTCAGGCCCGCGTTGAGTCAATGCGGCAAGGCTACGGCTCGGCCAAATCCGATTAGGAGCGAATCTTCTGCAACTGATGGTACATAGTGAAAATCAATCCGTGGCACTCAGTTCCGGCCATGGGCCAACAATGTTCTGAAAGAATACCTTTTGAGAGTTGAGCCTTTGTGACATGAGAATTGAGCCTTAAGGAAATTGCGTTCACTAAATTTAATATTAACTTTGCAGTCCAGACAGAAAAGACCATGGCAATAGATACAGAAGAGAACCTCGGACCGATGAAACTGATATTTAACTATAACAATGTTTTTTTACAGTTTCTTCTATGATGACTTGAGCGGCTGCATACATCGCTCGCGGGAGTATGCCCTGAATTATGTATATTCCGGCGAGATGATTCTCGATAACGGCGCCGAGAAAATCCGCGTGCGCAAGGGTGAATGTGTCTTCATCCCCCGTGACCACCATATCACGATGTATAAGAAGACATACGAAGGGGAGCGCTATTGCGGTATCTTCCTCATGTTCACCCGCAACTTCCTGCGGGACATGTATAGTAAGCTGTCGCTTAACAAAATCAAGACAAAAACCGCCAAACTTCCTGATGGAGTGATAAAACTGCCGAAAACTGTTGAACTTGCCAGCCTATTCGCCTCCATGACTCCATATTTCGATCCTGAGGTGAGACCGAAGGAAGATTTCATGGAACTGAAGTTACAGGAAGGACTTATGGCACTCTTGGCGATAGATGAGCGGTTCGTGCCGACGATGTTCGACTTCAATGAGCCGTGGAAGATAGATATTCTCGGCTTTATGGAGGACAACTTCATGTGCGACCTGAGCATCGAGGAGATAGCCCACTATACAGGGCGCAGTCTCGCCACATTCAAGCGTGATTTCAAAAAGATCAGTGACCTCACCCCGGAAAAGTGGCTTATCAAGAAACGCCTTGATAAGGCGTATGAGCTTATGAAAACCGGAAAGAAGAAAGTCGTTGAGGTATATGCCGAGGTCGGATTCCGCAACCCCTCCCATTTCTCCACCGCCTTCAAAAAAGAATTCGGTGTGACACCAACAGCGGTAATGGGATAAAAGCAGAACTGAACTTTTCAGAAACTATGATTGAGCCTCACAGCAACTATGCTGTGAGGCTCTTTGTGTAATTTTGCAATACCTTAGATTTGCAGCGGCAAACCGAAACTGAAATAGAAATGATAAATTTGCA
>WGUO01000007.1 GCA_014867205.1 Muribaculaceae bacterium | reverse complement strand
CCAACGACCCCCTGATTAACAGTCAGGTGCTCTAACCAACTGAGCTACTGAAGCATAAATGGGCTTTCGCCTTTGGGGTGGAATGTGGGTTTCGAACCCACGACCTTCGGAACCACAATCCGACGCTCTAACCAGCTGAGCTAATTCCACCATTTCAACTTTTCGTTCTCCCGAAAAGCGATGCAAAGTTATAACTTTTTTTCGAACCTTGCAAATTTTTGTTCAATTATTTTATCAAATCCTTTAAAAGATCAAAAAAGGCGGGATTCTCACCCGATGTAATGTTGACGATCTTTCCCTCGGGATTCACAATGACCTTGGTGGGGAATCCCTCTACGGCATAATCCTCGAGCACCTTGCCTCCGCCCTGTTCCGGGTTGTAGACATTGACCCAGGGAAGCTCATATTTCTTTACACCTTTCTCCCAGGCCTCGCGCGGGTCGTTACATGCCACGCCGATCACCTCGAGTTTCGGCTTGTACTGTGCGTATGCCTCCTTGAGTGCGGGGAATCCCTTGATGCACCATGGGCACCAGGTGCCCCAGAAGTCGATGATGACCCATTTGCCACTGAACTGCGACAGGCTGACGTCATTTCCTGCCATGTCCTTGAACGTGAAGTCGGGGGCCGTGACATTACCGCTCTGGAGCTCGACCTTGCGCCGCTCGGCCTCTATCTGCCGCTCAACATACTGCTTCTGCGGCTCGAGGAAGAGCGCGATGGGGCTTTGGCGGGCAGCCGGGGTCATGGCGTTGTATGCGTCGAGGAAATTTTGTCCCTCAAGGTGCATGATGGCGTATGGCACAGCCTCGGCATCGGTGTTGGCTGCGATATAGTCGCGGAATATCGCGTCATAGTCCGCGCTCAGTTTCTCGACAGCGGCAGGGTCGGGCTTTCCCTCAGCCATAAGTGCACGGTATTTTTGGAGTATCGCCGATGACTCCATGTCGAGGCGTGCGATGTCTTCCATGAGTTTTGTGCCGCTCACGCTGTAGCTGAGTGGCGAAAGGCTCTTGAGGTCGACGGTGAGGTCATCGCCCGGCTTTGTGTACACCATGATATACTCTCGGTCGCCTGTGGGGATAACGTACTGCGCGTTACCCTCGGGCATTGTCTTTATCACAAACCGGCCGTCGGTGACTGTTCCCCTGGCGCGGTTGGCCTCCGGACGGTCGGCACGAGGCTTCACCATATCGGATAAGTAGCCATACTCGATGTCGAACTCCTTCTGTGCGATCTGCGGGTCGACCTTCACGGTGATGTCGGCGAGGGCGATGCCTGTCGCGAGCAGTGTTGTGGCCGCAATTATTGTTCTTTTCATAGTTTTCTCAGTTTATTTAATAGAAGGTTTGTAAATTCATGGTTCTTTAGCCCCCATCTGGGGGATATGACGAGCGCCGGGGGCGAGGAGGCCAGAAACCTTTCGATGGCGATATGCCTGGGCACGGTCCTGATCGCCCTGACGCAGAAGTCGAGGTATTCCTCGAGTCCAAATGGTCTGACCTCGATGCAGCCCTCACGCATGAGCCTCTCGAGTGTGGTGCCGCGAAGCACCTGCAGATGGTGCATCTTGACAGACTCGACGGACGCCTCGCAAATGCGGGCGAGTGTGTCGAGGGCCATGTCCTCATCCTCACCGGGAAGCCCGGCGATCAGATGTACGCCGACATGAAGGCCTGCGTCGGCGAGCCGCTCGATGGCCTGCAGGCTGTCGGCGGCAGTGTGGCCCCGGTTGACCAGGCGCAGCGTATTGTCGTGCAGGCTCTCCACACCAAGTTCAACAAACACCGGGCACTCGCGGTTGAGTCGCGCCAGCACGCAGACCACGTCGTCGGACAGGCAGTCTGGCCTTGTGCCGACGATCAGACCCGCGACACCGTCGGAGGCAAGAGCCTCGCGGTATAACCGTTCGAGTCGATTGGCCGGAAGCCGGTAGGTGTTGGTGTATGACTGGAAATATGCCAGGTACTGCATTTGCGGGTATTTGCGCGCGAAGAAACGCTTGCCGGCCTCGACCTGTCCGGCCACGCTATCGCTGCCGAAGCAGTAGTCGGGAGTGAACGACGAGTTGTTGCAGTAGATGCAGCCCCCTGTGCCGAGAGTGCCGTCGCGGTTAGGGCATCCGGCCCCGATATTGACCGATATCTTCTGGACCTTGAGGCCCGGAAAGAAACGCGACAGATATTCGCTGTAGTCGGTATAGAACTCGTTCATCTCGATGCCTGTCTGCTGTCGGGTGTGTCAGCCGCCGTATGATTCCTTAAGCCGCAGCATGTCGGCGACGACCATGACAGCCATCGCCTCGACCACGGGCACAGCCCTGACGGCAACACAGGGGTCATGCCGCCCCTTGGGGGGAATGACACACCTCTCGCCGTGGATGTCGATCGTCTCGACGGGCTGCATTATGGTCGGAGTCGGCTTGAAATACACGGTGAACTCTATCGGCATGCCGTTGGAGATTCCCCCCTGTATTCCGCCCGAGTGGTTGGTGGCGCAGGGACCTGATTCCATGCCGTCGTTGACGAATGAGTCCAGACTCCGGCTGCCGGTCATGTATGCGCTGCGAGTGCCGTCGCCGTACTCGAAGGCCTTTGCTGCGTTTATGCCCATCATGGCGGCGGCAAGGCGCGCGTGCAGCTTGTCGAAGACCGGTTCGCCGAGTCCCGCAGGTACGCCGTCGATACGGCATCTTACTATTCCTCCCGTCGAGTCGCCTGCGGCGGCAGTGTCGGAGACACTGTTGGTCTCGACAAATACCGCGTTGACCGAGATTCCCTTTGGCTCGAGCCACTGCCTGACGATTGCGCCGGCTACAACCCATGAGACAGTCTCGCGAGCGCTTGCGCGGCCTCCGCCGCGGAAATCGTGGATGCCATACTTCGTATAGTAGGTGTAGTCGGCATGGTTGGGCCTGAAGCGGCCGGTGTAACTGTCATAGTCGCCGCTGCGGGCGTCGCGGTTGCGCACCACGAAACCGATGGGGGTGCCCAGGGTGAGACCGTCGGACGAGATGCCCGAGAGGATCTCGGGGCTATCGCTCTCCTGGCGCTGCGACACGCCGGGACGCGAGCCGGGGCGGCGGCGTGCCGTCTCGGCCAGGAGACGGTGCATGTCAATGCGCACCAAGGGAGGCATACCGTCGAGTATGCCTCCCATAGCCGGTCCGTGGCTCTCTCCGAATGTGGTGAGCCGGATGATGGTGCCGAATGTGTTCATCACTTGTCCATTGTGACGAGCAGCTCCTCGTTGCTGCGGGTGAGTTCCATGCGCTTCTTGATGAACTCCATGGCCTCGAGCGAGTTCATGTCGGCCAGGTAGTTGCGCAGGATCCACATGCGGTTCAGGGTCTCCTGGGGGAGCAGCAGGTCATCGCGGCGAGTCGACGATGAGATGATGTCGACAGCCGGGAAAATACGTTTGTTCGAGAGCTTGCGGTCGAGCTGGAGCTCCATGTTGCCGGTGCCTTTGAACTCCTCGAAGATGACCTCGTCCATTTTCGAGGAGGTCTCGGTCAGAGCCGTGGCGATGATGGTCAGAGATCCGCCACCCTCTATGTTGCGGGCCGCGCCGAAGAAGCGCTTTGGCCGCTGCAGGGCATTGGCGTCGACACCACCCGACAGGATTTTGCCCGAGGCCGGCGAGACCGTGTTGTAGGCGCGGGCGAGACGTGTGATCGAGTCGAGCATGATCACCACGTCGTGTCCGCACTCCACGAGACGCTTTGCTTTCTCGAGCACGAGTCCGGCGATCTTGACATGACGCTCGGCCGGCTCGTCGAATGTCGAGGCGATTACCTCGGCGTTGACGCTGCGGCTCATGTCGGTCACCTCCTCGGGGCGCTCGTCGATGAGCAGCATTATGATGTAGGTCTCGGGATGGTTCTGGGCGATGGCGTTCGCGATATCCTTGAGCAGGATTGTCTTACCGGTCTTGGGGGGAGCCACGATCAGGGCGCGCTGGCCCTTGCCGATAGGCGCGAACATGTCTACGACGCGGGTCGAGATATTGTCGGCGCGGCCACGGGTCAGGTCGAACTTCTCGTCGGGGAAGAGGGGCACAAGGTGCTCGAACGGCACGCGGTCGCGTATCACCTCGGGGGCGAGGCCGTTGACCGAGATCACGCGGCAGAGAGGGAAATACTTCTCGCCGGGACGCGGGGGACGGATAGCGCCCTCAACCATGTCGCCGGTCTTGAGGCCGAACTCGCGGATCTGCTGCTGCGTCACGTAGACGTCGTCGGGGCTCGTGAGGTAATTGTAGTCGCTCGAGCGTAGGAAACCGAATCCTTCGGGCATAACCTCCAGGACGCCATATGTCGTGAGGATTCCTGAGAGGTCATAGCTTGTGCCCTGCTGTTGCTGCATGGCCTGCTGCTGCATCATCTGGCGCTGCTGCTGGCGCTGTTTCTTGGTGAGGCGCTGCTTCTGCTTGGGATTCAGATTCATGCCCTGGGGCGGAGGGAGCGGCATACCCGGCTCTGCGATGATGATCGGAGCGGTCGCGGCGGCTTTTTCGGCCTCCTGTATCTGCTGCTGCGAGCGGGGAGTGAAAGTGCGTCCCTTGGCCGATGAGAAGAATGAGCCGAGCGAGGGCTGCTCCTTTGACTTGTTCTCAGGCTGCGGCCTCTGGGGCGCACCGGCATTGTCGGCGACCGGCTCCGGTTCGGGAGCGGGCTTGCGGAACTTGGCCGGAGGGGGCAGGAGCTCGGGAGCCCCGGCATCGGGAAGAGCGAGCGGGAGCTCGCCGTCAGAAATTATCGGAATTGAGACGGCAGACGCCTGAGACTCGATGATTGGCACAGCGACGACTTCGGCCGCAGCGGCCTTGGGTTTGCGGCCACGCTTCTTGGGGGCCGGGGCAGCCTCGGACGAAATGGTTTCCTGCGGCTGGTCTGCGGCTGCCTCGGCCTTGGCGGCTGCTTCTGCCTTGGCGGCAGCCTCGGCCTCTACAACGGCCTTGGGCTTGCGTCCACGTTTTTTGGGAGCCGGAATCTCTGCATTGTCTGCAACGGGGGCAGAGATTTCTTTTGGGGCTTCGGAGTCGGCGGCAGCACGCTTGGCGCGCGGCTTGCGCTCCTTGGCCTGCTTGGGCTTCATCTTGGCCGCCTCTTCCTTCGCGATAAGAGCGGAGGCGTTGTCCAGCACATAGTAGACCATGCTTTCCTTATCGTCAGTGCTGTTTTTCTTCATACCCATCGATTCGGCGAGCTCGCGGAGCGCGGAGTCGTCCATCGACATCAATTCATCATAACTTTGCATAAAAGGTGTGTATGGGTTCTTGTCTGTCACATTCGCGGTCACGCGGCGCCGCGCAAGGCGCCAGCCGACCGGAGTCGTGCAGGATAATATGGTACTTAGGGGTGGAACAGGGGTATTCTCGGATAATACAATACCCGCAGAGCCATAACAGGGGCTCGCATGTATTTAACAATTCAACGCCTGGCGCGCTGTTTTGTTTGAGAAGTGTTGTTCGGGAATTTATTGGAAAGACTGTAATTATGACGCATAGACGTGCGTTTCGAGGCTTTCCGATGCAAAGTTAAGCAAAAATTTTCAATTACACAAAAAATGTTTTGCACTCCGTTATTTTATGTTTTATAGTTTTAATTCGAAATTTAAACCCGATTGCGGCGTTGTAAATAGTGTCAGGTTTAAAGGACTAAGGCACGTTGCTTCCCCTTGGTCGCAAAACAGAACATGGGGTTATAGGTGTTAGGTTATAGGAGTTTGGGTTTAAGGTTTTGATATTTGATATGAGACAACTTCCAGTTATTATGCTTTGCGCTGTGGCCGGGCTTTCGGCCTACAGTTGGAATGTGAATGAGAAATACAAGGGGCCGAAGACCCCTGTGACCGATACCGCATGGCACAGCGATATCCTGCCGGGCTATGAGGCGCGCTATGTCAACCAGGGTGAGGCGTTCGACGGCCCTTGCCGCTCGACGATAGTCCGCAGGCTCGCTCCGGGAGGCTCGCGTCGCGGCTACCTATACATCCACGGCTTCAATGACTATTTCTTTCAGGCTGAGATGGGTGAGCGGTTTGTCGACTCCGGCTACAATTTCTATGCCGTCGACCTGCGGCGCTACGGCCGCAGCAAGGAGCCCTGGCAGTATCCGTACAATATACGCGATGTCCGCGAGTATTACGCCGACATAGATTCCGCGCTGGCTCAGATGCGGCGCGACGGAAACACCGACATCACTCTGTCGGGGCACTCTACGGGTGGCCTTACAGTCTCCTGTTTTGCCGCCGAGCGGGGCGACGACTGTGGTATAGACCGCGTGGTGACCGACTCCCCATTCCTTGAGTGGAACTACAGTTCCTTTATGCGTAATGTGGCCGTTCCGGTAGTAGGTTTCTTAGGCAGGATATTCAAGGACTCCAAGATCAGGCAGTCGCACTGCGACGGCTATGCGTACAGTCTGCTCAAGGAATACCACGGTCAGTGGACCTACAACACCGACTGGAAGATGATATACTCACCCCCTGTCACGTTCAGCTGGATCGGAGCGATCGACCGTGCCCAGGGCCGACTCATGAAAAAACGAGAGAACATCAAGGTGCCGATCCTGGTGATGCACAGCAGCCGCAAGATCGACGGTTGCGGTTGGACTCCGGAGTTTCAGACGGGAGACGCGGTGCTTGACCCGGCAATGATTCAGGAACGCGGCAAGAGGCTCGGCACCCGGCGCATGGTATGCGTCATCGACTCCGGACTGCACGACCTGATCCTCTCAGAGCCGGGGCCGCGCGAGGCAGCCTACGATACAATATTCCGTTTTCTTAGGCTGACCGGGCGGTAATCGAACCGCAAAACCGCAAAACACCTGAAGACGCCAACAATTTTATGCCAGACAGCAGAATTGTCGGCGTTTTTTCTTATCTTTGTGGTTTAAATGCCTAAGTTGTTTGTAAATCAGTCTCCCATTCATGAAGCGGGGAGACTGAAAAAGCCGAAAATGCAATGGATGACAAGACAATAGATAAACTTACACTTGCCGAGTGCAGAGACCTGTTGAGCCTTGCCTCAGAACTCACGCCGGTGCTTGAATCGCATCTGAGTCTCGACGAGACGCAGCGTCTGCGCTGCACGCTGCGTGAGTCGATGCGTCGGGATTGTGCCGCGCACGACACACATCGTCTTCCGGTAGCCATCATGGCTATGCGCACGGCCTGCACATTTGCCGAGATGGTCGATCCTGACCACAACATCCTTGTAGCAATACTCCTTCATCCCCTTGTCAAGGCCGGTCTTCTGACAACTGAAGATGTTGAGCGCGAGTGGGGCGCAGACATCGCGGGGCTTCACCGGGGACTCGAGGAGGTCGCCAGGTTCAGCGCGCGCAACTCCGCCACCAACCAGGAGAACTTCCGTGGGCTCATCATATCGCTCGCGCATGACATCAGGGTGATAATCATAATGATAGTGCGCTCGCTGGTGCTGATGCGCTCGATCAACCTGCACCCCGACGACGACTGGGTACGCAATGTCGCCTTCGAGGCGAACTGCCTTTATGCCCAGCTTGCCCACCGCCTCGGGCTATACAAGATAAAGGGCGAGCTCGAGGATCTCTCGCTGAAGTACACCAACCGCGAGATTTACACCCAGATAGCGCATAAACTGAACGCCACCAAGCGATCGCGCGACGCATACATCAAGGCGTTCATCGCCCCTGTAAAGCGCGAGCTCGAGAATGCCGGCCTGAAATTCGACATCAAGGGGCGCACCAAGTCCATATCGTCGATATGGAACAAGATGCGCAAGCAGAAGGTAGACCTGCCGGGCATCTACGACCTCTTCGCGATCCGCGTGATACTCGACTCCGAGCCGGCGCGCGAGAAGAGCGACTGCTGGCTGGCATATTCCATACTCGCCGACATGTACACGGCCAATCCGGCCCGTATGCGCGACTGGATATCGATACCCAAGAGCAACGGATATGAGTCACTCCACGCCACCGTGATGGGGCCGGAGAACAAGTGGGTCGAGGTGCAGTTCCGCACGCGGCGCATGGACCTCGTGGCCGAGAAGGGCCTCGCGGCGCACTGGCGCTACAAGGGAGGCAAGGGCGACGGCACCGACCAGTGGATGAACAATATCCGCGACATACTCGAGTCAGCCGACGCCGGCCCGATGCAGCTTATGAGGAACATACAGATGGACCCGTTCGGCAAGGAGGTGTTCGCCTTCACGCCCAAGGGCGACCTGTTCCGCCTCTCGAGCGGTGCCACCGTGCTCGACTTCGCATTCCATATCCACTCGAACGTCGGGGCGCGCTGCAACGGCGCCATTGTGAACGGTCGCCACAAGCGCCTCAACTACAAGATACAGAACGGAGACACCGTCGAGATACTGACCTCGGCCAACCAGACGCCGAAGCAGGAATGGCTCAACATCGTGACCTCGTCGAAGGCCCGCAACAAGATCAAGCAGTGCCTCAACGAGGAGAAGCAGCGTCTCGCCGACTTAGGCAAGGAGGCCCTGCTGCGCCGCGCCAAGAACCGTAAGCTCGAGCTCGACGAGGGTCGGCTCATGCGCCTCATCAAGAAAATGGGCTATAAGTTCGCGCTCGAGTTCTATGCTGACCTCGGCAGCGATACGCTTGATCCGGGACGGATACTCAATTCATATGTCGAGTACACCACGGCGTCAAGTGGCGCGGAGCACGTCTCTGCAGAGGAGTTCGAGATCCGTCATGACGACGACACCGCGAAGTCGCAGAACGATGTGCTCGTCATAGGCGAGAAGTCTATCAACGGACTCAGCTACCGCTTCGCCCGGTGCTGCAACCCGATATATGGCGATGACGTGTTCGGGTTTATATCGAGCGACGGAATGGTCAAGATACACAAGAACAGCTGTCCGAACGCGGCGCACATCCGAGAGCGCTATCCTTACCGGGTGATACGCGCTGACTGGAGCGGCAGGACAGGCACTGTGCTTCCGGCTACCCTGCGCGTGGTGGGCAACGACGACATAGGCATCGTGACCAACATAACCTCTATAATATCACACGAGCAGGGGGCGCAGTTGCGCAATATCTCGATTGACTCTCACGACGGCATCTTCCAGGGCTACCTCGTGATCGGAGTCTCCGACAACCGTCAGCTCACGACTCTTGTTAAGAAAATTAAGACAGTAAAGGGGGTAAAGGATGTGCTCAGGGTCTGAATCATCTACCTGCGCCTCCATAATAATTCTAAAAAACAGGAAACCATGAAGACAATTGTAAGCATAATGGCGTCGGCTTCTGCTCTGCTGATGCTCGCGGGATGTGTTGCAAAGAGCAACGACGGTGAGAAAGCCCGCGCCGACTATGCGGCGTCGCTTAGCGACTCCATAGCCGCCGTGCAGTCAGAGATCGACTCATGCGACAGCAGGATATCCGTGCTTCGTGACGATGTCGCAGACCGTATGGCAGATTTCACCACCGTAAGCAACCCGCGCGAGGCCGGCAGCTATACGATACTCACTTCCTATAAGGACAAATATCCGTTGAGGTCCACAGGCCTTGTGGCGCGGATCAACGACAACGGCCAGTTCGAACTGATAGCCGCGCTTGCCGGGCAGCCGTTCGACTGCATTGAGGTCCAGGCGCCCGAGGTGACGGTCTCCTCAGCCACCGTTCCCAACGACCAGGCACTCAACTACCGCACGGCGGCGCTTACGACCGTCCTCTTTACCGGACCCGAGGCTGACTCGATTGGCGAGATGATATCCGAAAACGAATTGAACCCGCTGACTGTGGTCTATATGCAGGGGCGCCCTGTCAAGTCCGTAAAACTCTCAGACGGCGAGGCCAAGATGATATCCTATACCTATATGCTCTATAAGACGCGTCAGGATCTCGCTCACCTGGAGCGGAAGGTGCCGATGCTGCATGAGAAAATCAATCTCCTCCGTCTCCACCGAGACAAGGACAATATGCAGAATGACAGCGCGGGAATCGCCGCCGGCGAGTAATATGCCCCAATATACAGCAAGACCCCGGGAATAGGCAGCGTTTCCCGGGGTCTTGTCTTGTTATTGGGGTGTTATTGGAGATTGAATTTCTTGCGTAGGTTGAGCAGCATGTCCTGCGTCATAGAGTCGAGGTCGAACTCCGGCTTCCAGTCCCACTCGCTGCGGGCACAGGTGTCGTCGAGCGAGTCGGGCCATGAGTCGGCAATCTTCTGGCGGAGCGGGTCGAGCTCATACTCCATCTCGAAACCGGGCACATATTCCTTGATCTTGTTATAGATGATCTCAGGGTCGAAACTCATCGATGCGATGTTGAACGAGTTGCGGTGAACGAGTCTCGAGGGGTCGGCCTCCATGATCTCGACGGCGGCGCGAAGTGCGTCGGGCATGTACATCATGTCCATGTATGTTCCCGGCTTGAGCGGGCACTTGAACTTCTCGCCCTTGACCGCCGAGTAGTAGATGTCGACGGCATAGTCGGTCGTGCCGCCACCCGGGGGTGTGGTATAGGATATGAGGCCGGGGAAACGCACCGAGCGTGTGTCGACCCCGAAACGCTTGGCGTAGTAGTCGCTGAGTAACTCGCCGCTGACTTTGGTCACGCCGTAGATTGTGTCTGGACGCTGTATTGTGTCCTGCGGGGTCTTGATGTGGGGAGTGTTATGTCCGAACGAGCCGATCGAGCTCGGCGTGAACACGGCGCAGCCATGTTCGCGGGCCACCTCGAGGGTGTTGAAGAGTCCGCCGACGCCAATGGCCCATGCCAGCTGCGGCTTTGCCTCGGCCACAGCCGAGAGGAGTGCCGCGAGGTTATAGATCGTGTCTATGTCGTATTTCTTCACGACATCGGCGATCTGCTGCGGATTGGTGATGTCGACGATCTCTGCCGGACCGCTCTCGGCCAGTATACCCCTCGGGGGAGCAGCCGGAATATATCCGCACACCACGTTGGCGTTGCCATAGATGCCACGCAACTTCATAATCAACTCGGAGCCGATCTGGCCGGTGCCTCCGATCACAAGTATATTCTTCATTACTAAGGTATAAATTTAAGGATATCGCGCCGTCGGGGCCGCTGTCTCAGGTTGCGGCACGTGCGGTTGTTCGATTATGGTGCAAAAATAAAAAATTTTCGTGAAAAATATAAAAATTTATCCCATCTTTTATTAACTTTGTGTCGAACAACAGCGGCCGTATGTCGCGGCGGCTCCTCTCGCATGTATGACCGGCGACCGGTGCCATGCCCATTGCGGCCCGACAATTTACTAATATCATGTACAAGAATTTCAAAACACATCTCGAGAAGGAGATCCAGGACATCAAGGATGCGGGTCTCTACAAGAACGAACGTGTCATCGTGACGCCCCAGAGCAGTGACATAGAGGTCGAGGGCGCCAAAGGTGAGGTGCTTAACTTCTGCGCGAACAACTACCTCGGCCTGGCCGACAGCTCGCGACTCATCAACGCGGCCAAGGAGGCCATGGACCGTCGCGGCTACGGCATGTCGTCGGTGCGCTTCATCTGCGGCACGCAGGATCTCCACAAGGAACTCGAGAAGTCGATCAGCGACTATTTCAAGACTGAGGACACCATACTCTACGCTGCCTGCTTCGATGCGAACGGCGGCCTGTTCGAGCCTCTCTTCACCGAGGAGGACGCCATAATCAGTGACTCTCTCAACCATGCGTCGATCATTGACGGCGTGCGTCTCTGCAAGGCAAAGCGTTTCCGCTACAAGAACGCCGACATGGCCGACCTGGAGCGTTGCCTGCAGGAGGCCAAGGACTGCCGTTTCCGCATCATCGCCACCGACGGCGTCTTCTCGATGGACGGCAATGTGGCCCCGATGGACAAGATCTGCGACCTTGCCGAGAAGTATGACGCGCTGGTGATGGTCGACGAGAGCCATTCGGCCGGCGTTGTCGGCAAGACGGGTCACGGCGTGGCCGAGCAGTTTGACTGCTACGGCAGGATCGATATCTTCACCGGCACGCTGGGCAAGTCGTTCGGCGGCGCGATGGGCGGTTTTACTACGGGCCGCAAGGAGATTATCGAGATGCTTCGCCAGCGTTCGCGTCCCTATCTGTTCTCCAACTCGGTGGCTCCCTCGATCGTGGGTGCAAGCATCGAGATGTTCAAGATGCTCGGTGAGAGCGACGACCTCCACACCAAACTGATGGAGAATGTCGAGTACTTCCGCACCCGCATGCTCGACGCCGGCTTTGACATCAAGCCGACCCAGAGCGCGATCTGCGCCGTGATGCTTTACGACGCAAAACTCTCGCAGGACTTTGCTGCAGAGATGCAGAAGGAAGGCATCTATGTCACGGGCTTCTACTATCCGGTTGTGCCGAAGGGACAGGCCCGCATCCGTGTTCAGCTGTCGGCAGCCCACACCCGCGAGCAGCTCGACAAGGCCATCGCCGCCTTCATCACCGTCGGCAAGCGCCTCGGCGTCCTGAAGTAATCAGAAGTAATCTGAATAATAACATCTGTTAACTGACAATACAAAAGTCACCGCCGCCTCTGTCGCGCCGGTGACTTTTAACTTATTATAGGCGGCAAACTCTTTATGTCTTTACAGGGTGGCCATGACGAAGATGGCGGGGAGGTTGTTGAAGATGTGCATTCCGACGCCCCACCAGAAGCCTAAGTTGACCCGCAGGTAAGCGCAGGCGCAGCCGCCGAAGAAGGGTATGAGAACCACACACAGGCAGTAGGGGAGTAGTGCCCATGTAAGTGTGCTGAATGCCATGAGGTGTAACAGTCCGAAAGCGGCAGATGAGATCCATGACGCAAGCACAAGATGCCTCTGCTTAATCGCTGACCACATGCTCTGGCGCGTTCCATAGTAGACGCCGGCGAAGACCAGACCGGCGATGCCGATGCACAGGACATATTCTAGTGCGGAATAAATGCGGAAATGCTGCCAGAGCACCATTATCGGTATCAGGGCAACTGCCATGGCAACCTGCCACTTCCTGAAGGACAGCCAGAGGCGGAAAACACCCTCCTCAAGAACCGGCGCTATAATCATGACCGCGAATATCGAGAATGCGAGAGAACCCATCTTTACTGCCTGGTCGGGAGAACCGGCAAAGGCGGTTAGGGTTTCGGGATCTACGCCGAAGCGAGTGTAGAGAGCGGTACATCCCATCAGGATTGCCATTGCGATTATTCTGGTGATCAGCCAGAACAGGAATGAATAACCCACAATCCATTTCTTCGAATGACTCTTGAAGTCATCCGTACGTGACAAAATAAATTTCATGACATTGATGATTTTTGTGTTATTGTTAGTCTTTGTCCCAGTTGCTTAGACGGTTAAACTGCCTCATGTTGCTTTTATACCATATAATTTCCAGGGTATAGCAAATCGTGATCATACACCATACAAAGATCATTCTCCATGTGCCTATAAACATAGGCAAGAGGGAGATCTGTATGAGCAGCGGAAGCATTATTATAGAGGTTATAACTTCAATATAACGGTATTGTTTTTTAATCCTGATTACAGCAGAAAGAATCTCGCGGTTGGAGTCCTCCCAGGGATTGATATTCTTAATGGCAAAAAATATATGCACTTCACAGATGAGTGCGGCAAGCACGATGAGGCTAAAAGCCACAAGCCACCAGACTGGAAATTTCACGGGTGCCCAGAGCCGTGACGTGCCTACCATCACCAAACAGACTGCGGTGATGGAATAATTCAGTCGTGAACGGTTGCGGAGGCGCGTCCACGCATCCTTGCGGTTATCGGAGATAGGTGATGCCTTGACAGAGTCAGACATATTGCCGATGTAAGGCTTCACAGACCTCCAGGTTGTCTTCAGGTCTTCGAGTTCCATAGTCAAATCTCCTTTTGTGATGAAAGTTTTGCTTTAATTCGATGCAGCCGTGAGGCTACTGTGTTGCGAGGAATGCCCATGTTGAGAGCAATTTCCTCGTAGGAGAGTTCATCGAGCCACATCAGTATGAGAGCCTTGTCCATCGGGTTGAGTCCGGCAATCATGGTCTGGAGCCATTCGAGTTTCTCCTTGAGGTCGGAGTCGGAGTCTTCTGCCGGATTAATATGTGGCAGTTCGTCAATGGGCTGAACATGGATTTTGGATGAGAACCGGCGAATGGAGAGCAGACAGGTATTTATGCAGACCTTATATAGCCATGTCGACTCTCTGCAATCGCCCCGGAAATTGGGGTAAGCCTTGTAGAGTGATAGCAGGACCTCCTGCCGCAGGTCATCAAAAGTCAAGTCGGAAGAGGAATAGAAGAAGCAGACGCTGAATATAATCTTCTCATTCCTCTCGACCATTGCGATATACGCCTGGTTGTAGTCTGAGTTATTCTCCATGACCTGATGCTGACATACTAATTTTGATTGCTTCTGTCATGTTAGTTACAGATCGACAGGAAAAGTTCCCTCAATAAAAAAAATTATGTATCTATTCCCAGTTATGGCTCCTAAAATCGGTATCCACAGTTATCCTCCTGTTATCAAATTTATATCAGACCATGACATTGAGACAAGGATAGGATTGTCAGTTTGCGAAGTCGATGGAGAGGCCGAGGCGGAACTGGCGGGGGTCGATGGGGTAGTGGGGCAGCGAGAAATAGTCTTTGGAGAACCAGCCCTGGTTCAGATGGCTACACATCAGGAAGAACCTGACCTTGTATAGTTTCGCCGTCAGATAGATATTCGAGAATATGAAATTGCCGACATCAACCGCGTCAGCACCCTGCGAGTGGAAGGTCATCGTGGCCGGCTGATAGTCCAATGCGCGATACTTGGTGTACCAGTTGCAGTCCACGCCAATCTGTACTGTCAAAGCCTTGAATGCCTTGAAATATAGATACATGTTGCTGTAAAGAGTGAATGCGGGCAACGGCTGGATGTCGGTGTTCGACGATGCCTGATATGTAAAGGTGTTGTCCCAGTTCCAGATGCCGAACTTCAGTTTCTGGTCAATGGCCGCCGAGAACACCTGGATATTGCCGCTATGCTGTTGCGGCACGCAGGCAGAGTTGAAATACACCTGGTTCTGCACATTCTCCACGCCGACACGCAGTTCGGTGCGCGACCAGGGGATATATAGGTTTCCCTCGACGCGGAAACTGCGGATCTTGCCGAAGTCATTGTTCCAGATGAAATGATTGCCGACATAATGGTTGAGCATGTAGTCAGGCTCGAGATTCTTGAAGTACCCGTTCACCCCGATTCGGACCGTGTCCTTGCCGAGCCGGAAACGGGTGTCGAGCCGACCCCTCACGTCGACTTCACCGATTGCATCGCCGATAAGGCCGAACCTGACATCGGCCGCATACCTGATTATCGAGCCTTTTGTCTTCTCCAGACGCCCTCCGACCCAGAGGCGGTTGCGGGTCTTTCCGAGGTTGCCTGCATAATTTTCGGGGAGGGGCGTAAGTCCGGAGGGAGTCTCAGTCTGGTCGGCCGGCGGGTTGATGATCTCCTTCATCCCCTCTACCTCATAGTGGAACTTGTCGATTTCGTAGGTCGCATAAGCCGAAAGACCGAACTTCGCCCACTTCTGGAAGCCTTCGACCAGCTCTACGCCGAGAGTGTTAGACACCGACCACCAGTATGCGTTATCGCGGGTCTCCGAGTTGTTGAAATAAGTATTCTCCCAGAATTTTGTGGCCTCGGGCTGATTCTGGTTGATGAAGAAATGGCGATCCTTTTTCCAGTCGAAAGTATAGATGAACTTCGTGACGGGCACATATTCGCGGCGTTCCACAGTATCCTCTTCCTGAGTTATGTCGCGCCAGAAGCCGACCTTATATGCGTGGCTCATATAGAGTTGGGAGCCTACCAGACGGTTGTGGGCATCGCTGAGTCTTGTCGGGATACTTTTGGGCTCAATGTCGTTCACGCCTCCCTGAAGTTCGGCGGGATTGGTGATGTATAGGTCATCGGTTATTCCACCGTTCTCCTTGTTGAGGTGGTTCCAGTGGTTGAAGAAGGCCTGCATCTCGTAGCGTGAGCCGGTATAATATCCCGACACGCCATACCCGAGACCCTTGGCAGCCTGACTTGCGTATGAGCCCTTGGTGTATGGGTAATCTATCCATGCTCCGATGCCAACCTTGCGGTTGACGTTGCCGGCAAAAGTGGCCTTCAGGTGGTCTGTGCGGTTCTCGGTGCCGTACCCCATGTTGTAAGACAGTTGCGTAAAGGGTATGAATACGTTATAGAACTTCTGCTTGGAGAAAGTCGGCAGCCAATATGACAGCGAGTTGTTGAAATAGAAAGGCAACTCTTCCGGCCGCTGGAAATAGATCATGTTGATGGCCGGACCGGTGAACTGACCGGTTGTCGCCCATGCATCGGAGGTCAGCGCGGTCACGAACTGCCGCTGATAGTTATAGAGCACAGTGTCGAGAGTCGACTCGATATGGGTGCCGAGGGGATAGGAGAGGGTCCAGGCCGAACCGGGCGGGTAGGTCTTATTCTTCTCGGCTGATGAACTTTCAGACGAGGAACGGCCCTGAGCCAATGCCGAACTCGGCGCATAAAGTGCGCCGAAGAGCAATATACAGAGGGCTAACAGTAGTGGAACTGTTATATGAGGTCTATTTTTCAAGTTGTTAAGTATTTGGCGGGTGACGGCGCCGGAACGGTTGCTCCTATGTCACCCGTGAGATTGTCACATCAAATTACAAAATTACAAAAATATGTGGACAATTTCCCAACGCGCAGCGAAAAGATTAGCCAAATGCGGAGCGTAATTCTGATTAAAAATATCAGGGTGTATTCTTTATGTTCGCGTGATAATTTGTATCTTTGTGGTCTGAACTGTCCCTTGAGGCGACAATGCGGCGGCAATGCCCCATTAACCGGCACCATGGCGGCAGTGATCCTGACAACATCATCACGACCATACCGATGTCTGAAACGAGCCACAAAATACTGATTGCGATCCTATCCCTCACGGCAATATCGGGTTTATTCCGAGCCTCTGCGTTCAGGCACGAGGCTGATCCCGCTGATCCGTATGTACATATGGAGGCTTCAGAACTTTACGACAAGGGGCATGCCTACGAGGAGACCAATCCCGACAGCGCTGTGTTCTACTATGACCTTGCCTCCGAGTTCTATACTCCGCGCAGCGGTGCTGACGAAGCGCGTGCCTGCGCCTCGGCCCTGCTCGCCAAAGGCAAGATTCTCTATAGCCATTTCAGTTACAGCCGAGCCATGGAGACTCTGCTCAAATGCCGCCGAATCTGCGAGGACAGGCATATGCCGGCCCTACTGAGCGAGGTGCTCCGCTATATCGGAAACATCTACAGCATGCACAACGACTATGAGCGTGCCATCGGGTTCTATTCAAAGTCGTATGCTGTGGCAGACTCTATCAAGGACCCTCGACTCACGCACATGGTGCTGAGCAACCTTGTCGGCGCACACATTTTCTCGGGAAACCTGCAGAAGGCCGATGAATATTACACCGCAATGATGCGAAACAAGTGCAGGGACATTCATTATACATACGATGTGCTTATGGACGGTGGTCTGCTTGCCATGGAGAAGGGTGACGCACGCGAGGCCCTGCACATGTTCACCGAGGCGTCGGCATATGCCTATAAGCATAAGTTGGGAACCCCCAAGATAGGAGCCCCCAACTCGTGGATCGCCCGCCTGTATGAACGCAAAGGGGAACTTGACTCCTCCCTCTATTATTTCAAGCAAAACGAGCGACTTGGCCAGGAGGGGAAACAGACCGACTTGCTCGTTGAGACATATCATGGACTCAGCGAGATATACAAGCGGAAGGGTGACCGTATCAACTACCTCAAATATCTTGAGGACTATTTGAACCTCTCCAACGAACTGTTTAACCAATCGGTGTTCAACAGTCTGAAGAACACTCAGTTCGAGTATGAGATGGAGCAGAACGAGCGTGTCATCAAGGACATCACGCTCGACCGTGAGGCCAAGCAGGCAAGCATAACCCGCATGTGGGTGATAATTATCGTCATTGTCGTGGCCCTGTTCGTGCTTTCCGCTTTTTTTGTAATAATAATGAGGCAGAAACGCAAACTGACCGACGCCTACTCCGACCTATACTCGCGCAACCTCGCTAACCTCGAGAACGACAATTTGTACAAGCAACGTATTCGCGAGCTGCAGTCATACATAGACTCGCAGACGGAGGTGGCCGAGACCGGGGGAGCGATCGAGAATGATTCCGAGACATCATGCTCGGTGACTGGCAATGTCTCAGAGGCAGGAACTTGCAAAGAGGCAGGGAACCCGGATAAAGATGAGGCTGCAGATGCTGACGGAGGCGATTCCAAGGCAGCCGAAGCGGAGGGCGTCGTTCCCTCAGAACTGCCGACAGCGCTGCGCGAGCGCCTTATACGCGGCATATCCGAATGTATGGACAATGCTGAAAATTACTGCGACTGCTCCTTCAATATAAAGACCCTCGCCGACAGGGTCGGCTCCAACACCACGTATGTCTCGAAGGTAATCAACGAGACATACGGTATGAACTTCAGGTCCTTCCTCAGCGAATACCGCATCAAGGAGTCCATGCGTAGGCTCGCCAAAGACTCCCCCTATTCCGGGTATACCATCAAGGCCATATCAGAGAGCGTCGGCTTCAAGTCGCAGTCAGCGTTCATCACAGCCTTCACCCGCTATACCGGAATGAAGCCGTCGGTCTATCAGGATATGGCCCGCAGGTGAGAACCCGTTCTATATCTCCGGCGCGGTTATCCTACACGGCGGCATTGCCGTTGTGTGCAGCCATTGAATTGCTTTTAAGTCACAAACGCGTTTCTCTAAGGTTAAATCGGTTTCGATTTTCTAAAAATGAAATCGAAAGGTATTGTAAAATATTGGAATATATAAAGTAGTCGCTAACTTTGCAGTGTAACTAATCCTATTAATTATGAACAAGACTACGACACTTTGCCTGTCAGCGACCCTGTTGGTTGCCGCAGGAGCAGTGACTTTCGGGCAGACCTTGATCGACGGAAAGAAGCTCAAGGAATGGCGTCCGAGTGAGCAGTCGTCAGAAGTTGCCCTCAACCGGCAGAACGACCGCATGAAGTCACAGGCGCGTTTTGTAAACAACGTCAACGGTCCGTCGCGTATCGCGTCGACCGACCCAACACTTGACCCGAACCTCGTCATCGACGATGGCACCCGCATCCGGTTCAACGTTGTCAACTGGTTTATGGGCGACTTTATCGGCATCGGATCCGCAAGACCGGTCTATGGCACAGGAGTCGTAGGTGACGAGCGTGCCGCTGACGCACCCTACATACCGGGCAGTGGGATCTATGACGGAGAAAAGATATACGCGTCATCTTATTCAGCAGGAGGCGGACAGGTGATCAGTGCCGAAATGCAGGTGTATGACCCGGCAGACTGGTCGCTCGAGCGGACCCAGAAACTTGAGTCTCAGTGGAGAAGTGTTTGGGAATATGGAGCATATAACCCTGCAGACGGAGAAATTTATGTAATTGGCTATGATGCTTTGAGGACACCTTATCTTTGTAAACTTGACAGAGAGACAGGTGTCTATGAGTATGGACCATTCTGTCCTGTAAATCCAAAGGCTCTTACATTCAGCGCGGACGGTACGCTCTATGCCCTTACGTACGACGGATGTCTGGCTACCGTAAGCCTTGAGAACGGTTCTTTCACCGACCTCTTCAGGGTTGTTCCGGAAGAAATGAAGCTTTATTACTGGAGCACAATTGCATTTGACCATCATACGGGAGAACTCTTCTGGATCTATACCAATGAAAGTTTCCAGACCGATCTGCGTAAGATCAATATTGATGAACAGACTGTCGAGGTGGTTTCTGACCTTCCCGATTTCGGCGCACAGTGTGCATGGGTAGAGTCTCCGGTTGCCGAGACAAAGGCTCCGGAAGTGGTAGATGCTCTTGATGCTACTTTTGGTGCTGATGGCTCGAAGATCGGTACAATTCACTTCAAGGCTCCCGTCAAGGCTTTCGACGGCACCGAGCTAACCGGCAATGTCAATGCTGTGGTGACAGTCGACGGCACCAAGGTGGCAGAGACAGAATTAGCAGCCGGTGGTGAGTATACCGTTGCAGACGTTGATTTCGGTTTCTCGGGCGAGCATAATGTCTCCGTGACCCTATCGAATGAGGCCGGCAACGGCCCTACGGGGACAATAATAGCCTATTGCGGTCCTGACACGCCGAATGCGGCAGCAGCCGTCACAATGGATGTCAACGACGCTGGCGTGACAACTGTAAAGTGGGATGCCCCGACAGCCGGTATCCACAATGGATACTTCAACGGCGACCTGCTGACCTATGACGTGGTACGCTATCCTGAGAACATCAAGGTTGCCGACGACATCAAGGCATGCGAGTTCAGCGAGACTCTTCCCACGAAACTTGACCGCTACTGGTATGGAGTGACAGTATCATGCGACGGCATCCCCGGTGCAGAGACACTCTCCAACTCAGTCGTCTGCGGCGATGGCTACACCATTCCTTTCTCTCAGAACACAGGCGGCGAGGAATTCTTCAACCTATGCACTATATATGACCTTGACGGCGATGGCAACGGCTGGTACGAGACATGGGGCAGCTCGAGCTGTGCAACAGGTTACCATGAGGCAGGATATCAGCAGGACGACTGGATGATCATGCCGCCCATGCAGATGGAGCCGGGCAACTACTTCGTCGAGACCACCGTCATGAGCCAATGCGCGCTCACATCGGCTGACCTTACATTCGGAAACACTAGATATCCCGAGTCGCAGTCAGTGATAAAGCATATTGAGGGAACACTCTATGAGGATGGTCAGATTACCTACCGTGCTTATGTATCTGTACCCAAGGCAGGCAAGTACTATTTCGGTTATCATGCTGATGGCGTGTGCGATGGAACGCCTACGACTCCTTATCTGAGCGTCTACTCGCTTAAGGTTGAGCAGGGTCCCGCTGACGGTGCACCTGCAGAGGTGACTGAACTCAGCGTCAAGCCTCAGCCGCTTGGAGCACTTGCCGCAGAGGTGTCGTTCAAGGCTCCTGACAAGACATTCGGTGGCGACGCCCTCTCGCAGATCGACAAGGCCGAGGTTTGCGACGGGGCAGGCAATCATCTCGCATGGATCGAGAATGTACAGCCCGGCGCACAGGTAAGCCAGGTTATTGAGAACGTTCCCGCAGGTGAGACCGAGTACAAGGTATACGCCTACAATGAAGCCGGACGCGGCGCGATGGCAAGCATCTGGTCGTATGTAGGACTTGATCTCCCCGGTCTGGTTGAATACCTGAATTATAAAGTCACCGACAACATTAAAGTCGACTTTGAGTGGGGCATGCCCTCTGAACTCGGTATCCGTGGCGGATATGTCGATCCGGATGCAGTCACCTATAATTTCTGCCGTTCTGAATACGACTATGTAGAGCCCTTCCCGATGGATGGCTCCACAGGTCTCACAGATCGCAAGTTCAGCGTTCAGGAGGGTCAGCCAGGCTCAATGTTCGGCACCCAGCAGCACATGTACTTCTACGGCGTGAAGGCCGTCAACGAGATAGGTGAGGGCGTCCTCGGATACCTCGGCATCGTACTCGGCGATCCCGTCAAGATACCGTTCCGCGAGTCGTTTGCCAACGGTTTTGCCAACAGCCAGGTATGGCAGCGTCAGCTTATCGACGGCCCGGCGGCATGGCAGATAGTGTCAGGCGCAGCCGACAAGGGTATTGAGCCCTCAGACTCCGACTACGGAATGATGCTCTTCTCGCCCGAGGCATACTCGGCCGACGGCATGATTATGCCTCTTATGGCACTCAAGGACATGAAGAAACCTGTCCTGGTGTTCGACATGTACCACAACGCAGGAGCCGGTGCCGAGGATTTCCTCAACATCCAGGCACAGAGCGGCAACGGTCAGTACGATTACGTTCAGAACATAAATGTCAGGAGCGAGGAGTCAGGCTGGAAGGAGCACAAGGTGTCGCTGTCGAAGTACAACGGCTCAGACCGTCTCTTCATCGCACTCGTGGGTGTTGGCAACGGACCCGAGTCGACATTCGCAATCGACAACATCCGCATTATGGATGACCTTGAGAACGATATCGCAATCAAGTCATTCAACATCCCGAATAACCTCGACATGGGCGAGCAGGGCGTGTTTACAGTCGGCATCCAGTCTCAGGGACTCTCCGACATCGACAGTTTTGCAATAGATCTCTACGCGGACGACGTGAAGATTGGTTCGACCGAGGATGTAAACCTTCACTCTCTCGAGGAGCGTACAATAACGATCAACGCGGCTGTACCGGCCACACTTGCAGGCAAGACCGTCAACTTCGAGGCTCGTGTTAACCTCGAGTCAGACGGCAACGAGGGCAACGACACGATGAGCGCTTCGCTCTATGTTGGCGGCAACAGACTTCCGGCTCCGACAAGCCTGACAGGCACAGTCGAGGGAGACCGCATCAGCCTTGAATGGGAGGCGCCCGCAGAAGAGTGCTCGCAGGAGATCATCGACTCGTTCGAGGACATGGAGTCATTCGCAATCACATCGCAGGCACCCTGGCGCTTCGTGGACCGCGACGGTCTGGTACCCTACGGCATCAACGGACTCGTATATCCCAACATGGACCAGGCCCGCGCATTCATGGTATGGGCACCCGACGAGGTAGACAACTTCCCCGGCAAGGTTGACTGGTCGCCGGCAGAGGGTGACAAGTGTCTCGCTGCATTTGTGGCAAGTTATGTTAAACCTGACGGAAGCATGGACTTCGGCCAGCAGAGTGACGATTGGTTGATTTCGGAGCATATCATCGGCGGAACCACGGTATCGTTCAAGGCTGCCAAGCCTATCGCCGACTATACCGAGAGCTTCGAGTTCCTCGTGTCGAAATCCGGACGTAACCCCGAGGACTTCGAACTTGTTGGCGAGCGCGTGACAGTCTCCGAGACAGGCTGGCAGGAGTACAGCTACACGCTGCCTGAGGATGCACAGTACTTCGCGATCAGATACACCTCAACCGGATATGAGGGTTTCGTGCTTCTCCTCGATGAGTTCAAGTACACCGCCGGCTACGGAACACTCGACCTGCTCGGCTACAACGTTTACCGCAACGGCGTTATGCTGACCGAGAATCCGTTTGGCGAGTGCCTCTACTCGACCGACCACGACAATAGCGTTGACACTACATACGGCGTGAGCGCAGCCTACGCACAAGGTGAGTCAGAGATGACCACGCTTGAGGTGGAGAATGGTGTCGGCGAGATCGAGGTCGACGGAGCGGACATCCGCATTTTGCCTTGCGAAGAGGGTATCCTGGTACAGGCGCCCGCAGGCATGGAGCTGTCGGTATACGACACTCTGGGGCATAAGGTAGCCGGAATATACACCACTGGTAGCGACCGCATCGCGCTCGAGGGCGGCATCTATGTGGCACGCCTCGGCTCGAAGTCGTTCAAGGTGGCAGTAAAGTGACACTCACATGGTAATCGAGGGGACCGGCCAGACCGGTTCCCCCGATAAAAAACACACAATCTACAATAGACAGGAAGCCCCGAGGCACCGTGACGGCGCCTCGGGGCTGTTATTAGTCTGAATATGATGCCGGCCCGACAAGCCGGGTCTGTCTTGTTCCCGTGAATTAGGGTAGAACTGTCTTACTCCCGAGAATTCAGGCGGGGCGGTTTATTCCTGCTGAATCTGGGGGAGTGGCTGGTGCGCCTGGCGCAGCAGGTCGTTGACTGTCTTGACCGGATTGAAGGTCTGGGCCGGAACCTCGATGAATATGCTGTTCCAGTCGCTCATGGCGCCGTTCCAGAGTCCGGGGAGCTCGAGGGCCTTTATCTCCACGCCCTCACGGCTCTTGATTGAGATGAATCCGGTAGCCTTGTCGACATATTCTGGCAGGTTGAACTTTCTGCCGTTATAATCGCGAACCGAGACGGCGAGATCTACAGGGTTGAAGTGTGTCGATTCCTTGAGCATCTTCATCGACTCCTTGTCCTTGGGGTCGATCTGCGACGACTCGAGAATCTGGGGGCTGACAGTTCCGTCGGTGTTATATACCATGAAGGGACCACCTCCAGGCTCGCCTTCGTTGCGTACCATTCCGCAGACGCGAAGAGGTCGGTTGAGTTTGCCGAAGATGTATTCTTTCTTGGCCTCGGAGTCCATCTCGTCGGCATTGTCATGCGTTATGCAGAGCACATTGCGCAAAAATCCGAGCATCTCCTCCAGTTTGGCCTCATCGGCCTTGTTGTCCTTGAGTATGCGGCAATACTCGTCGATGCGCTGTCTGACTGCCACGAGCGTTCCGCCGAGCACCTTCTTGTATTGGATTGTCGCGCCGCGATGGGTGTCGGGCACCACGTTGTCGATGTTCTTGATGAAGATGACGTCCGCGTCGAGGTCGTTAAGGTTCTCGATCAGGGCACCATGTCCGCCGGGACGGAAGAAGAACTTGCCCTCCTCGCGATAGGGGGTGCCGTCCATGTTGGCGGCGACTGTGTCGGTCGAGGGCTTCTGCACGCTGTAGGTTATATCATACCTGACGCCATACTGATGGCCGAGATGAGCGGCAGCCTCCTCGACCTTCATCTTTACGAGAGGCATATGGTCTTCGGACACGGTGAAATGCACCCTGACGACACCATCCTTGCCGGCGGCATACTGCGCGCCCTCAGCCAGATGCTCCTCGAGTGCGGTGCGCGACGTGCCGATCACCTTGTGGAACTGCAGCAGGGCCTTGGGAAGCTTGCCGTAGTTGAGACCCTCCTTCTCGATAAGGGCACGCACCACATCCTTGTATCTCTTCTCGCGAATGAGCGAGTCAACGCTCAGGCCATGCTGCGACAGGGTCACGAAATTGAGGCGCGGGAAGAACGCGAAGTCCTCGATGTGCTCGAAGAACTTCCTGATGAAGTCATTGTCGGATTTCTCGGACTTCCCGTTCAGAAAGGCGAACAGGTCCTTGAACATGCGCGATGCCGCGCCGCTGGCCGGAACCATCTTCATCACGACGCCCCCCTTGCCCAGATATTCCTCCCACATCCTGATTGCTCCCATCTCCATCTCCGGTGTCAGCGCGGATATGCCATGGCCGACAGTGGCCGGCCCTTCGATCCTCAGGTACGGGAACCCGTCACGGAGCATATCGAGCTGCTCGTTAAATTTCTCTTCACTGATTCCTTTCTCGCGGAGAAAGTCGAGGTCTTCTTTTACTAATTCCATATTTTGTTTTGTCTAAAATGGGTTGTTCATGCCGGGCCGTGCAGTGCGGTCTTGAGACGCATCTGAGACGGCCATGTGTTTTGTTGCTCAAATATACAATAACTATCTGGAATAATCATGCACATCACCCTGATTGATTATAAAAAGAACGTATTGTATAAGACAATGCACAGTTTTTTATGTTGCCGGGCATAGTCAGCCTTTAAGGTTAACACGGAAGTGTTGTCATTTGTTTGTATGTCTTCTCACGGTATATCGCCAGACGCTCTGCGCACTGGCGTCGACCAGACGCAGTCTCGACCTCTTCTGTCCCTCGACCCAGAGCAGGTCTCCAGTCTTGCGTTCGACAGCCACGAGTATATTCGCCTTTTCGGCAGCCGAGAACCGTGCGTCCTTGAGAATCTTGCTTACCCTCGTGCTTCCGGCCATGCCGAGCGGAGAGATTCGGTCGCCGGCGGCGGGATGCCTGAACTCGACCTCGTCGGGCGGCAGTGGCAGCCACAGTTCGGAGAGAGGAGCGTTTCTGACGTGTTCCATCACTGAAGTCCCCATCATTAGGCATTCGGCTGTTGGAGCCGGGCATTCGGCGGGAGTGTCCTGAATGAACCTGAGGTGGTCACGCTCGAGCGAGATGCGACCCTGCGGCAGAATCCAGAACTTACCCGAGCAGAAATCATCGGCGAAGATGGCTCGTTCCATCTCGGCGGCTTGTGTGTACGAGCCACCGAGGCGGGTGACGAATCGCGATATGAGCCACCCGGCGTCGGGGCTGCGCCTGATGTCGTCGAAGTGGAGCGAGTCTCCGCGCGATGCGCCGAGTTCCTTCTCCACCCACCTTAGCACGCGTTCCTCCTGAAGCAGGTTTGAGGCCGAGCGGCATATGGATTTCCGGGCCTCAGGCCATTGCTCAGCGAGAAGTGGGAGTACCCGGTTGCGCAGGAAATTGCGCCGGTAGTCAGACGAAAGGTTGGTTGAGTCGGTGACAAAGGGCTGTCCCTTGGCGTCGAGATAACGCTCGATGTCGGCGCGGCTCAGTGACAGCAGCGGGCGGATGACCTCGCCGGTGTCGGGGCGCATGCCCCGCAGGCCGGCAACGCCTGCGCCGCGCATCAGGTTGAGCAGAAGTGTCTCGGCGTTGTCGTCGGCATTATGCGCCACGGCGATGCGTCCGGCACCGACCTGCGACATGATTCTGCGGAACTCCGCGTAGCGCAGGTCGCGGCAGGCCATCTCCACCGAGACGCCGTTCCGCCGAATATATTCGGGCACGTCGAAATGCACGGTGACGAGAGGCACTCCGAGGCGCCCGCTCAACTGTTCAACAAAGAGCATGTCGCGGTCGCTCTCTTCACCGCGCAAATGGAAATTGCAGTGGACAGCAGTCAGTTCCATATGCGGATCCGAACGCAAGGCAAGCAGAAGTGCCACGCTGTCGGCGCCTCCGCTGACTCCGGCAAGCACGCGCGTCACGCCGGCTCCACGCATTACGTCCCGCACACGGCGTTCAAGGTCGGGGATGGCGTTTTTGCTGTATTCTTCCGCTTTCATGCTGCAAAATTAGGATATTAAATTTTATTAAGGAAATTTTTAACGATTATCGTGAATTATTTGTTATATTTGCAATGTAAACGGGAAGCGTTAAGGCGCGGCCCACGATAGAAGACGAGTATATAACTAACCAATAAAAAATTAGAAAAATGGCAAAGAAATGGATTTGCACAGTGTGCGGATATGTGGCTGAGGGCGAGCAGGCCCCCGAGAAGTGCCCGATGTGCGGTGCCCCCGCGTCGAAGTTCAAGGAACTTGATGACAAGGAGGTTCTTAACTTCGTGACAGAGCACGAGGTTGGTGTCGCCAAGACGGCCGG
This sequence comes from Muribaculaceae bacterium, assembly GCA_014867205.1. GTDB lineage: Bacteria > Bacteroidota > Bacteroidia > Bacteroidales > Muribaculaceae > Lepagella. Next base: position 75,905 of record WGUO01000007.1, on the reverse strand, counting down.
CGAGGAGATGATCAAGGATCTGAACGCCCACTTCATGGGTGAGTGCACCGAGGTCGGCATGTATCTGGCCATGTCCCGTCAGGCAGACCGCGAGGGCTATCCCGAGATAGCCGAGGCCTTCAAGCGCTACGCTTGGGAGGAGGCAGAGCACGCCTCGAAGTTCGCCGAGTTGCTCGGTGACATGGTATGGGACACCAAGACCAACCTTGAGAAGCGTATGCACGCCGAGGCCGGTGCCAACGAGGACAAGATGCGTATCGCACGCAACGCCAAGGCACAGAACCTTGACGCTATCCACGACACAGTACACGAGATGGCAAAGGACGAGGCTCGTCACGGACGCGGCTTCTACGGCCTCTATCAGCGTTATTTCGCAAACAAGAAATAAAACCGCAGTTTCATAAAATGGATTCCAGCCCGGCCCGCGCCGGACTGGAATTTTTATTATAGAAAACAATATGGGAAGAATAATGGCGATAGATTACGGACGCCGGCGCTGCGGCGTGGCAGTGACCGACCCGCTCAGGATCGCGGCCAATCCGCTGCCCGTGGTGCGCACATGTGACCTGCTCAACTTCATCATGGAGTATTGCGCGGCCGAGAGCGTGGACCGCATACTCATGGGCGAGCCGCGGCAGATGAACGGCGAGCCGTCGGAGTCAATGCGATACATCAGGCCCTTTCTCGGCCAGTTGCGCAAGGCCCTTCCTGACATGCCGGTCGAGATGGTCGACGAGCGTTTTACCTCGGTAATGGCGCACCGCGACATGATTACCGCCGGCTTTAAGAAATCCGACAGACAGCGCAAGGGACTCGCCGACGAGATGTCGGCCGCCATAATACTGACCACCTGGCTCGAGGCTCACGCCTGATTTGCCCGTGTGCGCTTTTTTTATTACTTTTGCAACACGGATGCCGCCGCATCCGGATTGGATCCAAACAAAACAGTACAAGCATTTATGATATTACCTGTTTATCTTTATGGCACACCCGTGCTCCGCGCGGAGGCCGAGGATATAGATAAAGACTATCCCGAGCTCGACAAACTTATCAAGGACATGTTCGAGACCATGTATCACACGGATGGGATAGGTCTTGCCGCGCCTCAGATAGGTCGCTCGATCGCAGTGATTGTGATCGATGCCTCGGTGCTTGCCGATGAGTTTCCCGAATGTGCCGACTCAAAGATGGTGCTCATCAATCCTCAGCTCGACGTGATCGAGGACGCCGACCCCGTGAGCCGCTCCGAGGGATGCCTCTCTCTGCCAGGCCTGTCGGAGAATGTGAAGCGCTACGAGCATGTCGTGCTCAACTGGCTCGACGAGAACTTCGAGGAGCATGAGAGGGAGTTCACCGGCTTTATGGCGCGTGTGATACAGCATGAGTTCGACCACTTGCTCGGCACGGTCTACACCGACCGCATCTCGCCGGTGCGCAAGCAGATGATACGCAACAAACTGCACAACATGGAGCGGGGCAAGGTGAAGTGCGCCTACCGGGTGGTCACGGGCAAGTGACGTCTGATATGTCGCGCCTCCCCGGCAACAAGACAAATACCTAAAACCAACTAAAACCATATACAGTGGCTGACGATAAAAAGATTATATTCTCGATGGTGGGAGTGAGCAAGGTGATTCCTCCCCAGCGCCAGATATTGAAGAACATCTACCTGTCGTTCTTTTACGGAGCGAAGATCGGCATCATCGGTCTGAACGGCAGCGGAAAGTCTACGCTGCTCAAGATCATAGCCGGAATAGACAATAGCTATCAGGGTAATGTCGTATTCAACCATGACTACTCAGTGGGCTATCTCGAGCAGGAACCCAAGCTCGACCCCGAGAAGACTGTCCGCGAGGTTGTGCAGGAGGGAGTCGAGCCTGTGCTGGCTCTTCTGCGCGAGTACGACGAGGTGAACAACGCGTTCGCCGACCCCGAGGTTCTTGAGGACCCCGACAAGATGGACAAACTGATACAGCGTCAGGCCGAGCTTCAGGACAAGCTTGACGCTGCCGACGCATGGAACATCGACAATAAGCTCGACCGCGCGATGGACGCGCTGCGTTGTCCGCCCGACGACAAGAAGGTCGGCGTGCTGTCGGGAGGCGAGCGCCGTCGCGTGGCGTTGTGCCGTCTGCTGCTGCAGCAGCCCGACATACTGCTTCTCGACGAGCCCACCAACCACCTCGACGCCGAGTCGATCGACTGGCTCGAGCAGCACCTGCAGCAGTATCCCGGCACGGTTATCGCCGTGACGCACGACCGCTACTTCCTCGACCATGTGGCCGGATGGATACTCGAGCTTGACCGTGGCGAGGGTATTCCCTGGAAGGGCAACTACTCCTCATGGCTTGACCAGAAGACCAAGCGCATGGAACAGGAGGAGAAGCAGGCCAGCAAGCGGCGCAAGACCCTCGAGCGCGAGCTCGAGTGGGTGCGCATGGCACCCAAGGCCCGTCAGGCCAAGGGAAAGGCGCGTCTGTCGAGTTACGACCGTCTGCTCAACGAGGACCAGAAGGAGCGCGAGGAGAAACTTGAGATATTCATCCCCAACGGTCCGCGACTCGGCAACAAGGTGATCGAGGCGAAGCATCTTGCCAAGGCGTACGACGACAGGGCACTCTTCACCGACCTCAACTTTATGCTCCCTCCCAACGGCATAGTGGGAGTCATCGGACCGAACGGCGCCGGAAAGACCACCCTGTTCCGGCTCATCATGGGTCTGGAGAAGGCCGACCGAGGTGACTTCGAGGTGGGGGAGACCGTCAAGATAGCATACGTGGACCAGAACCACAGGGACCTCTCGCCCGAGAAGACAGTCTACGAGGTGATCTCGCAGGGAGTTGAGTCGTTCCGCATGGGAGGCCGCGACATGAATGCCCGCGCCTATCTGTCGCGCTTCAACTTCACCGGCGCTGACCAGGAGAAGAAGATCGGCGTGCTGTCGGGCGGCGAGCGCAATCGCCTGCACCTTGCGATGGCGCTTAAGGAGGAGGGCAACGTGCTGCTTCTCGACGAGCCGACCAACGACATCGACGTCAATACTCTCCGCGCACTTGAGGAGGGTCTCGAGAACTTCGCCGGCTGTGCCGTGGTCGTAAGCCACGACCGATGGTTCCTTGACCGCATCGCCACGCACATACTCGCCTTCGAGGGCGACAGCCAGGTGACATTCTTCGAGGGAAGTTACTCCGAATACGAAGAGTTCAAGAAGAAGCGCGACGGCGGCGCCGACACTCCGCACCGCATCAAATACCGCAAACTTGTATAAAATTTGCGTATTTGCCGGAAAATTTGTAATTTTGCAGGCCAATTCAGTGGGATCGCGACCTGCTGAGCCAACAAACAAATAAATTAAACTGCAGTAAATCAAAATGAAAAAAGACATTCATCCCTCAAATTACCGTGAGGTTTGCTTCAAGGACATGTCTAACGACGAGGTGTTCATCACACGTTCGACAGTCAACTCACGCGAGACAATCGAGATCGACGGCAAGGAGTATCCCCTCGTAAAGCTTGAGATCACCAGTTCGTCTCACCCCTTCTTCACCGGCAAGCAGAAACTCGTGGACACCGCAGGACGTGTCGACAAGTTCCGCAGCCGTTACGGCAATCGCTCGAAGAAGTAAGCCGGAGCATTTCTCACGTGTCAGAGACACCAGCAGCGGGACAAATCCTGTCAGGATTTGTCCCGCTCTTTTTTGTGCGCCGACTGCAGCTGACTTATCAATAGTGCTATGAATCGGCATAAAGAAAATAAAATTTGAAAAAAATAGCGAAAAAATTCTTTAATTGGCAAATATTATTTAAATTTGGGAATTAAATGAACGTGTTGAGACTTATTCAATACCATAAACACATTATTAAAACGAAACAACAGTGACTAAGAAATTACAAATCAGAGACCTTACGCTGCGCGACGGCCAGCAGTCTCTCTTCGCCACCCGCATGAGGCAGGAGAATGTCGATAAACTTCTTCCTCTCTACCGTGATGCAAAATTCTATATCATGGAGGTATGGGGCGGTGCGGTGCCCGACTCCGTGATGCGTTATCTCGGCGAAAGCCCCTGGAACCGCCTGCGCGAGTGCAGCAAGGCTATGAAGGGCATCTCGCTGCTGTCGGCACTCTCGCGCGGCCGCAATCTCTTTGGATATGTTCCCTATCCCGACTCAGTGCTCGAGGGCTTCTATAAGAAGGCAATCGAGAATGGTCTGAACGTGATGCGTATCTTCGACGCCCTCAATGACATCAACAACATCAAGGGCTCGATACGCATGATCAACGAGCTCGGCGGAATCTCCGACACTGCTGTCTGCTATACAGTCGACCCGAAGGGGACTCCCGAGGATGAGAAGATCTTTACCGACGAGTACTTTGTCAACAAGGCCCTCGAGATGGAGAAACTCGGCGCGAAGATGGTCACCGTCAAGGATATGGCCGGTCTGGTAAGCCCGTCACGCATCTACACGCTGATGCCCAAGCTTAAGGCCGCGCTCAAGGTTCCGGTAGACTTCCATACTCACTGTACACCGGGCTACGGACTTGCATCCGTACTTACATCGATTATACAGGGTGTCGACATTGTCGACACGAACATATGGTGGTTTGGCGGCGGTTCCGCAGCACCCTCGATCGAGCTCGTCGACATCTTCTGCCGCAAGCTTGGCGTCGAGGTAGACGTCAACATGGAGGCTGTTGCCAAGATCCGTCACGAACTCAAGGATGCCCGCAAGGCTCTGGCAGACTTCGACCTCAACAAGGACAAGTGGCCCAAGGATTTCGACGAGGCATACAAGGCAATGCCCGCCGAGATCGACGCCGAGTTCGACCGCGCCATCGAGGCTGCAAAGGCCAACAAGGAGGAGGAACTTCTCGACGCATGCCACAAGATCGAGGCTTACTTCGGTCTGCCGAAGCCCAACGAGCTCGTCAAGAACGCCGAGGTTCCCGGTGGAATGTACTCGAACATGGTGGCCAATCTCCGCTCGCTCGGCGCAGAGGATGTGCTCGAGGAGGCCATGGCCCTCATCCCGAAGGTGCGCCGCGACGCAGGTCTCGTGCCTCTCGTTACGCCGACCAGCCAGATCGTAGGCTCGCAGGCCGTGAACCTGGCTATGGACCGTCGCGCCGGCAAACCCGACTATACCAACAAGAACAATCAGTTCATATCGCTCGTCAAGGGTGAGTACGGCACTACCCCCGTACCGGTTGACCCGAAGTTCCGCGAGCAGATCACAGGCAGTCCCGAGGAGAAGCCCTACGATGTGAGCACATACAAGACTCCCGCCAATCCGGAGCTTGACAAGTTCGGCGGCGTGAAACTCGCCCTCAACGAGGAGGAGTTCCTGCTTCTTGAGCTTCTGCCCGCAGTGGCCAAGACATTCCTCACCAACCAGCGCAAGGCTGAGTACGAGGCAAACAAGGCAGCAGCGCCGGCGCAGGCAGCGACCGCTCCCGCAGCCGCACAGGGTCCGGTGACCGGTCCGGTGTTCAAGGCTCCCATGGGCGGTACAGTAATGGAGATCCGCGTGAAGGCCGGCGATACCGTTAAGCCTGGTGACGTGGTGCTCGTTTACGAGGCAATGAAGATGGAGAATGACCTCGCATGCGACAAGGGCGGCGTTGTAAAGCGCGTGCTTGTAGGCGAGGGCGATGTAATGGCCACCGACCAGCCGCTGATTGAGTTCGCTGCCGCAGGCGAGACTGTCTCGGCTGAGGAACCCGCCGGCGTTGTAGGCTCGGGCGAGGTGATGAAGGCTCCCATGGGCGGCACTGTCCTTGAGTTCAAGGTTAAGCCCGGCGATACTGTAAAGCCCGGTGACATCCTGCTGGTTTACGAGGCCATGAAGATGGAGAACAACCTGATGGCCGACCGTGCCGGCACAATCGCCCGTCTGCTTATCGACGAGGGTGAGGTGATGGCCACTGACCAGCCCATCATAGAGTTCGGCGTAGCCGGTGCCGCTCCCAAGGCAGCTCCGAAGCCTGTAGCCGCACCGAAGCCTGCTCCGGCACCGGCTCCCAAGGCAGAGGCTCCTAAGGCCGAGGTCAAGCCCGTGGCTCCGGTTGACATCAACCGCGCCCTCTCGCCCGTAGAGGGTGGCACAGCCGCACACAGCGTGCTTCCCAACAACCGCAAGGATAAGGGAGCCCCCGCGCTCCGTCTGGCAGAGGGTACAACGCTCGAGATTAACGTGAATCCTGACGGAGGCATCCAGATCCGTATCACTACAGGAAAGTAAGTTTAAGCATTAAGCATTAAAGACAGGATTTCGTCGCGCCGGTTGGTGCGACGAAATTTTTTTAGTAATTTTGTCAAAATGATATAAATTCGCGTGTTATGAGAAGACTCTTGTTATTGCTTATGATTATGTTTGGCATTGCCGGGAGTGGATTTGCTGCGGTTGGCTCGGCGCTTGATGGTGACTGGACCGGAAAACTAAATGTGGGAAATGGTGCATCGCTGAAACTTGTGTTCCATATCTCGGCAAATCCGGACCTTGTGGTCATGGACTCGCCCGACCAGGGCGCATTCGGTATCGAGACCGAAACTCTGTTACTCTCTGCTGACTCGTTAAGTATCCGGGTTCCCAAACTGATGATGAGTTATGAGGGTCATCTTAAAGATGGAAAGATAGAGGGGATATTTAGGCAGGGTCTTGCGAGTCTTCCGCTCTCGCTTGAGAGGGGAGAGGCGAGAGTCGTTCGGCCGCAGACCCCGGTGACACCATATCCCTACTCGACTGAGGAAGTAAGGATTGAGAATGAAGCCGGAGAGTCGGTGCTTGCCGGAACGTTGACATTGCCCGAGGGTTATGACTCGACAACGCCCGTTGTTGTGCTGGTAAGCGGAAGCGGACTTCAGAACCGGGATGAAGAGGTGTTCGGGCACCGGCCATTTGCCGTTATTGCCGATTACCTGGCCCGCGGGGGAGTGGCGTCGTTAAGATACGATGACCGTGGATGCGGGGAGTCTGCCGGTGACGCGTTTAATGCCACGACAGACGATTTCGCGTCGGATGCCGCTGCGGTCGTAGACTGGCTGCGTAATGGTAAACGATTTGGTAGGGTTGGTTTGCTCGGTCACAGCGAGGGAGGCCAGATAGCCTATAAACTTGCGGCCTCGTGTCAGTCGCCCGACTTTATCGTTTCGATAGCGGGTCCGGCGATACGGGGCACGGAGACCATCGCGTATCAGAACAAGATGTCGCTTTTGAACTCCGGGGTGTCTGAGGAGACGGCCTCCGCGTTTGCATCAGCGCTGGAGAGAGCCTTGGAGAAGAAACTGACCGAGCCGGAAGGGAGAATGCTCAGTGATGCCGAACTTGCGGAACTCTACCCCGAGTATACGGAGAATGAGGTGGCGCGCCAACTCGGCGAGTCGATACGGAGTGCATACGCGTCAAAAGGAGACAATGCGTGGATGATGTATTTTCTCGGCTATGACCCCGCGGAGGATATGGAGAAGATGAAAGTTCCGGCAATGCTGGTCTACGGTGAGCTCGACCGACAGGTGCCCGCATCGCTCAATGCGGTGAGAGCTCAGGAATTGGCTCCGTCGGCAGCAGTGAAAGTATATCCGGGCCTCAATCACCTTATGCAGCATGCGAAGACAGGCAATGTCGCCGAATACGCCGAAATCGAAGAGACCATCTCGCCCGAACTTCTCTCCGACATCCTCACCTTCATCCGGCAAGCAACCAGCGTCGCCGATGGTCCATTCCGCAGTAGATAACAGGCTCTTGAACAGAAAATATTTTGTGGGATGGGGTCTTAAAGCAACTGTTGCGAAAAATTGAGGATTGGTCAATTTCCCGGAACAGTTGCTTTATTCTTAACTTGTGATTGAGTATGCTACATGAAGTAATTTGGAATGCTACATGAAGCAGAGGATGATGACCTGGGCGGCGATGACGCGCATGAACATCGTGAGCGGGTAAACCGTGGAGTAGGCCACGGCCGGGGCATCATTGCCCGCGATCTTGTTGCCATAGGCGAGTGCCGGTGGATCTGTGTAGTTGCCCGACATCATACCGCAGATCGAGAAGTAGTTCATCTTGTACTTGGCGCGTGCGATAATGCCGACCACAAGCAGCGGGATCACCGTTATGACAAAGCCATATGCCACCCACGTGACGCCTCGCGTGTTGAAGACGGTGGCGGCGAAGTCCTTGCCGGCCGCGATGCCTACTGAGGCGAGGAAGAGACAGATTCCCATCTCACGCAGCAGCAGGTTGGCAGACGAGTTGGTATATGTGACAAGATGTATCTTGTGTCCATAGGCCGAGATGAGGATTGCCACTACCAGGGGTCCTCCGGCCAGACCGAGTTTCATAGGCACCGACATGCCGGGGAACTGCAGGGGAATGCTGCCGACCAGAATACCGAGGAAGATACCGATGAACATGGTGATGAGGTTCGGCTCGTTCAGGCGCTTCATCGAGTTGCCGAGCTTGCGGGCGAGGTTGTTGATGTCGTCGATCTTGCCGACCACTGTGAGGCGGTCGCCCATCTGCAGGCGAAGGTTGGGGGCTGCGAGCAGGTCGACACCGGCGCGGTTCACGCGTGTCACGTTAAGCTGATATGCGGAGTGAAGCCTCAGCGAGCCGAGTTTCACGCCGTTGTATTCCGTGCGCGTCACGAGGATACGGCGCGAGACGACCGGACCACGGTCCATCTCCCACTTCTTCTCGACCTTCGGGCCGATAAAGCGGCTGAAGATCTCCTCGTCCTGGATTGAGCAGACCACAAGCGCGAGGTCTCCGACCTCAAGGACATCCCTGGAAGTCGGAATGACTATCGTGCCGTCGGGTTTCTCGATACGCGAGATTACGTAATTGACCGAGATAAGCGTGTGCATCTTCACCATGCTCAGACCGTTGATCATCTCGTTGGTCACGCGGAATGTGGCGATATGCGGAGCAAGTTGCGAAGACTTCTCGTCAGACTCGATCTCCGCGCTCTCCTTCTCGGGATTGATCTTGAAGAATACCTTAAGCAGAATCATGGTGAGGATAATGCCGACCACGCCGAGCGGGTATGCTGCCGCATAGCCCATTGACATCTGCTGGCTTACGTCATAGCCATCGGGATTGACCTGAAGGAAAGTCTGCTGTGCCGCACCGAGTCCGGGGGTGTTTGTGACCGCGCCGCTCATGATGCCCACCATCTGTGAGATTGAGGTGGCCCCGTCGGCACCTCCCTGCAGGAAATAGATCGTGATCATGATGCCTACGTTGAGCGCGATGCCAAGCATGGCGAGCATGTTCATCTGGATGCCCCCCTCCTTGAACGAGGAGAAGAAACCGGGGCCAACCTGCATACCGATAGAGAATATGAACAGGATAAGGCCGAACTCGCGCAGGAAGTGAAGCACGTTAGTATCGGCCTCATAGCCGAAATGCCCGAGAATAATACCAACGAATAGAACGAACGTCACACCGAGCGACACACCGAAAAACTTAATTTTCCCCAGCCATATGCCGGCAAAGATCACGAACGAATAGAGCAGGATCGTGCTTGCGAGCGTCACGTTGTGGGGACGGAACAAATCAATAAGCCATTCCATATTATTATTGACACCAATCTTTTTTACCCGGACAGCAAAACAAAGTAATCCGGCTGCGCTGCGCAGACGGAAACAGAAGTAAAGTCAGTCCGAAATAGTTAAATTATCTTTTCCGACTGCAAAATTAGTCAATTTTTGTGAGAAAATAAAATTACGGCCCCTTTCAGACACTGAAAGAGGCCGTTTTTAAGCGTTGTCCTGACTGTCGTGTTGCCCTGTCCTCGGGTATCTCGAGCCTTACTCAAAGATACCCTCCACCTTCTCTTCGGTGGGCTGTTCCTCCACTGCCTCGTAGTAATATTCGCTTTCGTAGCCACCTGAGCAGAGGTCAAGGTTATCGGGGAACTCAAACTTGGTGTCCTGCGAGTAGGGGAGTTTGGGGTCGGCGTAGACTTTCTTCATGTATAGGCCGTAGATAGGGAGCGCGGCCCTGGCACCCTGGCCGAAAGCCATCGAGTTGAAGTGGATGTAGCGTTCCTCGCCGCCGACCCATACACCGGTTACCAGGTCGGGGGTGAAGCCCATGAACCATGAGTCGGAGTTGGCGTTGGTGGTACCGGTCTTGCCGCCCATCTGGGCGTGGATGCCGTAACGGCTTCGCAGGCTTGCGCCCGTTCCGGAGTCGACGACGTTGAGCAGAATCGACACTATCCGGTAGTATGCCTCCTCGGAAGTCACCTCGGTGCGGTGTGGCACGGCTGAATAGATAAGGTTTCCCTGGTTATCCTCGATGCGGGTCACATAAATCGGGTTTACGCGTATGCCACGGTTGGAGAAAGTGGTATAGGCCGCCACCATGTCGCCCACCGATACGTCGACTGTGCCGAGGCAGAGCGGCAGTGTAGGCTCTATGTATCCCGAGAGGCCGAACATGCGCATCTTGTTGGCAAGCGAGCCGGCGCCATATTTCGAGACGAGGCGTGCAGAAATCCAGTTGTTGGAGTTGGTGAGAGCCCAGCGGAGGTCGACCATCTCGCCGACGCGCGCCCGGCTGGAGTTACGCGGTGCCCAGTTGCCGAAGACCGGCTGCGTGTTGCTGTACATCGAACAGGGTGTATCCTCCTGCTCCATGGCCATAGTATAGAGGAAAGGCTTGGCTGTAGAACCGATCTGGCGCTTGCCGCGGGCCACCATGTCATACTGGAAGTGCGAAAAGTCAGGTCCGCCGACATAAGCCTTCACATATCCCGTCACAGGGTCCATGCTCATAAGGCCGGTGCGCAGTATGGTCTTCATGTACATCAGCGAGTCGTAGGGGGTCATCGTGACCGTCTTCGAGCCGGGTACAATGCGCGTCACGCTGCGGCCGTTCTCGGTCTTTGTCTCCTTGACGTATGCGAACACGTCCATCTCGTAAGGTGTGTGGAACGCGCGGTCGATCTCCTCCTGCGACGCGCCGGCCTGCTTCATGAGACGGTAACGCTCGGTCTGTCTGATGGCGTTCTTGATGAGTTTCTGCACGCCGGCGTAACTCAATTCGTTGGGATTGGAGGTATAGGGACCTGTGCGCGAGCCCCGTTTCTCATTCTCGAAGGCAGGCTGCAGATAGCCGCCGAGATGCTCGTTGACAGCCTGCTCGGCATAGTTCTGCATCCGCATGTCGATCGAGGTGTAGATGCGAAGTCCGTCGGTATAGAGGTTATAGTAAGAGCCGTCGGGCTTGGGGTTCTTGAGGATCCAGCCGTAGAGCGGGTCCTCCTCCCATTTAAGCGAGTCCGTGTTATAGTTGCCGAGGGCGAGCTTGTAGGCGCTTTGGCTCTTATAGTCCGAGCGCTTGGGGCGCTCAGGTTTCTTTGCCGTCATGAGGCGGCGTATCTCCTCACGCAGGTAGGGGGCGCCACCCTCCTTGTGGTCGACCTTGTGGTAGTCGAGCGCGAGAGGGAGCTGCTTGATCGAGTCGGCGTCGGCATACGAGAGGAAACCGGCCTTGACCATCTGGTCGATCACGACGTTGCGGCGGTCGCGGGTGCGCTCCTCGTGACGCAGCGGGTTGAAGTAACTCGGGTTCTTGAGCATCCCTATCAGCATGGCCGCCTCCTCGACATTCAGGTCGCGGGGTTCCTTGCCGAAGTATACGTTTGCTGCAGTCTTGATGCCCACGGCGTTGTTGAGGAAGTCGAAGCGGTTGAGATACATGTTGATTATCTCATCCTTGGTGTAGAAGCGCTCGAGCTTGACGGCGATCATCCACTCTATGGGCTTCTGTATTGCGCGCTTGAATATATTGCTCGAGGGCTGCGAATAGAGCTGCTTGGCAAGCTGCTGGGTGATGGTCGAGGCACCGCCGGCTGACTTGTCGCCCATTATGAGGGTCTTGATTGCGGTACGGCCGAGGGCCTTGAAGTCGATTCCCGAGTGCTCGAGAAAGCGTACGTCCTCGGTGGCGACAAGGGCGTTGATCACGTGAGGCGAGATGCCGTTATAGTCGGTATAGACGCGGTTGCCGGCGCCATAATAATAGCGCCCGAGCTCTGTGGTGCCGTCGCTGGCGTAGACGAGCGAGGCCAGTTTGTCGTGCGGATCCTCGAGTTCCTCGATGGGGGGCATGTATCCGATGACACCATTGTAGATAAGCATCAGGAACAGGACTATTATGAACCCGAGGCTCAGGAACGATATCCAGAGCCACTTCACCAGTCTGCGGTTTCGTCTATACTTTTTGGCCGCGCGGTTGCGGGGCTCCTCGAAATCATATGTATTGTCGTTCTTGCTCATTTTCGGTCGCATTGTTTAGTCGCTTCGGCACGATGCGGGTGCCGGAGCGATGCCTATGCGGTGCAAATATACTAAAAAAAATCCAACTGAGGTCCAGGGACTCTTATTTCTTTTCCTTGCGGGGGTGCTTTTGCACCGAGAATCCGAATTTGCCGACCATCTCGCCGAGACCGTAATAGTGGCCATGGCAATATGCCATCAGGCCTGATCTCTCGAGACTGAAGCGTCCGGTCTCGGGGTCGATCCATCGTTCGTCGGCTCGCACGTTCAGTACATCAGCCACGAACATATGGTGTGTGCCGAGGTCAGTCACGCTCTTGACGCGGCACTCGATGCTGAGCGGGGACTCGTCGATGGTTGGTGAGGCTACGGCGACGCCGGGGACAGGTGTGAGTCCTGTCTCCTTCCACTTGTCGTAGTCGCGGCCCGAGCGGACGCCGATCCAGTCGGTGGCGCGCGCCATGTCGGTGGTTGTCAGGTTGATGGTGAATTCCATGCGGCGCATCAGAATGTCGAACGAGTGCCGCTCCTTGCGCACGGATATGTAGCACATGGCCGGGTCGCTGCATATGGTTCCGGTCCAGGCCACGGTGAGTGGATTCCATTCGTCGGGAGTCGCGCCGACAGTCACTATTACGGCGGGCAGGGGGTATATCATCGTGCCCGGTCTCCAGGATTGCTTGGACATTGTTAGGCTATGAGGTGTTAGATGTTAGGTGTTAGGCTGAGAGGTGTTAGATGTTAGGTGGGAGCGGCGGCCGAGGGGCCACCGGCACTCAACACCCTAAATACTAATCTTTAAACTTTAATATTTAATATTTAATCTTTAATATTTAATATTTATTATTTAGCGTCTTGCGGTAGGTTTCGACGCGCTTGCGGCCGGCCTTGTCGCCATTGCTATAGAAGATCTGGTCGAGGTAGTTGAGGCTCTTCTCGATGGCGTGGCGGCTTGCGCGGGAGTCAGCCGGCAGGGTGCAGACCTTCTCGAAGGCTACAGCCGCCTCGTCGTACATTTTCTTGAGCTCCTTCTTGTCGGCAGTGTGCTCGTTGCGGGCCATATTGGCCAGGAACATCAGTTTTGCGGCGTAGTTATACTGCGCCATGGCGTCCTGTGGCGCGAGTTCGGAAACCTTTCGCAGGTCCTCGATTGATTTCGAGTGATCCTTCAGACGCTCATAGCCGATGACTCGCAGCGTGTACCACTTGGGGTTTGCGGGGTCGGCCTCGATAGACTCGGTAGCCAGTGCGACGCCCCGGTTGGTGTCCATTTCCATTGCGGACTTAATCATATACTCGCGATAGAGGGAATTCATGCCGAACTTCTGCTGTGCGCGGTCGCTCCACATGTAGGCTATCTCGTTCTGTTTCATCTGCTGGGCCATGTTGATTGCGCCGTCGAAGAGTTGTGCCTCCTCGTAGCCGAGGCTGTATGCCTTGTCGTAAGCCTCGAGCGTCTCCTGGCGCAGACCGGCCTGTGTGGCGGCCAGGGCGCGGTTGAATGCGAGTTCGCCGCGGCTGTTCTGCGGATTGGTCACAGCGGCATTGACCTCGGGGATATCTGGCAGCGACACGCATGCCTCCCACATGTCGTAGGCACCCCGGTAGTCACGGTCCTGGAACATGAATATTCCGGCCACGGTGTAGTCATTGTAATGAGTGCCGATTGCCTTGGCAGCGACCGGGTCCGGTTCCTCGCCGTCGGCAATACTCTCTTTGAACTGCTCGAGGGCTGAGCGAAGGTGGCCCACCATGGCTACGGAGTCAGCCTCGGCGAGGGTGCCGCCGCTGCGTTTGGACATCAGTTTGTCATACTCCGCCAGCGAGGCCACGCAGGCCTCCGATTTCGGCCCGGCGAAGGCCGGGGCAACGAGGCTGATAAGAAGAATAAGGAAAAAGAGTTGTTTCATCAGTTGCTTCATCAATATTTTTATTGCAAAATTAATACAAATGGATGTATCGGCAAAACATGAGAGATCGGCACTATGAAATAATGTGCGAAAGTTATCAAAAACTTGGCATAAACCTGCCGGAATAATAAAAAGATTTAAATCGTTACGGAATCTTAATCAAAATTTATTACCTTTGTGTTCTAAATCTTAGAGGAAGTGTCATATTTCCGTTTTTCCTACGCATCCGCAATGACCTGGAAAATCATTAACCATATATAACCCCAAATAAGAATTATGAACAACGACGAATTGTTGAAGACCGTCACCGAGCGTGCCGAGAAGTGGCTCAGTGACCAATACGATGCTGAGACCCGCGCCGAGGTCAGGACCATGCTCGACGCTGAGGACAAGACCCCGCTGATCGAGGCTTTCTATAAGGACCTTGAGTTCGGTACGGGTGGCCTTCGCGGCATCATGGGTGCCGGCACCAACCGCATGAATATCTATACGGTGGGAGCCGCCACGCAGGGTCTGGCCAACTACCTCAAGGATACATTCAATGAGCTTCCGCAGATATCTGTGGCCGTGGGCCACGACGTGCGCAACAACTCGCGCAAGTTCGCCGAATTGACCGCGCAGGTGTTTGCCGCCAACGGCATCAAGGTTTACCTCTTTGATGGTCCCTGCCCGACCCCGGAGGTGTCGTATGCTATCCGCAAGCTCGGCTGCCAGAGCGGTGTGATGGTTACAGCCAGCCATAACCCCAAGGAGTACAACGGCTACAAGGCATACTGGAGCGACGGCGCACAGATGATCGCGCCCCACGACGTCAAGACCATCGAGTATGTGAACGCCATCACCTCGGTCGACCAGATTAAGTTCGAGGGCGACAAGTCGCTCATCCAGTCTATAGGCAAGGACATCGACGACCAGTATCTGGCCGACATCCACACGCTGAGCCTCGACCCGGAGGCCGACCGCAAGCATCACGACATGAAGATCGTCTACACGCCGATCCATGGTACTGGCCTTCGTCTGGTGTTCGACTCGCTCCGCATCTGGGGCTTCGACAATGTTATTCACGTACCCGAGCAGGATATCCAGAGCGGTGACTTCCCGACAGTTGTGTCGCCCAATCCCGAGAATGCAGAGGCCATGACGATGGGTATCGCCAAGGCCAAGGAGACAGGCGCGAGCCTCGTGCTCGCCTCCGACCCCGACGCCGACCGTGTCGGTCTCGTGGTGCGCGACGGCAACGGCAACTATCAGCTTGTCAACGGCAACCAGATCTGTATGCTCCTCATCTACTACATCATCACCCAGAATGTCCAGAAGAATCTTCTCAACGGCAACGAGTATGTCGTGAAGACAATCGTGACCACAGAGACGATCAAGCGTATCGCCGATGCCAACAAGGTTCGCTGCTTCGACTGCTTCACCGGTTTCAAGTGGATTGCCAACGTGATGCGCGAGATGGAGGCCACGGGCCGTTATCTCGGCGGCGGCGAGGAGAGCTACGGCTTCCTCCCCGAGACATTCGTTCGTGACAAGGACTCCGTTTCAACCAATTCTCTCATCGCCGAGTGTGCCGCATGGGCAGCCGACAAGGGCATGACTCTCTATGACCTTCTGGTGGAGATCTATGCCGAGTATGGTTTCTCGCGCGAGCGTGGCGTTAGCGTGGTTCGTCCCGGCAAGACCGGTGCCGAGGAGATTGTGGCCATGATGAAGAACTTCCGCGAGAATCCGCCCAAGACACTGGCTGGAAGTCCCGTGACCTGCATCAAGGACTACAGCGACCTGAACTGCCGCAACCTCAAGACCGGCACTGTAGAGAAGATGGACTTCCCCACGACGTCGAACGTGCTTCAGTTCTTCACCGAGTCGGGCGACAAGGTATCGGTTCGTCCGTCGGGCACGGAGCCGAAGATCAAGTTCTACGTCGAGGTGCGCGAGGATATGGCCGACAAGTCGAAATACGAGGAGACCGTGGCCGAGGCCGAGAAGCACATCGACCGCGTGCTCGCCGACCTTGGCGTGAAGTAAAAAACTTCCCAAGATAACACTTAAGCGGCTGATTCATGAGAATCAGCCGCTTTTTCATATAACGGCCGCCTGTCTATTTGCGGTTATACTTTAGCCAAATCGCAAATTTTTCATCACATTTGGAGAGGTGGGGGATGGGATTTGCGGGTTTAGGGGATTTTTATTATTTTTGCAATCAAACCTGATTGCGGTTTGAAGACAATCAGGTCATATGTGAAAGAAACATTCTAAAAGTCTAACAGGGGACTCTCTATAAGTCTATTTAAAACATTCTATATGTTTGATCTACTGCTTTCTGAGGGTCTCTTGTAAACAATCTAAAAGTCTCGGAAAAGATGATACTATCTATGACCGGTTTCGGGAGGGGTACGGTCTCCTCGCCGTCAAGAAAAATCACAGTAGACATAAAGTCGCTCAACTCGAAGCAACTCGACCTGATGATGCGTGTGCCGTCATGCTTCAAGGAGGTCGAGCTGGAGGCGCGTAACCGTATCGCCGGAGTGCTCGAGCGCGGCAAAGTCGAGCTCAACGCCACCAGCGAGTTTATCGGCGGGGAGGCTCCCGTGCAGATCAACACCGCATTGCTTGCCGGCTACAAGAGCCAGATCGAGGACCTTGCCGTCCGCCTCGGGCTCCCCGAGCCGGCAGACTGGTACTCGACCCTGCTTCGTCTGCCCGACGCGTTGCGTCAGGAGACAAGCGAACTTGGCAAGGAAGATGTCGAGGCCTTCCTCGACGCCGTGACCATGGCCGCCGACGCCCTCACCGAATTCCGAATCTCGGAGGGCAGAAAACTCTATGACTTCTTCATAAGCAAGATAGCGAACATCTCCGCGCTGCTCGAAAAGGTTGCACCCTACGAGGCAGAACGTGTGCCCCGGATTCGGACGAGACTCGAGGAACAGTTAGGTCGCCTGACCTCGATCGAATACGACCGCGGTCGACTTGAGCAGGAACTCATCTTCTACATCGAGAAACTCGACGTGACCGAGGAGAAGACACGCCTCCGTGCCCACCTCAACTACTTTGTGGAGACTATGGGTGCCCCCGAGGGAGGGCGTGCCCCTCAGGGGCAGGGCAAGAAACTCGGTTTTATCGCCCAGGAGATGGGCCGCGAGATCAACACCCTCGGCTCGAAGTCCAACCATGCCGAGATGCAGAAGATAGTGGTGATGATGAAAGACGAGCTCGAGCAGATCAAGGAGCAGGTCCTGAACGTGCTATAATCCCCGACAACAATGGATAAAGGAAAAATCATCATACTCTCCGCACCGTCAGGCACCGGTAAGTCAACCATCATTGGGCGCCTGATGAATGAGCCAGACCTAAACCTCGGTTTCTCGATCTCGGCCACGAGCCGTAAACCTCGTGGCGAGGAACGGGACGGACGCGAATACTACTTCCTGACGCCCGAGGAATTCGACCGCCGCATAGCGGGCGGCATGTTTGTGGAGTGGGAAGAGGTATATGCCGGCACGAAATACGGCACCCTCCGCCAGGAGGTGGAGCGTGTGACCGGCTCGGGCCGCAACCTGATAATGGACATCGATGTCAAGGGGGCCCTGAACGTCAAGAGGCAGTTTGGCGACGACGCCATCTCGATCTTCATTATGCCACCGGGCCTCGAGGAACTTGAGGCTCGCCTTCGCGGGCGCAACACCGACTCCGAGGAGTCGCTGCTTCATAGAATAGAAAAGGCCGACTATGAGATGTCGTTTGCCCCGCAATTCGACTGCCGGGTAGTCAATGATGACCTTGACCGGGCGGTTGCCGAGGTCGGGACACTCATCAGGAACTTCATAGGAAAATAAGATGAAGATAGGGATTTTCAGTGGAAGCTTCGACCCGATACATACGGGTCACGCCATGGTGGCCAACTACCTGTCGCAGTTCTGCGGGCTTGACCGGGTGTGGCTCATGCCGAGTCCGCTGAATCCGCTCAAGCAGGACCGGCCCCCGATCTCCGACGCCCACCGGCTGGAGATGTGCCGGATCGTGGCGCGTCGCTGTGCATCGGTAGAGGCCTCGGACTTCGAGTTCTCGATGCCGCTGCCCTCCTACACATGCCGTACATTAGAGCGGCTGAGCGGGGAATATCCCGAGCACGAGTTCAGCCTGGTGATAGGCTCCGACAACTGGCTTGAGTTCGACCGCTGGCGCGCCTGGCAGAAAATCCTGGCGAGATACCCGATAATCATCTATCCTCGGCCCGGATACCCCGTGGCAGGCGAGTTGCCCTCCGGAGTCAGACTGCTCTGCGAGGCGCCGCAGGCGCTGATCAGCTCTACCTTCATCCGCACAGCGATAGCCGAAAAAAAGAATGTAAACTATTTTCTCGCCCCCGAGGTGGCGGACTATATAAAGAAACACAGACTATATGAATGACCATGAACTACAGTCGCAGTTGCTGACGGTGACCGCGCTGGCCTCCGACTACTGCGCGGCCCTCGAGAATGCCCGCCAGTCGGAGAAGGCCGACTTCATCACCGAGATACTCGGCTACCTGCCACGCCTCTACTGGCACTTCTCCGACCTGGCAGTCGAGGATGCCGACACGGGCCTTGACTTCGGGTACTATCCAACCTATGTCGATGAAGACTTCTACGACAGCATACGCCGCAACGTCGAGACCGTTCTCGGCGAGGACGATGTCTATCTCGAGACATTCGAGGAAGACATGAAATACAGCGACACTCCGATAGCGGCAAGCATCTCCGAGAGTCTTGCCGACATCTTCCAGCCCCTATACAACTTCCTTTCGGTTGTCAAGGAGAGTGAGGGCGAGCAGTCGGTCGGCGCCTACCGCGAGTGCCGCGAGAACTTCGAGGCATACTGGTCACAGACTCTCTGTAACGTGATGCGAGCGCTCAATCATTTGAAATATAACAATTAAAATACCATGAAAGAAGAGAATATCATCGGACGTCTGATAGACCTCCTGCAATACTCGACATGCAATTTTCTTGCCGTCGACGCCGTGACTAACGATCTCGAGGAGAGGGGCTTCACCCGGCTATACGAACGCGAGGCCTGGGACATCAGGCCCGGCGGCAAATACTATGTGACCAAGAACAACTCGGCGGTATTCGCCTTTGTGGCCGGTACCGAGCCGATAGAGGAGGCCGGTGTGCGCATCATCTCGGCCCATACCGACAGCCCCTGCTTCAAGCTGAAACCCAACTGCGAGATATATGGCGACGGGGGAGTGGTGTCGCTCAACGTCGAGAAATATGGCGGCGGTATACTCTACACATGGTTTGACCGTCCCCTCTCCATCTCAGGACGAGTGCTGCTGCGCGGCGAGTCGGCCATGGAGCCACGCGAGATCCTCATTGACCTTGAGCGGCCTGTGGCCACGATACCTCATCTCGCCATACACTTCAACCGCGCCGTAAACGAAGGGAATCCCCTCTCAGTGCAGAAAGACATGAAGCCGGTGGTCGGCTACTACTCCCCCGAAGAGATCGAGGACATGAAGGCCCACGGAGGCCTGATCCGCCGCATCCTGGCCGACGAACTCAACGCATGCTGTGAGGAGGAAGACTTTGAGATGAGTCCGGCTCCCCTCACATTAATTAAAAGACATGAACTGTTTACCGCCGACGACATACTCGACTACGAGCTCTGTCTCTATCCGGCCGAAAGCCCGGGTCTTGTCGGAGTCAAGGAGCAGTACATACAGTCTGCGCGTATCGACGACCTGTCGATGGCATTCGCCGGACTCGAGGCACTTCTTGCCGAGTGTGACACGCCATGCCCGGCGATGCGTGTTCTTGCCCTCTTCGACAATGAGGAGACAGGCTCAGGCACAAAGCAGGGAGCGGCCTCGCCCGTGCTAAGGCACATCATCGAGCGGGTATGCGATGTGACCTCCGACAATCCACAGGCGTTCTATATGGCGCTCGCCAACTCATTTATGATCTCGGCCGACGACGCCCATGGCTGGCACCCCAACTACAATGAGAAGTACGACCCGACCAACCACCCCGTGCTCGGCGGGGGCCCGGTTGTCAAGATCAACGCCAACTGCAAGTACATGACCGACGGGCGCGGAGCGGCCGTGTTCCACGCCCTCTGCGAGGAGGCCGGAGTCAACATGCAGTATTTCGTCAACCACGCCGATGTGGCCGGGGGAAGCACCCTTGGCAACATATCGTCGGCACAGCTCGACATCGACGGCGTCGATGTCGGATGTCCGATATGGGCCATGCACTCCGCGCGCGAGACTGCAGCCGTCTCCGACCATATCGACATGATAAAAGTTTTCCGCCAATTCTTGAAATAAACTAAATTTTTGTTAATTTTGCATTTCGTTTGCAAAACCGACGGAATATATTTCCGAATATCGTGTTATAGACATGGCGGGACCTGTCGTTTCCCGCAATAACCCGGAGACATATCCAGTCGGAAGCCGTTTGCCCCTTCGACGAGAAGACCACAGTGCGGCTTCAGCAAGTTAGACAAAAATTATAAAAAATCATATCTGATAGAGATGAAAATAGACTATGCAAAGGTCAGCGACGTGATCGGCGAGATCACAATGACCGTTGAGGAGAGCGATTACGCAGACAATGTGAAGAAACAGCTCAAGGAGATCGGCAAGAAGCATGCCGAGCCCGGATTCCGTCCCGGACACGTGCCCGCCGCCCTCATAGAGAAGAAATATGGCAAAGCCGTGAAATATGACGAGATCAACAAGCTCGTCGGCGAGGCTATCTTCAATTATATAAAGGAGAACGACATCAATGTCCTCGGCAACCCTGTGCCCGATAAGGCCAACGCCATCAACGACGACGCCAAGGAGTTCACCCTGAAGTTCAAGGTAGGTGTGGCTCCCGACTTCACAGTCAAGCTCGACAAGGATGTACACATCCCCTACTACAAGATTCAGGTGACCGATGAGATGGTAGACCGTCAGGACGAGGCGCTTCGCCGCCGTTTCGGCAAGCAGGAGCCCGGCGACGAGGTTGACGACACAGCACTGGTGAAAGGTGTCATCACCGAGCTCAACGAGGACGGCACCGTACGCGAGGGTGGAGTCAAGGTCGAGAACGGCATCGTCGCTCCGCAGTACTTCAAGTCAGATGACCAGCGCAACCTGTTCCTCGGCAAGCACGTGGGCGACAGCCTCGTGTTCAATCCCGCGGCAACATGCGAGAGCAATCCCACCGAGCTCAGCTCGATGCTCGGACTGCCGAAGGAGGAGGCCGAGAAGCACCAGGGCGATTTCCGTTTCGACATCAAGGAGATCATCGTGCTGAAGCCCGCTGAGCTTAACGAGGAGTTCTTCAAGGAGGCATTCGGCGACAAGGTGAAGGATGCCGACGAATACCGTAAGGCGGTTAAGGAGATGATAGAGGCATCGCTGACAGGCGACCAGAACTACCGCTTCACGATCGACGCAGAGAAGGTGATCCGCAAGGAGACCGGTGACCTCGAGCTCCCCGACGACGTGCTCAAGGACTTTCTCATTGCCCAGAACGAGAAACTCAACGCCGAGAACATCGACGGCGAGTATGGCCAGATCCGTGACCAGCTCGTATGGGACCTTGAGAAAGACAAGATGATCAACGAACTCGGAGTAAAGGTCGAGGAGGAAGACCTGCGCAACACCGCGCGTCTGATGGCCCGCAACCAGTTCGCGCAGTATGGCATGGCCAATGTTCCCGAGGACGCTGTGGAGCACTATGCCGACGAGATCCTCAAGGACGAGAAGGCCCACAATACCGTGTACCGCCAGACAAGCGACATGAAGCTCTTCTCCGCAATCCGCGGCGCAGTCACAGTCGACGAGAAGGAAGTTACGGTCGACGAGTTCAACGAGCTGTTCCGCGCCGAGGCCGAGAAAGCCTGAGAACACCACCGCACAGAGCGGCCATGAGATTGGCACGCTATTTGTAACAATATAATCAACTTCGCGGAGATACCCGCCAACGGGGAGCCCGCGGAGTTGTTGTATTTATTGAATAACAGGGCAATCCGCGACGCAATCGCGGGTGCAAGGCCCGAAACCGGAAAGAAAGATATGAAGAACGACTTTAGAAACTTCGCCGTCAACCATCTGGGCATGAGCTCGAACACCCTCGACTCCTATGCCCGCGCCATGGACCGCAGCGGCATCACCTCGGTGACAGCCCCGACAGCCGACTATATGAATCCCTATATCCTGGAGGAGCGTCAGCTCAACGTGACGCAGATGGACGTCTTCTCGCGCCTGATGATGGACCGCATCATCTTCCTTGGCACCCAGGTGTCCGACCAGAGCGCCAACATCATCCAGGCTCAGCTGCTCTATCTTGACTCTGTTGATCCCGACAAGGACATCAGCCTCTACATCAACTCGCCGGGCGGCTCCGTCTACGCCGGACTCGGCATCTACGACACGATGCAGTACATCAACTCCGACGTGTCTACGATCTGCACCGGCATGGCCGCGTCAATGGCCGCCGTGCTGCTTGTGGCCGGCGAAGGCGGCAAGCGTTTCGCGCTGCCTCACTCGCGAGTCATGATTCACCAGCCGATGGGAGGCATACAGGGCCAGGCGTCGGATATCGAGATCACCGCCCGCGAGATCCTCAAGCTCAAGGAGGAACTCTACAACATCATCTCCACCCACTCCGGCCAGCCATTCGACAAGGTGGAGGCAGACTCCGACCGTGACTACTGGATGACAGCAGCCGAAGCGAAGGAATACGGCATGATCGACAAGGTGCTCATCAATCCCCGCAAGGAAGACAAGTAAACTCCGACCGATGAAGAAGGAAAAGAAAAGATGCGTGATGTGCGGCCGCGAGGAGACAGCGGCCAACCACGTCGTCACCGTCTATGACCAGCTGACCATCTGCGAGGAGTGCATCGACTTCATCGACCAGATGCGTGACGCCGAGCGGACCGAGCGCAAGAACGCGGCCAATCACGACAAGGGTGGCAACAAGATACCTGTTCCGAAGAAGATACACGAGTTCCTCGACCAGTATGTCATAGGTCAGGAGGAGGCCAAGAAGTACCTCTCGGTGGCGGTCTACAACCACTACAAGCGCATCAACCAGAAATCAGACCCCGACGACGTCGATATCGAGAAGTCGAACATAATACTGGTCGGACCGACAGGCACGGGCAAGACCCTTCTGGCCAAGACGATCGCCCGGCTTCTCGACGTGCCGTTCACCATCGTCGACGCCACCGTGCTCACAGAGGCCGGCTATGTGGGCGAGGACATCGAGTCTCTGCTAACGAGACTGCTCCAGGTCTGCGATTATGATGTCGAGAAGGCCGAGCGGGGCATAGTCTTCATCGACGAGATAGACAAGATAGCCCGCAAGAGCGACAACCCGTCGATCACGCGCGACGTGAGCGGCGAGGGCGTGCAGCAGGGGCTGCTGAAACTTCTCGAGGGCAGCACTGTGCTGGTTCCCCCCAACGGCGGCCGCAAGCACCCCGAGCAGAAGATGATTGCGGTCAACACGAAGAACATCCTCTTCATATGTGGCGGCGCGTTCGACGGCATAGAGCGCAAGATAGCCTCACGTCTCAACACGCACATGGTCGGCTACGGCCACGACGAGAAGAGCCGCAAGCGGCAGCGCGAGAACCTGATGCGCTATGTGCTGCCCCAGGACCTCAAGTCGTTCGGACTGATACCCGAGATTATCGGCCGTCTGCCGATCCTGACGAGTCTCGACCCGCTCGACCGTGAGGCGTTGCGTCGCATACTGACCGAGCCGAAGAACGCCATAACGCGGCAATACAAGAAGATGCTCGAGCTCGACGGCGTCAGCCTCGAATTTGCCGAGGATGCCCTCGACCTTATAGTCGACAAGGCCATAGAGTACAAACTCGGTGCCCGCGGTCTGCGCTCGATAGTCGAGACAGTGATGGTCGACGCCATGTACGAGGCCCCTTCCTCGCGCAAGAAGACGCTTGTCATAGACGCCGACTATGTCCGCGACCAGCTTGAGAAGGCGCACTTCGAGAAGACCTGTATAACCGAATGAAAGGACAAAAGTGCAACGTGGTTGCACTACAGGCAACGATAAGACTCCTTGCCCGGTACGCGTGACAGCGGAGCGGGCAAGGATTTTTTTTACATTATTTCAGCAATAAATTGTAAAACTTCTTGCATTTTACGAAAAATTAGTTTAATTTTGTTACTAAGACCAAGAAGTTACGCGGCTGACTATATAGAAAGATGGCCGACAACTTCATGAGACAGCGTTGCCGCACTCATTGGGATGGTCAGGCTTCGCGTCATGGACAGAAATCACAGTATAACCTCGCTCCTGCAATGTCTGATACCGTAAAAATACATCAAGCGCTCAAGAAGCATTTTGGCTTTGAAAGTTTCAAAGGCAATCAGCTTGAGATCATCAAGAGCCTTCTTGATGGTCAGGATGTCTTTGTGCTGATGCCGACCGGTGGCGGCAAGTCGCTATGCTACCAGTTGCCGGCCCTTATGTCGGAGGGGACGGCCATAGTGGTGTCGCCCCTGATAGCGCTGATGAAGAACCAGGTGGATGCTGTCAGGAACTTTGAGGAGGAAGACCATGTGGCGCACTTCCTGAACTCGTCGCTGTCGAAATCAGCAGCCGAGGTGGTGCGCCGCGATGTTCGCGAGGGGCGCACCAAACTGCTCTATGTCGCTCCCGAGTCTCTGGCAAAGGAAGAGAACGTGGAGTTCCTCAAGACAATCAGGATATCCTTCTTCGCCGTCGACGAGGCGCACTGTATCTCGGAGTGGGGACACGACTTCCGGCCCGAATACCGCAAGATCCGGCCCATGATATCGAGTATCGGCGACTTTCCGGTCATAGCGCTGACAGCCACGGCGACTCCCAAGGTGCAGCGCGACATACAGAAGAACCTCGGGATACCCGACGCGCGTGTGTTCAAGTCGAGTTTCAACCGCAAGAACCTCTACTATGAGGTCAGGCCCAAGACCAAGGATGTCGACCGCGACATAATCCGTTACATCAAGTCGATGCCGGGGCGCTCGGGCATAATATACTGTCTGAGCCGCAAGCGGGTCGAGGAGCTCGCCGAGACCCTGCGCATCAACGGCATATCCGCACTTCCCTATCACGCAGGGATGGATGGCCCGACGCGCTCGGCCAACCAGGATGCGTTCCTGAGCGAGGAGGTCGACGTGATAGTGGCCACCATAGCGTTCGGGATGGGGATAGACAAACCCGACGTGCGCTATGTGATACACTACGACATCCCCAAGAGCCTTGAGGGCTACTATCAGGAGACAGGGCGTGCAGGACGTGACGGCGGCGAGGGCCGGTGTATCACCTTCTACACGCGCAAGGACCTGCAGAAGCTCGACAAACTGATGCAGAGCAAGTCCATACAGGAGCAGGAGATAGGTCGGCAACTGCTCATGGAGACCGCCGACTACGCCGAGTCGTCGGTGTGCCGCAGGCGCATACTGCTTCACTACTTCGGCGAGTCATACGAGGAGGAGAACTGCGGCAGCTGCGACAACTGCCTGAATCCACGCAGGCGCATCGAGGCCACCGAGGAGGCGCAGGCTGTCATCGAGATGGTGCTGGCGGTCGAGGAGCGCTTCCGCGCCGACTATCTGGTCAACATGCTGATAGGGCGTGCCACCGACGAGATCCGAAACAACAGGCACGACGAGTTGGAATGCTTCGGCTCGCTGCGCGATATGGAGGAGCGTCTTGTCGGGATGCTGATACGCCAGGTCGCAATAGCCGGACTGCTGCAGAAAGATCTCGACAACTACGGCATCCTTAAGGTGACGGAGCGCGGATACGAGTTCATGGACAAGCCGCAGCCCTTCGTGATGGTCGAGGATGCCGACTACACCGACAACACCATAGAGAGCCAGACGCGCAGCGGCGCGTCCGGGGCGCTCGACCAGGAGCTTTTCGCCATACTCAAGGGGCTTCGACGCGACATGGCCCGCAAGGCCGGAGTGCCGCCGTACCTGGTGTTCATGGACCCCTCGCTCGAGGCAATGTCGACCACCTATCCCGTCACTATTGAGGATCTGCTGGCTGTGCCGGGAGTCGGATCCGGCAAAGCTGCCAAATATGGCAAGCCATTTGTCGAGGTCATAGCCCGCTATGTCGAGGAAAACGATATAGAGCGGCCGCAGGACGTGCGCGTCAGGCTTATGGCCCGCAAGAGCAACCGGAAGATATCCATTATCCAGGCCATAGACCGCAAGATAGACCTCGAGGAGGTGTGCGATGGCATGGGGCTCGAGTTCCCCGAATTCCTCGACGAGCTCGAGGCAATCGTGGAGGCAGGCACGAAAATCGACATAGACTACTTCGTGAGCGAGATACTCGACGACGACCAGCTGCAGGAGATCACCGATTACTTCCGCGAGAGCGAGGATGGCGACATCGAAGCCGCCATTCAGGAGCTCGGCGACGAATACGACGAGGAAGACATACGTCTGGCCCGCGTGAAATTCATTTCCGACCTGGGCAACTGACACTGCAATCACAATTTTATAAGAAATCATTCGTTATCTGAATTGAGGCCGTGCGCGCATGGTCGCAACTCAGATAACAACTATATCCGTATATAAAAGGAATGAAAAAAACAGTAGCAGCCGGACTCGGGGCATGTGCCGTGGCGTTGACATTCGCCGCCAAGGATCCGGTGATCATGACCGTCAACGGCGTTGACGTTCCCAAGTCAGAGTTTGAATACCTCTACAACAAGAACAGCAAGCAGCAGATCAATCCCCAGACGCTTGACGAATATGTCGAGATGTTCAAGCTATATAAGATGAAGGTGGCCGACGCCCGAGCAGAGGGCATCGACACGCTTGCGAAGTTCAGGGAGGAGTCGGAGCAGTACCGTCATGAGCTTGCCGCCCCCTATCTGGCAGACTCGGTCTATATAAACCAGCTTGTCCAGGAAGCCTACGACCGTTCGAAAGGTGAGGTGGAGGCCTACCATGTGATGCTGTTCAAGACACGCGACGCCGCACAGAACGTAAGGCTTCGCCAGCAGGCAGACTCGCTGCAGAAGGTTCTCGCAGCCGGCGGCGACTTCGCCGACATAGCGGCCCGCTACTCGCAGGACCGCGGCAGCAAGAACCGCGGAGGGCGTATGGGCTGGATAGTGGCCAACGCGTACCCGGCAGCCTTTGAGGAGGTTGCGTTCGCACTGCCCGAGGGCAAGATCTCAGATGTGGTTGAGAGTCCGGTAGGCTACCATGTGCTTAAGGGAGGCAAGCACCGTAAGGCGCGCGGCAAAGCACAGGTGGCGCATATCCTCAAGCTCACTCAGGGCAAGGACGAGGCAGCCCAGGCACGGGCCAAGGCCGAGATCGACAGCCTGTACAGCGTGGTTATCGCGGCTCCGCAGACGTTCCAGACCGTGGCGACAGCCAATTCAGAGGACCGTGGCTCGGCGCGTCAGGGAGGAATGCTTCCCTGGTTCGGGGCCGGCGAGATGGTCGAGGAGTTTGACTCGGTGGCCTTCTCACTCTCCGACGGCGAGATAAGCAAGCCTGTCAAGACCGCATACGGATACCATATCATAAAGAAGATCGGCAGCAAGGATATCGATTCCTTCGCAGAGATGAAGCCTCAGCTTGTGGCCCGCGTCACCAGTCCGCAGGATCCACGGTTCAAGATGATCCGCGCGCGTCAGACGGAGCGACTCGCCAAGAAGCACAAAGGATCCATCAATGAGAAGACGGTGGCCGCGATCCGTGCCGACGTGGCCCGTGAGGGTCTCGACTCCGCCCTTTTCGCCAACTGGACCACGGTGCCCAACGGCGACCTGCCGCTACTGAAGGTAGACGGCAAGACAGTCAAGGCCGGCGAATTTATGGATGGTATCAAGAGATTCCGCACACCAGCCTCTCAGATGGCCGACGAGACACTCGCCGACCGGCTCGACGCCTTCTACAACTCGCGCCTTGTTGAGGCAGAGGAGGACTGGCTGGCAAAGAACGAGCCCGATTACCGCAACCTGCTCAAGGAATATGTCGACGGCACGCTGCTCTACGAGGTAAGCGTGAAGAAAGTCTGGGACCGCGCGTCGAAAGACACCGAGGGGCTGAACAAGTTCTTCGAGCGCAACCGCTCGAACTACAAGTGGACAGAGCCTCACGCCAAGGGATTCCTGGTTCAGGCAGCCAACGACTCAGTGGCATCGCTGATACGCGAGCGTGCCGCGCAGCTTGCCCCCGACACACTGGCACAGACACTCCGCAAGGAGTTCCAGGGTCAGGCATCGGTTGACCGCGTGCTTGTCTCGAAAGGCACGAACGCCATGGTAGACAATCTGCTCTTCGGCGGACCGGAGGTGCGTCCGACCAGCGCAAAGTATCAGACATACTTCATGATCAATCCGCGCCTCATCACCGAGCCCGAAGAGGTGAACGACGTCAAGGGAATGGTGACAAGCGACTACCAGAACGAGTTTCAGGCAGCCTGGGAGAAAGAGCTCCGCTCAAAATACCCCGTGACGGTAAACGAAAAAGTATTGAAACAGGTCAAGCCATTAAAATAGAACCCTTAAAGTAGGAAGATTGCATTCTTTGGTCTTACAGTCGCCATATCGCCCGATAGGGTCGATATGGCGACTCCCGTTATGTCGGATGCTGTAGGGAGAGCCGTATTTTTGCCGGGTTTCGGGTCAGAAGAGTAAAATAATTGCTGTCAAAGTGGGATAAATAGAAGAAAAATCACTATTTTTGTAGTTAAATGCGTTATTTCAGAGACATAACGGTTACGATATTGTCGGCAATCGTCGCAACGTTGAGTTCATGCGGTTCGAAACCCGTTGAGGCTCAGGGTGGTGACGATATCCTTGTGGCATTCGGGGACTCGACGCTGACCAAGTCGGATGTTCTTCGCCGCATACCGCGGGGACTCGATCCGGCCGACAGCGCGCATCTGTTCAGCCGGATAGTGGACGGCTGGATCCGCGACCTGGTGCTGAGTGAAGTGGCCGAGAAGAACATATCCGATCCCGAGCGAATAGAGCGCATGGTGGAGGCATACCGCAACAGTCTGATCGTCAACGAATATCTTCAGTCTATGTCAGACAAGGCCGGCTCCGATATCCCTGAATCGAGGATACGGGAGTATTACGACGCGAATCACGAGCAGATGGTGCTTACGCAGCCGCTGGTAAAGGGGGCATACCTGAAGGTATCGGAGAACGACGAGTCGCTCGACAACCTGCGCCGCTGGATGACGCAGTTCACCGACGAGTCGTTTGACAAGATCGAGAAATCGGGACTTCGTCAGGCCTCGCAATACAAGTACTTCAAGGATGAGTGGCACGAATGGAATGTGATCACCGACCAGATACCATACCGGTTCTACGACGCGGACGCCTTTGTCCGCTCGACCAAGAACTTTGAGACAAGCGACGGAGGATCGGTATACCTGCTTCACATCTCGGAGTATCTGCCGTCAGGCACAGAGATGCCATATGAGTTCGCCCGTCTGAAGATACGCGAGATACTCCGTGTGTCCGACATAGCCGCGATGCGGAATAACCTCATGATAGACATCTACCGGCAGCGCATCGACGAGGGGAAGCTGAGGCCCGGCCTCTATGACCCGGTTGCCGGGCGCATGAAAGAAGACTCTGAAACAAAACAACAGAAAACAGAATAGAAGCGTGAAACTACGAAAACTTATAGTTCCGGCTGTCGGACTGGCAGCAGTCTGCGCTATAGCGGCGCCGGTCAAGAAGAACGTCATCGACGAGGTGGCGTGGGTGGTAGGCGACGAGGCGATCTACCGATCGGATATCGAGGAGCAGTATATGCAGGCACGTCAGGAGGGCGTCTCGCTCGGCGGTGACCCCTACTGTGTGATACCTGAGCGTCTGGCAGTGGAGAAGCTCTATCTGCACCAGGCCAAGATAGACACCATAGAGGCTCCAGAGGCGCAGGTGTCGGCGGGAGTCGAGAAGCGAATCAACTACTTCATAGCCAATCTCGGGTCGCGCGAGAAGGTAGAGGAATACTTCCGCAAGCCTCTGCCTGCGCTGCGCGAGCAACTTATGGACCTGATGCGCAACAATTATATAGTGGAGCAGGTGCAGAGTAACCTGACCAAGGACTTCAAGCCTACGCCCAGCGATGTGCGCAAATATTTCACGTCACTCCCCGAGGACAGCGTTCCCTACGTGCCGATGCAGGTCGAGGCGCAGGTCATAATGATAAATCCTAAGATACCCGAGCAGGAGATAGAGGATGTCAAGGCCCGCCTCCGCGACTATGCCGACCGCGTGAACCGGGGCGAGACTCCATTCTCGACTCTGGCCATCATGTACAGTGAGGACCGCTCGTCAAACCAGGGCGGCGAGCTGGGTTTTCACGGGCGTGCCGACTGGGTGCCTGAGTTCTCTCAGGTAGCGTTCAACCTGAGCGACCCCAACCGTGTGTCGCGAATCGTCGAGACCGAATACGGCTACCATATCATCCAGCTGATAGAGAAGCGGGGCGAGCAGGTTAATGTGCGCCACATCCTGCTGACCCCCAAGGTCAGCGACAAGGACCTCAGCGAGGGAGTGGTGAAGCTTGACTCACTCCGCAAGGAGATTGTGGCCGGCAAGGTGCCCTTCGAGGAGGCGGCACGCTGGGTGTCGCAGGACAAGGACACGAAGAACAACAACGGCATCATGATGAACATGAAGACCGGGTCAAGCCGGTTTGAGATGCAGGACCTTCCGCCCGAGGTGTCGCGTCGCATCGAGCTTATGCAGCCCGGCGACATATCCGAGGCGTTCATCATGAAGGACCAGCGCAAGAACCGCGATGTCATCGCCATTGTCAAGCTCACCAACCGTATTCCGGGCCACAAGGCGACCCTTTCCGACGACTTCAACATGATCAAGCAGATGTACGAGCGGAGCGCGCGGCAGAAGATTATCAACGAATGGGTCGAGAAGAAGATAAAGGAGACCTATACGCGTATATCCGACGGATGGGATGGCTGCGAATTCCAGTACAAGGGCTGGAACTCCGGCAGCCACTGATGCCATGAGTGCGTCATGAAGGCCGGATCCGGAAGTAATTGACTGAACAGATGAGAAAAAGCGGATTTAGAAAGCCTAAATATATACTGTACGTGCTGACTGCGCTTGTCGCAGCCGGCACGCTCTCTGTGCTGCAGGGGGCACTTGCACAGACGCGGCGCGCCGCCGAGCAGAAGAAGGAGACCTACACGCGCCCGGCGCCGACCAAGCCGCTGAAGCCCTCGATTCCCGAGGCCAACCGTTATCAGGACGACAAGGTGTTTCTCGAGAACGCCGACTCGCTGTTCCGTCCGGCCAATGAGTTCGAGGAGTTCCAGATTGTCAAGGGCTCTGTAAAGTTCCGCCAGGGGAGCATGTGGATGTTCTGCGACTCCGCATACTACTACCCTCAGAAGAACTCGATGCATGCCTTCGGGCATGTAGAGATGCGGCAGGGCGACACACTGTTCGTATATGCCGACCGGCTCTTCTACGACGGCATGGTCAAGCATGCCACGCTGACAAGCGGGCCGTCGCGCGGCAATGTCGAGCTGAAGAACCGCACCGTGACGCTCGTGACCGACAGCCTCGACTATGACCTGAACGCCCAGCGCGGATGGTACGTGACCTGGGGCCGTCTGGAAGACGACATGAATACTCTGACCTCGACCTACGGCGAATATTCGCCCTCGACCAAGGAGGCAAAATTCCGCGATGATGTTCTGCTTGTGAACCGCAAGGATGGCTACCGGCTGACCACCAATGAGCTCGACTACAATACGGCGACCCACATAGCCGACATCAACACTCTGACACGCATCGAGGGGGCCAACGACACGATAATCACGACGCGGGGCCACTACAACACGGCTACCGACCATGCAGAACTGACTGCGAGGTCGACGATAATGCACCGCGACTCGTCGCTCAACGTGACGACCCTCGAGGGAGACTCCATAATATACGACAAGCGCTCGCGGGTGAGCAAGGCATACATGTTCCGTGACCCGTCGCGGCATCCCGCGCCGATGGTCATCACCGACACAGCCCGCAAGGTGACGCTGATCGGCGGCTATGGCGAATACAATGATTCCACGCGCGAGGCCATGTCAACCTACTATCCTCTGCTCCTGGAATACTCGCGTCCCGACACGCTTTTTCTCCGCGCTGACACGGTCCTGTCGTTCATGGAGACTCTGGTCCGCGACACTGTCGACACCGTGCCCCGCGATTTCCACGTGGCACGTGCCATAGGCCGTGCCCGTTTCTTCAACAAGGACCTTCAGGGCATAGCTGACACGCTGCTGATGGTAGAGCGCGACTCGATGCTCCACATGATGCGCAAGCCGGTGGTCTGGACCGGCGAGCGTCAGGTCTACGGCAACCGCATAGACGTACACTTCAACGACTCAACACCCGACTGGGCTGAGCTGCCTGAGTCGGGTATGGTGGCCGAGCATATCGCAGAGGACTTCTACAACCAGATGACCGGCGCATACATGAAGGCCTATCTCGAGGACCAGAGGCTGAAGCGGCTCGAGGTCGACGGCAATGTCATGGTAATCATGCTTCCTCAGGAGAAGGACTCCTCATACAACAAGCTCGTGCATGCCGAGAGCTCCTACCTCACCCTCGACATGGACAGCAACAAGGTAGAGCGGCTCAAGATGTGGCCAGAGGTGTCGGGCACGGTGACCCCGATGTTCGAGGTCAAGAAATCGCAGCAGTATATCGAGGGCTTCCGATGGTTCGAGTCGCTGAGACCGAGACGCGAGTGGTACGGCGACAAGATGCACTGGGCCGATGAACTCGGCGACATCTCCGACGAACTTGAGGCATACTTCCGCGAGCCGCCGCTGTTCAAGACGGTGCCGAGACCCTCGCGAGAGATGATGACCAGGCCTCAGCCGGGAGAGACGCCGCCTGAAGGGGATAACCCCGATAGTACCAATAGCCCCGATAACTCCAATAATTCAACAACTCCGCTAAGACTGACAGGCCATGAGTGATGTGATAAGACTGCTTCCTGACTCAGTCGCCAACCAGATAGCGGCCGGCGAGGTGATACAGCGTCCGGCGTCGGTGATCAAGGAACTTGTCGAGAACGCCGTCGACGCCGGCGCCACCGACATACAGGTCGTGGTCAAGGACGCGGGGAAGACCCTGATACAGGTCATAGACAACGGCTGCGGCATGTCGGAGACCGACGCGCGCATGGCCTTCGAGCGTCATGCCACCTCGAAGATAAGCAAGGCCGACGACCTGTTCACCCTGCGCACCATGGGATTCCGGGGCGAGGCGTTGCCGTCGATATGCGCCATATCGGAGGTCGAGGTGCGCACCCGCACCGCCGGCTCGCAGGTCGGCACGCGCCTCGTGATACTCGGCTCGAAAGTCACGGCCCAGGAGCCCTGCGTCTGCGACAAGGGCACCGTGATCTCAGTGCGCAAGATATTCTTCAACGTTCCGGCGCGCCGCAAGTTCCTCAAGAGCGACAATGTAGAGCTGTCGAACATAATGCGCGAGTTCGAGAGGCTGGCGCTCGTCAACAACAACATCCGCATGCACATCGACACCGGAGTGCGCACGCTCGACCTGCGTGCCGGGTCACTGCGCATCCGCATCGAGGACATCTGGAAGAATAACCTGAAGTCAGACCATCTGATACCTGTGGAGGTTGACACGTCACTCGTCAAGATAGAGGGATTCGTGTCGCGGCCCGAGTTCGCGCGACGCCGCAACCCGCTGCAATACCTTATAGTGAACGGGCGCAACATGCGGCATCCATACTTCCACAAGGCGATTGTGAGCTGCTACGACTCTCTGATAGCCGCCGACACGATGCCGTGTTACTTCATGCGCTTTACTGTTGACCCCTCGACGATCGACGTCAACATACATCCCACCAAGAACGAGATAAAGTTCGAGTACGAGCAGCAGATATGGCCGATACTCGTGTCAGCCGTAAAGACGGCGCTGGGCAAATACTCGGCGGTGCCGAGCATCGACTTCTCGATTGACGCCATCCCGCTTCACCCGGCCCGTCAGGGCGAGGAGGTGCCTGAGCCCCGGGTGACATACCGCGACGACTACAACCCCTTCACGCAGCCCGGCCGCGACAGGCGTGTCCGCATAGAGAGCGACTGGGAGAAACTCTACAGTAACTTCGCGGAGCGGAGACAGGAGGCTGAGCCTATGCCCGAACCGGCCCCCGATATATTCAGCGGACCCAGTCAGATACCGGGGGATCAGCCCGACATGTCGGCCTCGGTGTGCATACAGTTTGCCGAGAAATACATAGTGACCTCGACGCGCGAGGGTCTGCTGCTGATTGACCAGCACCGCGCGCATGTGCGCATACTTTATGAGGATTTCCTGCAGCGTCTCGAGCGCTCGGAGGCAGTGGCCCAGACGCAGATGTTCCCCGAGACGTTGGAACTCGACGAGTCGCAGCAGGCAGCCCTGGGCGACATAAGCGGGGATCTGCGCCGCCTCGGGTTCACGCTCGAATACGAATCCGACCGGAAGTGGCGCATAATGTCGGTGCCCGCACTTCCGTCAGGGTCGGAGCCACGCGATGTGATACTCCGCATACTCGACTCGATAGCCGACGACACAGCCAACTACGGCAAAGAGGGCGACGTGGGGGCAACGCTACGCGAGCGCATGGCACTTGTGATGGCCAGGTCGGCAGCCATAAGGCGCGGGCAGCGCCTCTCCGCGGCCGAGATGGAGAGCGTCATCACATCGCTCTTCTCTCTTCCCTCACCCTCGCTTACGCCCGACGGGCATCCGGTCTACACGGCTCTCGACGAGCATAGAATATCGCGGCTGCTGTCTTGACACACAATTTTGTACCATCGGATTTAATAATTGGTTAAAAAAAGCCACCTGTTTAATTATTTTTTAATATTCTTTTGGGTTTTAGAATATTATTGGGTAATTTTGTAGAACATAAAGGAAATTACGGAATTTACTATGGAACCCCTTCGGGCTGGCACACTGTACTGAGATCCCGTCAGATATTTATGCATTAAAAGAGATACTTAGGAGGCTCTTTTCATAACATATAAAACAACAGATCTATTTATCATAAAAAACTTATGAAAATTTGGAAATGGGCTGTCTGTGCCATGGCGTTGACGCTGAGTCCTAACATCGCAGACGCGCAGAAAGCCGCAGTCAAGACCAACATCGTCGGCTGGGCCACGACCACTCCCAATATCGGAATAGAGTTCGGTCCCAGCCGAAAGTCGACAATCCAGTTATTCGGCGCATTGAATCCTTGGGAGTTCGGCGACACCCGATTCAGATTCTGGAGTGTGATGCCCGAGTACAGGTATTGGTTCTGTGAGAGATTCAGCGGACATTTTATCGGTATTCATGCGCTTGGTGGCCAGTACAACCTTCGCAACGTGAAGGTGCCTCTTACCAATCTTCCCGACCTTACTGGCGAGAACAAGGGACGCCATGTAGAGGGCTGGTATGTCGGGTGCGGCATAACCTACGGCTACCAGTGGATGCTGTCGGAGCACTGGAACTTCGAGGCCTCGATAGGAGTAGGCTACGCATACTCGCCCTATAAGTATTACGGTCGCTGCGACCGGTTGCTTGACAAGGATGGCAACACACTGCCCGCAGGCACCAAGCGCACCGGTGTCTGCCACTATATCGGCCCCACCAAACTTGCGGCCAGCATAATGTACGTATTCTGATAACAGACCAACCATGAGACTTAAATATATCGCGGTGGCCGCCATAGCGTTTGCGGCCACGACGCATGCCGCACCCGGCAAGTATTCCTCCACGCTCAACGCCGTCAAGGTCAGCAACCTGACACTCAAGAAGCAGAAGGGGGAGATGAAGATCAATTTCGATGTAGATTTCTCCAATGTCAAGCTCAAGTCAGACCAGCAGGTCATCTATACACCTGTGTTCGCCGGCGAGGGCGACTCGATAGTGTTTGACCGCATAGTCCTCAACGGCCGCAATGTTGCCATGAAGGAGCTTCGCGAGCCTTCGCGCCGTGTGCCCGGTGCGTCAGATGTGATCAAGCGTGTCAACGGCACACGGCAGCACGTCAGCGTGACACACTCCGTGCCCTACGCCGACTGGATGAACCTATCGCACCTCTATATATCCGAGGACGTCTGCGGCTGCGGCAACCTCCAGGACCAGGCGCGCATTCCGGTCGGAGACTTTGACAACCGTCCGGCGCCGGCGCCGCTCATGACCTTCGTCGCCCCCAAGGCCGAGGCCGTCAAGGCCCGTGCCGAGAAGGGCTCCGCGTTTGTCGATTATGTTGTCAACAAGACCAACATCCTGCCCGACTACCGCCGCAACCGCCAGGAGATCGCCAAGATCGTGGCGACCATCGACCTGGTGAAGAATGACCCCAACGTGTCGATCACGGAGATCAACATACATGGTTACGCATCGCCCGAGGGTAGTTACGAGAACAACACCCGTCTTGCCGAGGGACGTGCCGCGTCGCTCAAGGAATATGTGCGCGGCCTCTACACGCTGCCCGAGAATATCTTCACGTCAAACGCCACGCCTGAGGACTGGGCCGGACTGCGCAAGCTCGTGGAAAGCTCGCAACTTGCCGAGCGCAGCGAGATTCTGGCCATCATCGATGACGCGGCGATGGACCCCGACACCAAGGACCATGAGATACGCCGCCGGTTCCCGTCGACCTACCAGTACATGCTCAAGGAGTGGTATCCCGGTCTGCGTCACTCCGACTACACGGTCAGCTATGTGGTGCGTCCGTTCACCGTCGAGGAGACCAAGCAGATCATGAAGAAGAATCCGCGTCAGGTGAGCCTCAACGAGATGTTCCTTGTCGCACAGACCTACACGCCCGGTACACCTGAGTTCAACGAGGTCATGGACATCGCCGTCAAGACATATCCCGACGACGAGACAGCCAACCTGAACGCAGCATGTGCCGCGCTCAACGCCAAGGACTGGGCGACAGTGCGCCGCTATCTCGCGAAAGCAGGGAACTCGCCTGAGGCCGACCATGCCCGTGGAGTCTTAGCCATGAACGAGGGCGATTATGACGCCGCTCAGAAATACTTCGAGACAGCACTCAAGGGTGGTGTCAAGTCGGCAGAGGACAACCTGAAGATAGTGGAGCGTCTGCGCCGCCTCGCCGAGCAAAACCAGTAAAACCAACTTCATTCACACAACCATAAAACTTTTTCAGACTATGAAACATGCAAAATTAGCACTGTTCGCAGCAGGCTGTGGCCTGCTTGCATCGTGCAGCAGTGAAGAACCGGCAGTGAATGTTCCTGCCGAACTCGTAGACGGCTACGCCTCATTCGAGATCACACTTCCGACATCCACCGGCACCCGTGCCGACGACGAGCAGCCTCCCTATACATTCGAAGAGGGCACAGAAGACGAGTATGCAGTCATCAACGGCATGGCACTCGTATTCCAGAATGCCGGCACAGAGGCCAACGCGACATTCGTCTCCATGGCAGACCTCTCCGGCATGAACTGGAGCCAAGCGGCAGGCGGAGAGATCACAACTACATCAACCTGTGTCGCTCAGTTGACAGACATCGACATGAAGAACCCCACACAGTATTCTGTCGTGATTGTCCTCAACTACAACGGCGATTTTAAATTCCCGACCAAGGGACAGACATTCGGTGAATGGTCAAGGACAGCCCAGACAAGCAACATGATTCTTGACGGCAAATATCTGACAATGACCAACGCCGCAGAGTTCACAAGTGCTACAACCGATCCCAAGATCCTTGTAGGCATTGACAAGACCAAGATCGCCCAGTCGGAGTCTTCGATCAAGGGAAGCGCGGCAACTTTCCATGTTCAGCGCGCAGTGTCTAAGGTGATAGTCTCAACAAGTGCATCTTACAATGTAGCAGGCAGTGCCTATACTGGCGACAAGGTGAGCATCAATGCATGGGCACTTGACGTGACCAACAAGACCACATTCCCCGTGCAGGTGACTTCGGGCCTTATGGGCTCATACGAAGGCATCTGGGGTAAGGCTCGCTTCTCAGGTGCTGAGAATGCCAAGTTCCGCCGTGTATTCTGGGCTCTCGACCCGAACTACGACAGTGCAGTGGCAGCCGACTTCAATTTCATCGGCAATGCCAATGTCACCAAGGCTGATCCTCAGGCATACTGTCTGGAGAACACATTCTGCCTTAATGGCCAGCGTCAGGGCCAGACAACACGCGTCGTGCTCAAAGGCACTTATACTCCCAACTCGCTGCCCGGATACAAGGCCGGCGACGCATTCTTCAAGATCGGCAGCAGCACCGCGCTCTGGACAGCCACAACTCTCGCTGACGAGATCAAGGCCAAGGCGGTTCTGGTATTCAAGAACAACAACGTTGAGGTTGCACTTGGCAAGGTAGCCACCGCTGCAGGTTTCTATTCACTCAAGGATCTCTCGATCAAGGTGAACGGTAACGAGCTTGGAGATGCAAGCCGCAGCAAGGTTGCAGTTGCCCTGGGACTTGCCAATGCTGATGACAAGGGTATCGCAACTTATTATAGAGGAGAGACCTACTATGTAGCCCGCATCAAGCACTTCGGAGATGCCGAGACACCCTGG
Source organism: Muribaculaceae bacterium (assembly GCA_014867205.1). Lineage (GTDB taxonomy): Bacteria > Bacteroidota > Bacteroidia > Bacteroidales > Muribaculaceae > Lepagella. The sequence continues at coordinate 37,116 of WGUO01000007.1, read as the reverse complement.
GAACTCGGTGATCCGGCCGAGGGAAATCCTGCATACGGCGGTGACAACGATAAGTGGCTGGGCCGCTACGGCATGGTCCGCAACACAGCATATGAGGTAAAGGTCAACTCTATCTCCAACCCCGGCTCACCCGTTGTGCCTGTTATCGATCCTGACGAGCCTGACGATGTCGACGAGTACCACATCCAGGTATCGATCAACATGCTGCCTTGGGCTAAGCGTGTCAACAACGTAGATCTCTGATAGGCATTATCGTTAACAGTTTCAAAAACAATGACAATGCTTTTCGGTAGGAAAAACCTGATCGGCATCCCGGCGACCATCCTGTTGGCTTTTATGGCCACAGGGTGCTCGCTGATGCACGACGATCTCGATCCTTGTGCCGTGAAGCCGGACACTCACACAAGTGTCAAGTTCAAGTATGACTACAACACGCGCGGCGAGGATCTCTTCGCGAGCCAGGTCGGCGCGGTGACGCTCTACATCTTCGATGAGGAGGGGCGTCTGGTCACGACTGTCGAGCGCGCGAACAGCGTGCATGGCGACGCACTGAAGTCACCTGAGTTCCAGATTGACTTCGAGAGCGATGTCATTCAGCCGGAGCACACCTACACGTTTTATGCCGTGGCCCATGAGCATCCCGGCGGTTACGACGCCCTGCTCTCGGATGCGGGAGCCGCATTCCGCCGCACTCAGATGGTGCCGGGCGAGCATGGAATCGGAGACCTGATTCTTTCGCTGGAGCGCGACGCCAACGGTCTGGTGAACCATGAGGGCAAGATGCTCAATCATTTATGGACTACTCTGGAGCCATTCCGACTGGAGGTGCCTGAGGAAAAGGTGCCTGCCGAGGGTGACCCGCAGGAAGAGGACCATTACCTCGTGGCGACTGTGCCACTGATGCGCGTCACAAACAAGGTGACGGTGACTTTCTGGCAGAGTGACTTCCCCGGCCTTATCGATCCTGCCCACTACGACATATGGATCGAGGTGCCCAAGGGCAATGGCGTTCTGGACATAACCGGAAAGGTGCTTGATGACAGTGCGATGCGTTATGAGCCGTATAATGTGGAGACAGTTCGAACAGACACCGGGTCAGGCGAGGCAGCCAGCATCCGTGCAGACTTCGGCATCTCTCGCATCATGCTTGGCCAGGAGATGACACTGGTAGTGCGCAACAAGAATACCGGCAACGTGACCCGGATACCGGAGTTGCCCGAGATACTGGCGGCGAGCAACAAGGGATTCGCAGATAAGAACTGGAGTGACCAGGAATATCTTGACCGCGAGTATGAATATGACATAAAGTTCGCGTTCGGCGACCCGATACCCAAGTGGGTCGATGTGAATGTCGCCATACTGTCATGGACATACCGCGTACAGCTTGTTGACCTTTAAAACCTACAACTCATCAACCATGATCAAACGAATAATAAACTCAATAAAGGTCTTGACAGCCGCCGCGCTGCTTGCCGGCATGACAGCATGCTCGTCAGACGACATTCTGTTGCACGACGAGGGCAACGGCACGTCGGCCGACGCGCAGCTTGTCATCAGTCTCGCGCTTCCGGAGGGAGCCGTAGATGGCGAGGGGGCAGCGGACACGCGGGCCGAGATGAGGCCGACGCAGGCCGAGGGTGCGATCAGGTCGCTGCGGCTTGTGGCGTTTGGGTATGACGGCGGAACGGCGGTCGTGAACCGACCGCTGATGATACCGTCGACGATGCCGGTTCGCCCGGAGAAGACAGCCATCTACGAGATCGGGGATGTTGCCCCCGGCAACTACATGGTCTATCTTGTTGCCAATCTCGGTGACGCGCTCGACGGAGTGAAGACCGAGTCTGAGTTGCGCAAGGTTCTTCTCGACTATTCGTCGCGACTCCCTGAGGTGGGGAATATCCCGATGGTATATGAGCCGACGGCAATGACCAGCATCAACGCCGCAGGAGAGGGTTCCGCGCAGCTCGAGGCCACGATGAGGATGGCGGCGGTCAAGGTGAGATACAACATCATCTTCGACAAGTCGTTCAACTCCGACGTTTTCGGCACTGCCGGCATGCGTCTGACCGACGTGACGGTCTCTAATGTAGCCAAGAAGTCATATGCGGTCGCCAATACGTCGGTGACCGACATGGAGACGCGGACCATCAAGGCCGTCGGAGCATACTTTGACGCCTACACCGAGAACCAGGCCAATGCGTCGGTCAACGACCGCGACGTGCTGACCGTGTCGGGGAGCGGCAATACGCGGCCTGCGTCATACACCGACAGGTGGGTATGGCAGGGCACGCTCTATCTGCCCGAGCGCTATGTGGAGGCCAACGGCGTGCCGACCTCGCTAAACATCTCGGCGGTGCTGACCGACGCATCGGGCGCCGACGGCAACGTGAGGTGCAGATACACGACGAGTCTTGCCGCCCACGACGGCAACCGCTCCGAGAAGTCGATGCCACGTGATACGTACTATGAGGTCGTGGCCAAGGTGAAGTCTCTCGGTGACGCCGAGCTCGACGCCACCGTAACTGTCCGCGACTGGACGGAGAGCCTGCTCGACGCCGACTTTGTGCATACACGCCTGCAGGTGTCGAAGACCAGTGCCTCAGTAAACTCGCTCGACTCCGAGACCATCAGTTACGATACCGATGGCAGTGGCGCAGTCGAGTTCGAGTGCGACAAGACACTTCAGGACAAGAAGCCCGTTATGGCAACCATCTCGAGCACTGACAAGACGATCACGTTCTCGGTCAATCCCGAGATACGCGTATCCGAACTTGCTGATTCCGAGACACGCGGCGTGGCCCGCTGCTATGTCAAGGCCGGAAACATACGCAAGGCTGTCGATGTGACATATGACATAACACCGTTCTTCACAATAGACCATAATGTGCAGGATGTGCAGTGGGGCGACGGCAACGCGAAGAGCAAGGTCTTCACGTATGTCACCAACCTGGGGGGCCTTCTGCTGACTGCCGACGATAATTTTGGCAGTGTGCTGATCGGAGGCGCCTCGTCGCTTAAGAGCGCGACATCGACGGTCGGCTCAAGCGAGTTGTCAATTACCTGTGCCGATCCGACCGCCGCAAGAGGAACGTTCACCGTGACAGCCACCAAGGACCCGGTGACCACCACGGTCCACTACTTCGACGCCTATCCGGCCGACGCGCGAGAGTTTGAGAAGTTCAAGTCGCTCAAGCAGGACATAACGGTCAACGTGAAGCCCGACCTCGGCGACTACCGAATCTACTTCCGTGCCATCAATGACTGGCAGACGTATGACGGAGGTTACGGCAATCAGTCGGGCGAGTGGCTCGAGGCCGGAAACTCGATGGACAATTCTGTATATCCGGTAGAGTATTATGGCACAGCCCACCAGAACAATAACTGGATTGACTACTGGTATTGTGCGAACTCGAACGGTGACTCTGCCTGGGGTAACGGTCGTGGCGACCGTTATCCGCATGAGTCGAGCCACCGCATCTATATCTGGACCCAGGAGGGTGAGACGTACGGCAATGAGGACAATCCGCGTGTATGGCGCTTTACCGATGACTACATCCCTTCTGAGAACATGAGTCAGGATTACAATAATCCAGGTTGGTATTATTATGATCTTGGAGTCAACAAGAAGCAGGTATGGCATATGGGGGGCGCGAGCGGTGACAAGACACCCGAGCCGGGCACGACTCTGATGATTTTCAACAATCACACGAATGCCAAAGATCCGGGATATACCGTACACCGTGCCACGCATCACCTTGACCCCGGTATTCCTCTGTTTGACTAAGAGGACCGCGAGGGCTGGGTGATCTATGACCCGACATGCGAGCCTTACTACCGTGTCTATGACGAGCGTCCATATGTGGAGGATGTTGTCTACACGATCTATTCCGACAGTCCTGCCACCGGCTGGTATAAGCAGTATGGCGTGGCTGAGAAGAAAGCCTCTATATCGGGTTCGGTCGCTCAGTTTACTGTCTGGAGCAACAATGTGCAGTCCCGTACCACCGAGAAAATAGGCGGCAAGACATATCAGGTCTACAAGATTCGCATGAAGGCTGTGCGCGGTGACTACGAGAAGGCGATCCGCATCAACTTCAACGGCAACGGTTCGGGTACGGTTCTCTTCAACGGTCGCGCATATCCCGACAATACCGGCTACTTCAATAACTCAACGCGCACATGGAAGCCGGGTAAACCCCATTAATGATTATTGACATGAAGACTATATCATATATCAATATGTTGATTCTCTCGCTGCTGGCGCCCTGTCTGACGGGCTGCAGCAACGATGGGGATATGCCCGTGCCGGCGGAGACAGTGCCCGAGGAACTGACCCTGACGCTGAATCTGCCCGAGTATGCCGAGGTCGACCTGACACGCGCCGACGACAATGCAATCAGCAGCCTGACGGTGCTCTGCTACTCCAAGGAGAACGCGCTGCTCTCCTCGAAATCCTTCACCAGCGGATGGAAGTCCGCCGGCGACGGACGGTTTGAGGTGACGGTACCCGTCCACAAGCAGACCTACTCGATACAGTTGGTAACCAATGCCGTCATACCTGAGGGAACATCCGACCTCTCGGCCCTGTTCACTACAGATCCGGATGCCAAGGTGTCATGGGGACGCGCAGAGCTCAAGGACCTCGTGTCCAAGACCTCAGGCACCCGTGTGCTGTCAATGGTTCGCCAGAACGCGAAGGTGAGCGTGAGCAGCGAAGCCAATGGCTTCAGCGTGGCCCGTTTCGGAGTCTACGGAACTGCGACGAAGGGGTCGGTGGCTCCGGCCGGCCTGTCAACCGATCCTACAGCCCCGACCATTGCCTCAGGAGAGACGTATGCCTACAACATGACCTCACCTGCGAGCCATCTCGTGGATGCAGCCGGGTCAGTGCCGGTATTCGAAACTGCCAGGGATGCATCGGCCGATTCTGCCCGTGGGCGAATCATCATCGAAGGCAAGTATAACGGCAAGACCGGATACTATGTTGTAGGATTCCGCACGCGTGAGGGTTCGGGAAACTCCGAGACACCCGGAGCCTATACATACACTCCGGTCGATGTGCTGCGTAACCATCACTACAAGGTGAGTGTGAAAGAGGTTCGTGCGGAGGGATGGTCCTCGATCGAGGAGGCCCTGAAGGCGCAGCCCGACAACCGCATGACCGTGTTGCTGACAGACGAGAACAGCGGCGTGACCGACATAATCGCATCGCGCGATTATGAACTTGGTGTGTGCAGCGAGGTTACCGTTAACTGCGACGCCACGTTAGCCTTGCTGACGGTGGTAAGCTCATACCCGGCGGCAGACGCGTCGAAGAGGATATCCATCACCGACGACAGCCAGTGGATAAAGACCGAGGAGACGACACTTCCGCAGCCGACGAAAAACAGTCAGGGGGCATGGGTATATCAGATACCTGTGAAACTGGAAGCCAACGGCACCGATGCCGACCGCAGCGGAACCGTCACGGTCCGTTCCGGCGACCTGATGCGCACAGTGCGTATCACTCAGACGCTGCGCGACTGGCTTCGTGACTCGAACCGCAAGGTGACCTTCCTGATGGATGGCACCACTGTGACAAGCGATTTCTTCGATTGGGTAGACCACACACTTCATGGTGTGTCAAAGGACTCGTTCTGGCAGTCGGGAGTCACCCGCGACAACGGACTTCTGTTCCCGGCCGTGCCGGCATACAATGTCGTCTACCGGATACCGAGGCTCAGCGACGACTCGAATGTCGAGATAAGCGGTGCGCCGTTTGTGCTGAACACGACCTCAAGTTACTATCAGATCTCGATGCAGACCCAGACTTCGCCGGGATTCAGCGACGGATGGTTCCACGTTACGTGCAACGGTGTGACGATCAACTACAGGCTATACCGCCGCAGTTATCTGCATGAGATGAAGGAGGCCTATGACACCTATCAGCTTGCGGACAAGGCATGTCGTGGCTGGTACTACTACGAGGTTGTCAATGTGCATGGAATCTGGACACTTGACCGCAATCTTGGAGCGACGAACAACCGTCCCTACATCAGCACGAGCGACATGCTGAAGCCTCGCGACGAGAATGAGAATCCAATCGGAGGTTATTTCGTGGTGTCGAAGACGAAGTCATCGAGCCTGGACAATCCGGTGACGGTTATCAGCCAGCTGGGTCTGTCGCGGTTTGTGATTCCGACACGCTCGGATATCGAGACTATGAAGATTACGCTGTCCGACGTCACACCGTCAGGACGTGAGCGCACCTATGTCGCCGCGATGCAGACGCAGTCGGGTTCGGCGTTTGGGACGGTCTACATTCCTCACGGCGGCTACTACGAGGCCGAGAGCCACAAGTACACGACGCATGCGAATCTGTGGACGCGCACGCTCGTGTCGGGCAACCAGGGCTTCAGCACGACGAGTCCGGAGTTCGGGTACTGGTATCAGTTCCTCGACGTGTACAAGAGTAAGGTAAACTTCTCCAACATGCGCATAGCCAACGGTTCGGGCGGCATCGCCCCCGATGCCTACTCCGCATACAAATACATGCCCATCCGCCCCGTCTGGAAGTAAGCGGATATGCAAGAACATAGAAAAGGCGGCTCCCGGATTTCCGGGGGCCGCCTTTATAATATCGTTGGGGATTAGCGGTCGGACTCCTGGATCTTGCGGGCGATCATGGAGTTGAAGGAATCCTGGTTGAGGAGATCCTCGACGGAGAGGTGCATGCGGTACCTCCAGTAGTGGCGGGGATTGGCCGGCTCGTTGATCTGCTCGTCGGCGGGATTCTGGCGACGGAGCGCTCCGTCGGTCGAGAGCCAGTCCTGAAGCGGCAGTATGCAGAGCATGGAGGGGCTCTTGAGCTGCAGGTCTACGATCTTGTCGCATATCCAGGGCTCGGCGAAATAGGGAGCCTCGCCGCCCTCGTGGAGCACGTTGTTGAAGTAACGCTGCGAGACTGCGTGGTCAGCCTCCCACCAGCCGCGTATACCCGGCATATCGTGGGTAGACGTCGTGCAGACACTGAAGTAGGGATAATGCCATGTGTCGCCGAACTCGGCCTGCGGATCCTTGGGCATGCGCTGGATCTCGAGGCTGAGAATCTCGAGCTGGTTCATCACAGCCGGCACGCAGTCGGGAATCATGCCGAGGTCCTCTCCGCACGCCAGCATCGAGGTCGAGTCGAGCAGCGGCGGAAGCTTCCACATCGCCTTGCCATACCAGAAGTCGTTATGGCGGTGATAGAAGAAGTCATTGTAGAGGCGGTTGAAGCACCACTTCTCGTAGTCGGTGAGCACGCGGAACTGATAAGTGTACTGCGCGGCGATACGAGGGTGATAGTGGCCCTTCCGGTAGGGATCCTCGATGAAGAGCACGTCGTCGATGATGCCGAGCAGTGCATTCTTCAGACGGTCGTTCTTCTCGTTGGCCTCGAGGCGAGAGAAATATTCCTCCACCTTCTCCTGCGTGTTTACGCTTGTCTTGAGACCGTAGCGGTCGCCGCCGATCCGGTCGAGGAAGAGGTTCTTGGCCTCCTCGGTGTACTCGCCGAAGAAGTCAGTGAGCATCCACTCCAGGATGAGGGGATTGGTCTGGACGTCGGGATTGATCCAGAAGTCGTAGTTGTTGCGGAGCTCGTCGGCCGAGAGGGGGAGAGCCGGGTTGAAATAACCGAGCAGGCCATGCACGGCATCGAGAGGAATCTGCCATATGCGGAAGAATCCGAGGATATGGTCGATACGGTAGGCGTCGAAATACTCCGACATCTTGCCGAAGCGGTCCTTCCACCACTTGAAGCCATCCTCGGCCATAGCATCCCAGTTGTAGGTCGGGAAGCCCCAGTTCTGGCCCAGGACAGAGAAGTCATCCGGTGGTGCGCCGGCCTGGCAGTCCATGTTGAAGAGACGCGGCGAGCGCCAGGCGTCGACGCTGAACCGGCTGATGCCGATAGGTATGTCGCCCTTGAGCACGACGCCGTGCGAGTGCGCGTAATCGCGGGCCTCGCGGAGCTGGCGGTCCAGATGATACTGCAGGAAATAATGGAAGTCGATCTGGCGGCGGTGCGAGTCGATGAAGGCCTTGACGCGGGCGTCGTCATAGACGGCATACTCACCCCACTTCGAGTGGTCGGGAGTGTGGTATTCCTCGCGGAGCACGCTCCACGCGGCGTAGGGGAGGAGCCAGTACTCGTTACGGGCCACGAACTCCTTATAGTCCTTGCGGCGCTGAGTAGAGCCGAAATCCTGTGCGAAGAGCTCGCGCAGATACTCGAGTTTTGTGTTGTTGACGCGCTCATAGTCGACAGTCTGGAGCATATTGAGCTCGATGCGGATCTTCTCGTAGTGCGCGAGGCGCTCCTCATCCTTAAGGGTGCCGACAGCGTCGGGCCTCAGGTACATCGGGTGAAGCGCGAAAGTCGAGTTGGCCTTGTAGGGATAGGAGTCAACCCAGGTGCCGAGCATCGTGGTGTCGTTGATGGGGAGGATCTGAAGGATCTTCTGTCCCGTTTTGGCGCACCAGTCAACCATCTTCTTCATGTCGAGGAAGTCGCCGACGCCGAAGTCATCGTCAGTGCGGATGGAGAATACAGGTATGGCGGTACCCGCGCCCTTCCACTGGCGCAGGGGATTGGCGAAGCGTGTGCCGTCAATGACGACCTGCTCGCCCGGGTTCTTGTGGCGCACACCATAGACGCGGTTGTTCATTGCTTCCCAGCCGATGGTCTCGCCGCTCTGGTTCTGAACGAGGAACTTATACTCGAACGGCACCTTGAGCTGCGAGAGAGGGAGATTTATCTCCCAGACGGGGAAATTATGGTCGTTAAGGCGGAGGGCACGACGCGGATCCCAGTCGCCGAGGCAGTCACCCTCACCCGATATGGCGAGATGCTGGTCGGGGGCGATCATAGGAGCCTCGATGCGTATATTGAGCGTGTCGGGAAGTGAGGGGAGCTGCGGGTCGCGGTTGTCGCGGCGCAACATTCCGTCGATAAATGCCGACGAATAGAAAGGCTTGTCGGCAGGCATATCGTGCCAGTTGTCGAAAATCAGGCAGTCCGAGATTCCCTGACCGGCGCGGTATCTGTGGTGCTCGCCCCATTCGAACCGCCAGGCGCGGTCGGGAGCCTTGACTACAAAATAATAGTCGAAATCAGAGGGGGCGTTCTCTGTCTCGAGAGTGAATTGCCACATGTCGGGGCTGACGAGGCTCATCTCGACGGCCTCGCGTGCATCGCCCGATCCCAGTTCGGGTATCGAGCCGCACAGATATACGCTCTCACCCCAGTTGGTGTGGTAATTGATGTTAAACGTAATTTTCATGAACTTATAATTTGAGTTTTCATTTGGTCATAAACGGAGAGTCGCTGGGCCCGGGTCATCCGCCGCACTTGGAGTTGCCGCAGGTGGTGCAGATGAGGCATCCCTCCTGATATACGAGCGTCTCGGCACCGCAGTTGGGACACTTCTTGCCGGTGGCGGCTGTGCCGTTGGTCAGATACTTCTTGAGCGCGCGCTCAACGCCCATCTTCCAGGTGTTGATGTTGGTGGAGTCGAGCTCGAGGCCTCCCACGAGCTTGAGTACCTGGTCGATAGGCATTCCGTAACGGAGCACACCCGAGATAAGCTTGGCATAATTCCAGAACTCCGGGTTGAACTTCTCGCTGAGGCCCTCGATGGTGGTCTTGTATCCGCGCTTGTTGATGAACTGGAAGTCATAGCGCTTCACGCCGTTCTCGTCGACAGTCTTGATGATCTTGCCCTTGCTCACGCTCTTGGGGCAGAAGATGCCATCCTCGTCATCGGCCAGACCGGTGAAGATCTCGTAAGGCTTGTTGTTGACCAGGCCTACGAAGGCGATCCACTTCTCCTTGTTGTTCTGGAAGCGGACCACGTCAGCCTCGAGTTCGGCGGGGCGTTTCGAGATGTGGGCTGTTGCGGCGATTATAGGCTCGGACTTCGGCTTGACCGACTCGAGCACATTGTTGCGCGAGCCGTCGCGGTAGACTGTGCAGCCCTTGCATCCGGCCTTCCATGCCTCGACATAGAGATTGTTGACCAGATCCTCGGTGACATCGGCCGGGAGGTTTATGGTAACAGAGATAGAATGGTCGACCCACTTCTGCACGGCGCCCTGCATGCGGACCTTCTCCATCCAGTCCACGTCATTGGACGTAGCCTTGTAATAAGGCGACTTGGCCACGAGCTCATCGATCTCCTCGGGCGTCATGTTGCGTCGGGCCTCGATGCCGTTGACGCGCATCCACTCCAGGAACTTGTGGTGATATACTATATACTCCTCGAAGGCGTCGCCGACCTCGTCGACGAAGTCGATCTTGACGTCGGGGTCGCCGGGGTTTACCTTGCGCTTGCGCTTATAGACGGGGAGGAACACCGGCTCGATGCCCGACGAAGTCTGGGTCATGATTGAGGTAGTGCCTGTGGGTGCAATCGTAAGACAGGCGATGTTTCGGCGCCCCGACTTGACCATTCGCTCATAGAGCGTGGGATCAGCCTCACGCAGACGCGCGATGTAGGGATTGTTCTCCTCGCGAGCCGGGTCATAGACCTCGAACGCGCCACGTTCCTCGGCCATAGTGACCGACGCGCCATAATAGGCGAGCGCGAGCGCGCGGTGTACGCTCACCGAGAAGTCAGTGGCCTCAGGCGTGCCGTATCGAAGGCCGAGGGCTGCCAGCATGTCACCCTCGCCCGTTGTGCCGCAGCCGGTGCGGCGACCCTGAAGCGTCTTGGCGCGTATTTTCTTCCAGAGGTTAAGCTCCGCGCTCTTCACCTCGGCTGTCTCCGGGTCGGCCTCGATTTTCTCTATGATGATGTCGATCTTCTCCATCTCGAGGTCGATGATGTCGTCCATTATGCGCTGTGCCTTGGCCACATGGTCGGCGAAGAGCTCGAAGTCGAACTCTGCCTGCGGTGTGAAGGGATTCTTGACGTAGCTGTAGAGGTTGATAGCCACGAGGCGGCAACTGTCGTAGGGACAGAGCGGAATCTCGCCGCAGGGGTTTGTGGAGACTGTCTCAAAGCCGAGGTCGGCATAGCAGTCAGGCACGGACTCGCGCTGTATGGTATCCCAGAAGAGGACACCCGGCTCGGCGCTCTTCCATGCGTTATGCACAATCTTGTGCCACAGGGCCGAGGCGTCGATATCCTTGGTGACGAGTGGGGAGTCCGACGCGATCGGGAACTGGGTGCGGTACTTCTCGCCGGCTACGGCGCAACGCATGAACTCGTCGTCAATCTTGACCGACACATTTGCGCCTGTCACCTTTCCCTCTGTCATCTTGGCGTCGATGAAATCCTCGGCGTCAGGGTGCTTAATGCTGACGGTCATCATCAGTGCACCACGGCGGCCATCCTGGGCCACCTCGCGTGTCGAGTTGCTGTAACGCTCCATAAAGGGCACAAGGCCTGTCGAGGTTAGCGCGGAATTCTTGACCGAGCTTCCCTTGGGGCGTATATGGGAGAGGTCGTGGCCCACGCCACCGCGGCGTTTCATAAGCTGAACCTGCTCCTCGTCGATGCGGATTATGCCGCCATAGGAGTCGGGGTGGCCGTCAAGGCCGATTACAAAACAGTTGGAGAGCGATCCGACCTGGAGGCTGTTGCCTATGCCGGCCATGGGGCTGCCCTGGGGCACAATGTACCTGAAGCCCTGCAGAAGGCCGAACACGGTCTCCATGTCCATCGGGTTGGGGTATTTGTTCTCGATTCGCACGATTTCCGATGCGATGCGACGGTGCATGTCATCAGGAGTGAGCTCGAAATAGGTTCCGTCGGAATCCTTTAGGGCATACTTGCTTGCCCAGACGCGGGCCGCCAGTTCGTCACCGTTGAAATACTTGAGACTGGCCTCATAGGCGTCGCTGTAGGTGTATCGTTGTTCTGACATTCTAAATGTGTTGGTGCCGGCGTGGCACTTTTTACATGCTTAGTTGATATTTTAAGGTTCTCCCCGACGACAGAAGCCGAGGATGCATTTTCGATGTAAAATTAGCCAAAAAATCTTAAATATTCGTTGAAAAGGGTGTAAAAAAATATAAGTTTTCCAAAACGGGTAATTTTATGCATGGTTTAGAGGAGTGAAGTTTCTCAGTTAAGAGAATCGTAGATGGCCTCTCGTCCGGTTGCGGTTTCCCTTCCCGGCAGAGATATGTTCTCTTTTTTCTCGAGAAAGACGATTATTGAGAGCAAGTGCGAGTCCTCGATACCGAAGCAGTTCTGCTCGGCGACGTAGGCGCCGCGAACGTAGTTAGACCGCATGGCGTCACGTAGGATCATGCTCTCCATGAGAGCGAGTCTGCCGATTCTCGGACCGTTGAAATAGACGTCGATCCAGTTTACTCCCCCCTCTGTGCAGAGTGTAAGCCTGAGCGGCATGCCCGGCAGGATGTGATGCAGCTCATCGGCGCCGGCCGGTGTGTCGGGCCCGCAGGTGAGGTTGAGCCTCATGCATGGCTGATGTCCGTGGCGCTTGAGAATATGGTCTACGCGTTCTGTCATCCTGTGGAATTCCTCCTCGCCGATAAGGTCGATGGTGTGGTCAACCGCCCGGTCTGACTGACCGCGCAGCAATTCCTCGGAGCGTCTGAGGCGAGTCGCCTCGCGCCGGGTGCGGACCCTGTGCCGGGCCTGCAGATTGAAGGTGATAGCTGACACCATCAGGATTATCAATATCAGCAAAAAGTCTACCATACTTAGATAACACACAGACACCCATTTGGATTAAGAGAAAAGAGGGAAATAGAATTGCGCCTCGCAGTTTCGACTCTGCGAGGCGCAATTCTATTTTGTTTAGGGTTTAGAGGGTTAGGCTGCAATTTATACGACTTATACCACTTATAAGTCTTATATGCGCCGCTCTGTATTAATCTTTAATCTTTTATCTTTAGTCTTTGATAAGGATTTTGCCGGTCTTCGAGCCGAGGCGGTAGATGTAGACGCCGGCGGCGATGCCGGTTGTCGAGATAGAGCCGCGGCCGCTGACCTTGGTGTTGAGCACGCATCGGCCGTCGGTGGTGTAGAGCGCGGCTGCAGCAGAGCCGTCAACGATGTAGTTGATCGCGCCGTTGGCGTACGAGAAGGCGTTGTCTTTGGTGATGACCGAGGCGACACCGTTTTCTCCATACTTGAACACTACAGTGATGGATGTGAGTGCATTTTTTGTCCCTGCCTTGTATACCGTGAGGTCGGTGCTGACAAAAGTGGGAATATTGTCAGCCGACTGAACGTTGCCCATTTGCTCGAACATTGTGCTCAATGGCTCTGATGCACTCAGTTGTATGCCAGATTTAGTGACAGTGACACCGCTCGCGCAGGCCCCTCCGCAGCAGAGCTGGACATTCTGTCCTGTAGTACACTCGGCGACCACATCGACAGTGATGTCTGCGCTTGTCTGGATAAAGATCTTGGGGTCAAAGGCGTAAGACACGCCGAGGCCGTAGTCGGAAAAGTCTTCAATCTCGACTGCGGTGAACTCAAATGTGGAGCCGTTCGCGATTACATTGTCGTTCTGCGTGAAGTTGACAGTCTGTGCGGCTGCTGTGCCGGCAACGAGTGCGGCAGCGATAAAAGCGTAAATTTTTTTCATATTATTAGAGTTTAGTCAATTCATAATGCTTAAGTAATGATGAATTAAGAATTATGAATGATGAATCTTGACGAATGATGAATTATGAATTATGAATTATATATCATTCATGATTCATCAGGAATGATCCATAATTCCTCACTTATCATTCATCATTCATCATTCATCATTCATCATTTATCACTTATCATTCATCATTTTCATCGGTTTCGGGCTGTTCAACCAGAGGAACGCGAGTGACCTGCAGGACACCTGACTTGTCGCTTACGAACGCCACAATCGAGAGATTGTTGACGTTCCAGTGCTCGGTGTCCGACCAGCGGTTGGCGAGCGAGGCAGTCACCTCGGTGTCAATGCCCTTGGTCAAGGCGACCTCACTGCCGCGAATTCCCGGGAAAGCCTGGCCGCGGAACACGTTGTTGTGGACATAATCGCGGACTGTGGTCGAGAGGTTGCGCTGCAAGGCGACAATCTCATTCTCCACAACCCAGAACTGCACATTGGCCAGCCGGTCGGAACCGCTCTCCACGACAGCCTTGATATCGATAGTTCCGGTGAATTTCTCAGCCGTGTCATCGGCGCCGGGGGTATAGTTGACCGTCAGGTCAATCTTGACGTCGGTGGGAACCTGGAGCGCATTTCTGACGGCAGTAGGCCAGAGGTCGAAAGTCTGGGGCTGGCCCATGTCGATGACGCCCATGGGGAACGAATTAATACCGTAAGCCTCCATGATTGCATTGCCCTCGGCCGTCATGAGACCTGTCATACCGGCATCGAAGCGTGTGCGGTCGGTCGAGATGCCGAACGCGCCGCAATGGATGCTGACGGCTATGACCTTGTCGCGACCGAACTGTTGCTCAAGTTGTTCGATGACCTCGTGGGCCTCCGGACAGTTCACGCACATCTGGCCGGTGAAATCCTCGAGCAGCACGGCGCGCTCCGCCTTGATCTCTTCGCCGAGGATATACCGGTCGTCAGGCTTGACGTCGTCGCACGACGCCAGACCCGAGGCGAGGGCCGCGAAAGCAGTGCCGAGTAAAAAGTTTCTGTATATGGCTTTCATTTCTGAATTTCTTGTACTTTAGAAGTTATAAGTGTAGTTGATGCGGAAGCCGTGCATCGAGGGCACGGGGCGGCAGAGACCACCCGAGCAGTCGAAACCGGCACGGGTGCGTCCGTAACTGAGCATCAGACGGTTGTTGCGGTAATTGCCCGTCACGCCGAACATATAGTAATGCGTGCCGGTCTCGCCGCAGTTCCACATATCGCTGACCGACACCATGAGGTAAGGGTTCCACGAGAACTCGAGCATACCGTAAGCCCAGTCCTTCTGGTCCTGCTTTGTGAATAGGTACTGGAGTTCGCCACGCAGTGTGAACTTGCGGTTGAACTTATACTTTGCGTCCGCAACCAGGATATTTGTGCGGATATACTTCTCGTCCGTCTCCACAATACGTACAACCTGATTGTTGAGCATCTGGTTCATATACATGAACGTCATGGTGAAGGGAGCCGAGAAGCGCTTCTCGATCTGGACATTGATGTCATAATAATTGCAGGGACCCGACTTGAAGAACGGGAATGCCGAGCCCTCATTGACAGGACGTCGTCCGTCAGTTCCCTGAATCGCACCGTTCAGGCCGGCGGGAGCAGGGGTGAGCTGTAGACCGGCGACATAGCTGGCATATACCGAGACCTTTGTGCCGTAGCGGCCGCCGAGAGGCGACTTGCGGGGGAACATGTAGCTGAACTGACCCTGGTAGGCCCACTCGCCCGGAGCATTCTGTGTGGCATAGGGATAGAAGGCCGGCAGCGAGTATGTATGGGTATAGGTGAATGCCGGCATGTTGTTGATAAACGCCGAGATACCATCAACACTTCGCTGCGAGCGGAACGACATGTTGAAGCTTCGCTTGGCCTGGAGCATCGCGCTGATGCCCTTCTTCGAGTAAGATGCGCTGAGCATATATGCCGATCCGGTGCCGTAGGTATAACTGTTGTCGAAACTTGGGTCCTGACCCTTCCATGCGAACTCCGCGAGCACGCTCCAGGGACCGGAGGCGAACGACGAGCGGACATCGAATGCATTGACGCACTTCGGCAGGTTGAGGCGGTAGTTCGTGCCCGGCACGAAGACATCCTCGTCTTTCTCATGCTTAAGCACATACGAGCCGCCGATCATCCAGCTTGCGCCATGGTCGGCCATCGTGGGGATATACTCCTGCATGTATAGCTCGGCGTTACCGCCGTAGACCTGCGAGCGCTTGCTCCAGTCCCAGTAACGGCGCTGCACGCCGCCAAGAAGCGTAAGGCGCAGTCCCTTGACGGCGTTGACGTTAAGACGGCCGCCGCGGATGGCGTTGTCGATTCCGAGCGAGCGTTCCTCGTAGGTACGGAGGATAAAACCGCTGCCGAACTGTTCATAGAAGTCTCCTGCGGTCAGCTCGAAGCCCTTGTACTTACCCTTGACATAGAAGTTCGAGAGGCCCCATCCGGCGAAATCCTTCTCGTAGCCCGGCAGTGGCCACTTCATGAACTCCGCCCTCAGTCCGGCGTCGACGAAGCGGCTCGCCATGTTGACGTCGGCATAAGTATTGAAAAGAATCTTATGGTCGTAAGAACCGGTCTTGATCTCGTCGTCGACCTCGGGAAACACGATGTCGGCCTGGACCGAGCCATGGACCGCCACCGGATAGTCGGCACGGGCACCCAGCGGCGCGAGAGCCGCCGCAGCGAGGGCCAAGGCAAGGCTTGTGGATGATTTCATGGAACTAATCGTTCTGTTGGGATTGTTGTATTGTCTTGAATGTCAGCGCGGAGTCGTGAATGTCCGCACCGTGCGGTCACTCCTTTTCCGAAATAAGCCTGCGCACGAGTTCGATGAGATGGTCCTCGGACCCCTCGGTATATCCCGAGTGTGACTCCACGACCTTGCCGTTGCCGTCAACGACTACGACGTGAGGCGGATTCTGGCAGCCCATGGCGCGGGCGAAGTCGCCGCTCTGGTCGAGCAGTATGTCATATTCCCAGCCGCGGGAGTCGGCGAGAGGCTTTACCTTGGTCGAGTTCTGTGCCTCGTCGATAGAGATGGCGTAGACCTTCACTCCGGTCTCGTCGACCCAGTCGGGGTAGACGTCATGGATTGCGGTGAGCTCGCGGATGCAGGGCTTGCACCATGTGGCCCAGAAACTTATGATGAACGGCTTGCCGTCGTTGCTGAGAGTGGCCGAGTCAACAGGCTTGCCTGTTATGTCCTTGAGCTGGACAGAGGGGAGCTGGGCGTTGGCCGACATGGCGATGCCCAGGAAGAGGGCTGCCATCATCAGGATTCGTCTTACTGATTTCATATTGATTCGTTTTATTGATTTATCTGTTAGATTGGTTGAAAGAGGGGCGGTTTACGCCGCAGCCCTCATTTAATCCCCAAAAATAGCAGATAAAATCCAAATTCGCAAAAAAAATTGAAAATTCATGCATTATTTTCTGTATGGATAATGCCGTAGGGTGATGGTTCAGCGTGTCTTGATCAGACCGTTACGGTAGGCATATAGAAGTTCCCGGAGCTCATCGATCTGGGCCTGGAGCTCGAGGCCCTTGTCTGTGTCGCGGACACGGACGCGGTTCTGGCTGAGCTCGACGAGCTGGGTGGTCGAGACGATGTCCGTGCCGAGACGGATAGCCTCTTCAGTGCTGCTGAACGGCTCATGCTGCACGAGCACGAAACCTCGCGAATGGTAAACGAGAGTATAGCCCGCGATGCCGGTTGTATTGTGGTATGCCTTCGCGAAGCCGCCGTCGATCACCATGAGCTTGCCGTTGGCCTTGACGGGCTGCTCACCCTTTCCCACCTTGACCGGCACATGGCCGTTGATGATATGCCGGTGCGTTCCGCTGACGCCGAAAGCGTCGAGAATCGAGTCTACCACCTCCTCGCGCTCGCGCAATATATAGTAGAATCCCTTCGTCTCCTCATGCGTCGACTTGTCGGCGATGAAATAGCGCTCGAAGGTAGTCATGGCCTCCTTGTCGAAGAGGGGCGAGTCAGGGCCGCACCATAGATACCAGTAATAGTCGCGGGCGTAGTCCCTGATGTCTTCCGGGGTCTCGTTGTTGAAGGCGGCGCGCATGAGCACACCGATCCCGTGCAGCAGTTCCTTGCCTTTCAGTTTCTTTCCCAGGACCTCGATCTCCTTGAGTGAGCCGTCGGAATTGAGGGGGACCGAGGCGTGGAACATGAGGTTCGAGTTGGTGATGTTGTACATCCACCCGTGGTTGAGCATGATGTTCATGTGCCTGCGCAGTTTGTCGCTGATCCGGAACGACCGGTGCAGTTTGTCCATGAGTTCCTCTTCCTGCTCAGTGAGTCGGTAGGGATCGTTCGGGTCGACGGTGGGGAAATTGGAGTCGAGCATGGGGTATTCCTTTCCCTTGATTGTGACTGTCGAGAAGTCGGGCGACAGCATGGAGAGCAGTCTTCTCGCCTCCATCTTCCACTCCGGGTGGCGTTCGATCATCCGGCCTTCGAGCTTGAACTGGATAATGCTGATGGCCTTGTGCATCTTGGCCAGCAGGGTGCGTGTGCGTTCGTTGAACTCGGGAGCGCCGGTGCCGAGTTTGGGCTTGAACACGTCGCAGGGGTCATCGGCATACGTGTCCATGGCGAACGTGGCGAGCGGCACGAGGTTTATTCCGTATCCCTCCTCGATGGTATCCATGTTGCCGTATCGCATGGCGATGCGCAGCACGTTGGCGATATTGCACATGTTGCCGGCAGCGGCGCCCATCCAGAGGGCGTCATGGTTGCCCCACTGGATGTCGAACTCGCGATACTTCGAGAGGGTGTCCATGATGATGTGCGCGCCTTGGCCGCGGTCGTAGATATCGCCTAAGATATGCAGGCGGTCTATGCTGAGCCGCTGAATCACGTTGCAGATGGCGATGATGAAATCCTCGGCCTGTCCGGTCGAGATGATAGTCTCGACGATCCGGTTATAGTACATCTGCTTGCTCTCGCCGCTCGGTGCCTCGTGGAGGAGTTCCTCGATTATGTATGCGTATTCCTTTGGGAGTGCCTTGCGCACCTTGGAGCGTGTATACTTCGACGACACGCTCTGCAGCACCTTGACCAGGCGATGGAGCGAGATGTTGTAGAAGTCGTCGAGATCCTGTTCCTCGGAGCGGATAAGCTCAAGTTTCTGTTCCGGATAGTATATGAGCGAGCAGAACTGGGCGAGGTCGGAGTCGCGCATGTCGTTGCCGTAAATCTCGCGCACCTTTCGCTTGATGTTTCCGGAGGCGTTCTTGAGGATATGCGAGAAGGCCTCGTCCTCTCCGTGCAGGTCAGCCACGAAATGCTCCGTGCCTTTGGGGAGGTTCAGTATGGCCTCGAGGTTGATGATCTCGGAGCTGGCGGCAATGGGTGTGCCGAAACTCTGAGAGAGTAGCTCGAGCACCCGTCGGTCATTCTCAATCTGTTGCTGGGAGTAGCGCAAGGTGGTGGCGTCGGGAGCAACCGGGGCGCCATTAGTGTTTTCACTTGTCATAAGCGGCAAATTTAAGGTTTCAGGCAGCCTGTGGGAAGGCTTGCCGCTCACAAAGGTATAAAACTTTTCGGATATAATGGTTTTGATAAGGAGAATTTTTGTAATTTTGTAAGAGAGGCAGGGAGAGAGGGGATTAAAGATTAAAGATAAAAGATTAAAGATTAATTTTTGTCTTCTCTCTAAACTCTAAATACTAAACGCAAAAATGAACAATCTTGAGCCACTTTTTGGAGAGGATGGGCCGGGGGAGAGGCCGCTGGTGATAGCGGGCCCGTGCAGCGCGGAGTCGCGCGAGCAGACTCTCCGCACGGCCTCGGAACTGAAAGAGGGCGGCATCCGGTTCTTCAGGGCCGGCCTGTGGAAGCCCCGCACGAAGCCCGGCTCGTTCGAGGGTGTTGGCTCGCGTGGATTGCCCTGGCTAAGCGAGGTCAGGCAGCGTCTGGGCATGACGGTGGCGACCGAGGTAGCCACCGCAGCGCATGTCAGGCTGGCCCTTGGCGCCGGTCTTGACGCGTTCTGGATCGGGGCGCGAACCTCCGCCAATCCCTTTGCCATGCAGGAGATAGCCGATGTGCTTGCCGCGCTCCCCGCCGCACGGCGTGAGGCAGTCACCGTTCTGGTCAAGAACCCCGTGAATCCCGACCTCGAGCTCTGGATAGGAGCCCTGCAGCGGATATACGCCGCAGGCATCAGGAGACTCGGTGCGGTACACCGGGGCTTCAGCGCATACGGAGAGCACCTGTACCGCAACCGCCCGGAGTGGCGAATACCCATAGAACTGCGGAGGCGATTTCCTCAACTGCCGCTGATCTGCGACCCGAGCCACATCGGAGGTCGTCGCGACCTCATACAGCCGATATCACAGCAGGCCCTCGACATGGACTTCGATGGCCTGATCATAGAGTCGCACTGTCGGCCCGACTGTGCGTTGAGCGACAGTGGGCAACAGGTAACGCCCGGCCAGCTCGCTGAAATACTTGGCCACCTTCATATCCGCTCCGGTCATGGAGCAGCCGAAAGCCTTCGTATCTATCGCGAGGAGATAGACAGGATAGACACCGAACTTGTATCGCTGCTTGCCAGGCGCATGGGCGTATCTGCCGAAATAGGCAGGCTTAAGCTAAGTGAGGGGTTTCCTGTGATACAGCCCGAGAGATACAAGGACCTGATGGAGCGGCGTGTCGCCGAGGCCGCGCGGATGGGTCTCCCCGAGCAATTCATGCGAACGCTATTCGGTACGATACACGAGGAATCCGTCCGGCGTCAGCTTGAACTCGGCAATGAGTCCGTAACAGAGCCTGAATCCAAAGACAATTAACGCAAGACACGCGGCGTTATTAGGATATGAATGACACAACACCAAGGATAATAGAATTGCCGAGGTTTCTCGACCCGCGCGGCAACCTTGCCGTCATAGAGGAATGTGACGCCATCCCCTTTGCCATAGAGCGCTGCCACTGGATCTACGACGTGCCGGGGGGCGGAGGGCGCGAGGGGCATGCCTACCGCCGCAACGAGGAATTCATAGTCGCGCTCTCCGGCTCATTCGATGTGCTTTACCGCACGGCTGAAGGCGAGGAGCGGGTGACGCTCAACCGCTCGTACATGGGCCTCTACATTCCGGCCATGACATGGCGCGAGCTCACCAACTTCTCGACCAACGCGGTGGTGCTGGTGCTGAGCTCCACGCCCTACGACGAGGGTGACTATATATTCGATTACGAAACCTTAATTAGGGAATCATGAATAAGAACACAGTATACGACTGCGCCGTGGTAACGCTTGAGCGCCATCCGAGCGAGCGGCTCGGCAACCTGTCCGTGATACAGTCGGGCGATACGCTGCCGTTTGACGTCAAGAGAGTGTTCTACATATATGACGTGCCGGGGGGCGAGAGCCGGGGAGGGCACGCACACCGCGCTATCAAGGAATTCATCGTGGCCGTGTCGGGGAGTTTTTCGGTGACGCTCGACGACGGGCGCGAGAAGCGCACCGTGATGCTCAACCGACCCTACGTCGGACTGCTCGTCGAGCCGGGCATATGGCTTACGCTCGACGACTTCTCGTCGGGCGCGATAGCGCTTGTGTTCACCTCCGACCACTTCACGCACGCCGACCATATCAAGGACTACTCCGAGTTTCTTGCCATGACGGAGAAGGCGCGGGAATAAGCCCACGAACGGTTACACGCCCGGGGGGAGGAGGCCTGAGATGAGAACGGGCGGGAGTGTGAGACCTGTCAGTTATCTGAACTGACGGGTCGCGGGGTCATAGGAGAAGCCGGCGGCGGCGAGGCGCGACGTGAGGTCGGCCTTGTCAACGTCGAGCGACGCGCAAAGGTCGTCGAGATCTGAGTACTCGTCACGCAGTTTTGTGTTGATCACGCTGAGAAGCATGTAAGGATCTTTTGGAAGTGACATTTTTTTAGGTGTTAGGGGGTTAGAGGTTAGGTGTTAGGCAGGAGGAGAGGTCATAGAAGAGAGGTAATATGGCAGAGGTGTGAGAGGCACGTTGCTTCCCCTTGGTCGCAAAACAGAACATGGGACGACGATTGCCAAACCTTAAACTTTAGACTTTAAGACCTAAGACCCAAGCCTAAAATCTAAGACCTAAAATCTAAAACCTAACCACCTATACAAACTCTAAACTTTGAGATTTGTTATATTGATATCTAACGAACTTTCACTACCGATATCCTGCTATGCTTGACACACTGAAAAGACTGACTATACTTATGGCGTGCGCTGTCATGGCCTGCGGACTCACGCAGGGGCGTACCATGACCGATATCGCCATGGACTCGACTCTGGCCGACCATAAACTGATATACTTCGGCAAGGGGGCTGAGGAGCCCATAGACTCCTCGGCGGCCATGCTGCACAGATTCTACGTGGATCAGTTCCGACACTTCCAGGACCCTCTGGCACCTTACTTTCTGTTCCTGAGCCGCGATAATAATCTAGCGATGGGTATAGGTGGCGTAGTCAGGATGCGTGCCTACTATGACTGGGGAGGGTCCATACCGAGTCCGGCGTTCGCCCCCTACCTGATACCAATGCATAAGGACCCGTCAAGTCCGCGCCAGTTCTGTACTACTCCGGCCGGTACGGCACTCTTTTTCCGTGTGATAGGCAGCAACAAGACCATGGGCGACTACCAACTGTACATAGAGGCTAACTTCAACGGCTACGAGGCACGCGACTTCCACCTGAAGAAGGCATACGGCCAGATCAATGACTTCACCATCGGCTACACCAACTCGACTTTCAGCGACCCGGGAGCGTTGCCGCCGGCAGTCGATGCCGCCGGACCGAACGCGAAGATGAGTGCGACCGCAGTTCTGGTGCGCTGGCTGCATGAGTTCAGGCGCGGCTGGTCGTTGGCAGCCTCGATAGAAACCCCCTCCAACAGCATAGATGTTCAGGAGAATGTGACAGGCAAGGTGACGCAATATGTTCCGGATCTGGCTGCGTTCGGCCAGTTCGCGTGGGGACCATCGGGATACGTGCGCCTTGCGGGAATACTCCGCACGCATCCCTATCGCGACCTCATCGCTCAGCGCAACCACACCGTGATGGGATGGGGACTTCAGTTGTCGGGAAGATACCAGCCCGAGAATCATTTCACATTATATGGCTGTCTCAACGGGGGGCGCGGCTATATGAGTCTCGGCGGCGACTGGCTGATGGGACGGTATGACCTTGTCGCGAAACCGGGCCAGGAGGGCCGGATGTACGCGCCCGGCGCGATTGGAGGGTATGCTGCCGTGCAATACAATCTGAATCCGCAGATGTTCTTCTCGGCGACTTACGGGGCCACGCGCTACCTGCCGGAGGATAACGGGTTTACCGACGAATACAAGAACGGCATGTACATAGCCGTCAACTACTTCTGGTATCTGACGCCGCGTATCTCATGTGCCGCCGAATTCAACCTCGGTCGTCGCGAGAACATGGATGGCCGTAGCGCCTGGGCGCGCCGTGCCGCCATCATGGCCCAGTTCAGTTTCTAAGAAAAGATAGGGTGAAATGTTAAAAGTGGGGGATGGATAAATTAAAAAATAGGGAAAAGATTTGGAATTAATAAATTTTTAGTATATTTGTAAATTCAAAAGTCTCTCGTACCAAGAGACTGTGTCAAAAGAATATAACTATCATCAATAACAACTGAAGAATCCGCTTGTTTCGTCAATTTTTATGTGACTGACATATTGTATATGCCGTTTGGATGATAGGATTATGCCTATTGTTCGGAAGTCCATATATAAAAGTTGAATATTTGCTAATTTTTGCTCTTGATGCTGTTTTGGGGAAATTGATTTTAATAAAAATCCCATATTTGCGAAATCCCTATGTTGACCGATTACCATGAGCAACCGATGGCAGAAAGACTCAACCACTTGAAAGTCGCTTAGCAGACTTGACGACGGGTTCCTAAAAAACAACAAAATGAAAAAAACGTTACTGACGTTTGGCGTGATGTCCGCAGTGGTCTGCGGCACGCTGGCCTATTCCGCCATGGAACCGGGCATTTTGTCGAAGACCGGAGCATCCGGAGACGAGACAAAAGAGAGTAAAGAGAAAGTTGCCCGGGAGCAGAAGAACTCCAAAGTTCTGCCAGGCAACCTGACACTTAACGCCGCCTCATTCGAGCTTGCCAAATCGAAGATACAGTCAGACGAGACCGGCAAGCCGAACCGTCTGCCCGAGGCCGGTGAGAACGAAGTTGTAGTAGACCTGTGGGGCACAGCCGAACACATACTTTCGGCAATCAATGTCGAGGGCTATACGATAGATCAGACAGTCAATACCATCCAGTTCCCTGCAACCACAGACCAGTCAAACTGGATCTTTACAGGAGCGACAGAAGCTAACGGAGGATATCAGTATGCATGGTATGCAGACGGGAGTCAAAGATACTTCTTTACAGGCCATATTGAGGCAACCGGCGCAGCCAATGTATATGGATGTATATTTTACGTGAACAATGACAATAATAATATCTATATATCCTCAACACATCAGGTTGTGCTTGACGAAAGCAACGGTTTTGCCGCCGATTTCAGAGTTGAGGCAAGAGGTATTCCGGAAGGATCGCCTATCTGTGCCGGCTGGATATCCGCTGGTGATGAAGGCGTTACCATCACAGCCTCCGGCATGGAACTATACTATACCTATAAGTCATTCGCAGCTGAGAGATGGACACCAGAGAACGACCTCCCGGGCCTTGGCATAAGCAATGGCGGTTATGCCGATAACTGTTATATCGTAAAGTGTGAGGATGGTGTCACCACTCTTGGCGTTTATTATAACGGCTCACTTTATGTTACGGGTATGAATACAACTGCTGCACATGTTGCACTGCCTGAGCATATCACTATAGATGGTAATGTGTGCAATATCAACTACTTTGGCGATAATACTGATATGGACTGGAGCAATTGTCCCAATCTGACCAGCCTGGAGATTGGCTCGGATGTATATGTTGTTCCCCATTTCGACAGTTCGACGATTACAGACCTTTATATAGGAAGAGGAACCTCTTTTAATTTCACTACCGGATATAATAATATCTATCTTCATATTCCTTACGGAGTAAACAGATACGATTATAGCGGTTGCGATTTCAAGCGCGTGCTGGTAGGTGATGAGCTTCCCACATATCCCGAGACTGAGATCTCAGACTGGGTGATTGCAGGCGAGACCGAGGGTGACTACTTCGGCATCAAGGTTTATGACGGATATTATCGCATAGCTGAGATCTTCACATCAAATGAGTCTGTGACGCTTCCTATAGGTACGCCGGCAGCCAATGGTAATTATTATGTGCGTGGTTTCGGCTTAGATTCCAACTTAGGCTACGGCACGCTGAGCGCTCATGCGACAGGTCTGAAGTCAGTGACAGTGCCTGAAAGTTATACCAATATAAACGTGAGCTGGTATTATAACCCGATCAGCGAACTCCATATGCAGGGTGACGTGCCTGAGACAAGGTGGTCAGTTGATTCTAACATTACAGTCTATGTTGCCGAGCAGGCATATTACAGCAACTACGAGAACAATAGCAACTGGAGTAATGCGACCCTCCTGCCCGATGGCTGGGATTTCGAATGGATGACTATCAATGTAGGCCGCAAGGGTGAGTTTGCCCAGACTTATATTGAGATGAACGGCGCTGACTGGAGCCTGGGCACATATGTTAAGGTTACAGGCGAACTGAACGCGTCAGACCTGAAGAACATGAAGAATCTCACCAAATTGCGCAAGCTCGACCTGAGCGAGGCAGTGTTCACCGCACTCCCTGATGAATTCCTGAGTAATACCGAGGGACTGGTTGAAGTATCACTCCCCGAGATTCTGACGGCAATTCCCTCGAACGCGTTCTATAACTGCACGAGACTATTAAAGGTGACTGCACCCGGCGTGACCTCTGTAGGAAGGTATGCTTTCTATAATTGTCGTAACCTTTCTGACTTTGATATCTCCGGCGTGACAGTGATCGACTACAACGCATTCTCTAACTGCTGGAAATTCAATCCTGCAGTAATATCATCAGATCTGAAGACATTAGGTGAGTCAGCCTTCTATAACACAGGTGTTACTGAGGTTGTGATTCCCGATGGAATAAACAAGATCAGCACATCAGCCTTCGCTTCATGTCATGCACTCACCAAAGTGACCTTGGGTGCGAATGTATATAATATCGAGTACAATGCATTCTCGGATTGCGAGAATCTTAAGGAGATAAATCTTCCCGAGAACCTCTCGACAATCGGTGAGAGCGCGTTCAACGGCTGCCGTAGCCTTGAGGAGATCACACTTCCTTCGACACTCCAGTCTATTTCCGGCTCAGCATTCAATAACTGCGAATCTCTGACGTCAGTGAAATGTAAGGCAGTCGTGCCTCCGTCAGCGACCAACAGTTTTACGAACGGAGTTAACATGAATGTCTGCACGCTTTATGTCGCTCCCTTCGCACTTGACTTCTACCGCGACACAGAGTACTGGAATGAGTTCTTTATCATGAAGCCTCTTGACGAGCCGGTCAAGAACATCTACGTGAAGCGTCCCATGAGTTTCGACCTCCTTTCAGAGGATAACGCCGTTCTTCAGGGTAATCCCAACATGACGCTTACCTTTGGATATGACAACAGGACCTATACCAATACGGTAGGTCAGCTGTCGGCGACCGGCGACGGAACACTCTCAGCCGGTATCTTCTGGATTGACCATTCAGTCACTCGCCGCGACAACAATTACAACGACTATCGTCCGTCACTGGTGAACAACGCCGAGAACATGCGTGCCGACAGCGTGCTCTGCACGATGCATCTCGAGAAGAACTACTGGCACTTCATCTCGTTCCAGTACGATGTACAGATGAAGGATATCTTCGGCGCCAACGGCACCGACTTTGTAATCCGCAAATACAACGGACAGAACCGTGCGACAGGCGACGGCTCAGTGAGCAACTGGGAGAACGTACCCGCAGACGGCGTGCTTGAGGCAGGCAAGGGCTATATCATCCAGGCCGCCAACAACCTCAGCGACGAGTCCGGAAACACATACAACGCAACAGTATGCTTCCCCTCGCGCAACACCGTGACCAAGAACAAACTCTTCACATCGAACAACATCATCGTTCCTCTTGAGGAATTTGTATCGGAGTTCGCTCACAACCGCTCCTGGAACCTTGTAGGTAATCCATATCCCTGCTACTACGACATGCACGCCCTGCAGGAAGACTTCTACACGCCGATCACACTCTGGCGCGGCAGAAGCTACCAGGCATACTCACCGATCGACGACGACATCATCCTTCGCCCGAACGAGGCATTCTTCGTTCAGCGTCCTCTTGACGCCGAGCAGATGGTATTCGGTGCCGAGGGCCGTATGCACTACGACGCAGCCATGGCATCAGAGGCAAATCCCGGCGCCAAGGCACCCGCTCTCGAGGCATCGATCAGCGGCCGTAGCGTATTCAACTTCACTGTATCGGGTAACGGCAGCGATGACCGCGCACGTATCGTGATGAACGACGCAGCCCGCATGGACTATGAACTCAACCGCGACGCATCGAAGTTCTTCGCCGAGACAGCCATGGGCACAGAGGTATTCGTAAGCGGCGACGTGAACTACGCAATCTGCGAGCGTCCTCTTGGCGAGGGTCTTGCCAAGCTCGGCATGCGCCTGGCCCAGGGTGGTGAGTACACCATCTCGCTCGACGGCCGCAACATCAACGGCTGGACAGTGATACTGACAGATACCGAGACAGGTGCCACCGTAAACCTCTGCGAGAGCGCATACAGCTTCGACGCAGAGGCCGGAGTGAACCCCGACCGCTTCCTGCTTTCATTCATTAATCCCGGCACGTCGATCGACGAGGTGAACGCCGCTGACAACAGCATCTTCGGACAGGTATACGACGCATCGGGCATGAAGGTATTCGAGGGCGAGATCAGCGAGTTCAAGGCATCGGCCGAGGCAGGAATCTATATCGTTGTCTGCAACGGCAAGGCATCGAAGATTCTGATTAAGTAACTTAAGATCGACCTTTAAGATGAAATATAAGAATCAAATGCAACGTACACTGGCTCTGCTCATCCTGCTGCTTGCAGGATGGGCCGTGCCGGGCACGGTGTCGGCGCGGTCAGCCACGGGCAGCCCCGCGCGGGCCTCGGCCCCGGCGCGGGTGACAGCCGAGTACGCGCCCCTGGTGGCCGGACAGACCTACAGGGCATACTTCGACAATTCCGATTCCCGATGGTCACAAGTATATGTGTACATGTGGGACGGCGAAACCGGCGTCGAGTTATTCGGAAGCTGGTGCGGAATGGAACTGAAGGATACCGAGGTTATCAACGGTAAGGAATATTACGTACTTACCTTTACGGCTGATAGTGATTATTCTTCCCCGATGATCATTTTCAACGCCGGTCTGGGCAACGAACAGACCGATGACCTCGATTTCTATGACGGGGGTGCCTACGCTGCCTACAGCGGGTTGACAGACATCTTCGAGAACCAGGACCAGAATCAGGTCAAGGCACCGGTATTCTCGAAAAAGTCAGGCGATTTCTATGAGGACTTCTCACTGACCATCACCGACCCCAACGAGCCTGCGGGTACGATATACTACACGCTCAACGGCACCGAGCCGAGTGCGACAAACGGCAATGTGTACGCGTCGCCCATAATGATTCCGGCAGGAATGGATGTCACCGTCAAGGCGGTGGTCGTGACCGACAACGGCA
Organism: Muribaculaceae bacterium; assembly: GCA_014867205.1. Taxonomy (GTDB): domain Bacteria; phylum Bacteroidota; class Bacteroidia; order Bacteroidales; family Muribaculaceae; genus Lepagella. The sequence continues at coordinate 8,730 of WGUO01000007.1, read as the reverse complement.
CGAGCAACGTCACCACGGCGAAATATCATTTCCTGGCCAAGCATCCGCTGAATTTCAAGTTCTCCAACAAGGGTGGCATAAGTTATGTATACTATAGCACCAACTCCGAATACGGGAATATCCAGGGCGAAAAAACAGTATATATAACTGATGGCACAGAGGTCTATCTTGAGATTGGTGTCAATTCCGGATACGAATTTAAGAATGTCACAGTAAACGGCAACGTAGTAAGCACCGACAGGTATTTCGGTTTCGTGATGCCTGCCTCAGCAGCAGATCTGGTTATAAACGTGGAATACAATCCCGCGTCGCCCTCAGATCCGCAGCCCGGCGACACCACGAAGAAGTACAAACTGACACTGGTATCCAATCCCGTAGGATCATGCTACCTCTATGGCGAGGGCGAATATCCCGCCGGAACGATCACCAGCATACAGGCCAGCCAGAAGAACTCATATGAGTTCGTCAACTGGACCCTCGACGGCGAGGAAATAAGCGGCAGTTATCGCGATAACTTCACGATGCCGGCGCAAGATGTGGTGCTGACGGCCAACTTCCGCTATAATCCGGCAGATCCAACAGACCCCGACCAGCCGAAACTGCTTCATCCGCTTACGGCCACAGCCTTCCCCCCGGGTGCAGGATACTTCTACACATCGGCCACGGAGGTTCCGTTCGGAGACTCGTATAATGTTCAAGCCTGGGCCAATGAGGGCTATAAGTTCAAGGGATGGCTGGTAAACGGAGTAGCTCAGGAGGAGACGAGCAACTATCTGTATGGCACCATGACCGATGCCGGCGCACAGGTGGTGGGACTCTTCGTGTACGACCCGTCGTCACCCTCCAACCCGAACGCCAACTACTACAACCCGACGACCGGCCAGCTGATCATGGATGACTTCGAGCCTGGCAATCTGTACCAGGCTATCCGCAATGTCCTTAACGGCGCTGACAAGAGCAACGTGAGCAGCATTATCGTCAAGGGGAAGATAAACAGCAGTGACATAGGCGCTGTACGCGATCTCAGCAACGCAGCCACGATGGATCTGTCGAGGGTCGGCGGTGTGACCACGATTCCGGGATACTCATTCCAGAACACCTTGGTATCGAGTGTCCTGCTGTCATCGGCAATAACCAACCTGGATTCGTATGTGTTCAACGGATGCTCCAATCTGGCCTCATTGACAGTGTATGCGCTTGAGCCTCCGGTATGCAGCAGTTACACATTCTCCGGCTTCACCAACAAGGATAACTGCACTGTGTTTGTACCCAAGGAGGCAATCGAGCTTTACAGCAACGCCGAGTACTGGAAGGACTTCACCATCATGCCCATCACCAATGACGTGCATGTGCTTCAGGTGAATCTGCCCGCAGACGCAGCCGATGGCCGCTACAAGCACAACTCGCTTGAGATAGTCAACGTCAACTCAGGTATTCGCCAGAAGTATGTGGTCTCAGACCGACTCCTGTACACCTTCAACGGTCTGCAGAAAGACGAGCAGTACAACATCTACGTGCTGTCGCAGGCAGGACTCGAGATCGGCCGCATCGAGAACGTGACGATACCCGACCATGACCTTGAGGTGACCTTCGACAACATGAAGACGCTTCACAGCGTCTTTGCCAAGGTGGTTGACGCCGAGGGCAACGATGTCACCGAGCAGACATCAGTCGAGTGGCTGAAGCCGCTTGCCGACGGCACGGTGACATACCTGCGCAAGGCAGTCTCGCTCGGCGAGATACCCGACGGCCAGAAACTGATATGCCGCGTATCGCTCGGTGACAAGTTAGGCGCAGCATACGCCAGCCCCGAGGATGTAGAGTTCACCGTCAGCGACACCGACAACACCTGTGAGATACGCCTCGTGCCCTTCCGTACGATCGAACTTACCGGTAAGGTGGTCGACGGCGACAACTCACCCCTCACAGGCGCATCAGTATCGGCAGTGCAGACACTCAACGGCAAGTACAACAAGACCTTTACTGCCAAGACCGACAATGAGGGTCTCTGGAAGATGAACGTACTTGACGCATCAGAGACACGCATGACATACGCAGCAATCGAGTGTGTCAACGTCAACGAGACCGTCGGGGCTTTCGAGGCAGCCGCCAATACAGTCGACCTCGGCACGAAGACCCTCCGCTCGATAGTCGGCGCACGCGTCAGCTACGGCTTCACCTACAAGGCAGCCGGATCGGAAGAGGTTCTGGATACTTATTCAGACTATCAGAATGTGGCAGTCAGCGTCTACAACGTGACACAGGGCCGCGAGCATCCCGAGGTCTCTATGCAGTATCCCGTGCTGGCAGTGCTTGACGAGAACATCAACACCGGCGACGAACTGAGACTGACAGCGACCTCGAAGACAGGCGCCTTCAATCCCATCATCAAGACCGTGACCATTGGTGAAGACCAGCGTGCCGAGGTGACATTCGACATCATCGGCAAGGGTGGCATATCGGCATCATATGAGATGACCGAGAATCCCGCAGTCACCGCCATGCTCTACGGCTCGAACGGCGAGCTGATCAAGAAGCAGGCCTACAACGAGGCCAAGACACTCTTCAGCGAGCTTGCCGACGGCGAGTACACACTCGTGACGATGGGTCAGTCAGACCTGATGAACTCGATACTCCGACTCGCCAACTTCGCCGAGATCGGACTTACCGAGGGCAAGGACTACGTGAAGAACGCAGTGACAGTCGAGACCGGCAAACTTGCGGAGGTGAAGAACGCTGAGATTCCCGCATTCGACGAGAGCCTCTTCTACTACACCAACGACAACACCGGCTTCACCGCCAACAAGAGCAGCATCACGACCGGTGCCTACCTGACACTCCGTTCAGTAATAGACTTCAAGGGAGTATATAAGGATGGCGTCAGCAATGTTGCGCTGGTGGTAGACCTGCCCGAGGCATGCGACTTCGTGGAGCAGTCGGTGGTACAGGGACCGAACCTGATGCCCTACACGCTCGACAACCGGCGTCTGACCATTCAGCTCGGTGACAAATACAATGTTCAGACACGTTTCTGCGTCATCCCGACCAAGGGCGGAGAGTTCAGCGCCTCCGCGTCGATAGTATTCGACTACGACGGCCGCACAGTGACCCAGCCCATCGGAACCGCACAGTCAATGGTCAAGGATATCGAGATAGTAGTGCCCTCGTCAACAGCCAGCGAGACATTCCGTGTATCCGGAACAGCGCGCGGCCATGCGACAGTCAGGGTATTTATAGATGGCGTGATGTCGGCAGAGACGAAAGCCAATGGCGCAGGAAACTGGTCGACAGAATGTACACTGGTTGCACCCGAGAACTTCTCGCACCATACGGTATACGCGGAGTTCTTATCCGATGGATCGCCCAAGCTCGAGTCGGAAAGCTGCGATGTCATGTATAATCCCTACGAGGTTACGGTACAGAATGTGGAGATGACCTTCCTGAACGGATGGAACCACAAGCAGTACAGCGTGATCTGGAACTTTGAGGATGGTACAGTGAACCCGAGACAGTATGACTTCTACACCACGACCGACATGACGTTCCTGGTGCGGGTATCATACCGAGACCTGAAACTGATCCCCGCCGTATGGCTTAAGATCAATACTTCCGACGGTTCGTCGAGACTGATTCGCACGGAATACAACGCTGCACAGGACTGCTGGGTGGCAGTTGACCAGTTCTCTTCGAATGCCCTGCCGACAAGTGTAGCCGTCAAGGTTGAGAACATGATGTTCGATATGGCTGAAGACGCCGACTACAACCTGCTGATCAACCAGTATGTAGGAGACATCAAGATCAACGGCACAATCACCAACGAGGATGGCGTATCAATCACAGACTATATCGACGGCAACGGCGACACTCTGGGTGAGATAGAGTCATCAGAGACCGATGAAACGGTTGAGGAAGTCGTCGACAAATATGTACATCAGGGTTATAAGGAGGACACCAATCTTGAGGATGACTCAGACTATGTACCCGAGGATGATGAAGACGTTGTCGATTCTGACACAAAGATTCTCACCAAGAACGATGGAAGAGAGATAGTCATAATCAAGCGTGGCAAGAACGGAAGGACTCAGATAGCCGTAATCCGTCTGATATGCGAGGAGAACGAGCAAGTGTCAACCGAGCTTGTATCCTCGACCATAATGGGCCAGTGGCGCACATTCTATCGAGTTTACTTCGACGAGGGACGCTGCATGAATGTCGAGGAATACATCAAGCACACCGATCATCTTGACGAATACGTCAATATCATCACCTCTACGCTGGTGGCCAACACCATCTTCATCAATCCGAAGCTCGTGCCCCCCGGCATGTATATTCCTGCTAAGACGATACTCGGCACACTGCGTCGCATACGCTTCTCCAGCAAGCGCTACACGACCGAGACGATGGAATATGTCGAAATACCCGGTGACTGCGGCGCAGGCCCGACAAATCCTCCGGAACCCGACTCAGAGCCTATAGACCCGATACTTGACCCGTCGGGATACGTTTATGAGGCTGTGCCCGAGAACCGTGTCGAGGGTGTTCAGGCAACCATCTACTACAAGGAGATCAAGGAGAACATGTACGGCGATCCGTATGAGGAGATCATGCTCTGGAACGCCGAGGAGTACGCCCAGAGCAACCCGCTCTTTACAGACGAGAACGGTATGTACCGCTGGGATGTTCCCCAGGGACTCTGGCAGGTCAGGTTCGAGAAGGATGGCTACGTCACCGCATACAGCGAGTGGCTTCCCGTTCCGCCCCCGCAGCTTGACGTCAACATCGGTATCACCCAGAACAAGCAGCCCGAGGTGACGGAGGCACGCGCCTATGAGGAGGGTATCGAGGTCAAGTTCGACAAGTTCATGGACATCTCGACACTGACCACCGACAACATCTATGTGACAGCCAACGGAGAGAAACTCCTCGGAGAGATCCGCCTGGTAGACGAGGCGCTTGCCGACGAATATGCGAGCGAGGAGGATACCGAGGCTGTAAGATATGCGTCGCGTGTACGCTTCGTGCCAGAGCAGGCACTGAGCACAACGACAGGCGAGGTTCGCCTCACCGTAAGCCGCAACGTCCTCTCATACGCAGGCATCCCGATGACCGAGACCTATACCCAGGTACTCGACGTTGAGAAAGAGGTGCAGACCATCTATGCCGACGACGTTAAGGTGCTCTATGGTGGCGCCAAGGAGGTGACAGTATTCGCTGTTCCGTTTGACGCAGCCGCGGGCCGTACGCTCCGCATCGCCAACTCGTCAGACCTGATCGCCACCATCGACACCAAGGAGGCAGTACTTGACGCCGAGGGCAAGGCGGTTGTGAGAGTGACTGGCGGAATACCGGGACGCACCCAGCTCAGCTTCACCATCGACGATGTGACAGCCATCGGCTCATGCGCCGTGGATGTCGTTACCGAGATAATCACGGCCGAGGCCCCGACCGCGTCGCGCGCAAGCGGCACGGCAGTATACCGAGGCACGAGGGTCGAGCTGAAGACAGACTCAAAGGATGCAACCATCTGGTTCACCACCGACGGCTCATGCCCGTGTGACGCAGAGGGTACACGCCGCAAATACACCGTGCCCATCGTGATCAACGAGGATACAAAGATCATCGCCATGACCGCAGTCGGCACCGACGAGCGCGACGTATCCGAGACGGTAGAGTTCAACTACACCGTGAAGCGTTCGGACATGGATATCCAGATGCCCGAGGGCTGGACATGGATTTCGCACAACTTCGACAACCCCGTTGCAGCAAGCACGGTATTTGCCGACAGCAACGTGAGCCGTATGCTTAGCCAGACCGCAGAGGTTATCCGCGACCCGCAGCTCGGATTAGTAGGTAACCTGACCGAGATGACCGCCCCCGAGAGCTACAAGGTCGAGACATCGGCCGAGACAGCCCGTCAGCGTCTGAGCGACATAGCATGGAATCCCGCCACGCCGATCAGCCTGACCGCAGGCTGGAACTGGCTCGGATACCCTGCCGCCCAGACCATGACCGTCGACGAGGCTCTTGCAACTACCGAATGTGAGACACTCGACATGATTGTCGGTCAGAACGGCTTCGCACAGTTCGACGGCGAGAAGTGGGTGGGCACACTCGAGACCATGTCGCCCGGAATGGGATACATGTACCAGAGCCAGTCGGAGAAGAAGGTTGTCTACAACACCAACATCGTCTCCAACGCATCAGCGACACATGCCCCCGGCATTGCCGACAACTCGGCGCTTGCAGTGGATATCCACAAATATCCGGCCATCATGCCTGTAGTGGCCACACTGCAGGGCACAGACTGCAGCCCGCTTGACAACGAGGAATACCAGGTGGCAGCCTTCAGCGGCACCGAGTGCCGTGGCGTAGGACGCGTGGTAGAGGGCAAGGTCATGATGAATGTCTATGGAAATGTCAACGACCCGATCACGTTCAGCGTCACCGACGCTGCGGGAGAGACCCGCTTCGAGACCGAGGCGGCACTCGACCTCGACGAGAAGGGAGTCGGCGATATCTTTGACCCCTATGTCGTCACGATCAACAACGGCAGCGGAATCGCTGACGTGACCTACAGCGGCGACATAACAGTGACAGTCGATAACGACATGCTCCGCATCCGAGGCATTGCTGCCGAAGACATCGAACTTGTGGAGGTATACGACATCGACGGAAGGAAACTTGTACGCGAGACAAACGTACCGGAATCCGGAATCAGAGTATCCGGCCTTGTTTACGGCACATATGTCGTGATTGTCAAGGGCAACGGAGAGTATACCTATCATAAGGTAGCAGTGCGTTAAACAAACAGACAAGAAATGAAAAATTCAATTATCAATTTCAGAAATGCGATAATTGCCTTACTGATGATTGTCCTGAACGGAGCCCCGGCGTTAGCCGAGGCCCCGTGGACAGTCAATCCGGCAGATTACCGCTATGATATGAGCCTCTATCTTGACGTCTCATTCATCGACACACCGATGGACTACTCGGAATACTGGGTGGGAGCGTTCAGCGGCGACGAATGTCGCGGTGTCGGTGAGGTCCTTGACCTTGGTGAAGGCAAGCAATGTCTCTACATGCGTGTACGCAGCAATGTGGCCGAAGGCGAGACCATGACGTTCAAGTACTACAACATCGCGACCGGTGAGACAATGCCGGTTCACAATGTGTCATTCAAGTTCGAGTCTAACGGCCGCCTCGGCTATCCCTCCGATCCCTACAAGGTAAAGATCATACTCCACTACAATATCGAGATCAGCGCCGGAGAGGGTGGTACGGTCGAAGGTGCCGGAGGACTGATTCCCGAAAGGACTTGGCTGACAGTTACCGCATCTCCACGCAGGGGCTATCACTTCGTGAAGTGGTCGGATGGCGACACCGAGAACCCGAGAAACATCTATGTAGAGAAGGACCTGAGCATTGAGGCAGAGTTCGCTGTCAACACCTATAAGCTCACCTATATGGTAGACGGCGAGATGTACAAGGAGTACGATGTTGACTACCTCGCGGCCATCACGCCCGAGGCTGAACCCGAGAAAGAGGGCTACACCTTCTCCGGATGGGATAACGTGCCAGAGACGATGCCCTATAACGACGTGACAGTCAGCGGAACGTTCAGCATCAACTCATATAACGCAGTGTTCAAGATCGGCGAGGAATTCACCGAGACACTGGTTATCGAGTACATGCAGCCCGTCACCGCCCCCGATGCACCCGTGAAAGAGGGATACACCTTCGACGGCTGGAAGGATGTGCCCGAGACAATGCCCGCGCACGACATCGAGATACTTGGCTCATACACCGTCAACACATATAAACTCACCTATATGGTAGACGGCGAGACGTACAAGGAATACGAGGTTGACTACGGCACGGCCATCACCCCCGAGGCGCTTCCCGAGAAAGAGGGTTACACCTTCTCAGGCTGGCAGAACCTGCCCGAGACGATGCCGGCCAGTGACGTGACAGTCACCGGAGAGTTCAGCATCAACTCGTACAAGGCAGTATTCAAGATCGGCGATGAGATTATCGACACGGTGGAAGTTGTGTACGGAGAGTCCATCACCGAACCTGCCGCGCCCGAGAAGGAGGGATACACCTTCGACGGCTGGCAGGATGTGCCCGAGACAATGCCCGCCCACGACATCGAGATTCTTGGCTCATACACCGTCAACACATATAAGCTTACATATATGGTTGATGGCGAGTTCTACAAGGAATACGAGGTAGACTATGGCACCGAGATTGTTCCCGAGGCCGCACCCGAGAAAGAGGGCTATACCTTCTCAGGCTGGGACGAAGTTCCCGCTACGATGCCCGCATACGACGTGACAGTCAACGGATCGTTCCTGATCAACGCCTACAACGCCGTGTTCAAGATCGGCGACGAGGTGATCGAGACACTCGTTATCGAGTTCGGTCAGCCCGTGACCGCACCCGAGGCACCCGAGAAAGAGGGGTACACCTTTGACGGCTGGAAAGATGTGCCCGAGACGATGCCCGCCCACGATATCGAGATTCTTGGCTCGTATACCGTCAATATCTATAAACTGACCTATATGGTTGACGGCGAGCTCTACAAGGAGGTCGAGGTCGAGTATGGCGCAGAGATCGTGCCGGAGGTTCCCGAGAAAGAGGGCTACAGTTTCTCAGGCTGGGACAACCTGCCCGAGACGATGCCCGCATACGACGTGACGGTAAACGGCTCGTTCAGCATCAACTCCTACA
>WGUO01000006.1 GCA_014867205.1 Muribaculaceae bacterium | reverse complement strand
TGAACCGAATTTATTTAATTTTTAACCACGTCCATTTTTAGTGGACAGTAGTGATCGCTTTACTACAATTCTTGGCAAATTTTGCGTTTTTTGGCTATCAAAAGAAAAGAGAAAACCATTTTGCCGTAACAAAATGGTTTTCTCTTTTTTCAAATTTTCCGGTATTTCAATCCATAATGGATGTTAATTGACTACCCCGGGCCAGACGGCGAATGTTTCCACCTTCTAATAATCAGCACTTTTGACCCGACACATCATTTCTTGCGCCGGCGTACCGACTTCGTCGCGCTTGAATTCGGTCCGCTGCTGCTCGATCCGCCTGATGATACTTTAGGCTTCTTCGAGCCACGCTTGCGGGTAGTCTTGCGCGACTTGGACTTCTTGGTCTCGGTCACACTCTTTTCCTGGACCACCGTACGGTCAGGTATAGTGTCGCCGGCAGCGATCGCGGCCGCTATGGCCTCCTCGCGCTCCTTCTGGGCTAAGTATTCCTCGCGGGTCGGAACCCACATGTCCTTGCCGTAGTTGCGCAGACGGTTGTCGATGCTGTCCTGCGCGCGGGCCAGGTCATCGGGGTCAGGGTACATCTGCACCATGGACAGGTTACGCAGATTGCGTGTCTTATAGATGTCGCCCTTGTACATGCCGAGATTGAAGTAATCGTCGATCGAGTACTGGGGCAGGTTGTTGTCGTCTGACAGGAATACATACTGCTGCGCGAGGTGCGGTCGGATCTGGTCATATCTCACCCAGAACATCGGGTAACGTGACTCTCCTCCGAAGTCGCTCATGCGGTTGAGAACAGGGCATATCGCCTCGACACGCGTCTTCATCCTGTTGCTGCGGCGGTCAAACTCCCACTTCTCCAGTATGTAGTAGTTAAGCACCTGGCCGGTCGGCACGTCGGCCTCCTCGATCACAAGCTTAGGATTCTTCTCGGTGCTACCCTTCCCTTGCGTATAATAGATGCCGAAACGGTCGAGCATCTCCGGCACATTCACCTTATACTGGTCGGTGAAGACCTCGCGCCCGTCAAGATACTCGTAGGCGGGGAGCGAGCCGTCGACCACCAGGTCGAGGATCAGGCGGAACAGGTTCTTCTGACCGTCCAGGACATCCTCGGGGTAGTAGAGAGGGGTGTTCTCGGGTTTCGTCAGGTCCAGCTGGCGGTAAATCTCGCGCATGTAAGAGAGGTCGGCATCGTGCGGCTCCTTCTGTGTAAAGAATCCCTGCATGCGCTCGGTCACACCCTGCTTCTGCTGCTGGGCCTTCTTGTCGCGTTCGGAACGCTTGCGTACACCCCCGGCGTTCTCGACCTGAGCCACGCCTGCCGCAGCCACGGCGGTGGCTGCGGCTATGAATAAGATTTTACGATATATATTCATATTCTCCTTTATTCTTAGTTAAGCGCCACTTCCATCGGGGAGATGTCGCGGGTGATTCCGTCAGGTCCCTTGGCCTTGACATTCGAGATAAAGAATGTCTTGCCGGCCTTGAGCCTCTTGAACTGCTCTCTCTGACGCGCCGAGAACCGGCTGCCGTCGGATACCTCGGGTATCGCGTTGCCCATCTGATCGTAGAAGACCGTCGAGAACGAGACCACCGAGTAGGTCACGTTAAGTATGTCGTCGTCGATGGCGGCGCCGAGTCCCTCGGCACTCATCAGGGCTGCTTTCGATATCCGCTTGGGAGATCCCTTGTAATGCACGGTATTGCCTGAGCCATCCTTGATGGGCAGGTAGACTGTCGGGTCGGGAAGTTTGCGCACGCGGAAGGTCATGCTGCCCACATTCATCGACCGGCCCTCGAGCTGGGCACTGACAGAGATCACCGACTCGCTGCCGACCTTGCCGGGATGCGCCACCCAGAGGTCACCGTTGCGCGTCAGCGTGCCGTTGGTCATTGTGGCGGTCACGGCATTCATCGGAACACCGGGCACCGAGATGCTTATCGGGTTGGCGATGCCGGCATAAAGCACGTTCATCATCGTCGGCGAGATCGTGGCCATTGGCTCTATCACTGTATATGACGACTTGAAAGGCCGCTTGTCGATCGAGCCATCGCCGCGCGCGACCTCTATATAGCCGGAGAAGTCATGGGTGCCGACCGCTCCAGGCACAAACTCATAGCGACCGTTGGGGTTGTTGAGCCTCGATCCGTTGATATAGACCACGGGGCGCTGCGTGGTGTCGATGGCTGCAAGCACGATGTTGGCCGAGTATTTGCCGCCACGTATTATCATGTTGGAGTTCGGTATGACATAGGCGTTGAGCTCGTTGACACGCACGTCGCCGATGTCTACATTGGTTATAAGCGTGCTCAGGGCCTCTGACTCGGCCTGGCGTATGTCGTTCTGAAGTTTGGTGAGCATTGTCACGGCCGCCACGGCGGGCATGTTCTCGAATGTCTTCTGCTCCCAGGTCTCGGGTCCGACCGTGCCGGGACGGTTCACGACCTTAGTCGAGAGCATCTCCATGACGGAGGCCCGCTTGGCTGAATCGCTGATCATGCGGGTCACATACTCCCGGTATGCGTCGATGTCGCCGCGCAACTTACGGCCCCGGTTGGTGGCCGGGTTGAGCATAGTCACCGAGGCTGCCTCAAGGTCGTCGTTATTCTTTATGTCGCGATAGTCGCCGGTCTCGCCGTCGGCTGCCTTTGCTATGGCCACCTTGAGTTTCTCTATCTCGTCGTAGAGTGTGTTGGAGCGTCCGCGCAGGTCTACTCCCTGAGTGTATGACACGCGTGCCTTCTCGGGATTCCGGCTGTATATCTCCTCGAGATAGCGGAACTGCACCTCATTGCGGGCCGACATGTTGATGTTGGTGCGCTGTATCGAGTCCTGCACCTGGCTGAAGCCGTTGAGCACGTCGCTCGACACATTGAGGGCAAGCATCGCCGTCAGGACGATATACATCAGGTTGATCATCCGCTGGCGGGGCGACATCCTCGCCACATTATTACCACCACCTGCCATATCTGATTATGAGTTCTGGTTGTTTATAGACTCGTCGAAGGGGTTGATGCCTGCCGCGCCTCCGGCCGCTCCCATCATCGGGTTCGCCATGTTGATGGTCATGGCCGTGATCATCTTCTCGTAGACAGAGTTAAGCTGCTTCATGTAGCGGGCCATCTTCTCCGTCTCCTCGCAATAGCGCGACGACTCCTGAGCCGCCTTGTCGTACATGTCGCGTATGTCCTTCAGGCCTCGGTTCACGCGGTCGATTGACTCAAGCTGCGAGCTGATGCTCTTGAGCTGTATCTCGTAGATGGTGTTCAGTCCGGCTATATTACGGTTAAGGTTCTCCATCTGGGCCACATAGCCCTGGGAATTTGCCGACACATTCTCTGAGTTCTCGGTTATGGCCTGATATGAGCCGAGGAGTGTCTGCGTAACGTTGTTGAGGGCCTCGGTGGTCTCGTTGAGGCGGCTCATCTGCTCGGCTATGCCGTGCATCTGCTCGAGATAGTCACGCGAGGCGTCGGCCATGTCGGCCGCGCTCTCAAGCTGGGCGGTGTCTACAGGGATTCCTCCGGCCATCACCGGCGAGCCTGCGAAACCGACATTCCCGACAATGCCCGGAGTCCCGGCCACGCCTGAGCCGACTGCTTCGGTGTCCATGCTGACGCCGTCGGCGACAACGGGACTGCCGTTGATGACGACTCCGCCTCCGCCACCGGTGAAGTCGGGGCGGTCCTCCGGATTACGGCTGTCGAGTACGGGGAAGACATCCTCCCAGGCATATTCCTTGGGCGGACGGTCAAACGCTGTCAGGATGAACATGGCGATCTCGGTGCCCATGCCGATGCAGAGCAGCGTGCTTCCGCCAGGAAGGTGCAGGATCTTGAAGAGGGCACCCCAGATCACGATTGCCGCGCCGATCGAGTATGCGAAGTTGAAGAAACGCTGTCCCTTCTCTCCGTGCAGGAAGCGCTCTATGCCGTTGGCGTATTTTCTAATCTTAACCATTGAAGTTCAGGTTGTGATGTGTATATTCGGAGGAGACGCTGCCATGGTCTCCATCTGGTGTATTGCTGTATGGTTTATCTCAAGGCTTATTTCTTGCCTTTCTTCTTCGTGCCCCTTGCGAAGCCGATCTGCGAGCGCACGCAGCGGAATCCTATGTACGAGCGCTGCTCGTTCTGGTATTCCCAGGTGCGCAGGTCCGAGCGGATGTTCTGGGCGGCGTCTTTCCAGCTGCCGCCGCGGACTATCTTGCGCTTCATCTTGTACGGGTCCTCCTTGGCGGCGTCGTAGCGGTACTCGGGGTTGAGGTCGGAGGTCAGACGGTCGATGCTCTCGGTGTATGCGGTCGAGGTCCACTCCGATACGTTACCGGCCATATCGTAGAGGCCGAAGTCGTTGGGCTGGAAAGTGCCGACCTGCGACGTGATGACATGTCCGTCGCGCACGAAGTCACCCTCACGCGGCTTGAAGTTGGCGTAGAAGCACCCGCGCTCGTCCATGGGAAGTGTCTCCTCCCAGGGGAAGGCGCTCTCGGAGTTGCCGGCACGTGCCGCATATTCCCATTCGGCCTCGGTGGGCAGGCGGTAAGGCTCCACATATATGCCCTCCTTGCCGAGCGAGCGGCGCAGATAGTCCGTGCGCCAGTTGGCGAACGCGTTGGCCTGCTCCCAGCTCACACCCACCACCGGGTACTCGTTGTAGCCGGCATGAGAGAAATACATGCGGGTGTAAGGCTCGTTATAGGCGTTGTCGAAGTCATTGATCCATGCCGTCGTATCGGGATATACGTTGACTATGTATGTGTTGAGAAAGTCGTAGTCGCCTGTGAGCGGACGCGAGACGGTCTCGCGCACGATGCGTCCCTCCTCAGTCAGGTATGCGGTGTCCTTGGAGATCACGGGCAGGTCTGTCGGAGTCGGCAGGTCGGTGTTGTACTCGCGAGTCTCCGGGTCAACGCGGTTGCGGCGCCTGGCCGCCTCCGAGTGGTTGTAGATCTCGTAGCGGTAGTTCATCTGCGTCGGGTCGAGCTCACGCTGTCCCGTGATAGGGTTCGTGCGGTAGACGCTCTCGATGGCCCGCTGCTCATCCTCATTGGGATTGCGCCAGGGTATGGGCTTGTTCCAGTTGAGGTATGGCTTTATGGGGTTGCCTTCCTTGTCCTCCTCGATCTTGAAGGCCTCGTTGCCGCCGAACGCAGGGTCGGCGAGACGCTCGCGGATTATGGAGTCACGCACCCAGAACACGAACTGCTTGTACTCTGAGTTGGTGATCTCGGTCTCGTCCATCCAGAAGGAGTCGATCGAGACACCTCGGGCGCTCTTGCGTATTCCGGAGACTGAGTCGTCGGCCGCCGGACCCATGGCGATCGTGCCACGGTCCACAAGCACCATGCCGTAGGGCGTAGGCTCGGCAAACGAGCTGCCGCCGACACCGGTCACCTCTCCTCCGGACCCGCCGCGACGCGCACCGGCGCATGAACCGAGCAGCGCAAGCAGTAACGCGGCAGCGCCGACTGCCGTAAGACTACGCATCGCGCCCGATATTGAGTAATATGACGTTCTGAAATTTCTCATCTTTATCATTGTCGCTACATTATTCGAATGGAACGGTGTTTATTCTTGTTTTTCTCACCTAAATTGAGCTTCACCATGTACCCGATCACCACCTCATGACTGCCCGAAGAGGCCTTGGATATGGCCGACATCGGATAGTCGTAGGCATATCCTATGAAGAAGTTCTTGAACTCGGCCGCCACCATGGCGCTGATAGCCTCCTTGTATCTGTAACCGAGGCCGAACGATATGAACCGGTTGTAGGTGGCCCGCATGGTTGCCTCTGCCGTGAAGTTGCTGAAATCAGTGCGTACCAACAGGGATGGCTGCAATGAAAATAACGAGTTTCTGAGGGGAATATTGCCGTCTGCGGTAAAATAGGCCTGACGCGGCACCACAGCCTGAAACTCCACCGTCTCATGGTCTGAGCCACCCTCGGAGTCCATCGTCACGGTCGGCTCGGTGATGTGGAGCATCGATATCCCGACCGAGAAGTATTTGTGAGTATAAAGCACGCCGGCCGACAGGTCGAAGGCGTTGCCGCTGACATCCTGGGTCGGTATGTCGGGGTCGTCGGGCTGGTGGTAGTCGTCGCCCTCCGGTATGTACACATCCGAGCCCTTGAACTTGGTGTTGTAGTAGCCGGGCTGTATGCCGACGCTCCAGACGCCCTTGAGGAATTTGAACTTATAACTTACCTGCGCGCTTACGCTCAGGTTGTTGTAGAGTCCGATGCGCTCGGTGTTGAACAGCACGCCGACGCCGAGCCGGTGCTTCTTGCCGAGCTTTATGGGCATGTCGGCCATGCCCGAGATGGTGCGCGGAGCACGCTCGATGCCTACCCACTGCAGTTTGCCGGCTCCGCGTATCCTGATAAAGTCAACCGTGCCCGTGGCAGCCGGATTATAGTATGTCGGCACCGCCCAGTACTGGGTAAACTGAGCGTCGCCCTGGGCCGAGGCCGAAAGAGCGGCGCCGGCCATGAATGTCGACAGTGCTACGACGCGGAGTGTCTTGCTGAGTTTTCGGAGTCCTGTCATTCGAAGTAAAAGGTTATCATGAACATGTTTGACTTCACCTTGGCCAGCGACTGCGTCATCTTGTACATCTCGGGGTTGTCGTCAAGGTCAGGACGGTCGTGCCGCAGTATGTCGGTAAGTCCGAAGCAGAACTTTATCTCGGGGTTGAACTTGAAGAAGGGAAGGTAGAAGTCGCACCCGAGTCCCACTGTGAGATAGGCGTCGGCCGTGTTGAACATCAGGTAGTCGGAACGTTTCTTGCTGACGTCGAACGCACCCATAGCGCCGACTGTCACGTAGGGACGGGAGTTGTGCAGCCGGTCGCCCGATATCTTCAGGTCAAGCGGCAAAAGCACATAGACGCTCTTGAGGTCCTGGCGGTTGGTGGTGCCGCTTACGTAGTCGCGCATCTCGACGTTCTTGAAACTGAACGACATGCCGGGCGAGAACCGCAGGTTGAAGTATTTGTGCAGCCGCAGGTCGGCAAGCACCTGCACGTTGATGCCCGGGCTCCATGCCGGCGTCTCGGCAAACCACTGCTGACCGTCGGGAGTGACATAGCCGTTATGGGTGAACTTAAGGTCCTGGAGACACATGCCGATCGAGAAACCGAGATGCCAGCGCTTCATGTCGGCATAGGGGCGGTTCATGATCTTGTCGCGAGGTCGGGCCTGGGCCGGAACTGTGAATATACAGCAAATCGCCGCGGCAACAAGAGCCACGACGGTTACCGCTTTCACAAATCCTATTTTTCCGGTTCTTAAATTCATTATAGACTTAACGAACCGATTATGCCTATTATTGAAGTATTAAGAACTTTTTGCAATATTTTGACGTCACCAACTCCCCCCGGCACCGCCGCCACCGGTCGCTCCGCCACCGAATCCGCCGCCGAATCCACCGCCTCCAAAGCCGCCCCCGCCGCCGCGATGGCCACGCGTCGCGGCTCCTAAAACTGCTGCCGCAGCAATGGCTGCCGACGGGTCTTCCTTGCGCGGGATCCGATATGGAACATTCTTGCGGTGATGGCAGAACTGGCACTCGTAGACCTTGACTCCCTCACCCTCCGTCCTGACGGTAGGCTGCCGAAGGGTCATGTCGCATTGCAGGCACATGGCCACCGTGTGGCAGTTCGGGCACTCGGTGTATTTCTTCTGCCGCGCCTTATAGGGGAACCTCTCGATTGTGCCGCACTCGGGGCACTCCCACACGTCATAGTCTACTGTCTTCAGTCTCTCCTCGAAATCCTGGGAGTCATTGAGCAGTTCATTGTCCTTGTCCTCGGGCAATCGCTTCATCTTTGCGCCGCATGTCGGGCATTTCAACGGCCGCGTGCGCCACCCCCGGTATTTGAGGTAGGCTGCAAGATAGAATATGAATCCGGTGCCGAACGACAGGACTCCGAGCCAGAAGTAGGCCGTAAGTTCCTTGCGCCATTTCTCGGCCTTGGCGTAGTTGCCCTGCAGTCTGCGTATACGCACGCAGTCGCTCACGAAGAGTATTGCCGACAGTATAAACATCACCAGGGCCACTGTCTGTATGAATTTCCATATCACTCCGGCATCGAGCGCGTCGACTCCTCCGAAATTGTCTGCCTCGCCTGAGCGAAGTTCCTCGGCAACGGCCGGGTCGGTCAGTGCCGAAACCATCAGTGCGGTCGCGTCGGTGACGGCCTTGTCGAGATCGCCGTCACGCATCGCGGGCACTATTGCCTTTTCCACAATTTTCTTGCAGACGATGTCGGTCAGCACTCCCTCAACGCCATAACCGGGCATAATGAACGCCTGGCGCGAGCCCGGCGAGATCATCAGCAGTACGCCATTATCCTTGTCTGACTTTCCTATCCCCCACTCAGTGAACAGTTTCTCGCACCATTCGGGGGCTGTCATGTCGCCGATCTCGGGGGGAATGGCCACCATCATCTCAACCGATGTCTGTTTGCGCAGATCGTAAAGTTCGGCGTTAACCCTCTGCGTCACCGACGGCGAGAGCAGATGCGCCGGATCTGAAACATACTCCCTGCGGTCTTTCTTCTGAACATTCGGCATATCGGCGGGAGCCATCACCTGAGCCTCCCCCGGCACGATGGCGGTAAGCAAAACGAGCGCGACCGCAATCAACCTGAGTGTATTTCTTCTTATATTTCTCATTATATCTTTATCTACCATCTCTCTAAAGGTCTAAGAATCCTTGATTGGGTCACACTGCGGGCAGACTGTGGCCGTTGAGTTTGCGGTACAGGTCGAGGGCATAGACATCGGTCATGCCCGACACATGGTCGAGCACACCCTGTATGCGCTCGAACACACCCTCGGCCCTGACGTCATATTGCCTCGGTATAGCATTGAGCAGCAACCGCGAATAGTTGCGGTCAGGATGCATCACGGCCTCTACGAGCGTCTCCATCAGAAATGATACTATCCTGTTGCCGGCGAGTTCGATGTCTACAACCATCGGAGCGCAGTAGATGCGGTCCCATGCTGTCGCTGAACATGCTCCGTATGCATCGCGCAGGGGCGAGGGAAGATGGTCTATCAGCGCGCCGGTGAATCTGCCGGCGAGTATCTCCGGCTCATGGGCCATGAACACCTCGGCGCAGTTCTCGACCAGGGTGCCGACAACTCCCGACCGAAGATAGGCCACCTGCTCGTTGGGGTCGTCAAGATGCTCCATGACGCGCGACAGACGGCCACGGCGCGCTTCGTCGAAGAATCCAAGGAACAGGTCACGAACCTGGGCCGTGCTTAATATACGCAGTTTGTGGGCATCCTCTATATCCATGATCTGATAGCAGATATCGTCGGCGGCTTCCATAATGAAGACAAGCGGATGACGCGCAAACCGGCCCGGCTCCAGCTCGGGTATGCCGAGCCCGGATGCAACCCGACGGTATATCTCATCCTCGCTGGCAAAGAAACCGAACTTCCCCTTGCTGCCCGCATGGCCTGAGGTATATGGATATTTCACTATCGAGGCAAGCGTGGAGTAGGTCATGGCCATCCCTCCGCGGCGCCTCCCCTTGAACTGGTGGGTGAGCAGGCGGAACGAATTGGCGTTTCCCTCGAAGTTGACGAGGTCCGCCCATTCGCGCTCGTTGAAATGATGACGCAACTCAAGCCCCGGGCCCTCGCTGAAGAAGGTGCCTATCGTCTTCTCGCCTGAGTGGCCGAACGGCGGGTTGCCGAGGTCATGGCAGAGGCATGCCGCGGCAACAATGTCGCGGATGTCACCGAATTTAGATTGCAGCTCACGGTCCGGATAACGGTCATGAAGCCTGATCGCCACCTCATGGCCGAGCGAGCGGCCTACCGACGACACCTCAAGCGAATGCGTAAGCCGGTTATGGACGAATATGCTCCCCGGCAGCGGGAACACCTGTGTCTTGTTCTGAAGCCGCCGGAACGGCGACGAGAATATAAGCCGGTCATAGTCGCGCTGGAAGTCGGAGCGCGTATGGTGCCGGTCGTCATGGTATTCCTCCATGCCGAGCCGCTTGTCGCATATCAGGCTGCCCCACTCCATTCTCTTTTCATTGTTTTCCATAGGCCTTTGTTTTTCTGAGCCGCAGCGTCGAACCGTGATCGACAAACTGCAGCACAAGCATGTCGGGAGCGGTGAACTGTCCCTTTATCTCTCCGGGTATCGGGGAGTGCGCCGGGTCAAGCCACTCGACGTCGAATACGTTGCGGAATGAGGTGGCCCGCAACGTTCCCTTACCCATGCCGGCTCCCCATGTCGAGGCATTCTTCTGCGCCCCTTTCAGATATATGATGTCGTAACCGTCGCGACGGGCCACGACGGCTATCCGGTAGTCTCCGCCGATGCGTAGCCGATCATCATCGAGCGAGCGGTCGAATATCTCCCATTCCCCTTCTATCGGGTCCTCGCTCCTGCTGAAATATGAGCGACGCACGTCGGGATCGGCGAAATGCGAAACGTCGGCGCGTGTCGCAGGCATCCGGTCGGAAAGCACCCTGAGCGACATATGGTCGGCTGAGACCTGACCGCCCGGCGCCACGAAGAGGCCCACGCTGTCGGGCGAAAGGTCAGGGAGGCTGACCCGCAGACGGGTGTCGTAAAGACGGTTGCCCCCCGACAGTATGTATTCCCCGCCGCGTCTGGCAAGTCTCCAGGCGTTCTCTCCGGTAAAGAACTCGACTCCCTCGCTCACAAGGGCCTCTGCCACGTTCCTGCCGTCAAGCCGCGCGGTGAGCCGCATGCGCGTCGGCATTATGTCGTCATACTCCTCATGGAGTGTAGATATCTCGAACTCAAGCAGGCTCTCGCCTCCGGCCACTACTACTCCCCATGACGGATGTGATACCGAGGTCTGTCCCTTTTCCGTCGAGTGCCGGTAGGTCTTGCCCGGATCGTTGCTCTGATTGCTCACCCTTAATGAAAATGAGAATTCCTCCACCCTGTCCAGGGGGAGGAACCTTATCATCGTGTCTTTGCCCTCGTTATGAAGCACCAGCGGCTTTCCCCCTCCCCCGGCGTCGCCGAGGATTCCGAATCCTCGGGTCGAGTTCAGGTAGACCGGCTCACGGGTGTCGGCCGAGGCGATGCCTGTCACAGCCGTCACCACTCCGACTATGGCGAATATCATGATGATGACTCCCGTCACTTTGTTAATCAGCCACATGGACCTAAGATTGAAGTGACTCCTCACCTTGTTTACAAAATAGGATACTACCCACCACCACATCAGTGCCCCGGCGAATATCGACACAAAACCGACACCGTATTGTACAAGCGAGATCTCGGGCAACAGGAAGTTGAACCGCGCGAACAGGCCTATTATCAGAAATATAATCAGCGGATTGGAGAATGTGAAGAGGAATCCCTGCAGTATGTCGCGCCGCCGCGACGTGCGCATGGCGTCCGGCTTCTTCAGTGTGCGAGACGGATTGGACCGGAACAGGTAAACACCAAACACCACCAGCACGACACTTCCTATTATCTGTATGACATTCTGGTTGGCCTTCAGGAATTCCTCGATAAACGAGAGTCCGAAACCGGTCAGCAGACAGTAGAACAGGTCGGATATAGCGGCACCGACACCGGTGAAGAACCCGGTGGAACGCCCCTTCTCGAGGGTGCGCTGCACGCAGAGTATGCCGACGGGACCCATGGGCGCCGAGATTATGACACCTATGGCGATTCCTCGCCAGAACATGTACAGTATACCTTCGAGAATATCCATTAAGTTTCAATATGCGGTAATCAGATAGCCGCCGTAGGTAGTCATTCGACATTCGTACCGTGTCAGCCCAAGTTTACGGCTGAGCGCCTCACCTTCGGTCGGACTTCCCCCACGCTCCACCACATCATAACGCGACCCGCACTCCGGGCAGACGGCAAACGGCACGGCCTCGTCGTCGCGCTGCATCTGCACCCTGACTTCCGGGCGGCACTCCACCGGACACGCCAGGTCATAGGCCATCGGCACTCCGGCATCGAGCGTGAACGGATTGAATCCGCATACCAGCAGGATACCTCCGTATCCGGTGGCCGTCTGCGCTGTGAACGCGAAGTCACGAGGCTCGCGCAGCGCCGCTATGAACCTGCGGCTGTCTCCATATCCGTGCACGCCGTAGGTGTTCCATAGAGCCGGGGTCGACAGGTTGATGTTGACCGGCATCGCCGGCAGCCGCGAGTCGTCGACCGTGTTGCACGACACTGCCGCTGTGGCCGCGACCGCTAAGGCCGCGACTCTCAGGAGTCCGCGCCGGATCATGCCATCGGCATCTGGCGAAGCATCTGGCCGAACTGGTCTGCCATCTTCTGCAGAGGGCCGTTGACCATCGGACGCAGCATAGCGGGTATCTTCAGGTCGATATCCACATATGCCTCGCATGTGTCGGGAGTAAGCGGCGTGATGTGCATCTCCAGGCTCATCGGAACCGGTGTGCCGTATCCCTCGAGGCGTATCAGCGTCGGGTCAACTGCCTCTACAAGCCGTAGGGTTATCTCTCCGACCGGTCCGCCGGGAAAGGTTATTGTGTCGCTGGTCACCCTGACCTGCTCGAGCATGGCGAGCTGCTCGGCGGGTACCTTGTCGGCGGGTACGTTCTTGATCAGTTCGCCGAGTCCGTTCAGGTTCGAGAGTTTCGCGAAAACTGTCTCGGCGGGATGTGCGAGAGTCACGGTCTCGCTCTTGTATGATGCCATTATCTTATGCTTTGTTTATGTTTAGTTGCCGGGCACCCAGTTGGCTGGATCCTTGCGCCACTCCTTAAGGGTGGCCTCGTCGCCGGCATGTATGTACTGTATTTCAATCGCGGCCTCTACCAGTGTGTCGTATCTGCAAAGCGACTCCATGTGTATGTCAGCATCGCGCAGACGCTTCACAGCCATCGGAAACTCATAGTTGAAGACACATACTCCGCCCTCGACTTCGCCGCCGGCCATGCGTATGGCGTCGGCCGCCTTGAGCGAGCCTCCTCCCGTGGCCACGATATCCTCTATCATCACCACATGCTGGCCCGGCTTAAGGTCGCCCTCTATCATGTTCTCAAGGCCATGGTCCTTGGGTGTAGAGCGCACGTACACAAACGGGAGTCCCAGAGTGTCGGCGACAAGCGCGCCGAACGGTATGGCGGCTGTCGACACCGCCGCAACGGCATCGGCCGCAGGATATGTCTCGAGTATGGTCTTCGCCATCTCTACCTTTATGAAATTGCGCACATCGGGGTATGACAGTATCCGTCGGTTGTCGTTATAGATGGGTGAGTTCCACCCGCTGCCCCACACGAACGGCATTTCGGGCTGTAACTTGACTGCACTGACATTCAGCAATTTCTCGGCGAGTATTCGATCTGGCTTTTTCATAACGATACATTTTTATTTAAGGTCGCAGGCTGACGGAACACGCATGCCGGAGCACACGTATCCCCTCTTCCAAACTGCAAATTTACATCTCATACACTTAATATGCAAATAAAAAACGCCTAAACGGCACTATTTATGCGCGGAACGCACCTATTTCACATGTTTTAAACATTGACGGACGTGTCATGGTTTTCAAGGAGCGCCGCGCCATGGACATTACCGCATGTCCGCTCAGAATGTCACGCCAAGCGTCAGAAGCGATATTTTCGCATCTGGCGCGTCCCTCAGTATCGCCTCGGCTGCCGCCGAGAGGGTCGCCCCGGTGGTGCACACGTCGTCGAGCAGAAGTACTCCGCGCGAGTCTACCTCCCCGGCACGCTCGAGTCGGAAAAGTCCTCTGGTATTGTGGAGCCTCTGGTCAAGGGTCATGCTGGTCTGCGTCTTATGGCCGCGAACGGCCCTAAGGTTGCCTGCCACCGGAATGCCGCTTACCCTGCTCACACCCCTCGCTATCTCCACACTCTGATTGTATCCACGCCGCGCCTGCTTGAGAAAGTGCATCGGCACAGGGAGTATCATGTCGATATCGCTCAAAAAGCCGGTGGTAAGCAGTTCCCCTCCGACCACCTCGCCCAAGTAGCGGGCAAGCCCCCGGAACCGGTGGTATTTCAGGTCATGCATAAGTATGGACAGATCCGAGCCCCGGGAATAGAAGAAGTGACCTGAGGCCTGACGGAAAGGGAACAGCCCCATGAAGCGCTGCTCCATCGCGTTGTCGGGTTGCCGGTGGTATAGCGTGCGGGGCATCCGCGACAGACAGGATGCGCACACGTAGCGCGCACCCTGTGGCAGGGGCTCTCCGCATACATGACACACCCGCGGATACATGTAGTCTATTATCGCCGTCAGGATATTCATAACCCCTCTCTATCGGTTTTATTTGTTTACCTGCTCATCCCCATAAGTCTCTTTATCTCGGCCTTGGCCAGGTCTATCTCGAATCCGCGCGTGGCAAGCTGACGCAACAGGCGCATCCTGTCATCATATACTCTCAGGTCGAGTCCGTGGGCCTTGGATTTTGCCACTCTTGCCAGTGCGTCAGCATATTCCTCGGGATCTATCTCATCCATAGCCTCGGATATGGCACCCGTCGAAATGCGTCTTGCCGCAAGCATGGCGCGTATCTTCAACCGGCCCCACCCGGCGAAACGCACCTTGTCGCGTGTAAAACTGCGCGCATATCTCTTCTCGTCGATAAACCCGCGGTCTGTCAGGTTCTCGACTATGTCGCTGATGTCTTGCGCCGGCAGGCCCTTGGCGCGCAGTTTCGTCATAATCTCAGAGGCGCACTGCTCGGAGCGGGCGCAAAGGTCGGCCATGCGCAGCAGCGCGGCATCCTTGGTCAATGGATTCTTCTCTCTCACTTCTCTGCTTTTACAGCCACGGCAAACCTGTCGCGACGTGATATGTCTTTCCTTATCTCGACGTCAGTAAACCCGTCGGCCTCAAGCATAGTCGTCAACTGAGAGGCGTAGTTGGGATTTATCTCGTAGTAAAGTCTGCCACCACCCGCAAGTGCACGTATGGCTATCTCTGATATGCGACTGTAGTAGACCAGAGGGTTGTCGTCGGGAACGAAGAGGGCTCCTTCAGGCTCATGCTCGAGCACGTTCGGCTCCATATCCTTGCGCTCGCTCTCGGCTATGTAGGGCGGATTGCTCACTATTATGTCGAATGAGTCTGCCGCAGGCTCGTAGCGGAACACATCCTCATGCATGAAATCAATGTCGGCATGAAGGCGCACGGCATTCGCCCGGGCCACTGTCAGGGCCTCCTCGGAGATGTCTATGGCCGTCACCTTTGAGAACGGCAGGTTGCGCGAGAGGGCTATCGCTATCGCACCGGAGCCTGTACCGACGTCAAGCACCCGCAGATCGGGGCGCCGGTTCTCCCGGACTATCACGTCGACGAGTTCCTCGGTCTCGGGCCGCGGAATCAGTACTGCCGGCGTTACCTCGAGATCCATGCCATAGAATCGGGCCTCGCCAAGAACATACTGTATCGGTTCGCCTAAGAGCACACGGCGCAGTACACCGGCCGTCTTCGAGACCAGATACTCCGACGCGGGCCGGTCGGCGTTGACTATCATGTCGGTGACACTCCAGCCCTTGAGGTGATGGAACATCAGCCTGGTCATGGCCCTGGCCTCTCCGTCGCCACAGACCCGCGCCAGCTCATCCTGAACCGCGCGCGCCAGTCCCCCGGCCGTAAGTCCCTCTTTCCCCTCAAACTCAAATCTCTCACTCATAAATTCAGGCATTACACTTACTCTCTTTATATTAAGAATTTTGTAAAGGAGTGATGCAAAGATATATAAAAATTTTTATATATAAGATTATTTATATCTAAGATTTTTTATATACGATTGCCACTCGAAGAATTTCTGTTGGGCAACGACTGCTTCCCATCTCCTTTTCTTGGTTTTATCGGAGATTTTGAAACCTTTTTGAAACCCTCATTTTTTAAATTCGCAAATTTTTAATTATCTTTGCAAATTGATGTCAGTCCGGCTGATTCCACCGCTATCTGACGAAGCCAGTACAACCGGTCACACAGTCATCAATCACTGATCTCAACGTTTAATACGCTCGGCAGAATTATGAAAAAAATATTACTCTCTATTCTTTCTCTCTCAGCGGCGGCAGCCGTCTGGGCCGCTCCACTCACTCCCAATCAGGCTCTTTCAAGAGCCATTTCATCCGACCGCGATAAGATTGTGGGCACCGCAGCCGACAGCCATGAACTCTGTTTCACCAAGGCCGTCGACGGCAAACCTATGATTTATGTCTTCAGCAGCCCCGACAGGGAAGGATTTCTCGCCGTTGCCGCCGATGACACGACGATTCCATTGCTCGGATACAGCGACTCGGGTATCCTTCCGGCCACCGAGGAGGAACTGCCCGACGGAATGCGCTACTGGCTCAACTCTCTCGCCGAACAGGCCGCTGTTAACGCGTCACGGACCGACGCTCCCCGCGCAACCTCTCCACGAGCACCTCGTGTGAGTATCAAGCCGCTCATGACCACAAAATGGAACCAGTCAGAACCCTACAATAACCTCTGTCCCACCCTTAACGGCAGTCGCTGCGTGACCGGATGCGTCGCCACCGCTTTCGCACAGGTGCTGAAATACCACAATTTCCCTGCAAAGGGAACGGGAACGTACTCATACACCTGGGAAAAAGGAAACCAGACTCTCAGTTTCGACTATGGTGCCACAACGTTCGACTGGAACAACATGCTCGACACATATGACTCAGGCGCAACTACCGCTCAGAAGAATGCAGTAGCCACGCTGATGCGTGCCTGCGGAATCGGCGTAGAAATGAGTTACTCCCCCTCGGAATCAGGTGCGCCTTCAATAAATCTCGTGCGCGCACTACTCGAGAACTTCGGCTATGACAAGGGGCTTCTCTTCATGATGCGCGATTACTACACAATCTCCGAATGGGAGGATATAATCTATACCAACCTGCTCGAATACGGCCCTGTGCTCTACGCCGGACAGAGCAATGACGGCGCCCACCAGTTTGTATGCGACGGCTATTCCGACGGCCTGTTCCATTTCAACTGGGGGTGGGGCGGCATGAGCGACGGATACTTCTCTCTCAATGCCCTCGACCCGGGCTCACAGGGTATCGGCGGCAGTTCGTCAGGATATGACTTCAATCAGAATATCATATCATATGTCAAGCCCGAGACAGGCAACTCCGAATACTCCTATCAGATGTATGCAGATGCCGGCCTCTCTGTCAATGCTACCGAGATAAACCAGGGCGAGACTATCGAAATAGGCTTCAGCGCAAGAAATTATTCATCAACACCTATATATGATACATATATGGGAGTCTCGATAACTCCGGCTGCAGGCGGGAAGTCTAATGACTATCTCCGAGTTCTATATGAACAGGAACTCGGCATTGGCTGGGGGTTCAAACAACTTACTGCAAAAATCACAATAGCCGGCTACGCCGATGGCGTCTATAAAATCACTCCTGTCTTCAAGGTGGGAGCCGACGGTGAGGTTCTTCCTATCAAAGTTCCGGTCACCGATGTGCAGATGATCTACATGACTGTCAACGGCGACAAGGTCACTTTCTCTCTCACCAACCCGGCGGATGTCTCCGCAAGCAACCTGACTCTCGAGTCCGCCCTCTACAAGGGCTCTGACTTCAAGGTAAGCGCGACACTGGCCAATACAAGCGACGATGCCGAATTCTACGGGACAGTCGCCGTCGCTCTTGTCAAGGACGGGGAAATGGCCGCTATCGGAAATGACGCCCTTGTCAATCTCGCCCCGGGCGAGACAAGGAACTGGGAATATGTCTCCCCTCTGAGATATTTCACCTCGAACGGCCAGGCTGTCGTGGCCGCCGCCGGAAAGTATCAGATGATTCTTTACAAGAAATCGGGAGAGTCGTATGAAAAGATTTCCGCACCTGTCGAGGTGACGCTTCACAATGCTTCGACTCCAACTCTCCAGATCTCGAACCTCAAGATCGACAACAACCAGGATTACTGGGACATCTCGGCCGAAGCCGACTTGAAATGCACCTCGGGTTATTTTGCCGGCAACATAGACCTTTACATTTTCCCCTATGTCGAGGGACAGTCAGTATATCCTATCGGGAGAGCCACGTCGGAGTTCGTGGCCATAGCCGCACCCGGCGTTGCAACCGCGCCCGAGCGCGCTCCGGCTGTCGGAAACACAAAACTCATATGGCATATCAACCTCGCCAATGGCGAGCCCGGCGCAAAATATTTCGCTTCGGCATATCTGAACAACGCATATGTTGGCAATCGGGCTGTCTTCACCGTCAGCAGCAACATCAATACAGGCGTTGATGAGATTCCAACCGAAGATGCTTCTCCGGTGACACGTACGCTATACTATACGATGACCGGTGTCGCTTTGGGCGAGAGATGCCCGGAGTCAGGTGTCTTCATCGTGGTTGAGCAGCATGCCGACGGAAGTGTGACAACCCGCAAGGTCTTGAAATAAATCTGAATATACAAATCAAACCGACACCCGGTGCGTCAATAGACACCGGAATATATAAAAGAAAGGAAAAAGAAGCCCGCATGAGCGAAGATCTTTTTAATGACATAGACAACGCACAGCAGCCTGCAAGCGGAGCGACTCCCCAGGCTGCCGAAGAAACCGAGTCGGAGGCATTGTTTGTCAGCCCGGCGTCCAACCCGTCTGCCGGCTCTTACACCGACGACGCAATCCAGACCCTCAGCTGGAACGAGCATATCCGCAGGCGTCCCGGCATGTATATCGGCAAACTCGGTGATGGCTCGCACGCTGAGGATGGTATCTACATCCTCGTCAAGGAGGTCGTCGACAACTCTATCGACGAGTTCAACATGGGCATGGGCACGCGAATCGACATCACACTCAGCGACGAGGGAGAGGTGACAGTGCGCGACTACGGCCGCGGAATCCCCCTCGGCAAGGTCAAGGAGGTCGCATCCGAGATCAATACCGGAGGCAAGTTCGACGACAAGAACTTCAAGAAGTCTGTCGGCCTGAACGGCGTCGGCCTGAAGGCTGTCAACGCTCTCTCCGAGGACTGTACTGTGGCCTCGGTGCGCGACGGCAAGAAAGTGACCGTCGTATTCCATCAGGGTGAGTTCGTCTCGCAGTCCGAGCCGACAGACACGCGTGAGCCTAACGGAACATTCGTAAGCTTCAAACCCGACAACGCCCTCTTCCAGAACTTCGCGTTCAATCCGGAGTTTGTCGAGAACATGGTGGAGCACTACACGTATCTTAATGTAGGACTGCAGATATTCTACAACGGCAAGAAGTACCAGTCGCGCCATGGTCTGCTCGACCTGCTCAAGGACAACCTGACCGCCACTCCGCTCTACCCGATTATTCACCTGAAGGGTCAGGATATCGAGGTGGTGCTCACACATACTGACCAGAATGGCGAGGAATACTATTCGTTTGTCAACGGTCAGCACACCACCCAGGGCGGTACGCACCTCACGGCTTTCCGCGAGCACGTGAGCCGCACCATCAAGGAGTTCTCGGGCAAAGGCTTCGAGTTCTCCGATATCCGCAACGGCATGGTTGCGGCGGTAAGCGTCAGAATCCAGGAGCCGGTGTTCGAGTCGCAGACCAAGACGCGCCTCGGCAGCAAGGAGGTGGAGCCGGGCAAACCACTCACGGTCAATAAGTTCATCGGCGACTTCCTGAAGAAGGAACTCGACGACTACCTGCACAAGAACCCTGAGGTGGCCGACGCCATGCTACGCAAGATAGCCCAGTCGGAGAAGGAACGCAAGTCAATGGCCGGCGTGGCCAAGATGGCGCGCGAGAAGGCCAAGAAGGTCAGCCTGCACAACCGCAAGCTGCGCGACTGCCGCATCCATTACAACGACACACTCCGCCAGAAGAAAACCAAGAACGGCGATATCGAGGCCGACCCGCGCGAGGATACCGCAATCTTCATCACAGAGGGCGACTCGGCATCGGGAACCATCACCAAGGTGCGCAACGCCGAGACCCAAGCCGTCTTCTCGCTGCGCGGAAAACCCCTGAACTCATTCGGAATGACCCAGGAGGTAGTCTATAAGAACGATGAGTTCAACCTGCTCCAGGCCGCCCTCAACATTGAGGACGGCATAGAGGGCCTCCGCTACAACAAGGTCATAATCGCTACGGATGCCGATGTCGACGGCATGCACATCCGGCTGCTGGTGCTGACTTTCTTCCTGATGTTCTTCCCCGACCTGGTCAAGAAGGGACATGTCTACATCCTGCAGACTCCTCTCTTCCGGGTGCGCGACCGAGAGGCGGTGCGACGATCCAAGTCCAAGCGCAAGCGTGCCGAAGATGAACAAAAGGATACTTACTACTGCTACACTGACGAGGAGCGTGAGGCAGCCATCGCCAAATTCGGCTCTAAGGCCGAGATTACCCGATTCAAGGGTCTCGGTGAGATAAATGACGCGGAGTTCGCCGAGTTCATCGGCCCCGGCATGAGGCTCGACAACGTGAGGCTCCGCAAGGAGGACGCCCCGGAGTCGCTCCTCGAGTTCTACATGGGTAAAAACACGATGGAGCGCCAGAACTTCATCATTGACAATCTGGTTATAGAAGATGACTCGGAAATTTAGGACCGCACTCTACCCCGGCTCGTTCAACCCGTTCACAATCGGGCACAAGTCAATCGTGGAGCGCACGCTCGCGATATGCGACCGGGTAATCGTCGCAGTCGGCTGCAATCCCGACAAGCCCGACGGCAATGCCGCTGCCCGCGTGGCCGGAATCAAGCGCATCTTCGCAGATGACCCGAGGGTCGATGCCGTGCTCTATTCGGGGCTGACTGTTGATCTGGCACGTGAATGCGGCGCTGATTTCATGGTGAGAGGTGTGCGCGGCAACGCCGATTATGAGTACGAGCGAAACCTTGCTGAAGTCAACCTGCGTATCTCGGGAATCGAGACACTGCTCATGCCCGCCCTCCCCGAACTTTCGTTCGTGTCGTCGAGCATGGTGCGCGAGCTGCGCGCCAACGGCTATGACGTCTCCGGTTTCCTCCCCTGAGCCACATCGGAAGTGACGCCCCCACGACCGCGTCACCCCGAATGGATAAACTGACAACAACTGATTATGAAGAAACTAATATACATCGTTTTAGGCGCCTGCATCGCCTTCGGGCTGTTCGCACAGCAGAAAATGGACCCGAGTCAGAAACTCTGGTACACCGAGAAGATGGTCGCTGACTACTATGTTGACACCGTCAACGAGAACAGACTTGTCGAGACCGCAATACGCAGCATGCTTGAGGAACTTGACCCCCATTCGGCTTACTCTACAGCCGAGGAGACCCGCGAGCTCAACGAGCCGCTTGCCGGAAACTTCAGCGGTATCGGCATCACGTTCAATATGAACAAGGATACTCTTTATGTGATCCAGACAGTGTCGGGAGGGCCGTCTGAGCGAGTCGGCATTCTTGCCGGCGACCGCATCATCTCTGTCAATGATACCTCGATCGCGGGTGTCAAGATGAAGAACTCCGACATCATGAAACGCCTGCGCGGCCCGAAAGGCACCGACGTCAATGTCAAGGTGCTCCGACGTAACGCCGGCCGTAATGACAGCATCGACTTCCGTATCACCCGCGCCGACATTCCCATCTACAGCATAGATGCGGCCTATATGGTCGATCCCAAGACCGGCTACATCCGCGTCAACAAGTTCGGAGCCGAAACCATCAACGAGTTCACAAAGGCTGTGAATGACCTGAAGAAGCAGGGCATGTCGCAACTCATACTTGACCTCGTCGATAACGGCGGCGGTTATCTCAACGCAGCCGTCGACATGCTCGGCGAGGTGCTCGAGCCGGGCCGCATGGCAGTCTATACAGAGGGGCGCAGGTCTCCTCGTCATGATTTCCAGGCTCACCCGCAGTCGCCAAAGCCGCTGTTTGGCGACGGGCGTCTCGTGGTCATGGTCAACCAGTACAGTGCCTCGGCATCGGAGATTACATCCGGAGCAATCCAGGACTGGGACCGCGGCGTGGTGGTGGGCCGTCGTACCTTCGGCAAGGGTCTCGTGCAGCGACCGATGCCTTTCCCCGACGGATCCATGATTCGCCTGACTGTCGCCCATTATTATACCCCCACCGGCCGTGACATACAGAAACCCTACACCAAGGGAGACCAGGAGGGATACCGACACGACATTATCGACCGTCTCAACAGCGGCGAGCTCATGCATGCCGACTCTATCAAATATATCGACTCGCTTAAGGTGAAGACTCTGCGCCTTGGCCGTACAATCTATGGCGGCGGAGGCATCTCACCCGACGTGTTTGTGCCGCTCGACACTGCCGACTTCACCAAGTATTACCGTGACGTGGTGGCAAAGGGGGTCATCAATCAGTTCACAATCAAATATGTCGACGAGAACCGAAAGGAAATTGCCCGCAGGTATAAGACCGACACTGACTTTGTCAACGGATTCGAGGTGACGCCCGAGATGCTGACGCGCCTCTTCGACCTCGCGACCAAGGAGGGAGTGGAGTTCAACGAGGAACAGTCAAAGCAGAGCGAGCCTCTTTTCAAGATGATAATGAAGGCCCTGATCGGCCGCGACATTTACGACCAGGCGACTTACTTCAAGGTCTACAATGGCTACGATCCGATATTCCGCGAGGCTCTCAGAGTCATAAACTCCGACGATTACGACAAGATTCTGTCGAAACCGAAGTGACCGGACACTACCCTGCTCATGAAGACGAGATTAGTTTTTCCCGCCTGTATCCTGGCCCTTATGCCTTTCGCATTATGCGGGCAATATTTCAACCCTGGCCTCACCCGCCCCGACCTGGCGGGTGAGCCGGGTCTGCAGGTCATTGACACCACTGCCAGCGCAGACTTGCCTGAGGCCCTCATATTCCCCGACCTGTCGGGTGAGATATACACGACGCCCATCAACAAATCCCTATGCCCGAGGGTATTCAAGGGGTACCGCAATCTGCTGCATCCGCGAAGGTTCTCCCATTTTCCTGACCCGCAGGTGGCAGCCGACGTCTGGCGAGACAGTGTTGTGTCGGATCCTGCGGCTCCAGACCTGACTGACCGTGAAAGAGAGGACAGCATAAACGCCGCTGAACACCCGGATATCCTGATGGCATCCGATTCCATTCGGGTCCCCGGAATATCGGAGCAACCGATTCCCGCACGCGAGGAACTTCCGGTGGCGTTCGGCTCGGTACTCCCTGACTGGCTTCGAAAGTCACTTGACTCCTATAGGCTTCAGGAGGATTTCGTGTATCAGTATATGCTCGACAATCCTTCATATATCGAGTATGCCTACTGGGATCTACCCGAGCCCCCGAGACTTCCCGAGGAGGACTACTCTTTCAGGGGCTTCCTGAAACGCCTCGACCTGCCTGAGGTCAAGATGAGCGAGCAACTCCCCGTGCATGCCAATGGCGGCCGCATCAACTGGCTGCATACCTTCAACATCGCGCTGCAGCTCTCCCAGGCATATGTGTCGGGCAACTGGTATCAGGGAGGCAACAGTTATCTGGCGTTCCTCGGGAACTTTCTCTGGGATGTTCAGCTTAACCCCGTCTACCATCCCAAGACGATGTTCCAGAGCACTGTCTCTTATAAACTGGCCATCAACTCGACCCCCGACGACGAGTTTCACAAGTATTCTGTCTCGCAGGATCTCTTCCAGTATAACCTGAAGGCGGGATACAAGGCCATCCACAACTGGTTTTATTCGTTTCTGGCACAGTTCAAGACGCAGTTCCTGCGCAGTTACCCGGCCAACTCACCGACCCGGACGGCCTCCTTCCTCTCGCCGGGTGAGCTCAACCTCGGTATCGGTATGACCTACACCAAGGAGAACGAGGCCAAGACGCTGAAGTTCTCGGCTTCCGTATCGCCGGTCTCTTACAACCTCAAGACCTGCATCGACCGCCAGGTCGACCATGCGCAATTCGGCATCAAGCCGGGCCGCAAGTGGGTTAACGAGATCGGTAGCAACGCTGAGGTAAATTTCTACGCAAAACTCTGGGGGAACACAACATACACCACAAAACTGTTCTTCTTCTCGGACTACAGGCTGATTCAGGCAGACTGGGAGAACACCCTCAACTTCCAGTTCTCTCGCCTCTTCTCCACCCAGATTTATGCTCACCTGCGATATGACACCTCAGCCGACTCGAGCGTTGACCGCGGATGGCGCAAACTGATGCTCAAGGAAATCCTGAGCGTGGGCATATCATACTCATTCTCTACTAAATAATATGGTAATGCGAGGTCTTTATGTGACTCTGGCGCTTGTCGCGATATCTTTCCTTGCCGCCGACGCCGACACGATATGCGACCTGGGCGCGGCCCGCGACTGGTGCGACCACACGATGCTTCACCGCGTCGAGGGCATCTGGGAGTATCCTGACGACCAGACACGCGTACTGGTCTGCCGCTCGATGGCCTATGAGAACCGCTACGACATAGTGGTGGTAGACTCGCCCGACACGCGCCTCGCACCGGGCGAGACCATAGGCTACATGCAGGCGTCGCCCGTACCCACCAAGTTCGAGATGGCGCTCTTCCGCTCCCGGCAGAAGGGTATTCTCGCCGACATGGCCAAATGCCTCGCCGAACTCACTGAGAAAGACAACTCGATTGTAGTAAAAGGTCGGAAATTGCAATTCTCCCTTGCAGGCAGATGGTTTCTACCCTCTTTCTGGCGCGCTGTGAGAGTAAGCCTCAAGGACCCGCTTGAATCACTGCCCAGAGGAATGGTGCGCATTTATCCTGAGCCATCTCTCAGACAGCCCGATTACCTGTAATACCTTAACATGAAAATAAATAAAGTGCTATTGGCCGCGACGCTCGCGGCATGTCTGCTGACTGCTTCCGACTGCCTCGCCCGCAAGAAGGGATATCGCCTGAATGTGGAGAAGGATTCCGATTCCAAGACCGAACAGGAAATGGTGCGCGGCAGCTTTATGGTGGCCTCGCAGTGTGCCGACTGTAACAATGGCTACAATCTCTCGCAGATTGCCTTCTCTGGATACGACAAGGCGCAGCAGAGCGCGTCGGAGTCCTTCTTCATCACCAACAATACAGACCGCACCATGAGCGGCGTCACCATGTATATCGAATATCTTATGCCCGACGGCCGCCAGCTGCACAAGCGTTTCATCCGGCTGTCATGCGATATTCCGCCGGGTGAGACCCGCCATGCCGATGTTCCATCCTGGGACAGTCAGAAGACTTTCTATTACGAGCAAAGCACCCCGTCGCGGCGCGGAGGAACTCCCTATACGGTTGTGTTCGACCCCATATCGTTCTATTTGCGTTTCTGACCGTTCGGCCTGCCGAGCGACGACCGGAGAATCGGTGTCTGGCGCGCGGCCATAAGCGCCATGACATCATCGTGACCAAGCTCGGCGTACCAGGAGCGTGGCGTTATGATCTTTACAGTGGCATATGATATGGACACCGCTATCAGATAGGGGAGAATATATCCATAGGTGTTGGTGGTCTCGCACAGCACGAAAATCGCCATCAGCGGCGCATGTATCGTGCCGGCCATGACGGCTCCCATGCCTATCAGAGAGAAATACCAGGGGGGAATGTCGGCGGATAGCCACCTGTTGCACACCATGGCAAACAAATATCCGGCCAGAGCGCCGGCAAAGAATGTGGGCACAAAGTCTCCGGCCACTCCTCCGCGTGAGTAGGATGCCGATACCAGGACGCCCTTGAGAAGCAGAATCGCCACAATCGAGATGAACATCCACATCGGCGTATGGCGTGCGGCGAAAAGTCCCGATGCAGTGAACGATACATCTTCTCCGTTGACAAGCGACGTGATCAGTCCGAAGCCCTCGCCATACAGCAGCGGGAAAAGAAACACACATGCCGCCAGCAGCCCACCCGTCACCAGCGCTCCTGCCCACGGGTTGCGTATCGACGAGAACCAACGGGACGTTTTGTTTTTCGTGACATTGTAATATATGCTGTACAGGCCGCAGAACAAGCCGAGCAGGGCTACCCAGCCGAGTGTCCGCGTCTCGACCGGCATGTATTGTATGAAATGGATGTCAAACGTGAAGTCGCTCAGCATATAGGCCGTGGTCGACGACAGTATGCAGGCTATGAAGAGCGCGATCACGGGCAGCGACGTCATCTCCATCTGCAACACCTCGAGCGTGAACAGCACACCCCCGACGGGCGACTTGAATATCGCAGCGATGCCGGCGCCTCCACCTATTGCGACGAGCAGCCGGAGCCATGCCTCCGACAGTCCGAACCACCTGCCGACGCAACTCCCTATGGCGGCTCCGCTCAGTGCCGTCGGGCCCTCGGATCCTCCCGATGCGCCGCAGCCGATGGTAAGCGAGCAACCTATCACCGGGTTGAATATCGTGAACGGACTCAACCGGAACTGGCGCGAGTCAATGGCCTGCCTGATGACACGCGTGCCGCTGCCTATGTTGCCCCGCACCACATACCGCTGATATATGCTTGTCAAAAGTATGCCGGCGAGCGGCCAGATCAGGTACCGGATATTGGGCCGGTCGAGATGGACGCCCGCCAGTATGGAGTCGTTTATCATTCTGATAAGCCGCTTCAGGGCCGCCGCGGAGATGCCGGTCAGCACTCCGAGCACCACAGCTATCAGCACAAGAAGCAGACTGTCCGGTATATGTCGGTTCTGCCACCGCAGATAGCCTGCGTGGGCGGCACGGGCCGTACGGCCGAGTTCGCTTATTCTGCCTTTCTGTTCGCCTGTCATGGAATCTTATTTCAGTGTCCGCGCGGCCAACATAAGGCAGCTCGCCGGATTCACCAGTTCTGGAGTATCATGACCTCGCGCGGAGCCAATGTCATCTCCTTTTCAATTGTAACATCTGAATCGGTCAGTATGTTGCGCAGACGTGTGCCGTAGGGCAGGATTTCAAGCGTGCGCTCCATCGTGACTGTCAGGGGCACGTCGCGCCCGTTCATCATTACCGTCACCACCTTGTCTCCCAGTTTACGCCTGTAAACATACAGGCCGTTCTGGGGCATGAAGTGCTTGAGGCTGCCCTCGGCCATGACCTGACGGGCATCTCCGCGTCGCCAGTTGAGGATCTTCGACAGATAATCCCAGGCCTCGTTCTGCTTGTCAGTGCGTCCCTCGCGGGTGAAGGCGTTGACTGTATCGCCGGGGAATCCGCCCGGCATGTCGCGGCGCACGTAGCCGTCGCTACCCTCTTTCGAGCCGTTCATGAGCAGTTCCGTTCCGTAGTAAAGCTGCGGGATACCGCGTGATGTCAGCAGGAAGGCTATCGCCTGCTTCCACTGTCCGAGCGAGTCGGGCTCTTCGGCCAGAAAGCGGTCGGTGTCATGATTGTCGAGAAATGTCAGTATCTTCTGCGGATTGGGGAAGAGGAAATCGTTCGAAAGATGGTCATAGACAGCGTTGAGGCCTCCCCACGGCGTCGTGTCGTCGCTGAAGGCCTTGCGCCCGTTCAGTATGTAGAAGAAGTCCATCACGCTGGGCAGATGTGTGTCTACGGGATTGAGCCTGTTGCCGCTCTGCCAGAACGCGGAGCCTGCCTCATTGGCATACCAGCACTCCCCGACTATGTTGAAATCAGGATATTCACGGAGCACGTCAGCTGCCCATTGCGACATTCCCTTCATGTCGGCATAGGGATAGGTATCCATGCGGATACCGTCTATCTTTGAGGACTCAATCCACCATATGCTGTTCTGGGTCAGATATTTCATCAGATGCGGATTGCGCTGGTTGAGGTCGGGCATCGAGGGCACGAACCATGCGTTGACTGTGTGGTCAAGGTCATAGTCTGACACATAGGGGTCATGCACCGTAGTGAGGCGGTAGTTGGTCATCTCATCCCCCTCGGGATGATTGTACCAGTCGGCGCTCGGCGCATCTTTCATCCACCGGTGATTGGAGCCTGAATGGTTGAATATCATATCCATCACGACCTTAAGGCCTTTGTTGTGAGCCTCGCTTATGAGTGCGTTCCATTCCTCGTTCGAGCCAAACCGCGGGTCAATGCTGTAATAGTCAGTGGTCGCGTAGCCGTGATAGCTTCCTCCCGGCATGTCGTTCTCCAATACCGGACACACCCATATTGCCGTCACTCCGAGCGAGTCGATATAGTCGAGATGGTTACGGATCCCTCGCATGTCGCCGCCGTGACGCGCATTGGGATCGGTGCGGTCGGCCCCGATGGGATAGTCCATTCCGACTGTCTTTATATCCTTGTCGTCAAGTCCCTTTGCGAAGCGGTCGGGCATAAGGAGATAGAGGACATCCCCGGCGTCAAATCCCTTATATTCCGAGGCGGCGCGGTCGCGCGCCTTGAGTTCGTAGGGTATAGTCTGCTTCTTGCCGTTGAGTTTATACTCGAGTCTCATCTTGCCCGGCTTGGCGGCATCGGATATCGTGAGGTACAGGAACTTGTAGTTCTTAGAGTCGAGTTTCACCTGACTGTCGAGGCGGACACCGGCATAGTTGACTGAAAAATCGGCGTCGGCTATGCCGGGGCCGTTCACAACAATCTGAAGTGTGTCGTTGGCCATGCCGACCCACCAGTAGGGAGGCTCCACGCTGACCTGTGACACATCTTTTCCGGCTCCGAATACCGAAGCCACACCCGCCAGCAGTCCCAGCGCAAGTGTCGATAGTTTTTTCATATGAGGCTTAATGTTTAAGGTTTAGAGTTTTGAGTTTTGAGTTTTGAGTTTTGAGTTTTGGGTTTAGGGTTTAGGGTTTTAGGTGTTGAGTGCCGGTGTGCCTTTGGCCACCGGTTGCTATACACCTGCAAAATTACTGCTATTATTTCTTAATTCCAATAGCAGTAAATAACCAATTCCACACCAATCCTTCAATTTGACTTGACCAAATCATTTTCAATCCCTATTTTTGCAAGGCGAAAGCCTCCTCCACCTATCACCCAACACCTAACACCTAACACCTTCTCATGAAATTCAGAACGGAATTTAAACCGGTAAGATCCGAGATCACCCTCCGCCCGGAACTCCCGCTACTGACAATCGGCTCCTGTTTCGCCGACAACATCAGCGCACGCATGCGGGGCGCGATGTGGGATGCCGAGAATCCTCTCGGCGTGCAGTATAACCCGTGGGCGATGCTTAAGATATTGCAACTGTCCATTTTCCCCGACAATACCGACGCCTCGTTTCAAACCACCCTTTTTGAGGCCAACGGCTTGACTCACTCCTGGCTGCTTGATAGCAGCGGCTCGGCTCCAACTCGTTCTGAGGCTATCGCGAAGTTCGTGCAGCGCAGACGCCGGCTGACCGATATGCTTGCAGCATCGCAAGTGTTGTTCGTGACTTTCGGCACCCTTAACTGCTTTCTGCTTAAAGACAGGACCGTCGTCGCGAATTGTCATAAACAGCCACAGTCGCTCTTCTCCAGAGAGAGGCTCTCTATTGACGAATCCGTAAGGCTATGGGACGGTTTTATCACTGACCTCCGTATGCTTTATCCACAGCTGAAGGTCGTGTTCACTGTCAGCCCTGTAAGGCACGTGCGCGACGGTCTGACCGAGAACTGGCTGTCGAAAGCCGGTCTAAGGGTGATGATTGAGGAGATCTGCCACAGGCAAGACTGCTGCAGTTATTTCCCTGCTTACGAGATCCTTAACGACGACCTGCGCGATTACCGTTTCTATGCCTCAGACCTCGTGCATCCCTCCGAACAGGCAGTAGAATATATCTGGGAGATTCTCAAGCAGACATATCTCGACGAGGCCGGACTGGAATACCTGCGCGAGGGAGAGGCTCTGATGCGTCGTGCAAATCATCGGCCGATTCTCATGTCGGCCGAACAGTATGCCGAATACCGTCTGGAGACCGATCGCCTTATTGCTGAGTTCAAGGCTCGCCACTCGCGCTGAGTCTTCTCAGCGCACGAACTTCCTGCTGACAGGAGCATGCCCGGCCCCCTCAACGCGCATTACGTACACTCCCGAACTAAGTGACGACAGATCTATGATACTCACAGACTCGTGAGTCATACTGCCAGTAATGACCTGCGATCCGTCGGCCGAGTAGACAGCGACCCTCAACTCCATCTGCCCCGGATTGAGTATCTCCGCGACATCCCCGCGAATCACTATCGCAGGCGACGCACTATCTAAAATACCGGGGACCGAATCCGTGTATCTTAGCGCCTGTTTCAGGCCCTCGTATGGCCTGAACCACCCCTGCCCGTGGCGGGGATTTGACAAATCGGGGTAGTCATGGGTATTGCTCGCGGCAATTATATCCAGGACTTCGTCGACAGCCAGTCCGGGGTTTGCCTCAAGCCACGCCGCGACACTTCCGGCCACATATGGTGTAGACATGGAGGTGCCGTAGTTCACGGCCCAGTAGTATGTCTCGCCATTTATCTTCGCCTCAGCGCTTAGTGTAGGCACCTGGTCGGGATGCTCCTGTGCGAAATAGCGGTTGGCCGATGAGACCACTGCCGCACCCGGGGCCACCGTATGAGGCAGCTCGCGCCCGGTGATGGTGGTGCCGTAACTCGATGCCTTGCATATCGTAAGGGGCTCATGGTTGAAATCGCGCTCCTCTCCGTTCAGTTGAGGTGTGGTGCGCCGGTTATTGTACATGCCGACGGCCACCACGTTCGCGCCTGTACATATGTCACTGACTGACAGGTCAGCGCCCGGTGCCTTATAGCCGGGCCACTGCACCAGCCGCGAGTACTGGCAGTCGCTCGTCACATCCATGCTCACCCCGGGCGCGCCGGTGTATTCCGCAGCGATATTATACCGCGCCCAGTGTCCGGAGGCCTCGGGATTAGCCTCGTCGGTATGCGTGTCATATTCCAGTTCGGTCACCCAGCGTCCGTTTAGGTCGCTGATATAGCCGCGAAGACGCACCTCCCCGGTCATATATTTCGCAAATTCCGAATCCGTAGCCGAACTCACGCCGGCCTCAAACGGCTCCGGACCCTCATAGAGCGGCGTGCGGTATACGGGTTGTCTGGTCACCTCATCGTAGACAGAAAAACGCACTCCGATAGGCCTGGAATCGTAACTCCACGCATCGGTCATGCCATACATGTCGAACTGCACCCAGTCCGTCGAGTGAATCCTGACACGCCAGCCTGACTGTCGCTCGCTGAATGTGATCCGCGCCGAGTTAGTGCGCCCGGCCTCGTTGCCCGTGGCCATGAAGACTATTGCCTCGCGGCCAAGCAGCTCCATATAGCGGCAGAAAAGAGACGTCCCGTCATGCGGCCCGTTGTAACTCCCGAGCGACAGGTTGATTACGGCCGGCTTCCCCACCGACCTGGCATACTCTATGATATCCTCGCAGGCTGAAAGTATCCCCGCGTCATACAGTTGCGACGTCGTAGCCACTATCTCCGCGTCGGGAGCCATGCCGCCATAGCCGTTGCCGTTGTATGAGCCGGTCAATATGCCTGCGACATGCGTCCCATGATACTCATCCCGGTTGTCAGTTGTCCAGGCGGCTATCTCCTCGGGCGTGTCGAGCACCCGGCGGATTCCGTGAGGCTCGTCGTAATACACGAGCCTACGGACACGGGTGCGGCCATCTGCGTCAAGAAAGTTTATATGGTTCGGGTCAAAACCGGTGTCGCAGAATCCTACCACAACACCTTTGCCTGTATATGGACGGGGAAGTCCCTGCCCGATGTGCATCAGCGACGCGTCATAGTATGTCTTCGCGACATCCATCACCGGCATGGCCCGTCGGCTGCGCTCAACTCGGCGGACTCCGCGAATACGCGCCGGACTCTCCAATTCGCGCGGCACAAGCGCCAGCACCATGTCGGCCCTGTAACGCCAGACTATCACTCCTCTGCCCTCAAGCTCGGATATCGCCTCCGCCGGGTCTCCCTCTATCTGCAGGATCGACGGAATATACTCAGCCTCATCAGCCTCGCCGGTCTCATAATATGCCGAGGCAGGAACCGCCGCGAGCAAAACCGCCAATAGCACAATAATATCTCTAAATCTTAATCTCATACATAATTAACGCAATAACTTTCATAACGGGCCAAGGCGGCAGCCGAGGTCACGCTAAATCTAAATCTCATACAGAATTAACGCAAAAACAGACTTTAAATTATAACTCCCTCCGAATCGTAAGACATATGCATATTAATGCAAATGCCCCGGCTTCTGAGTAGCCGTATGCCCGGCATAAGGCGATTTTTGCTCTTTTCCTTGTTAATATGCGAAAAATACACTAATTTTGTTAGGACTATGCTTCCGGCTCAGTTCTGCCGGTCAATAAGCGAAACAAACTACCTGACATGAAAAAGATTCTGATGACTCTGGCAGCGGTATTCGTATGTATCTCAGCCGCCGCGCAGGCCTCACCTGAT
Organism: Muribaculaceae bacterium; assembly: GCA_014867205.1. GTDB lineage: Bacteria > Bacteroidota > Bacteroidia > Bacteroidales > Muribaculaceae > Lepagella. Next base: position 72,292 of record WGUO01000006.1, on the reverse strand, counting down.
AAACACACCCTCGCCGCTGCCGCATCCACCCAGAACACGACCGCCGAAAAGAAACTCGCGACCGCCGCACGGCTGCGTGCCGGCCTGCGAGACGTTTCTTCGGCCAGGGATTCCGTCAAGGTTCTCTACGATATCTTTGACATCGTGCCTCGCCAGAACCAACTCGATGTGGCCCGCGAGCTCTATGACGTGGCCGTGCGCGCCGGAGACAACCACACCCGTCTTGACATCTGCCGCCAGCTCTCCTCTATCCTGAACTCCGACAAGGCCTTCGCCGCAATCGAGGCAGAGATCAAACGAATTCCCAAGTCCAGGGAGCAGAAGGAAAGTATGCTCTTCATCAAGATGAAACGTATAGTCCAGGCTGCCAAATTCCAGAGCGAGGAGGAGCGCCAGAAAGAGGTGACACGCATACTTTCCGAATTCGACACCACAAGACAGGCATCTGACGAAAAGCGCCTGCTCGACCTGTTCACCGTGGTCGAATACCTGCGCAACGACGCCAGCGGAGACCTGCTGAAGAAATATCTCGACCGTCTCACTGCAATGGTTTCCGGGTCCGGGTTCTCCCTCTATGCGCTTCCCAACCTGATTTACGCCGAAGCCGCCAACATCTATGCCGACGCCTCCGACTACAGGAAGTCTATCGAGGCCGACCGCAAGCTGCTTGAGGTCATTTCCGGACTCGAGCAGAAATACAAGGCCATGGGGCGGAATTACCGCAACTACGACGTCAGCCGATATATAGTCTACCGCCGCATGATGCGCAACTACAAGGGTCTCAGCCAGACCGAGATCGCAGACCTGCACGCCCGTGTAGCCGAACTGGCGGCAAGAAACCCGGACGTAAAGGCGGATCTGGAGGGGAAACCCCGCTTCATGGCCTATTACCTGATGGCCAGACACGACTATAACGGAGCGATTCCTTATCTGCAGCGCATGCTTGAGTCCGAGAAGGCTCTTGCCATCAGGCTCCAGTTGCTCGACATGCTTATCGAGGCCGCCGAGAAAACCGGCGACGACAAAATAAAGATCGAGGCTTTATCCGAACACAACGCTATCCTTGAGGAACTCAACGCCCTGCGGGCATCAGAAAAATACCGTGAGCTCCAGATCAAGTACGACCTCAAGGATCTCAGCAGCCGCAATGACTCGCTCGAGCTCGAGAACCGCAACCAGGAGATCGAGACCACACGCCGCATCATGTCGCTGGTCATCGTGGCTTTCGTGCTTATGCTCGCAGTTATCGTGATCTGCCTCTTCTATTGGTCAAAGTTCCAGAAAAACTCCCGCAACATGGGCATGATTGCCGACAATGTCGCCGAGGAACGCAACCGTCTGAGACGATCCATATATTATGACTATGCCGACAATGATAAATATGGTGACGACGGCGACGTGGCCGCCTCATGGCAGAAGGAGATGAAGAAGAGGCACAAGCATCAGTTCGAGGTGTCAACCTTCCTGACCGAGAACATCATAAACGACATCATATATATATCGGCTGTCTGCGGCAACGACCGCCAAAAGTTCATACAGAGCAACTCGGTCGACACACTGATGCGCGAGGCCGCGGCCAAGGTCTCCGGAATCGACCCGCAGCATGACCGTTTCGAGATCCAGTATCCTGACAAGGACTTCAGGATAATCACCGACCGCGACTGTGTCATCACGCTGCTGGCAAAGATGCTGACAGTGGCAAGCGAGAACTGCAGTCCCGGAGAGAAGATAGGCCTGACATGCCTCCCGCCCGTCAAAGGGAATGTTCGGTTCTGTTTCAATACCCCGAGGCGCGTGTTCGGCGAGGCTGACGACCCAAGGGTGTTCGATTCCCTCATAGACTCCGATAGAATGCTTGCCAGCAAGAGCAACGGACTGTACATCTGCCGGCTCATTTCGCTTCTGGTCAACTGCGACTTCCGTCAGGATAAGTCATGGACCGACGGATCGCGTTTCGTTTTCTCACTCCCCGCCGACCTGTCGGTGACAAACTGCTGACATGCCGATGAGTGAGAACCAGTCCGGCAAGCCCGCGATAAGACTCAACAGCCGACAGCTCGAGGCTGTCGAGGCCACTGAGGGCCGTGTCCGTGTCGTGGCCGGGGCCGGCTCAGGCAAGACCCGGGTACTCGCGCACCGCTATGCGTTCCTCGTCAACGACCTCGGCATCTCACCCGGGAATATTCTCTGTCTGACTTTCACCAACAAGGCCGCTCAGGAGATGAAACACCGCATCTCGAGAATGGTCGACCGCGGAAGTGTCAACGACTTCATCTGTACTATCCATAGTTTCTGTGTCAAGTTCCTGCGCCGTGAGATATACCGCATCGGCTACCCCAAGAACTTCACCGTACTCGACGAGGAGGACGCCAAGCAACTCGCCAAGCAGGCAATGGAGGAGTTCGGCGTCGACCGCCGCAAGCTTACCGCCGAGCGCTTCCTGACCAAGGTCGCAGCCCTGAAGGGATACAATATCGACGCATACATTCAGCGACACCTGCTGCCCGCAAGCTCACCGGAGTGTCCCGATGAGCTCGTGCGATATATCCGCCTGCAGCTCAAGCATTATGCGCTCGATTATGATGACTTGATTTATTTCACCATATACATCCTCAACCATTTCCCCGACGCGCGCGGGTACTGGACCGACCGGCTGAACTATATCATGGTCGACGAGGTGCAGGACTGCTCGTCTGACGACTGGAAACTGCTCGACATTCTCGCCGAACGTCACGGCAACCTCTTTGTTGTCGGCGATCCTGACCAGGCCATTTATGAATGGCGGGGCGCGAATCCACGTATCTTCGTCAACTTCCGGGCAGCCACAGACATCATCCTTAACGAGAATTACCGATCGACACCCGATGTGCTCGAGGTTGCCAACTGCATTATTGCCAACAACACCAACCGTGTCCCGAAGGAACTCTACACAATGCGGCTCAACGAGCGCCGTGCCGTATACCGTCATGCCCGCTCCGAGCGCGAGGAGGCGGAGTTTATCGCTGATACCATCGAGTCCGGAATCCGCTCAGGAGACTCCCCCCGCGATTTCGCCGTGCTCTATCGCAGTTCGTTCCTGTCGCGCCAGGTCGAGCAGATGCTGCTGCGCCGCAAGATTCCCTACAGCGTGTGGGGCGGCGTCAGATTCTTCGAGCGTAAGGAAATAAAGGATGTGATATGCTACCTGCGCCTGGTGGCATCAGACGCCGACGACATGGCATTCGCTCGAATAGTCAACCTGCCTGCCCGCAAGTTCGGCAACTCGTCGATGTCCGCGCTCCGCTCTATGGCCGAAAGCGCCGGCATCTCTCTCATGGCGGCCCTGCGACAGGCCGTCGATACTCCCAGGTTCAACCGTGCGGCCCTGCACGGGTTCATCGCCCTGATTGATTCCGCACGCGAGCTCGCACTGCATATGCCTGTCTCCGAACTCGCCGACCGTCTGCTGGTCGAAAGCAGACTCGCCGACCATTACCGCATGGACGAGCGCGAGGACCGCCTCGAGAATATAGCGGAACTCATCAACTCGATGCGAGAGTTCGAGCTCTCGCGCGACGATGATGACGACCGCTCCCTCTCTGCCTATCTCCAGGAAATAGCCCTGTACACCAATGTCGATGCCGCCGTCGACAAGGACAAGGTCAGACTCATGACCATCCACCAGTCGAAGGGTCTGGAGTTCCCGACGGTGTTCATCACCGGACTCACCGAGGGCGTCTTCCCCAACCACCGCTCGATCCGCGAGCGCCGCAAGGATGGCGAGGAAGAGGAACGCCGCCTCATGTATGTGGCCGTTACCCGGGCCATGTCAATGCTCTACCTGTCGGAATCGGAGGGATACATGAACGATAACGGCGCCCTGAAATATCCATCGCGCTTTATATCCGAAATTCCTGAAGTTTTGTTATCTATAGAGGGGAACCCCGATAAATCGCTCTTCGAGGGGACCCGCAATATGGTCAACATGCTCAACGCTGAACTCGGCGAGGGCGACAACGCCCCGCTGCCGGTCGGCACCGAGGTCGAGCACCGCGTGTTCGGCCGCGGGGTTATCGTCAGGTTTGACCCTGCCGCCCGCTCTTACCGCGTGCGCTTCGGATCGTCTGAACGAGACCTCGTGGAGCGTGTCATCCGTAAGGCAGCCCCCGGGCACCCCCCTCATCAGAATGACTGATATATTATAAAACTAATACCCTAAATGTCAAATTCAAAATTATCCCTACTTATGGCTGCAGCCATGCTTTCCTGCAGTTTGGCCCCGTTTGCCTCGGCTCAGACCAACAGTACCTATGACGCGCAGTTCATCTCCTGGCCTACCTACGACGGCTCGGATCTCGAACTGACAGTCGACAACTCAGGCACCCACTTCAGGCTCTGGAGCCCCAAGGCTCAGGAGGCACGCGTGCTGCTCTACGACAACGGACACACCGGCAGCGCTTACAAGACGCTCCCCATGACCCCCGATCACTCCAATGGAACCTGGTCGGCTTCCGTTCCCGAGAAACTCTACGGCAAGTTCTATACCTTCCAGATCAAGCATGACGGTAAGTGGCTCAAGGAGACTCCCGGTGTCTGGGCTAAGGCTGTCGGCGTAAACGGCAACCGCGCCGCTATCATAGACCTCAACTCCACCGACCCCGCAGGCTGGAACGCCGACAAGGGTCCCGAGGTAAAGAATTTCTCCGACGTCATCATCTATGAGATGCACCATCGCGACATGTCGATGCACCCCTCGTCAGGCATCGCCAACAAAGGCAAGTTCCTCGCCCTCACCGAACAGGGCACTACCTCGCCCGAGGGCCTGAAGACCGGTATCGACCACCTCAAGGAACTCGGCGTGACACATGTCCACATCCTCCCCTCGTACGACTACAATTCGGTCGACGAGCTTAACCTGCAGGACAACACCTACAACTGGGGCTATGACCCGCTGAACTATAACGCCCCCGAGGGCAGTTACTCCACCAATCCCTCCGACCCGGCCGCGCGTGTCCGCGAGATGAAGGAGATGGTAAAGGCTCTCCACGACGCCGGAATCGGTGTCATAATGGATGTCGTATACAACCACACCGCAACCAATGATGACTCGAATTTCGAGCTAACAGCCCCCGGCTATTACCACCGTCACTGGAATGACGGCCGATATTCCGACGCCTCGGGCTGCGGCAACGAGACCGCCTCTGACCTGCAGCAGATGCGCGACTATATCATCAACTCCACCAAGTATTGGGCCGACGAGTATCATATCGACGGCTTCCGCTTCGACCTGATGGCCATCCACGACACCGAGACCATGAGCCAGGTGGCTGCCGAGCTCAAGAAGATCAATCCCTCGATATTCGTCTATGGCGAGGGCTGGACTGCCGGAGACTCCCCGCTCCAGCCCGAGCGCCGCGCGCTGAAGGAGAATGTAAGCAAGATGACGGATATCGCAGTCTTCTCTGATGATATCCGCGACGCTGTCAAGGGCCATTACACCGATGCGGCCGACCGCGGTTTCGCCACCGGCAAACCGGGACTCGAGGAGACTGTCAAGATCGGAATCGTGGCTGCCACCGACCATCCGCAGGTAAATTATAAGAAGGGCAACAACTCGAAGTTCCCTTATGCCAAGTCACCCGAGATGATTGTCAATTATGTGTCTTGTCATGACGACCTCTGCCTCACCGACAAGCTCCGCAAGTCTATGGCCGGCGAACCGGAGGAGAACATGCTCGAGGCCGCCAAACTGGCCCAGACCATCGTCTTCACTTCACAGGGCACGCCCTTCATGTTTGCCGGCGAGGAGGTATTCCGCGACAAGAAGGGTGTCCACAACTCTTACAAGAGTCCTGACTCGATCAATGCCATCGACTGGAGCAACAAGGCTAAGTACCGCGACCAGTTCGATTATTACAAGGGACTCATCGCGCTGCGCAAGGCTCACCCTGCCTTCCGCATGACTTCTGCCGCCGACATTGCCAAGCATCTCAAGTTTGACAAGATTGACTCATCAAAGACTCCCAACCTTATCAGTTACTCTCTTACCGACAATGCCAACGGTGACGCCTGGAAGGAGATTAAGGTTGTGTTCAACGGCGCCTCGAAGCCTCAGACCGTTAACGTCAAGAAAGGAAACTGGCTTATCGTGGCCAAGGATGGCAAGATATCCCCGACAGGTGATCTCGGCGCCACCGAAGGCGGCAAGATGACGCTCGCCCCCTACAGTGCGCTCATACTCGCTCGCCCGTAACAGAACTCCCGGATACACAAACACAATTAACCCCGGCAACGTCTTCCTGACGCCTGCCGGGGTTAATTGCGCTTTTCGTTGTATTCCCATGGGGAGTCGAACCCCAATCGTCGGAACCGGAATCCGATATTCTATCCATTGAACTATGGGAACTTCCGCTGAATCGACCCTCGAAATTGCACACTTGGTCGATTTAGAGTGCAAAGATAATGCTTTTTTCGATTTTTATCGCTATATTTGGACAATTTTTTACTGACAAAAGCATTTTTCATGTCGGCGGAGACTCATGTTTCCCCGCCAAACCAATTATATGAACGTAAGAATCGATCCGCAGTGGGGCGCCGTTCTTGCCGATGAATTCGAGCAGCCCTATTTCAAGGACCTGACTGAGAGGGTCCGTACCGAATATGCGAACCCCGCAGTCAGCATATACCCCCCGGCCTCCCGCATTTTCGCGGCATTCGACGCCTCGCCCTTCGATAAGACCAAGGTCGTCATCATCGGTCAGGACCCCTACCACGGGCCAGGTCAGGCCAATGGCCTCTCCTTTTCAGTCAATCCGGGAATCGACATGCCCCCCTCACTGCGTAATATATTCCGCGAGGTCTCCGACGACACCGGCGCTCCGATGCCTGCTGACGGTGACCTGTCGCGCTGGGCCGTACAGGGCGTTCTGCTGCTCAACTCATCGCTGACCGTCCGGGAGCACCAGCCAAAGTCACACGCCGGCATCGGCTGGGAACGCCTCACTGACGCGGCCGTGCACCGTCTAAATGACCTGCGCGATAACCTCGTGTTCATTCTCTGGGGCTCTGACGCTATCCGTAAGGGTGAGTTCATCGACCGCAACAGGCATCTCGTCCTCACGTCGCCGCATCCATCGCCCCTCTCGGCCCACCGTGGCTTCTTCGGCAACCACCACTTCTCGCGAGCCAATGAGTATCTCGTGGCCCACGGCAAAACTCCCATCGTATGGTAAGAATACTGTTTCTACTTGCCCTCTTTATTTCGGTTATCCCTCTCTCGGCCGATACCGATACGGCGACACGCATCCTCGACCGCCGCTTCCGGACGCTCAAGACCGAGGTCGAGGGCGATTTCATGGCCCCTCCCGTGATACGTATGGGTACTCAAGACCGCATAGTCATCACTTTCGACGAGATCGGAGAGGACAACAGTTACCTGGAGTATCGCCTCATTCACTGCAATTCCGACTGGCAGCCCTCAAGACTGATTGAGTCGGAGTATATCTCCGGGTTCAACTCAGCGCGCATCGACGATTATGCCTTCTCTCAGTCGACTTTCGTACACTATGTCAACTATCTCATCACTCTCCCCAATGAGGACATGCAGATTCTCCATTCGGGCAATTACCTGCTTCAGGTATATGACCCCGACGACCCGGAGACCACGCTCATGCAGACCCGCTTTCAGGTCACCGAGAACATTGCATACGTCGAGGGGGCATCAACCTCGCGTACCGACCGCGGCCACAACACGGAGTGGCAGCAGGTTGCCTTCAGCATAGACCACGAGGCGCTGGGAGATATAAACGCATATCAGGACCTCATAGTTGAGGTGACCCGCAACCTGAGCGACGACACCCGCCGCTCTGTGCGCTCCCCGCTCCGGGTCGAGAGAAACCGGGCCTATTATGACCATATGCCGGATCTTGTATTTCCCGCCTCCAATGAATACCGCCGCTTCGAGTCGGTCAGCAACGCCTTCCCGGGCATGAATGTCGACTCGCTGCGATATATGGGCACAAACTACCATGTCTGGCTGCGTCATGACGAGGAGCGCGCCTCGCGCCAGTATTCGCACGATGTCACGCAACATGGCCGCTTTATCGTGCGCGAGTATAACGCCACCGACTCAAATGTCGGCGCTGATTACATCACTGTGCATTTCACGCTTGACTTCCCGAAACTGACTGAGGGAGACATATACGTTGACGGAGAATTTACCCACGGACTGTACAATGACTTCAACCGCATGAGGTATGACCCCGCGACAGGACTATATACTGCCGAGATTCCCCTGAAGCAGGGCGCATACAACTATCAGTATGTTATCCGGGGACATGGAGCCGGTGCAAAGGCTGACCCTGCTCCTGTCGAGGGAAACAAGTATGAGACCGACAACGAGTTCTCTGTTTCCGTCTTTTTCAGGCCTCCGGGCGCACGTGCCGACCGCCTGATATCGCATGCCGTGCTTCATCCGCTCTGACGCGCGGGCACCATATATTGAATTAACCAATAACTTTAAACTCTCAGTTTTGTTACAGATACAACACACCCTGGTCTCTCTCGACCTCATCGAACGCTATTTCGTATGCGATCTCGACGCATGTCTCGGCGCCTGCTGCATCGAGGGAGACGCCGGCGCGCCTCTTGCCGCCGGTGAGTCTGAACGCATCGTGGAGGTGCTCCCGGCGGTGCAGGATGAGTTGCTGCCGCGGGCCCGCGCCGCTATCGCCGCCGACGGTGTCTCCTATACTGACCCCGACGGCGACCTGGTCACGCAGATAGTTGATGGCCGCGACTGCGTGTTCACATGCTATGCTCCCGGCGGAAAGTGTCTCTGCGCTCTGGAGAAGGCCTTCCGGGAGGGCCGTATTCCTGATGTCAAGCCAATCTCATGCCGCCTGTACCCCGTTCGCCTCAAGGAGTATGACGGATTCACAGCCGTCAACCTGCATCGATGGAAAATCTGCCGTCCGGCCGAGACCCTGGGCCGTCGCCTCGGAGTCAGGGCCTTCGAGTTCCTCAAGGGCCCGCTTACCGCACGCTTCGGCCCCGAGTGGTATGCCGAGCTTGAACTTACCGCTCGCGAATATCTGCGTCAGCATCCCGACAAGTAACCTCAAGACTTTTGGAAGATGAATAGTTTCAACTGGCTCTTCAGCCTGTTAGCCTTTTCCCTTTACTGGGTAGTGATCTTCAGTTGCGTCATCGTGATTCTGAAGGAAAACCGCAACCCCATCAAGTCGCTGTCATGGGTCATAGCCCTTATCTTCCTGCCGTTTGTTGGCCTCATCTTCTATCTCTTCTTCGGCCGCAGCCTACGCGGCCAGCATATGATCTCGCGGATGAACAAGCGCAAGATCATAACCACCATGGCCCCGCGCCATGTCAACCTTGACACCCAGAACCTGTCGCGCGCTGACCGTAATCTCGTCAAGCTGGCCCGCAACGTATCCTCGTCGTTCTATACCATCAACAACCGGATGGAGATATTCACCAACGGCAAGGACAAGTTCACTGCCCTGAAGCGTGACCTTCTGGGCGCAACCAGGACTATCTGCCTGCAATATTACATTTTCCTTGACGACACACTCGGCCACGAGATTGCAGAGATACTTATGCGCAAGGCCCGCGAGGGGGTCGATGTTAAGGTAATGTATGACCATGTGGGAAGTTTCTCGGCCCGAAACAGGTTTTTCAAGATGATGAATGAGGCCGGTGTCGAGACTCATCCCTTCTTCAAGGTAACTTTCCCACAGTTCGCCAACCGCGTCAACTGGCGCAACCACCGCAAGATAGTCATAATCGACGGACGTATCGGCTACATCGGCGGCATGAACATCGCTGACCGCTATGTGAGCCGCGCAGCCCACGGCTGGGGATGGCGCGATACCCACTTCCGCGTCGAGGGAGACATCGTGGAGTCGCTGCTCTACACTTTTGTGGTCGACTGGAATTTCCGCAACCAGACTCACCCCATGCGTTATCCGAAGACCCCCCAGGTCCACTTCCACAACACTGTCGGAATGCAGCTCGTCACTTCCGGGCCAACCTCCCAGTGGGACAACCTCGCCCTGTGCTTTTTAAAGGCCATTACAGCGGCCACAAAGAGCATTTATATACAGACCCCCTACTTCTTGCCCACCGACGCTCTGAGACACGCCTTAGAGGCTGCCGCGCTGTCTAAAATTGACGTCCGCATCATGATTCCGGCCCGCAGTGACTCATATATGCTCCGTTACGCCTCCTTCTCATATGTGACACAGTGTCTCAAGGCGGGCATCAAGGTCTATCTATATAACCCGGGCATGCTTCATGCCAAGACCATGATCATCGACGACAACCTCGTGACTGCCGGATCAACCAATTTCGATTTCCGAAGTTTTGAAAACAACTTCGAGTGCAATCTCTTCATCTACGACAATGAGACCAACCGTCGCATGCGCGAGATATTCTTCGACGACATGTCGCATTGCACCAAGCTCACCTACGCCATCTGGCACAACCGTCCGCGCATGCAGCGCACCATAGAGTCGATAGTGCGGCTCGTCTCACCGATCCTCTGAATAAACTCGATTATCCTGGTATTCATGCTTAGTCGAGAATTTCCATGATTAATCAGGTTTATCAGGATTAATCGGGATTGATCAGGATTATTCCTTTCCACAAGCGGCTATAATCATAAAGAAGGACACATCCTCACGGACATGCCCTCCTTACCTTAAAGATATATGTTTTACTCTTGTGCAATAAAATTACTCGGCTGCGGGAGCCTCGGCCTTGGGAGCCTCCTCTACGGGAGCCTCAGCCTTGGGTGCCTCGGCTGCCGGAGCGGCCTTCTTCGAGCGTGAGCGACGCGTGCGGCCGGCCTTCTTGTTCTCGGTCTCCGCAAGTGCGCTCTCGTTGAAGTCTACGAACTCGATCATTGCCATCTCGGCGTTGTCGCCAAGACGATGACCGGTCTTCAGTATGCGGAGGTAACCACCCGGGCGGTTGGCGACCTTCTCTGAGATTACACCGAAGAGTTCCTTTACGGCCTCCTTGCTCTGCAGGTAGCTGAACACGAGGCGGCGGTTCTGGGTGTCATCCTTCTTTGAGCGGGTGATGAGCGGCTCGGCATAGACGCGCAATGCCTTTGCCTTTGCCAGAGTCGTGAAGATTCTCTTATGCTCGATAAGAGCGATCGCCAGATTCGACAGCAGGGCCTCGCGGTGGCCTTTCTTACGGCTCAGGTGATTGAATTTCTTATTATGTCTCATTGTGCGATTTAGTCTTTGTCTAATTTATATTTTGAAATATCCATTCCAAAGGAAAGGTTGTACTTCTCAAGAAGCTCGTCGAGCTCCGAGAGTGACTTCTTTCCGAAGTTTCTGAATTTGAGCAGGTCGTTCTTATTGAAGACAACCAGTTCGCCGAGAGTCTCGACCTCGGCGCTCTTCAGGCAGTTCAGGGCGCGGACCGAAAGATCCAGGTCGACCAGCTTGCTCTTGAGCAGCTGACGCATATGGAGCACCTCCTCGTCAAACTCCTCGGGAGTGTCCTCCTGCGGTGTCTCGAGAGTGATCTTCTCGTCGCTGAACATCATGAAATGCTGGATCAGAATCTTGGCAGCCTCCTTGAGAGCCTCCTTAGGCTGAATCGAGCCGTCGGTGGTGACTTCGATCACGAGCTTCTCGTAGTCGGTCTTCTGCTCCACGCGGAAGTTCTCGACAGCATACTTCACGTTCTTGATCGGCGTGTAGATGGAGTCGATTGCAATCACGTTGGCACTGGCGCCCGCGAGCATCTCGCGGTTCTCGTCAGCAGGAACCCAGCCGCGGCCCTTGTTGATGGAATACTCCATCTCGAAGCCGTAGTCCGGGTCGATGTGACAGATCACCAGTTCGGGATTCAGTACCTCGAATCCCGAGAGAACCTTACCTAAGTCACCAGCCGTAAACACATCTTTTCCCTCGACCTTGACCGTCGCGGTCTCCGCATTGTGGTCCTCGGTCACCTGCTTGAACCTGATTTGCTTGAGATTGAGAATGATGTTTGTCACATCCTCCTTTACTCCGGGGATCACGTCCAGCTCGTGTGCCACGCCGCTGATGCGGATGGAGTTGATGGCGAAACCGCCGAGCGAAGACAACAGTATCCTTCTCAGCGCGTTGCCGATGGTCTGGCCGTAACCCGGCTCAAGGGGACGGAACTCAAACTTGCCGTAAGAGTTGTCGGCCTCAAGCATGATGACCTTGTCGGGTTTCTGAAATGCTAAAATTGGCATGGGTATCTTAGTGTTTATTATTTAGAATAGAGTTCGACAATCAGCTGCTCCTTGATTGTCTCGGGGATATCCTCGCGCTGGGGCAGGTGCAGATACTTGCCGCCCATGATTGAGGCATCCCACTCGATCCAGGGATATTTGCTGTGGTTGAATCCGGCCACGCTGTCAGCGATGACCTCAAGTGACTTCGACTTCTCGCGGACAGTTACCACGTCGCCCGGCATTACGCGGTACGAAGGTATGTTCACGTTCTTGCCGTTGACGTTGATGTGCTTGTGGAGCACGAGCTGACGGGCTGCCGGACGAGAGGGTGCCAGACCCAGTCGGTATACGAGGTTGTCCAGACGGCTCTCGAGGAGCTGCAGAAGTACCTCACCGGTGATGCCCTTGGTGCGCTCTGCCTTCTCGAACAGATTGCGGAACTGACGCTCAAGCACACCGTAGGTGTATTTTGCTTTTTGTTTCTCGCGCAGCTGTGTGCCGTACTCCGACGTCTTCTTCCTGCGGTTCTGGCCGTGCTGGCCCGGGGGGTAGTTGCGCTTTGCAAACACCTTGTCCTCGCCGTAGATGGCCTCGCCGAACTTGCGCGCGATCTTTGTTTTTGGTCCTGTGTATCTTGCCATTATTTCTATCTTTTTTGCTCATCCGCTGAGCGCGTCCCTTAGCGCAGCCGCGACCGTCGAAAGGAAGTGTATGTGACGGTCAATTCGCATTCAGGACTACTCGGGCCGGACTTTGGTTCAGAATATTCTGTTTTGTTGAAAAAATTCCGATTAGACTCTTCTTCTCTTCGGGGGACGGCAACCGTTGTGCGGAAGCGGTGTCACGTCTACTATCTCTGTGACCTCGATGCCGCTCTGGTGTACGAAACGGATGGCAGCCTCACGGCCGTTACCCGGTCCCTTCACGTAAGCCTTCACCTTGCGCAGACCCAGGTCATAGGCGACCTTTGCGCAATCCTGCGCCGCCATCTGTGCTGCGTAGGGAGTGTTCTTCTTCGAGCCTCTGAAGCCCATCTTGCCGGCAGAAGACCAGGAGATGACCTGACCCTCCTCATTGGCGAGACACACAATGATGTTGTTGAAAGAGCTATGCACATGAAGCTGGCCGCTTGCGCCAACCTTGACATTCCTCTTCTTTGCTGCGACTGTCTTTTTTGCCATACTTTATTTTTGTTATTTAGTAGCTTTCTTCTTGTTAGCGACCGTTTTCTTGCGTCCCTTGCGGGTGCGGGCATTGTTCTTTGTGCTCTGGCCACGCACCGGAAGTCCAAGACGGTGACGGATGCCGCGGTAGCAGCCGATGTCCATCAGTCGCTTGATGTTGAGCTGTATCTCTGTGCGAAGGTCTCCCTCCACCTTGTAATCGCGCTGGATAACCTCACGCACGGCGGCTGCCTGCGTATCGGTCCAGTCCTGTACCTTGATATCGCGGTCTACTCCCGCCTTCTCAAGAATCGTCCTCGCTGCGCTCCGACCGATTCCGAAAATATAGGTCAACGCGATCTCTCCTCTCTTGTTCTGCGGCAAATCTACGCCGACAATTCTTACTGCCATATTGCTTTTTTACAAATTTTGTGCAAAGGTAATAAAATTATCCTTGACGCTGTTTAAATTTTGGATTTTTCTTGTTGATTACGTATAATCTACCCTTCCGGCGTACGATTTTGCTGTCGGGAGTGCGCTTTTTTACTGATGCTCTAACTTTCATATCGAGTTTTGTTTTATTTGTATCTGAATGATATTCTTCCTTTGCTCAGGTCGTAGGGACTCATCTCCACCTTGACCTTGTCGCCCGGAAGAATCTTGATGTAGTGCATTCTCATCTTGCCCGAGATATGGGCCGTTATCTCGTGCCCGTTCTCAAGCTCGACCTTGAACATTGCGTTCGACAAGGCCTCGAGTATCACTCCATCCTGTTCGATTGCTGCCTGTTTTGCCATATTGACTTTAGTTCTTTCCTGATCTTGTGATTATATTACTTTGCATTCTGAAGAGAGGCCTCGATATAGTCGAATGTCGTGAGGATGTCGGGGGCGTCGTCGGTGATCAGTATCGTATGCTCAAAGTGTGCCGACGGCTTGCGGTCGCGGGTGCGGCACTCCCAACCGTTGCGCTCTATCACAATATTCTTGCTTCCCATATTGATCATCGGCTCTATGCATATAAGCATCCCGGGCTTCAGCACGGGGCCTATTCCGCGGCGTCCGTAGTTGGGCACCTCAGGATCCTCGTGCATGCTCTTGCCGATTCCGTGGCCGCACATCTCGCGGACCACACTGTAGCCGCGGCGCTCCACGTAGGTCTGCACTGCGTTCGAGATATCGCCTACACGCTTGCCGGCCTTGGCGGCCTCGATGCCCTTGTAGAGCGACTGGAGGGTTGCCTCAAGCAGAGCCTGCCTCTTCTCGTCAATCTCGCCGACCGCGAACGTGAAGCAGCTGTCGCCGTTGAATCCGTTGAGCTCGGCCACGCAGTCGGTGCCCACGATGTCGCCCTCGCGAAGGGCGTAGTTCGACGGGAAACCGTGTACCACTGTCTCGTTCACCTCAATGCAGAGTGTGCCCGGGAAACCGTGATAACCGAGGCAAGCGGGCTTACCCCCGTTGTCGAGGATAAACTCTCTTGCTATCGTATCGAGCCTCAGAGTGGTGACCCCGGGCTTTACCCATTTGGCCACCTCTCCGAGCGTGCGGCTTACCAGATCGCAGGCCGCACGCGTTAGTTCTATCTCTTCAGGTGTCTTGATGTATATCATCTTCGATTCAAAAAATCACCTGTTGTCAAAAGGCACTGCTGCCCGACGAACGTCCCTTGATGCGTCCGTGCTTCATCAGTCCGTCATACTTGTGCATGATCAGATGACCCTCCACGATGCGGAGAGTGTCAAGGATCACACCCACGAGAATCAGCAGCGACGTGCCGCCGAAGAATGACGCGAAACTGCGGTTAAGTCCACATACATGCGCGATTGCCGGCAGAATGGCCACGATGCCGAGGAAGATTGATCCGGGCAGCGTTATTCTCGACATGATCGAGTCAAGATAGTCAACTGTCGGCTTGCCGGGCTTGATGCCGGGTATGAAGCCGTTATTGCGCTTCATGTCCTCGGCCATCTGCGCCGGGCGCACAGTGATTGCCGTGTAGAAGTATGTGAAGGCCACAATCATGATGAAGTAGATCAGATTGTACCAGAAGCCGTACATGTCGGTAAGGGCTCCGAAGAAACCGGTCTGATCAGTACTGAAGCCCACAAGAGTCACAGGTATGAACATGATGGCCTGCGCGAAGATGATTGGCATCACGCCGGCTGCATTCACCTTGAGGGGAATGAACTGGCGGGCACCGCCATACTGCTTGTTGCCGACAACCTTCTTGGCATACTGCACGGGGACGTTGCGCGTACCCTGCACCAGAAGAACGGCACCTGCGATCACGGCGAGCAGAATCACAATCTCAATCAGGAACAGAACAAGTCCGCCACCCTGTGAGTTCATGAGTCGACCGGTGAATTCCTGAATGAACGCCTCCGGCAGACGCGCGATGATACCGATAAGGATGATGAACGAGATACCGTTGCCGACACCCTTCTGGTCGATTCGCTCGCCAAGCCACATGATGAACATGGAGCCTGCCGCAAGGACGATCGTCATAAACACGATGGTCCAGAAACCTAATTCAACGTGGCCTCCGGCTGCCTGAACCTGGTACTTGAGATTCATCAGATAAGCCGGACCCTGCAGCACGAGAATAAGCACTGTCAGGTAACGGGTGTACTGATTAAGTTTCATGCGTCCGCTCTCGCCCTCACGCTGCATCTTCTGGAACGCGGGCAAGACCATGCCGAGAAGCTGTATCACGATCGATGCAGTGATGTAAGGCATGATACCCAGCGCGAAGATGGAAGCCTGAGAGAAGGCACCTCCCGAGAACATGTCGAGAAGCTGCATTAACCCGTCGGCAGTGAAATTCTTAAGTGCCAGCAGCTCGTCGGGATTGATTCCCGGCAAGACCACGTAACACCCGAAACGATAGATGATCACAAGCAGCAGCGTGATGCCGATGCGCTTGCGCAGATCCTCTACGCTCCAGATATTTTTAATCGTTTTTGTAAATCCCATAGTGTGTTAAGTTATTTTTTTACCACAGAGCCGCCGGCTGCGACGATGGCAGCCTCAGCAGCCTTCGAGAAGGCGTTGGCCTCGACCTCAAGAGCATGTGCGATCGCGCCGTTGCCAAGCACCTTCACGAGCGCCTTCTTCGATACGAGTCCGGCGTTGCGGAGATCCTCGACTGTAACCTTGGTCGCTCCGGCGGCTGCAAGAGCCTCCAGTGCGTCAAGGTTGATTGCCTTGTACTCGACGCGGTTGATGTTCTTGAAACCGAATTTCGGCACGCGACGCTGCAGAGGCATCTGGCCACCCTCGAAACCGACCTTGTGCTTGTAGCCCGAGCGGGACTTGGCACCCTTGTGTCCGCGGGTCGAAGTGCCGCCGTAGCCCGATCCGGTGCCACGGCCAATTCTCTTGCATTTCTTGTTGCTGCCTACGGCAGGCTGTAAATTATGTAATTCCATTGTCTGAGTCTTCTTTAGAGTTTAGTCACTTTCACTAAATGATGAACCCTCTTGACCATGCCGATGATGTCGGGAGTATCCTCCTTGATCACGCTATGGTTCATTTTGCGGATGCCGAGCGCGTCGAGAGTCGCCTTCTGGACCTTGGGCGCGTTGATACGGCTCTTGATCTGAGTGATTTGTATCTTAGCCATCTCTTCGATTATTTGCCGTTAAACACTTTTTCCACGCTCACTCCGCGGTTCTGGGCAACCTGGGCCGGGCTGCGGAGCTCGTCGAGGGCCGCAATCGTGGCCTTCACGAGGTTGTGGGGGTTGGATGAGCCCTTCGACTTGGCGAGCACGTCCTTGACGCCTACGCTCTCAAGCACGGCACGCATTGCGCCTCCGGCCTTTACTCCGGTACCTTCCGAGGCAGGCTTCAGGAAGATGCGCGAGCCGCCGAACTTGGCTGCCACCTCGTGGGGAATAGTGCCATTGTGCACCGGCACCTTGATCAGATTCTTCTTGGCTGTCTCCACACCCTTGGCTATGGCTGCGGTAACCTCATTGGCCTTGCCCAGTCCCCAGCCGATTACTCCGTTGCCGTCGCCGACTACGACGATCGCAGCGAAACTGAACGCACGTCCACCCTTGGTGACTTTCGTCACACGGTTGATGGCTACAAGGCGGTCCTGGAGTTCGAGATCATTTGTAGATTTTACCTTATTGTTCTTTGCCATGATTCCTATTAAAATTTAAGACCACCCTTGCGGGCTGCATCGGCCAATGATTTAACTCGTCCGTGATACAGGTAGCCGTTACGGTCGAAAACGACCTCTGCGATTCCCTTCTCAACAGCTTTCTTTGCAATCTCCTCGCCTACCTTGGCAGCGATCTCGACCTTTGTGCCGCCCTCGAGGCCCTTAGACGATGCCGCAACTATCGTATTGCCGCTCAGGTCGTCGATTACCTGTACGTAAATCGCCTTGTTAGAGCGGAACACGCTCATGCGCGGACGCTGGGCGGTGCCTGAAATTTTACCGCGGATGCGGGTTTTGATTTTATTTCTTCTTGCTATCTTGGATACCATAATTCCTTAGTTTTTATTTGGCGTTAGCCGACTTTCCTGACTTGCGGCGGATGATCTCGCCTACAAACTTGATACCTTTACCCTTGTAAGGCTCGGGCTTGCGGAGCGAACGGATCTTTGCGCATACCTGGCCGAGAAGCTGCTTGTCGCTGCTCTCGAGAATGATGAGCGGGTTCTTGTTACGCTCGGTCTTGGCTTCTACCTTGATTTCCTTGGGGAGCTTGATGAAGATAGCATGTGAGTATCCCAGTGCGAGCTCGAGTACCTGGCCGCTCGATGTGGCGCGGTAACCGACGCCGACGAGCTCCATCTCTTTCTTATATCCCTCAGATACACCTACCACCATGTTGTGGATCAGCGCGCGGTAAAGGCCGTGCATCGCGCGGTTCTCGCGCTCGTCATCGGGACGCGTCACTATCACGTGGCCATCCTCTACCTTAACCTCTATATTGGGATTGATCTCCTGGGTGAGTTCTCCTTTCGGACCCTTCACAGTCACTGTGTGGTCCTTTACCTGTACGGTTACGCCTGCAGGTATTGCGATGGGTGATTTACCTATTCTTGACATAATACCTCCTCCTGATTAATAAACGTAACACAATACCTCGCCGCCGATCTTACGCTCGCGAGCCTCCTTGTTGGTCATCACGCCCTGCGATGTCGACAGGATTGCGATGCCGAGGCCATTGAGCACACGGGGCATATCTTTGTAACCGGTGTACTGGCGCAGACCCGGACGCGAGACGCGGTGCAGGTTCTTGATAGCGCATACTTTGTCTACCGGATCATACTTCAAGGCAATCTTGATGGTGCCTTTCGGGCCGTCGTTCTCCACGAACTTGTAGTTCAGGATGTAGCCCTGATCGAAAAGGATCTTCGTGATCTCTCTTTTCATTTTCGACGTCGGAACCTCGACCACGCGGTGGCCGGCCATGATGGCGTTCCTGAGTCTTGTCAGATAATCTGCTATTGGATCAGTCATTTTTTTGTTGATTAAATTGATTCAGACATGCTGAACAATATTTAAAACTCAATCTGTTTCTGCTTGAGCGCCGGGGCGGAGGCCGCCGGTGATCGCCTTGATCACCAGCTTGCCTTCTTGACTCCCGGAATCAGGCCAGCCGAAGCCATCTCGCGGAACTGTATTCGCGAGATACCGAACTGACGCATATAGCCTTTGGGACGGCCTGTGAGCTCGCAACGGTTGTGGAGACGGACACGCGAGGCATTCTTCGGAAGCTTCTGGAGCTTCGTGAGTGCCTCGTAGTCGATGTTGCCGTCTGCATCAGCCAGGGCTGCCTTCTTCAGGGCTGCCTTCTTGGCGGCATACTTTGCCACCATGCGCTGACGCTTAACCTCGCGGGCCTTCATTGATTCTTTTGCCATATCTCTTAATTTTCGTGTTTAAACGGTAAGCCGAATTTCTTAAGCAACGCGAAGCCCTCCTCGTCGGTGTTGGCTGTGGTCACGAACGTGATGTTCATACCCTGCAGCTTGGGCACGTTGTCGATGTTGATCTCAGGGAAGATGATCTGCTCGGTGATGCCGAGCGTGTAGTTGCCGCGGCCGTCGAGCTTCGAGTTGATTCCCTTGAAGTCGCGGATACGGGGCAGTGCCACGCGTACGAGCCTCTCCAGGAACTCATACATCTTCTCGCGGCGGAGTGTCACCATCGCGCCGATAGGCATCTTCTTACGAAGCTTGAAGTTCGAGATATCCTTTTTCGACAGGGTCGGGACAGCCTTCTGGCCTGTAATCGCGGTCAGCTCGTTGATCGCTGTCTCGATGATCTTCTTGTCCTGTGTCGCACCACCCAGACCCTGGTTGATGACGATCTTGGTCAGGCGGGGGACCTGCATGGGAGTTGTGTACTTGAACTCTTCGGTGAGAGCCGGCACGATCTTCTCCTTATACTCCTTTGAAAGTGTAGTCTCTGCCATTATTTGATCTCCTCTCCTGATTTTTTAGCGTAACGCACCAGCTTGCCGGCCTCGTTGCGGCGGCGGCCGATACGGGTGGGCTTACCTGTCTTGGGATCCACCACATTAAGATTAGAAATATGCACCGGCGCCTCGATCTTCACGATACCACCCTGAGGATACTTGGCAGTCGGCTTTGTGCTTTTGGAGACAATGTTGATGCCCTCCACAATGGCGCGGCTCTTCTTGACCTGCACCTCGAGGACACGTCCGGTCTTGCCCTTGTCGTCGCCGGCATTGACATAGACGGTGTCTCCCTTCTTTATATGCAATTTTGCCATTTTGTTTGAAATTGTCTAAGACGGTTTGAATTTTGTTTTAGAGCACCTCGGGTGCGAGCGAGACTATCTTCATGTTCGTGGCGCGAAGCTCGCGGGCCACGGGGCCGAAGATACGTGTGCCGCGGATTTCTCCCGCGTTGTTGAGCAGCACGCATGCGTTGTCATCGAAACGGATGTAGCTGCCGTCGGGCCGACGGATCTCCTTCTTGGTGCGTACTACCACTGCCTTCGACACAGTGCCTTTCTTGACGTCAGACGAGGGAATGGTGCTCTTCACGGTCACTACGATAATATCTCCGACACTCGCGTAGCGACGGCCTGTGCCGCCCAGCACGTGGATGCACAATACCTCCTTGGCACCGGAGTTGTCGGCTACTGTCAAACGTGATTCTGTCTGTATCATGATTACTTAACTTTTTCGATGATTTCTACCATTCTCCATCTCTTGGTCTTGCTCAAGGGACGTGTCTCCATGAGGCGTACTGTATCACCCACCGAGCACTCGTTGTTCTCATCATGTGCATGATACTTCTTCGTCTTATTTACAAACTTGCCGTAAATCGGGTGTTTCTCTTTCCATTTGATCTCAACCGTGATGGTCTTGTCGCACTTGTTGCTCGAAACGACCCCGATTCTCTCTTTTCTCAAATGTCTCTTGTTCTCTTCCATTTTGCAAATGATTTCACCGGGTTAATTACTTGGAAGCAGCCTCCTTGGCGGCGGCTATTTCCTTCTGGCGCAACACTGTCTTCAGACGGGCGATATCACGGCGGTCCTTGGTGATCTTGGCCGGATTGTCCGAGGGAGATATCGCGTGCGCTACTTTCAATTCACGATAAGCCTTCTCTGCGGCCTCTATCTGGGCCTGCAACTCCTGAATGCTTAATTCCTTGATTTCTTCCTTTTTCATTGTATTTCCTTGTTTTTTCGAGAATCGACTTTTCTGCCGTCTCTATACACATTTAGGGCCCATTCCGGCCCATCCGGGGAGAGATGACTTGCATTTCTCCCCGAATGTTCAACCGAAATATTCCCTTTTTATTGTATGATATGACAGAAAAATCTATATCTCACTTATTTTTCTCGCAGAATTCGGGATTAGACGTTCTGTGTGGGGTCATAGTCGCGACGCACTACGAACCTGGTCAGCACCGGAAGCTTCTGGGCTGCGAGGCGGAGTGCCTCCTTGGCCACGTCGTAGGGAACGCCGTCGATCTCGATCAGGATACGGCCCGGGGTCACGGGAGCCACGAAGCCCTCCGGGTTACCCTTACCTTTACCCATTCGCACCTCGGCAGGCTTCTTGGTGATCGGCTTGTCGGGGAAGATGCGGATCCATACCTGGCCCTGACGCTGCATGTAGCGCGTCAGCGCGATACGCGCGGCCTCGATCTGACGGCCGGTGATCCACTTCGAGTCGAGTGTCTTGATACCGAATGAACCGAAAGCCAGCTGATTGCCTCTCTGAGCCTCACCTTTCATGCGGCCCTTCTGTGAACGGCGGAATTTTGTCTTCTTAGGTTGTAACATTATCTTAGCTGTTTTTAACGGTTGTTATTCTTCTTGTTGCGGAAACCACCCTTGCGGCCGCCGCCCTGGGGGCGTCCGGGCTCCTTCTGGCCGGCCACATAGGTCGGGGTGAGCTCCTTCTTGCCGTATACCTCGCCGCGGCAGATCCACACCTTGACGCCGACTACGCCGACCTTGGTGTGTGCCTCGACCAGCGCGTAGTCGATGTCGGCACGGAGTGTGTGCAGAGGTGTGCGGCCCTCCTTGAACATCTCGGAGCGGGCCATCTCGGCGCCGTTCAGACGACCGCTGACCTGAACCTTGATGCCCTCGGCGCCCATGCGCATGGTGCTTGCAACTGCCATCTTCACGGCGCGACGGTAGGCAACCTTGTTCTCGATCTGGCGAGCGATGTTGGTTGCTACGATCTCAGCGTCGAGCTCCGGGCGCTTGATCTCGTGGATGTTGATCTGAACGTCCTTGTCGGTCAGTTTCTTGAGCTCCTCCTTGAGCGCGTCTACATCCTTGCCTCCCTTGCCTATGATGAGGCCCGGGCGCGAGGTGGCGATGGTCACGGTGGCCATCTTCAGTGTACGCTCAATGATGATTCTCGAGACGCTTGCCTTGGCAAGACGAGTCTGGAGGTACTTGCGGATCTTCGAGTCCTCGAGAAGAGTCTCGCCATATTTCTTGCCGCCGTACCAGTTTGAGTCCCAACCGCGGATCACACCGAGGCGGTTGCTGATCGGATTAACTTTCTGTCCCATCTTGCTTAGTCGTTAGATTTATTATAGGTGTCCACAAAGAGTGTCACGTGGTTTGAGCGCTTGCGGATGCGGTAGCCGCGGCCCTGCGGTGCGGGGCGCATGCGCTTCAGCATCGGGGCGGCGTCAACGAACACCGTTTTAACATAGAGCTCGCCGGCTTCGGCTTTACGCTCGTTCTTCTGCTCCCAGTTGGCGATAGCTGAGCGGAGAAGCTTCTCCACCTTGCGTGCTGCCTCCTTGTTGGAGAACTTCAATATACCGAGGGCCTTGAATGCCTCGACGCCGCGGATCATGTCAACGACGAGACGCATCTTGCGGGGCGAAGAGGGCACGTTGCGAAGACGGGCGCCAAACTCGTTCTTCCTCGCTGCCTTCATGGCGTCGGCTGCTTGTCTTTTTCTTAAACCCATTGTATGTTATTCTGTTTTTATCGTGATTGATGATTGGGGCCTTTATTTTTTCTTGTTGCCGGCATGACCGCGGAATGTGCGGGTGGGGGCAAACTCTCCGAGCTTGTGGCCTACCATGTTCTCGGTCACGTACACGGGGATGAACTTGTTTCCGTTATGGACGGCGAAAGTGTGTCCGACAAAGTCGGGCGAGATCATGGAGGCGCGGCTCCAGGTCTTGATCACGCTCTTCTTACCGCTCTCGTCCATTGCTGCGACCTTCTTCTCGAGCTTTACGGAAATAAAGGGTCCTTTTTTAAGCGAACGACTCATACTTGTCTTAATTAATCAAATTATTTTTTCCTTCTTTCAATGATGTACTTCGAAGAGTGCTTCTTGGGCGAGCGTGTCTTCAGACCCTTGGCGTAGAGGCCTGTGCGCGAGCGGGGATGTCCACCCGACTGACGGCCCTCACCACCACCCATCGGGTGGTCGACAGGGTTCATTACGACGCCTCGGTTGTGAGGCCTGCGGCCCAGCCAGCGGCTGCGGCCGGCCTTGCCGCTCTGCTCCAGGGCGTGGTCGGAGTTGCCGACTACGCCAACTGTGGCGCGGCATGTCAGAAGCACCTTGCGAGTCTCTCCTGAAGGTAATTTGATGATCGCGTAATCACCCTCACGCGAGGTGAGTTGAGCGAACGTTCCGGCCGAACGGGCCATGCAGGCTCCCTGTCCGGGACGAAGCTCGATACAATGGATCAGCGTACCTACCGGGATCTTGGCGAGCGGCAGGCAGTTGCCTACCTCCGGTGCCACATCGGCACCGCTTACCACCACCTGGCCTACCTCAAGACCGTTCGGGGCGATCATGTAGGCCTTCGATCCGTCCTGATAGTAAAGCAGCGCGATGCGGGCCGAACGGTTCGGGTCGTACTCGATGCTCTTTACTGTTGCAGGCACGTTGTCGTTGGTTCTCTTGAAGTCGATGAGACGCAATTTTCTCTTATGGCCGCCGCCACGATAGCGGGTCGACAGGTGGCCCGATGAGTTGCGGCCGCCCGTCGAGCGCTTGCCGACTGTAAGAGACTTTTCTGGTGTGGTAGCAGTGATTTGTCCTTTGAACACACCAATAACCTTGTGTCTTTGCCCAGGCGTAGTGGGCTTGAATTTTCTTACTGCCATTTCTTTTTAGATGTTGCTGTAATAGTCAATCTTCTGTCCTTCTGCCACTGTGATGTATGCCTTCTTGAAGGCGTCGCGGCGTCCGCGGATGAGTCCCCCCTTGGTGTAGCGCTGCTTGCGCTTGCCCGCATAGTTGGCGATATTCACCTTCTCTACGCGGACGTTGTAGAGCTTCTCCACGATGTCCTTGATCTGAAACTTGTTGGCGTTGGGAGATACGGCGAAGGTGTAGCAATTCTGCTTCTCGCTGTAGGCCGTAGCCTTCTCGGTCACGATCGGTTTGATTTGAATGTCCATCTTTTCTTATCTCCTTATTTGTAATCGTTAATGATGCCAACGCTGTCTTCGGTCAGAAGGATCGCGTCGTTGTTGAGCACTGTGTATGCGTTCAGGTCCTTGGCCTGGGCCATAAGGGCGTTGGGCACGTTGCGGACCGACAGAAGAACGTTGTTGTCGGGCGCGGCGAATACCAGAAGCACCTTCTTGTCCTCGAGCTTGAAGTTCTTGGCGATCTCCA
This sequence comes from Muribaculaceae bacterium, assembly GCA_014867205.1. GTDB lineage: Bacteria > Bacteroidota > Bacteroidia > Bacteroidales > Muribaculaceae > Lepagella. Next base: position 47,779 of record WGUO01000006.1, on the reverse strand, counting down.
TGTAGCTCTTGGTGCGCGGTGCCTCGAAGGTGAAGTTCTCGATCACGAGGATCTTCTTGTCGTTGGCGCGCGAGGTCAGCGCGATCTTGCGGGCCAGCGCCTTCATCTTCTTGTTGAGTTTGGTGCGATAGTCACGGGGACGGGGTCCGAACACGCGGCCGCCATGGTACAGGACCGGAGAGTTGAGGTCACCGCGGCGTGCGCCGCCGCCACCCTTCTGGCGTCCGATCTTACGGGTCGAGTATGAGACCTCGCTGCGCTCCTTGCTCTTGTGTGTTCCCTGACGCTGGTTTCCAAGATACTGCTTGATGTCGAGGTAAAGGGTGTGCTCGGCGTTGCCCTCGCTCAGGTCGCGGGCAAACACATCGTCGTTCAGGGTGACTTTGCGGCCGGTATCCTCGCCTTTGATGTTATATACTGCTACTTCCATTACTTCTCAACTATAACTATTGAACCTTTGGGTCCGGGAACTGAACCCTTTATCATTAATAAATTGTGCTCGGGGATCACCTTGATCACCTGGAGATTCTGCACAGTGACGCGCTCGTTGCCCATCTGGCCGGCCATGCGGAGGCCCTTGAACACCTTGGCGGGATACGAGCAGGCACCGATTGAACCGGGCGCACGCAGACGGTTGTGCTGACCGTGGGTCGACTGGCCCACGCCGCCGAAGCCGTGACGCTTCACAACGCCCTGGAATCCCTTACCCTTGGAGGTGCCGACAACGTCGACAAAACCACCCTCCTGGAAGAGGTCTACCGTCAGCGTCTCGCCGAGAGCCGGCATGGTCTCGAACGTCTTGAACTCGGCCAAGTGTCTCTGCGGTGCTACCCCTGCCTTCTTGAAATGACCTGCCATAGGCTGCGTGGTGTGCTTCTCCTTTGCCTCCTGGAAGCCCACCTGCACGGCCTCGTAGCCGTCTTTCTCAAGTGTCTTGATCTGGGTAACCACACAAGGACCTAATTCGATAACAGTGCACGGAATGTTCTTTCCGTCGGCACTGAAAACGGATGTCATTCCGATTTTCTTTCCTAATAATCCTGGCATTTCTTTATTTTATTTGTGGTTGTGTTGTTTTGTTTTACTGTTGTTCTCGATGTCTCCGGCCTTCGCTCAGACCTTGATGGATACATCCACGCCCGAGGGGAGCTCAAGCTTCATCAGCGCGTCGACTGTCTTGGCTGTGCTGCTGTAGATGTCGATCAGGCGCTGGTAGCTCGAGAGCTGGAACTGCTCGCGGCTCTTCTTGTTTACGAATGTCGAGCGGTTCACGGTGAATATACGCTTGTGGGTGGGCAGTGGTATGGGGCCCTTTACCGTCGCGCCGGTCGACTTGACTGTCTTCACGATCTTCTCTGCCGACTTGTCGACGAGGTTGTGATCGTAAGATTTCAATTTGATTCTGATTTTTTGGCTCATATTTTTTGTTTGTCTTATAAGCGTGTTTAAACTCCGCGTTCCGGGGCCGTCTCGCGGCCCCGGATACGGAAATATGATTTTACTTCAGAAGGTCGACGCGACCGTTGACCTCTTCGAGTACGTTCTTTGCTATCGAGTTGCTTACCTCGGAGTAGTGGCTGAACGACATGGTCGATGTTGCGCGGCCGGACGTGATGGTACGCAGTGCCGTCACATAGCCGAACATCTCTGCCAGAGGCGCCTTGGCCTTGACGATGCGCGCTCCCGAGCGGCTGTTCTCCATGCCCTCTACCTGACCGCGACGCTTGTTAAGGTCACCGATCACGTCACCCATCGACTCCTCTGGGGTCACTACCTCGATCTTCATGATGGGCTCCATCAGAACCGGGCCGGCCTTCTCCGAGCCATGCTTGAACGCCTGGATGGCGCAGAGCTCGAACGACAGCTGGTCAGAGTCCACGGGGTGGAATGATCCGTCGAGCAGTGTTACCTTCAGCTGCTCCACCGGATATCCGGCGAGCACACCGTTCTTCATCGCTGTCTGGAATCCCTTCTGAACCGAGGGGATGTACTCCTTGGGCACGTTACCGCCCTTGACCTCGTCGACAAACTGCAGATTGCCCTCGAAGCCCTCGTCGACCGGCTCGATGCGGACGATGATGTCGGCATACTTACCGCGGCCACCGGTCTGCTTCTTGAATGTCTCGCGCAGCTCGACCGGCTTGGTGATGGCCTCCTTATATGTTACTTGCGGACGGCCCTGGTTGCACTCTACCTTGAACTCGCGGCGCAGACGGTCGATGATGATGTCGAGGTGAAGCTCACCCATACCGCTGATCACGGTCTGGCCCGTCTCCTCGTTGGTCTCGACACGGAATGTCGGGTCCTCCTCGGACAGCTTCTGCAGGCCGACTCCGAGCTTGTCCAAGTCTTTCTGGGTCTTGGGCTCGACCGCGATACCGATCACGGGATCGGGGAACTCCATAGCCTCGAGCACGATCGGCGCGTTCTCGTCGCAGAGCGTGTCGCCGGTGCGGATATCCTTGAAGCCGACTCCGGCGCCTATGTCGCCACAACCGATCTTCTCCATCGGGTTCTGCTTGTTCGAGTGCATCTGGAACAGGCGCGACACGCGCTCCTTCTTGCCCGAGCGGGTGTTGAGCACGTAGCTGCCGGCGTCGATGTCGCCCGAGTACACGCGGAAGAAGCAGAGACGGCCCACATAGGGGTCGGTCGCGATCTTGAACGCCAGAGCCGACATCGGCGCGTCGCTGCTGGGCTCGCGGGTCTCGATAGTGTCGGGGTCGCCTACGGCGTGGCCCTCGACTGCGCCTGCGTCCTCGGGCGAGGGCAGGTATGCGCAGACTGCGTCAAGCAGCGTCTGGACTCCCTTGTTCTTGAACGACGAGCCGCAGAGCATCGGGTTGATGTCCATCGAGAGGGTGCCCTTGCGGATAGCGGCGCGGATCTCGTCCTCGGTGATGGTGCTGGGGTCGTCGAAATATTTCTCCATGAACGTCTCGTCGAACTCGGCCAGGGTCTCGAGCATCTTGTCACGGTACTCCTCTGCCTCGTCGCGGAGCGACGCCGGAATCTCCTCTACGCTGTATTCCGCGCCCATCGTCTCGTCATGCCAGAAGATGGCCTTCATCTTCACCAGGTCTACGACGCCCTTGAATGTCTCCTCGGCGCCGATGGGGATCTGGATGGGAAGCGGATTTGCGCCGAGCACCTCGCGGAGCTGGCGCACTACCTCGAAGAAGTTCGCGCCCGAACGGTCCATCTTGTTGACGTAGCCGATACGGGGTACGTTGTATTTGTCTGCCTGACGCCATACGGTCTCCGACTGGGGCTCCACGCCGCCCACGGCGCAGAATGTAGCCACAGCGCCGTCGAGCACACGCAGCGAGCGCTCCACCTCGACGGTGAAGTCCACGTGTCCCGGAGTGTCGATCAGGTTGATTTTGTATTTCTCGCCGCCATATGTCCAGAACGCTGTCGTGGCAGCCGAGGTGATGGTGATGCCTCGCTCCTGCTCCTGCTCCATCCAGTCCATTGTGGCTGCGCCGTCATGCACCTCGCCGATACGGTGGGTCTTGCCGGTGTAGAACAGGATACGCTCTGAAGTGGTGGTCTTGCCGGCATCGATGTGGGCCATGATGCCGATATTGCGTGTAAGTCTAAGATCGTCGTGTTTTGCCATTTTCAATCATCAATTTAAAATCTGAAATGTGCAAACGCGCGGTTAGCCTCGGCCATGCGGTGCATATCCTCTTTTCTCTTGAAGGCACCACCCTGCTCGTTGAATGCGTCAACGATCTCGGCTGCGAGCTTGTCGGCCATTGTCTTGCCGCCGCGCTTGCGTGCATAGTTGATGAGATTTTTCATTGATATCGACTCCTTGCGGTCACCACGGATCTCTGTAGGCACCTGGAAGGTGGCGCCGCCGATGCGGCGTGACTTAACCTCCACCTGGGGAGTGACCTTCTCGAGGGCCTGCTTCCAGATCTCGAGTCCGCTCTTCTCCTCGTTGGACATCTTGGCCTTCACGGTCTCCAATGCGGTGTAGAAGATGGTGTAAGCTGTGTTCTTCTTGCCATCGTACATCAGATGGTTAACGAACTTGGTTACCTTTACGTCGTGAAAAACGGGATCCGGCAGGATCACCCTTTTCTTAGGCTTTGCTTTTCTCATTTCTTGAGTAGTCTTGTTTAATGTTTTGATTTCGGCTGCTTTTGCAATCTTCAACCCGGCTCTCTTGCCCGGTTTACTCAACCATTAGCCATCCAATAAATCAAAAACGTTGATGATTTTGATTGATTTGTAAGACGCAGCCCTTATTTCTTGGCTGCCTTGGGACGCTTGGCTCCGTACTTCGAGCGACGCTGTGTACGGCCCTGGACTCCTGCGGTATCGAGTGTGCCGCGAACGATGTGGTAGCGCACACCGGGAAGATCCTTCACACGGCCGCCGCGAACCATCACGATCGAGTGCTCCTGCAGGTTGTGGCCCTCTCCCGGTATGTAGCTGTTGACCTCCTTGCCGTTGGTAAGGCGCACACGCGCTACTTTTCTCATTGCCGAGTTAGGCTTCTTGGGGGTGGTGGTGTAGACACGCACGCACACGCCGCGACGCTGGGGACACGAATCCAAGGCCGGCGACTTGCTCTTGTCTTTAAGAACGCTCCGCCCTTTTCTTACTAATTGCTGAATTGTAGGCATTCTTTGTCTGTTTATTTATGCTGTTTATTTATTTGGTTTCTCTCTGCGAAGATGCAGCGCGTCACACATACAACGCACGCCAAACGATTGCTGACCAACCGTTTAGCCCGCGCTGAAGCGTCTTGCCGCCTCTTATTGCGCTGCAAAGATACAAAAAATCAATGTCTTACACAAACTTTTTATAAAATTTATGACTTTTTCGCCTTTTTCCATATCCTTTCCATATCCTTATCAATATCCTTGCGCATCCCGCTCCCGACTGCATCGGGCCGAAAAAGGGGGCGCGGAAATTCCGCGCCCCCCCCGGGCAGATATCGTAGCCGGTAAGACCGGCCTCGATTTATTTAACCATTACTTTCCTTACGGTCTTGCCGGCCTTCACGACGTAAACGCCTGATGCCACATTGACCTTGGTCACATTATCTGCGACTCCGCTGAATACTACGGCTCCGTTTGCAGAGGCCACGCTTACTGCCTGGCCCTCGGCATTGCGGATCACGATGTCATGTGCGACAACCGATACAGATACCGCGCCGTTGAGCACACTGTCAATGCCTACTACGGTGATGACTGCCTCGTTAGAACCTGCGGACTCACCCTTGTCGGTGTAGACTGCAGTCACAACGTAGGTGTACTGTGCATCTGCCTCTACGTTGGCGTCGATGAACTTGGTGTCCTCTACGAGGGCATCGTTGATCTTCACGCCGTCGCGGTATACATTGTAGCCCTTGAGCTCGAGCGAGCCTGTGTTGCCTGCCGGAGTGTAGGTCACGTCGTCAATCATCAGCATGAACGAGCCGGTCGCGCAGCTGTTGATTGCGAAGTGCTTAGCGCCTGCGGGGAGCTGTACCTCATACAGTGTCCAGTCACCCGGAACTGTCACGGCAGCCTGTACCTCTACAAAGTCAGAGGGCTCGAGGCTTGCGGATGTGTTGTAGAGTACGCGGATCTTCTCGGGATAATCCTTCGAGTAGCTCTTGGCGTAGAACGAGATGGTCTGAGCGTCGCCGCAGAGCTCGGGCGAGATTGCCCAGTCGTCGGTCGTGCCGTCATCGTAGCGGAACAGGGCGAAGAGATACTTCATGCCGCTGTGGGCGTTGAAGGTCTGGTTGCCGACGCCGTTGGTCTGATCCCAGATCCAGAAGGAGCCCTTTGTCGTACCCGGAGTGATGTTGGGAACGTCCATGCTCTGGAAGCCGCCTACCTCCGAGCCGTCGAGGTCAGCGAATGTCCACTCGCCATACTCGGCTGCGAATGCGTCGCCATCCTCGAAGTCCTCGGTGACAGGCTCAGCCACGCCACCCTCGAGGTTGGGCTCTGTCCATGTCAGCTCGACGCCCTCGGCTACCTGAGAAGCCTTGAGGTCAGTTACCGTAGGCAGAGTAGACACCTTCGGAGTCACTGTGACACTCTCGGTCTGGTTGTTCTCCATGTTCTCATCGGCTGCATAGACAACCTTTGCATAATAGCTGACGGGCTCGGTTGCGAGTACAGACATCGACTCGTCGAAGCTTACCACTACGCTTGCTGACGGAGCGAGGCTCTCGACAGCCTTGGTCTCCAGGAGTTCCTCGTCTGCATAGAGCTCTACGCTGAAGTTGCCGGCATCCTTGGTACCCTCATTGAATACCTTGACGTCTACAGTATAGTCTGCGCCTGCATTTACGGTTGCGGGTGCGGTGATCGAAGCGGCCTTAAGGTCATTCTCGAGAACAGATGCAACCTTGATGTTGTCGAAGAAGGTGTATACGTAATACTTGGTAATTGCCGTGATCTGGAACTGGATGGTCTGGTTTGCATAAGATGAGAGATCAATAGTTACCTTACCCCAGCCATCGACGCCTGCGCCAACGATTTCCTCGACAGTCTTCGGACCGTAGACCTCCGTCCAGTTTTCCTGGTCAGCGGTGCGTATGCTTACCGAAATCTCATTGATATCGGGATTGCCCTCTTCATTCATCACATTGTAGGTGTAGAATGACAGACCCGGATTCACGATACCCTCGAGCGATACGAGACCGGAGAAGAAGCTTGCGCCTTCGTCAACCTGACGGCTGCTGATTGCGATAGTACCGTTGTCACCGTCCTGTGAGGGTACCAGCTCATCGTCTGTGATCGCTACTGTACCGTTGCCGATTGCCGAGAGTCCCCAGATGTAGTGGAGCTCACCGTTTGCAAACGACTCCTCAAGACCTGCATAAGGTGTGCCGACAGGAATCATGTCAGTAATTGCGCCGTCGCCCTGGCCGATAGATGTGAAGGGTATTACGCCGACCTGTACGAAATCCTGCTGACCGGCCTCTACAGCCTGGTAAGTGTAGGAAGTAGCTGTCAGGCCCTCTGCTATAGGTACCCAGCCCTGGTCATAGACGCATACCGTATAAGTGACGTCACCCTCGCCTAAGGGAAGTCCGTGGATGTCGGTCGTTACAGCATCCCAGGTCACCATAACCTCGCCCTCGACTGCTGTGCGCGAGATAGTGGCACTTGCAACACCGGCGGGAACGTCGAAGCCTACGAATCCGGAAACGGTTGCGGGAACACCCGCGCCATTCTCGTTGTAACCGACTACTGTATAGGTAACGTCGCCGCCTTCGGTCAACTCGTCAACAAATGAGAGGGCTGCGCCTACCTCGGGTGCGTCGAATGTCTTGACAACAGTCTCGCCACGGCTTACCTCTACCTTTGTCAGGCTTGCGAGTGCGCTGCCGCCCATAGTCTTGTCAGGAGCGTTGAACGATACAGTCGCCTTGAATGCGCCTGTCGGATCGCCCTCGACCTTGAGGTTTGTGGCCTCACCCGGAGCTGCTGCCGAGACGCCGCCTGCAATACTGAGGTTGGCAACATAGAGATAATACTGGTCAGCCTCAGACATGCCGTGGAATCCGATAAAGTATGTTCCGTCAGCGTCGGGTGTGATATACTTCTCCACATGGATCGCGTTGTCAACCTTCACTGATACGTCAGTAGGCTCAAGAAGAGTGTTGGTCATGGCGTCAGCAGTGTTGTTGTCGCCCCACTTGACTTCGATTTTCTCTACATAAGCGGTGCTTGCGCCATAAACATCAAACGAGACGAGATATGCCTTGCCGGCCTCAAGTTTCATAGCAGGCGTGATCATCCAGTCGTCCATTGCCATATCGCTGTTCCACTGGATGCGTACGGCTTCGCCATATGGTGTCCATACCTTGCCGTCCTCGTTGGCATCTATCAGAGTATAGCCCTGGAGGCCGTCCTCAGCGAAGTTCGCTGTGTAGGGAGGAACGATCGAGCCAAGCACAACGGTATTGGTCTGCGCGGGAGCGGACTCGAGTCCGTCGCATACCGCATATACCACATAATAGTAAGAGGTGATGTTCTCAGGCTCTGCCACTGCCTCTGTGAAGGTAGTGGTGGTCAGGCCCTCGGCTGCCACCGAGCCGTCAGCGCGCTTGACAGTGTATGTCAGGTTGTCGAGATTGATGTAGCCTCCGTTTACAGAAGCCTCAACAGCATTCCAGCTGACCTCCATGTTGCCGTTGGCGTATGCCAGAGTTGCGCTTGTAGCCTCGGGGGTGTCGGCGCCTACCCATACGTTCTTGATCTTGGTCTGCGGACCTTCGCCGCCGTCGCCTGCTGCAAACACAGTGAAGTTATACATGCCTGCGCCCATAAGCGAGAGGTCTACGGGGATGGTAATCTCCGTGCCCCAGGGCTGAGGCTCGCCGCCTGCGATGATCTCACCGTTGGCCATCACCATGATGAAGAGCTCGCCCGTGCCGGCGGTCTCGCCGTCAAACAGGGTGGTCGGAGTCTTGAGGGTACATGTGCCCTCGAGCGATGCGCCGTCGAAGTGGAACTCAACGTTCTCGCACTCTGCGGGAGCCGTGGGCTCTGCTGCGGGTGCCGGGATATACATACCCATTACCTCGTCGCCGTTCTCAATCTGATAGAGGAGTTCGGCTGCACCTGTCTCAAGGTTGACCTCGTACATGTAGCTGTTCTCGTCAGCGGGGCAGACGTTCCAGAACATGCGGTTGGTCTTCTTGTCGATAGTTCCGCTCGAGAGATACTGGGGAGCCACACCTGTCTCGCCGACTACCGTAACCTCACCTGTCTGCTTATTGATCTTGTTGAGGGCTGAGCCGGTGATATTGAAGGAATCTCCCACTGCCTCGCCTGAGTATGAAATGCCGTACAGCTGACCATTTCCGTCAAAGGCGATTGTGTTCCACTGCATCTCGTCAAGGGCAGCGACAGTAGAGACAACAGGACCATCATCGGTGAAGTTGATGGTCACAAGCCGCTTGCCGTCACCGGTCTCGTTATAGGTGACGCCATAGACAGTTCCCGAAGTAGGATCAAGCGCATATGTGCCGATCACACCCAGGTCTTCGGGGCTCCATTCGCCTACCTGCTCTCCACTTTCCACATCATACGCCTCGGTGGTGATGAAGATCATTCCGAAGATGCTCATGTAGTTCGTGGCATAATATGTGCCGTCTACACATACGCCACCGTAGTTGGCTCCCGGGCCGGTGAAAAGCAGGGTAGATGCACCTGCGCTTCTTGGCATCTCATAGAGTCCGATTTCCGGATTCTGCTGGTCAAATACTTCACTGAAGATCACCGAGCCGTAGATTGTCGGCACGTCAGCCGCCGCCCTGGCTGCGGCCTTGACGGGAGCAGCCACTGTACTCTTGGCCGAGCGGAATGCTGATTTCTGCACCGGCTTTGCCTGAAGCTCGAAAAATCTCTTAGCGTTCTTCTGCGCGGCCTTGTTGCCGGGCTGCGCCTTCATTGTTGCGGTTGCCTGCTTGGGCGTGGAGGCCTTGGCCTTCTTCGCCATCTGTGCCATGGCCGGACTTGCCACCGTGGCCGCGATCAGGACAACTGAAAAAATCCGCGATAGAATTTTTTTCATAATCACTCACATGGTTTCTGGATATTTGGTCCTTGCCCCCGGGCGAAACCTTTAACCGGAGGGAACCGTAAATAATGATTTTGGTCTGCCGGATGGCGTCTTTCGACACATCCGGCAGACCGTTATGGTTATCTTGCGATAATTTTCTTCACATAGTTCTGTGCGGGCACGCTCACGATGTAGAGTCCTGCGCGAGGCAGTGTCACCTTGTGTGCGCCGCGTGCCACGAGGGCACCGGTATAGTCGGCCACGATAATCTGGTCGCCTGTCGTCGCGGTCACCACGAGGCCGTTCACGCCGAGCGCGAAGCCCGGGGCCGTGACATTGTCGATACCCACCGGCTCACCGGTGCGTACCATAACCTCGCCTGAAACCTTCGAGAAGAGTGTGCCGTCTGTTGCGCGCACCGTATAGCTGTAGGGAGACTGGGGCTGCAGACCCTCGACCGCGAATGCAAGCACGTTGCCGACAGACACGTCGTTGTATCCCTCGACGGGCACCCGCGTGTAGGTCATGCCGTGGCCTACGGTAACGTCGTCAATCGCGAGACTCCCCTTGTCGCCCTTGCGGTCAAACTCAAGCACAACCTGAAGCGTGCCCTCGGGGAAACCGGTGACCTCAGTGATTACGCCTCCTGCGGTCTTCTCCACCTCAACTGACTCCAGGAAGACCATGTCCTCCGCTGTCCTCGCGTAGACATTGATCAGGTCGCCGGTTGTGGTGTTGTTGCCGCGGTGCCAGAATGAGAGCGTGCGGATAAAGTCATCATACACGGGCGAGGTAAGTGTCTTGCCGTTCGACATGCGCAGCGACGGGGCGGCCTGGCCGCAGTATGACTCCATCGCGTAGGTCATGGTGGTGTTGGTATCCCAGCCGTGCAGGTTGTCGACACCGTCGTCAAAACCATTGGTTGCGTAGAATGGATCGCCCGGCACGAGGCTGTTGACCGTAAGCAGATATTCTGTGGCGTCGTCGAGGGGAAGCCAGTTTGCCGTGAACCCTTCGGCCACGATATCGCTTGCCTCGAGTGCGGATACGGCGCTGTACTCTATGGTGCGCTTGCCGGTGAACACCTCGCGCTCGGCCGAGGGCTCAGATACCTGCCAGCCCGAGGAGTGGGCCACGGTGTAGTAGTAGGCCGTCATGGGCTGTAGCCCCTCTACTGCGACCGACGTGGCCGAACCCATGTTGCGGTTGCGGTAGCCGGCAACGTGCTCCGCGTTGCCTTCGGCATCTTTAGTATAGAGGTTGAGGATCGCGTCGCAGCCCTGGGCCGGCGACTCCCAGTTGAGGGTGAACGACTCGGCCGTCACGTCGGTGGCCTCAAGCGTGTTGATCGGCTCTATCTGCACATCGCTGCCGCCGAGCACATTGAAGGTGATGATGCCGTCGCTCTCGGTTATGTCGGTGATCGGGAAATTCACGGCATTGCCGTTCCAGGTCTTCATGGCCGGGCTGGTCTGGGCCGTGAACGATGTCTTGTTGGAGTAGCCGGGGAACGAGTCACCGTCGCGGCTATACTCTGACTGCGAGTTGTCGGCCTCCTCTATGTCCACATATTGGTGGGAAGAGGAGTTGTTGACCGTGTTGCTGCTCCATATATAGTCGTTGTAGTCCACATGCCATACCAGCATGCCGTGGCCCGGGATATAAGTGTCCCAGCCCTCCTGCTGGCGGTTCTCCACAAGGAAGAACTCGGTGTCCTTGGCCGTGCGGATTATACCGCAGACATTCTCCGACACAGGCTGCAGGGTTGCGGTGAGCTCGCGGTCTATCTCGCGGGGCTTCAGCCATCCGAGCGCGTAGCGCTCGAACGCGCCGTAGTTGGGGGGAGTCATGCCGTCGTTATTGTACGGACCGTAGTCCAGAGCCGACCAGGAGCCAGGCGTGAACGCACCCGTGTAGCTCGTGGCATACAGGTCGGGCAGCCCCATGACATGACTGAACTCATGCACGAAGGTGCCGACGCCGTCGGGGCGACCCGACTCCCATTCGTTCGAGCAACCGTAGGTATGCACCCGCACACCGTCATAATAGAGGTCGGGATGGCCGGCCGAAGTCATGTTCCACGAGTGGGGCCACACCGTGTTGGCGCTGCCGCCCGAGGCCTCGCCGCGCCCGGCATAGAATACGAAAACGTTGTCCACGACTCCGTCGCCGTTGCGGTCATAGTCGCTGAAGTCAACGATATCGTCAAGGGCCGCACATGCCTCTATGATCATCTCCTCGGGATGCTGGTCGTTGCCGTACCAGTCATTGCCGCCGTAATACGCCTGGTTATGAGCCAGGGTTATGGGTCCGTACACGTCGAACTCGGGCCGGAAATGGCCTCCTGAGTTCTCGCGGAAGAACTGAGCCGCGCTGCCGGTGCCACCGTAGTCGGCGAAACCATCCTCGTTAAGCATGCGCGTGAAGTAGTCTTTGGCATCGTATGATGTGCTGAACTTCACATCGGTATACTCTACCAGAATCACGATCGCCTTCTGGTCGCCGTAGGCCGGGAAGCGAAGGTCGGGGAAAAGGCCGTAGCCGCGCTCGAACGGAGGTGCGTCGTTGTCGTCGGCAGCGGCTGCGGGAGCCTTGCGCACTGCCGGAACAGCCTGCGACACAGCCGACGCACGGCGAGGCGCGCGCGAGGCACGCTTCTGTATTCGCTGCTCGAGGCTACCCTTGTCGACACCTGCCAGAAAACTGCGGGCCGCGGCGCCACGCGCAGAGACAGCCCCGGCCTTGATGCCCGAGCTGACCACATCGCCGTTGGCGTCGTAATCACAGTAATAGAAACTGCCGTCCTTCTCGATCAGAGGATAGCCGTCCTCGGTGAAATACTGATGAAAGAACTCATCGCCCGCAAGACGCACCTTAAGCTGGCCGCCGTCGGCAGTCGGAACTGTCATCAGCCCCTGCCTGGCAGGCTTTCCCACCGCCTGCAGCCCGCAGGCAGCCGCGAATGTCAAGAGTCCGATTTGGTAGATGTACTTTTTCATACTCCTTGTCTTTATTCAAGAATATTTTGATCCGATTCTCGCCGAGCAATGCAGCGTTTAATAATTAATCAAAAACCCTTGGTGTGTTTTCAAACATTAAAAAACTCTTCAAAAACCCGGCATTACCTATTTTGTTTTTGCAAATATAGAGAAAGAATGCGACACTCCCAAATTTTTGCGAATAAAATTTTAGAAAAAAGTTGCATTTTGAAACATTCTTTTACAAAATCAATTCATTCTGCATTTTTTATGAATTTTTGACTAATATTCTCCCCCTTTTCATTAAGCATGGCAAACATTTTACATTATTAAAGTTTCATATCGACAACAAAAGTGGCGTTTCACCTGTCATTCTGTCTTTCACAGTCACTTTTTGCTCCGGCAGACCGAAAAGTGTAATATAATGTCTAAAAATTACACCGGTTTTGCAAAAAAGATATTAAAACAATTTAACATCCTTAAATATTCGGCAGTTTTTGTCATTCTCTCCTCAATAATTTGTCGGTTTAGACAATATGAGTTATATTTGCACATCCATGAATTAACCAGCAGTTATGAAAATCGTACTATTTGACACCGAGGAGAGTTATCAGAACCTTCTTCCGCTGTCATACACTCGCCCGGTCGGAGCCTTCCGCATCGGCATGGTGACCATCCGCGAGAAGTGGGAGCATTTCCTGCCGGGCGACTATTCGTTTTATCCAAAGGCCTATCTTCGCGAGAAGTTTCCGCTGACTTGCGGGGAAGACGAGGAGGCACTCTTCATCGCCGGCAACAAGCTTCCCGACAAGGCTACGGCACTCGAGGCCTCACAGTTGCGGCCGGGCGACGCGCTGCGCGACAGCGGGGGCATCTGGGCCTACAGGGGCCTGCGCCACGACTTCGAGACACTCGACCCGGGTTACGGCCGCGAAAGCGCTAACGACACACGCCGAGTCACCTATGTATTCGACATCTTCGCGCTCAACCCTGAGGAGATTGTCAATGACTTCGTCTGGTACACGCGCGACAAGTCGGGCATAGCACCCGACTCCAGCACCCGCATAATCGGAGACGCCCGGCTGCAGAACGGCATGCCAGCCCTGTTCATCGAGGAGGGGGCCACAGTCGAGGGGGCCACAATCAATCTCAAGGATGGCCCCGTATATATAGGAAGGAATTCACAGGTGATGGAGGGGAGCTGCCTGCGGGGACCTCTCGCGCTCTGCGCAGACGCCAAGATCCGCATGGGCTCGAAGATCTACGGCGGCTCCACGTTCGGGCCATTCTGCAAGGTGGGCGGTGAGATCGACAACGCGGTCATGTTCGGATACAGCAACAAGGCGCACGACGGCTATCTGGGCAACGCCGTGATCGGCGAATGGTGCAACATCGGCGCCGGCACGAACTCAAGCAACCTCAAGAACGACTATTCGAAGATACGCATCTGGAATTACGCGTCGCAGCGCTTCATGCGCACAGACCTTCAGTTCTGCGGCCTCATAATGGGCGACCACTCGAAGGCCGGCATAAACTGCATGTTCAACACGGCGACCGTAGTCGGCGTAGGCGTCAACCTGCACGGCTCGGGATTCCCGCGCCAGTTCATACCCAGTTTCCAGAACGGCAGCCCCGAGGCCGGCTTCTCCGATGTCTCCATCGACACATTCATGCAGGTGGCCTCGCGGGTAATGGCACGCCGCGGCCTCGAGCTGACCGACGTCGACCGCCATATCTTCGAGAACATCCACCTCTCAGCGGCCCGCTTCAAGTGACCGGATCCGCGACTGCCGTGGCAGAGGCACATGCATAATAAAACCAAGGCGACTGATGTCTGATTCAGTCGCCTTGATCTTTATGCGGAGCGATCCCGGCTCAGTCGGCGCGCTCGGCCGCCACCTCGCGGGCGTTCTCGGCCTGCTCCTGCTCGGGGGTCTCGGTGAACCAGCGGGAGTACATCAGATAGTTGTGCGCGATCTTGACGTTCATCTCCTTCGCCTTCTCAGGCTCGACCATCTTGATGAACTTGGCGGGTGCGCCGGCCCACATCTCGTGGGGGCCGATCTTGGTGCGGCTCAGCACCACGGAGCCGGCGGCCACAAGTGCCCCCTCGCCCACCTCGGCGTCGTCCATGACTATCGCGCCCATGCCGATCAGGGCATAGTCGTGTATCTTGGCGCCATGTATCACCACATTGTGGCCGATCGAGACATCGTTGCCGATCTCGATGGTCGACTTCTGATAGAGCGTGTGGAGCACCGACCCGTCCTGTATGTTGACGCGGTCGCCGATCGTGATGGTGTTGACGTCACCGCGCAACACGGTGCCGAACCAGATGCTGCACTCGTCGCCCATGGTGACGTCGCCGATTATGGCGGCGTTGTCGGCGATGAAGCAGTCGCGGCCCATCTTAGGGGTGAATCCTCTTACCGGTTTTATTATCATGATATTCTATTTAAGAGGTTGTACATGTCAGAGGGGCTGTGTCTTTGCCTCGAGCCATGCGGCCTCCTCGGCGGTGAGCAGCGGAGTGAGCCGCTCGCGCACCAGACGGTGGTAGTCATCGACCCACTTGATCTCCTCGGCGCTCATTATCTCCTTCTCGAACAGGTTGCGGTCGAAGGGGAAGAGCGTCATCGGATGGAAGTGCAGGAACTCCCCGAACTCTGTGGTCTCGAATTTCTCGGTAACTATCAGGTTCTCGCAGCGGATTCCATAGCGGCCCTCGAGATAGAGGCCCGGCTCGTTGCTGGTTATCATGCCCGGCTCAAGCGGCGTGGGGTTGATGTTGAGGCGGATGTTCTGCGGGCCCTCATGGCAGTTGATGAAATATCCGACGCCATGGCCGGTGCCGTGATAGTATGCCTTGCCTTCCTTCCAGAGGAACTGGCGGGCCAGCACATCGAGCTGGTGGCCGGTGGTGCCGGCGGGGAATATGGCGTTGGAGAGGGCGATGTGTCCCTTCATGACGAGCGTGAAGTCATGGCGCTGCCCGGCGGTCGGGGTGCCGAGGGCCACGGTGCGGGTTATGTCGGTCGTGCCATATATATACTGACCGCCCGAGTCGACGAGCAGAAGGCCGTCACCCTCTACCACGATATCAGTCTCCTCGGTGGCCTCGTAATGCACGATCGCCCCATGCTCGTTCCAACCGAGGATCGGCGAGAAACTCTCGTCGACGCAACTCGGGTCGGCCAGACGGAGCGCGCGCAGGCGCCTCCCGAGCTCCACCTCGGTGAGCTTGCCGTCCGGATATTCCCGCTCGACCATCATAAAGAAGCGGGTCAGGGCGACGCCATCCTTCTCCATCGCTATGGCGAGGTTAGATATCATGGTCTCGTTCTTGATACTCTTGAGTTTCGCGACGCCGTCGCCGCCGAACACGGTGGTGCAGCCGATATGGTCGTAGATGCCGCGGGCTGTCTTCTGCGGGTCGATGAGCAGTCGTGTGGCCTTTGGAAGGTTCTCGACAAACTCCTTGACGCTGTCGTAGGGCCGTGTCTCGATGTTGTACTTGGCGAGATGCGCCTTGACCTCATCGGTCAGCTTTACCTCATCGATGAACAGCACTCGCCTCGCCTCGTCGAGATAGAGGAAGCCGACATACATCGGTGAGAAACTGATGTCGCCGGCCGCACGCAGGTTGGTTATCCATGCCAGGTCATCGAGTGCGGAGACGAGTATCGCGTTGGCAAGCTCGGCCTTGACCTCGCGCATCACGGCCTCGATCTTGGAGTCCACGGTCTGTGCCACGATCTTCTCGTCATGGATGAAAAGCCTGTTCTGCGGACGCGCCGGGCGGTCGGGATATATGTAGTCGAACATCGGGAAGTCGGTGTCGAGCGTCACTCCATTGTCGTTGAGCTCCTGCTCGAGGCGCTGCGCATACGACACGGAGAAGGTCATGCCATCGATACCTACGCGCTGACCGGCACGGGTGTGCTCGGTGAGCCAGTCTATCAGGTCGACCGCCCCGGGACCATCCTCGCGCATCATCTTGAAGCCTGTGTCTGCAAGCTGTGCCTCGGCCTGGATGAAATAACGGGAGTCTGTCCAGCAGTAGGCCTCGTCGGCGGTAACGACAGCAGTGCCGTTGGTGCCGTTCTCCGACTCGAAGCCGGTGAGCCACTCGCGGCCGCGCCAGTGCCGGGGAGGAAGCTCGCTCTGATGGGGGTCTGTGCCCGATATGACGCAGGCATCGATGCCTTTCTCGGCCATTACCTGTCGCAGACGGCAGAGATATTCATAATTTTTCTTCATGTTTTTCTGAAATTAGAAATTCGTTACCACAAAATTAACACTTTAAAAAGAATAATCAAAGCGGCGAGGCCAAACCAAAAGGCCATTTTGATGTATTTTTGGCCTATTTGGCATAAAATCCACTTTTGGCATTGATTTTTTGTATGAAATATAAAGAGAAATTATTAATTTTGCATCGAATTAGAGAGCCGGAGAAATCCGGTAAGAAGTAAGATGGCAAGTCAAAAATCTTTTAGTAATAGTGATAAAATTGTAAGTTAGTGGTTGAGTAGGATACCCGATCGGCTTGTGAAAGCAGGCGAGTCTAAAAAATCACAGCGCGGCATCTGATTGTGAAATCAGGTGCCGCGCTCGCTTTTGGAGGCGACGGAATTCCTTTTTCGCACGCTGCAGCTGCCGGCAGAAGTTTTTGTCGGCATGAAGGGCGGCGACCACGGCCGCGCCGACGAGACGGCCCGCGTCAACATCGCTCTGGAAATGCGCGCCGCATATCACCCGGCTCTGGCCAAAGTCATAACCGCGCTGCATTATCTCTCCCTTCCGCTCCGGATTGATCTCGGCAAGCACGAGGGCAGTCGCCCAGCCGATTGAGGTGTGTCCCGACGGATAACTCCCGTTTAGGCGCAGCGAAGGCTCGTCAGCGGGCGTGGCCGAAGGCTCGCCGAACGTCATGAAGGGACGCGGCCGCATATAGTGTGTCTTGGCCGTGCGGGTGGCGAGGTCGCCGGCATCCTCCTTCATGTTCTCTATCAGCCGGCATATCTGCGGGGCATTCCGGGGCGTAAGCTCGATGCCGAAAGCCTCGCTGAAATCCCGGTCGAGCCAGCCCTCGGAGAGATCGGCGTCAAGCACGGCGCGGTGCCCCCGGCCGCCGTCGCGCATTGACTTGCCCCATTCATACTGTTCCCTGTCGTAGGCAAAGCGGGCGGAAGATGTGTCGGGAGGCGCGGGCAGAAATGCCCGGCTGTCGACGACATCAGACTCTCTCAGATAATACCTGCCCGGGTCCGTGGAGTGGTCACGCGCCGTTACCGTGGAAAAAGCAAGCATGACAAACGCCATGCATAAAAGACATTTTTTCATTGAGAAAATGATTTATAAGATAATTTTTTGGAAAAATATTTTGTCAATCACTTAACTTTAACTAATTTTGCACGCTGCAAGGGACAATGTAGGCGGTCATGACCGGCAACTCCCCTCCCTGCCGACGCGAGACACCCGTCTCGCGGCACTATATAAGTAACAGTAAAAAATAAAAATTAATATTCATCCAACATGATTATCGTACAAGTTAAAGAGAACGAGAACATCGAGAAAGCTTTAAAGAAATTCAAACGCAAATTTGAAAAGACAGGCATCATCAAGGAACTGCGCGCACGTCAGGCTTTCGAGAAGCCCTCAGTGACCAACCGCAAGAAGATGGTGAAAGCGATCTACGTTCAGCAGCTCCGTCAGGCAGAGCAGTAATCAGCCTCTTTCACTTCTCAGATATCGAGCACATCTACCGGTATGGAGTCCATGCGTGGCGCCATACCGATTTGTCGCGCCTATACGTTTGGAGAGAATATGAGCCTGGTCGACGACTTTCTGTCACACCTCGAGGTGGAACAGCGCTGCAGCCTCAACACACTGGAGGCATATGGCCGCGACCTGCGGCAGTTTGCCGCGTGGATTTGCGGCTCGGATAACCCGTCTGCCTTCGACCCGGCCTCGGTGACGCCAGCCGACGTAAGGGCATGGCTCGGCTCAATGGGAGACCTGCATATGACACCGGCCACCCTGCGCCGCAAGGCCCAGAGCCTCCGGGCATTCTACCGCTGGGGTATGCGCCGGGGCACATTCCGGTCAAATCCCGCCGCCGACCTTTCCCTCGCCAAACTCCGCAGGCATCTCCCCAACTTCATCCGCGAGAAAGAGTTGGAACGGATACTCGAGACAGTTCCCGAAGATTTTGCCTCGCACCGCGCGCACATAGCGCTGAGCATGCTCTATTCCCTTGGCCTGCGCCAGGCTGAGCTGCTTGCGCTGACTGATGACGACATCAGTCTCGCAGCCGCCGAGGTGCGCGTCAGCGGCAAGCGCGCCAAGCAGCGCGTGCTGCCTCTGCCCCCCTCGCTTGCCGATGAGATCAGGCTGTGGCAGAAGATCCGCGACGAGCACTGCCCGGACATGCCCGCACCCCGATGCCTTATCGCCGGAAATGACGGGCCGCTATCGAGAACCACCCTATACCGGATAGTACGCGACGCACTCCGCCCGACCTCCACAGGCCGCAAGAGTCCACACACGCTGCGGCACTCGTTCGCAACGGCCATGGTCAACCACGGAGCCGACCTCGACGCTGTCCGGGAGATGCTCGGCCACACGTCGCTCGCCACCACACAGATTTATACACACCTGAGTCTCAACGAGCTCCTCTCAAACTACAGGCATTCGCACCCCCGCTCGAAGCCAGCCTCCCGACTGTTTCCCGACGACTGCGAAAAACATCACGACGAGGCCGGTATTAAAAAAAATGAAGACGACTAACAAAAAATTGCATTTTTTTGTTTATCTTTGTAAAGAGAGTTCCGGATGCTCTCCGACGGAACCATAACCCCCAAAACCTACACCTATGGAAGCAAAGATTAAAGCGATTCATTTCGATGTCACCGACAAGCTCGTGAACTTCATCAATAAGAAAGTAGACAGACTCGCACGCAGGTTCGATGCCATCACCGAGGCCGAGGTAACACTCAAGGTAGTGAAGCCCGAGACAGCGATGAACAAGGAAGCCGCCGTGAAGCTGCTTGTGCCGCCCGCAGCCGACCTGTTCGCATCGAAGACCGCCGACACATTCGAGGAGGCCATTGACCTCTGCCTTGACGCACTGGAGAGTCAGCTCGAGAAGAACAAAAACTCTTAATGGAAGAAAAGACCGCACCCGCCCGACGCCGGCCTGCCCAGACGGCAGGCCGGCGCACACAACACAATAAGCCCCGCACCCGCCGGACCATGCTCTACCTGATGCTCGGTCTGACGGTGTGCATCGCTGCATTCCTCGCATTGCTATATCCGGCCATAATGGTCGGAGCTCCGGCCGAGGCCAACATCAAGATACCCGCGGGTGCGACCACCGAGACGGTACGCGACTCGATGGTGAAGTATCTGGGTGAAGACTATACCTCGAAAGTGATGAGGCTCGTGCGGCTACGCCGCACGGACTTCTCGCTGCGCACGGGCGCCTATACCATACCCAAGGGCACCAACGCGCTCGGCGCCATGCGCAAACTCACCTCAGGCGCGCAGACTCCGGTCAGGATCACAATAAACGGCTTCAGGAGCCTGCCGTTGCTGATCAACCGTGTAAGCCGCAAGATGGGATTCCCCGATGACTCGCTGCGTGTGGCCCTCAACGACACCGAACTGCTCGGAGCCTACGGCCTCACTCCCGAAAACGCCATGGCTCTCTTTGTCGACGACACATACGAGGTCTATTGGAATACCTCGGCCCGTGACCTGGTGCGCAAGGTCGGGGACAACTACATGTTCCTCTGGAGCGAGAACCGCGTGCGAAAGGCTGCCGAACTCGGCCTGACTCCGGCCGACGTCATGACTATCGCATCTATCGTCGACGAGGAGACAAACGCCAATGCCGAGAAAGGCACTATAGGGCGCCTTTATATCAACCGGCTGCACAGCAACATGAGGCTCCAGGCCGATCCCACCGTGAGGTTTGCCCTCGGCGACTTCACCATACAGCGGATCTCAAAGGCGGACCTGCAGACCGACTCCCCATACAACACCTACCGGCACGCGGGGCTGCCCCCGGGCCCGATTCGCACAACAAGCGCTGCCACGGTCAAGGCCGTACTCGACAGCGAGCCCAGCAATTACCTGTACATGTGCGCCCGCGAGGACTTCTCGGGACGCCACAATTTCGCCGCCACCTACGACGAACACCTCAAGAACGCCGTCAGGTACCAGGCAGCCCTTGACCGTCGGGGCATCACCCGCTGACCCTCAATAACCCTGTCATACAATACCCGGCCCGGGACCAACGCTCAAGCCGATGACCGCAACCAGTCGACTTACCGCCCCCTTATTGACCCTGCTCATGTCATTATCGACAGCGGGAGCCTCGGCCATGCCGAAAGAGCCCCGTCTTCAACCCTCGATCATGACCCGGGCAGAGGCGCCGGCACCCGACAGCGTCAGAATCGACACCTCTCTCCCACACTACTGGCTTGACCTCGTCGAGGACCGAAGGCTCGATATCAATGACCCCACTGTCATATATCCCGGATTCGTCGACTTCTGCCTCCGGATATACCGCTGGGCCGAGAATAATTTCAATACCTACGACCCGGATTATGTATCCGGAACAGGCAAGCACGGGAAGGTACGCCTCGTCTCCGACAACTGGACGGACGCCTATTATTTCCGATTCGAGAAGGACTATCCCCTCATCATGGCCAGCACCCCATACTCAAACATTGGTATCCAGGCCAACTACTCGATTCTGAGTGCAAGTTACTCGGTAGACCTCAACGCGGCAATCTCCGGCAATAAGTCACACCACCGCAAACTCGGATTCTCCGTCTCTTGCGCACGCCTCTACGGCGAGGCCTATTACTGGCAGAACAACGGAAGCACAACCATCCGAAAGTTCGGAACCCCAAACTTCGGTAAACTCTATGACATCGACTTCGATGGCATCAACTTCAAGGCTTTCGGGGCACTTGCTTTCTATGTGTTCAACTATAAGAAATTCAGTTACCCGGCTGCCTACAACCTCTCCAACTACCAGCTGCGGAGCGCAGGCTCATGGATAGTCGGACTAACCGGTACGTTCTATGACTGCGACTTTGACTTCACCCGGCTCCCCGAGGAGGTGAAACCGAGCGTCAACATACCGATCAATAACTACAGGCTTGACTATAACTCCGTCAACTTGATAGGGGGATATTCCTACAACTGGGTAATCAACCGGCACTTTCTGTTCAACATCACCGCGCTGCCGGCCATTGGCGTGTCGTTCTCCTTCTCCGAGGCAACGGCAGGCCGTACAGAAGATTTCTCGATGGCTCTCAGGCAGATGATGTCGCTCACATATTCCAACAGGCAGTTCTTCATCAACGCCACCTCAAGTTTCCACGGCAATTTCTGGCTCACGCATCAGGTCGGGTTCATGTCAATGATCGAAAACCTGCAGATCTCGACCGGCATCAGATTCTGAGCCGGGCATAAAACAAACAACATATGAACAGCGAAACAGACAGACTATATATGAGGAGGGCCCTCTCGCTGGCCGCTCTCGGCGCGGGCCACGTGTCGCCCAATCCCATGGTGGGCGCGGTGATTGTCGCCCCCGGCGGACGCATCATCGGCGAAGGGTTCCACCGTCGCTTCGGCGAGGCACACGCCGAGGTCAACGCCATGCGGTCGGTGGCCGCGCAAGACCTGCCTCTGATCAGCAGATCAACAATTTATGTAACTCTCGAACCCTGCTCGCACTACGGCAAGACACCCCCATGCGCCGCGATGCTCTGCGAGCGACATGTGCGCAGGGTGGTGATCGGCGCCGGTGACCCCAACCCCAGGGTCTCCGGCCGCGGCATCGCCATGCTGCGCGAGGCCGGAATCGAGGTGACTGAGAACTGCCTGCCCGAGGAGTGCCTCGCCATAAACGAGCCCTTCTTTACAGCCCAGACTCTGCGGCGCCCCTGGATTCTGCTCAAGTGGGCCGAGACTGCCACGGGGAGAATGGCGGCTCCAGACGGCTCTCCTATCGCCATATCATCACCGCTCACACTGGCCCTCATGCACCGCGAGCGAGCCATGTGCGACGCCATCATGGCCGGGACAAACACCCTGCTCTCTGACAACCCCACACTCACCAACAGACTCTGGCCCGGAAACTCTCCACGCCCCGTGGCATTCTCATCTCCGAGGCTCAGAGATGACCTGAACGTCATGAAACGCGACCCGATAATACTCGATCCGGCAAAAGACCTCGAGGAGAACATGCACCTGCTATTCACCGAATATGGCGTAACCTCGCTTATGGTGGAGGGTGGACGAAAACTGCTCGACTCATTCATCAGCCGCAATCTCTACGACCGCATACGCGTTGAAAAGTTGTGCTAAAATTCCTTAAAAAACATTTTCTATTGTATTTATAGCGGCATTTTCGCCGATAAATGCTAAATTTGCAGGTTGAAACCTATGGTCTGCGCACTTCTCAAGTGGCCCGCAAGACCGGCGCATCATGAGGATAGCGCCGACAGCCGTCGGCAATATCCTGTCAATTAATATATTGCATCAGTGAAGCAACAACACATCTTCCCCATATTGGCACTCACCGCCTCCATTATGGCCGGCGGGGCACTCATGTCGTGCAACGAAGACCGTAAGACGGACATTTATGAAAACCCGGTAAATCTTGCGGTGACTGCATTCTCACTCAAGGCCGACTCCAAGAACCCTGGTCTTGACTCCGCCTATTTCGCAATCGATCTGCAGCACGGCATCATCTTCAACGCCGACTCACTGCGCAAGGGCACACGAATCGACAAGGTTGTGCCCAACATCACTTTCAGCGGCAATGTCACGGAGGCTGTCATTGTGATGAATGGTGGCACCACCCGCGAGGGTGAGGTCGACTTCAAGTCTAACCCCAACGACTCGATTGACTTCACCGGCGACGTGACCCTTCGCGTCAAGGCCGACGACAACAGCATCGGCACGACATACCGTCTGAAGGTCAATGTCCACAAGATGCCTACCGACTCGATAATCTGGGACGAGAATAAAAACGACTTCCTTAATCTGCCTGACAACGCTGATGTGGCCGGCGTCAAGGTCATCAACATCGGTGGCCGGATAGTCTCCTTCTCGCTGCTCGACAACGGCTCCGCTATCGTAAGCCGCACCAGCGACCTGACCGATGGCGAGTTCGATACCGCGACAGTAAGCAGCCTCCCCTTCACTCCTGATGTCGACTCAATGTGCGCCGACGGGGAGACCATATATGTGCTCGACACCAACGGCCGACTCTGGTTTACAAAGGACCTGGCATTCCACAACTGGACTGACTCCGGCGAAGAGTGGCAGACGCTGCTCGGATCCTATAACGACACTGCTGTCGGCATCAGCGGAACCGGTGCCGCCGGTCAGTTGAGTTTCTCGCAATATCCGCTCTCCGGCCTCAATGTAAAGCAGATTCCCGCCGACTTCCCGATATCGGGATGCTCAAACTTCGTGAAGCTCGAGAACAAGTGGACACAGTCTCCGGTGGCATTCCTCATCGGGGGCGTCAAAAAGGATGGCAGTCTAAGCGCCGACACCTGGGCGTTCGACGGCGCGGAGTGGATCAAGCTCAACGAGGGAGGGCTCCCCGCCACGAGCGGCGCGACAATCATACCCTACTACAACTATCGACCCTCAGCCTCGGGCAACTCGATGATCGAGTATGAGGTATGGCTAATGGTCGGCGGCAAGACTGCCGACGGCTACAATAACCGTCCCTACATATCCTACGACAACGGCGTGAACTGGACTCCGGGCACCGACAACATGCAGCTCCCCAAGTCTATGACCGACATTTTCGGCTGCAGCGGAGTGGTGTCGGATACCGAGAAGTCAGCCAATCTGGCCGACTCCTGGACACTCAAGGGCATCTCGCCCCGCCGGCTGCGCGTCTGGACCGAGGGCGAGACCGTACACTGGAACTGCCCCTACATATACCTGTTCGGGTACAAGGGCTCCGCAAAAGAGATCGTCTCCTACAGAGGCGTTCTGACGCGACTCACATTCACACCAATCATCTGAGAGGAATTGAGAAGACCAGCGACCATATTGTTATTTCTGCTGTGCGCGCTCTGCGGCTCGTTTATAGCCCGCGCGCAGGAGGACTACCGGTTTGACATCGGCGGCGGCATCGGCATGACCGGTTACCTCGGCGACGCAAACTCCGCCAACCTGTGGCAGAATCCGAGCTGGGACGCCGAAGTGCTGTTCAGATACATCATGAACCCCCGCATCAACTGGAAGACCAATTTCTATATCGGCGGCCTGCGGGGTGACTCGGCGCAGATGGAGAATGTGTTTCCCGACGCGCAGACCTATAAATTCTCGACGACATTCTACGAGCTCGGCGAGATGTTTGAGTTCCACTTCTTCAACTACGGCATTGGCGAGACCTACCGGCGGCTGAAGCGGTGGACGCCATACATCACGGCGGGACTCAGCCTGACGGCATGGAGCGTCGACGGAAAGGGTGGCGCCGCGTTCACGATACCGCTCGGATTCGGCTTCAAGTACAAGCCGGCACTGCGCTGGAACCTCGGCCTCGAGTTCCTGATGAAAAAGACATTTACCGACAGGATTGACGGAGACCGGCTCTCCGACCCGCTCGGCATCAAGAGTGAGTTCATGAAGAACACCGACTGGTATTCGACCCTGACTCTCACCATAAGCTACGAGTTCAGCAAGCGCTGCGCCGTATGCCACTATAAAGACTAACCGACCGTTATGGACAAGACAGAAGAACTAACCGGGAGCCTCGACATGACGCGAATACCGCGCCATGTGGCCATAATCATGGACGGAAACGGCCGCTGGGCCCGCGGACGCATGCGCGGACGCAGCGACGGCCATGCCGAGGGAGTCAACAGCGTTCACCGTATCACCAAGGCCGCCTCTGACCTCGGTGTCCGCTATCTGACGCTCTATGCATTCTCGACCGAGAACTGGAACCGTCCGGCCAGCGAGGTGGATACGCTCATGTACCTGATAGGCTGGGCTATTCGCAAGGAGACCCCCGAACTGCTCGCCAACAATGTCCATATCAACCTGATCGGCGATATCGGGCGACTCCCCGCCGAGGTCCGCGCGGACCTCGAGGCCGGCCGCGACGCCACCGCCAACTGCACAGGCCTGAACCTGAACCTCTGCCTCAGCTACTCGTCGCGTTGGGAACTCACCCGCGCCATGCGCCTTATCGCAGACGATGTCCGCGAGGGACGCCTCAAGCCGGAGGATATCGACGAGTCGGCCATTGAGACTCATCTCTCGACTGCCGGAATGCCCGACCCCGACCTGCTCATCCGCACCGGCGGCGAGCGGCGCGTCAGCAATTTCCTGCTCTGGCAGATCGCCTATAGCGAACTATATTTCACACCCATATTGTGGCCCGACTTCGACGAGACAGCCCTCATTGAGGCTATCGCCGATTTTCAGGGCCGCGAGCGTAGATTCGGCAAGACCTCCGACCAGGTCCGCGAGGAATCCGCCCAATGAATACGTTCCACGACATATCTATGAAATCTATACGTAATCTGTTTCTTACCCTGGCTATCCTGCCCGCTGTCCATGCATCGGCACTCGACATCAAGTTCGATACACCCGTGGCGCCGTCCGACACCGTATTCAATCCGGATGTCATATACTCGCCTATACCGAAGTCTTTCGAGATAGCAGACATCAAGGTCAACGGAATCCCTGATTCCGACGACTATCTCGTGATCGGATACTCGGGTCTCTCGATCGGCGACCGTATCGACATCCCGGGCCAGACCATCACCGACGCAGTCAAGCGCTTCTGGCGTCAGGGCCTTTACTCCAAAGTGGAGATCAATGTGGAGAAGACAGCCGGCGACAAGGCATGGCTCGTCATCGAGCTGCAGCGACAGCCCCGCATGTCCGAGATGACTTTCGAGGGCGTCAAGGGTGGCGAGAAAAAAGACCTCGTCGAGCGTCTCGGCATGGTCTCCGGACAGCAGCTTACACCCAACATCATTGCCCAGGCCAAGCACATCATCGAGGACTACTACTCGAAAAAGGGCTTCAAGAACGCCGAGGTCAAGATCGTGGAACAGCCTGACATCTCCAAGGAGAACCAGGTGATACTCAACGTAAAGGTCAACCGGAACAACAAGGTCAAGGTGCATAAGATATACATCGATGGCAACCAGGTGCTCTCCGACCGCAAGATCAAGCGCACCATGAAGAAGACCAACGAGAACGGCGACCTGCTCAAGATTTTCAGCCAGAAGAAGTTTGTGGAGCGCGATTTCGCCGATGACCGCAACCGCATCATCGAGAAGTACAACGAGCTCGGCTACCGTGACGCCAAGATCACACATGACTCTGTGGCCCGCTACAACGACAAGCAGGTCGACGTGTTCCTGACCATCGACGAGGGAAAGAAATACTATATCTCCGACATATCATGGGTCGGAAACACCATCTATCCCACCGAGAGCCTCAACTCGCTGCTCGGCATCTATCCGGGCGACGTCTACAACCAGAAATACCTGAACAAGCGCACGCAGGAGGATGACGACGCCGTGGCAAACCTCTATCTCGACAACGGCTACCTGTTCTTCCAGCTTGTGCCGATAGAGGAGCGCATCGAGGGCGACAGCATAGCACTGCAGATGCGCGTCATAGAGGGCCCGCAGGCCCGCATCAACCGCGTCGTGATCAACGGTAACGACCAGCTCTACGAGAAAGTGATCCGCCGCGAGCTCCGCGTGCGTCCCGGTGAGCTCTTCTCGAAGAGCGACCTGATGCGCTCCGCCCGCGAGATCGCCGCCACCGGCCACTTCAACCCCGAGAACCTCGATATCCGGCCCGAGCCCAACGAGAATGACGGAACGGTCGACATCGTGTTCAACCTCGAGTCGAAGGCCAACGACAAGATCCAGCTCTCATTCGGATGGGGACAGACCGGTCTGACCGGTCAGGTCGCCCTGTCGTTCTCCAACTTCTCGATGAAGAACCTCTTCAATCCCAAGAGCTACAAGGGCATAATACCGCGCGGCGACGGACAGACATTCTCTCTCTCGGCCCAGACCAACGCGCAGTATTACCAGAGTTACTCCATATCGTTCTTCGACCCCTGGATCGGCGGCAGCCGACCCAACTCTCTCGCCGTGTCGCTCGACTTCAGCCGCTCGACAGGCATCAACTCGCAGTTCTACAACAGCATCTGGCAGAACGCCTACCAGTCGGCCATCTACAACTCATACTCATACAACACCAACTATTCGTCGTACGCCATCCAGAACGCCTACGACCCGAATAAGGTGCTCCAGATGTTCGGCGCGAGTGTCGGCTTCGGCACGCGCCTGAGCTGGCCTGACGACTATTTCCAGTTCCAGGCCTCGCTCGGCTACCGCTGGTACTACCTCAAGAACTGGGACTACCTCTTCAACATGCGCAACGGCACATCCAACTCGCTTACGCTCGGACTCACGCTGTCGCGCTCGAGCATCGACAACCCGATATACACGCGCCGCGGCTCGCAGTTCTCCATCGACCTGACCATGACGCCTCCGGCCAGCCTCTTCGGAAAGAAGGACTGGAAGACCCTGTCGGAAAAGTCAAGTTACTTCAACACAGACTCCGAGTCGCGCGAGTCTGCCCGCTCATCGCTCTACAAGTGGATCGAATACTGGAAACTCCGCTGGAAGAGCAAGACCTTCACCCCGCTCACCGACCCTGACGGCAAGTGGACACTTGTGCTCATGACCCGCGCTGACTTCGGTCTGCTCGGCTCATGGAACAAGTATCTGAAATCGCCATTCGAGACTTTCTATTTCGGAGGTGACGGCATGACGGGAAGCTACACTTACGCCACCGAGACAATCGCGATGCGAGGATACGAGAACGGCCAGTTCACGCCTAACGGTTACGAAGGCTACGCCTACGGCAAGTTCACCTTCGAGCTGCATTTCCCGTTCCTGCTCCAGCCCTCGACCACAATCTACGCTATTGCATTCGCCGAGGCCGGTAACTGCTGGACCAGCGTCAAGGACTTCTCGCCATTCAATCTGAAGCGCAGCGCCGGCGTCGGTGCCCGTGTATATCTCTCGATTCTCGGATTCCTCGGCATCGACTGGGCTTACGGTTTCGACAAGGTATGGGGACAGCGCGGCGGCAGCCAGGTGCACTTCGTGCTCGGACAGGAGTTCTGACACTCCCTGAGTCTACGCTTTAACGTTTATTCAGACTGCCGGCATAAACCTTTTAACATCCGGCCGTGTCTTATCAAGAAAAAACTTAAGACTATGAAGAAAATATTAGTCGCCATGATATTGGCAGCCGCAGCATGCCTGCCGGCATCTGCCCAAAAGTTCGCGCTCGTTGACATGGAGTATATCCTCCGCAACGTGCCCGCATACGAGATGGCCAACGAGCAGCTCAACCAGGTCAGCCTGCGCTGGGAGAAGGAAGTCAATGAGGTTACCAAGGAGGCCGAGACAATGTATAAGAACTATCAGGCCGACATGGTGTTCCTGACCGACGAGCAGAAGAAGAAACACGAGGAGGAGATCGTGGCCAAGGAGAAAGAGGCCACCGACCTTCGATACAAATACTTCGGTCCCGAGGGTGAGCTTTACAAGAAGCGCCAGTCACTGATGAAGCCTATCCAGGAGGATGTCTACAACGCAGTCAAGGCCGTGGCTGAGGAGAAAGGATATCAGGCCGTATTCGACCGTGCCTCCAGCCAGAGCATCGTGTTCGCCTCGCCGCGTATCGATGTCAGCAACGAGGTGCTCGCCAAGCTCGGCTATTCCAAGTAAGCGCACCAGGCTCTCGGCCGTCGGATTCCGGCGCGCCCCTGGCTGTCGCTCAGGGTGTTGAGTGCCGACGCGCCCTCGGCCGTCCCTGTCGAGTGCCGACGCGCCCTCGGCCGTCGGTCATCCATATGACGAATATTTTAATCTAACACATAACAAAAAAATGATCAAGAAAATTCTTTTGGCGGTAGCCCTGATGCTCCCCATGCTCGGCGCCCAGGCGCAGACCTCAGTCAAAATCGGACTTATCGACACTCAGTCGGTTCTTCAGGCCCTTCCCGACACTCAGGAGGCTCAGAAGAAGGTGGCAGACGCCTCCAAGAAATATGAAGATGAGTATGCCAAGCTCGGCGAGGAGATGAAACGTCTCTACGACGAGCTCAACAACATGAAGTCCGATGAGCTTCCCGCCATCAAGGAGCGCAAGACACGCGAGTTCCAGGACTATCAGATGAAGGTCCAGAACTTTGAGCAGAGCGCAGCCCAGGACCTGCAGCGGATGCAGCAGGAACTCCTCGCACCCATTTTCCAGAAAATCAAGGATGCCGTCGAGTCTGTCGGCAAGGAGGGAGGTTTCGGCCTAATCCAGGACTATAACCCGCAGCAGACACTCTATTACGGCGCTCCCGTAGTCGACGTGACGCCGCAGGTCAAGGCCAAGCTCGGCCTCAAGTAAGCCTGTTTAATGCTTAATTAGGGTTTAGGGTTTCATTGTCCCATGTTGAGTGTTGCGACTGAAGGGAGCAATTCCTCAGTCTTTGCCCTCTAACACCTGAAACCTGAGACCTCTCACCTAAAGCCTGACACCTAAAAATAAGATGCCTGAATCCCACGAGATTCAGGCTTTTTTTGTAATTTTGTATTATAAGTCACTCTCAGGGTCATGACAACAGACCTTATGGAGTGTTCAAAAGGATATGATGACGAGCAACACACAGACAGCAGGCAGTATCGGGGTCTTTGACTCAGGTTACGGAGGCCTGACGATATTGAAGGAAATAAGACGGACTCTTCCCGCATATGACTACCTGTATCTCGGCGACAATGCGCGGGCACCATATGGCTCGAGAAGTTTCGACATCGTTTTCGACTTCACACGACAGGCAGTCGAGGAACTCTTCCGCCGCGGCTGTCATCTCGTGGTCCTGGCCTGCAACACCGCCTCTGCCAAGGCGCTCCGCTCCATACAGCAGCACGTGCTGCCCGTGTCATATCCCGACCGGCGTGTGCTCGGGGTCATTCGCCCGACTGTCGAGGATGTGGGCCGCGTCAGCCGCACGCGCCATATCGGACTTCTCGCGACGCCCGGAACGGTGCGCAGCCATTCATACCGCATGGAGATCGACAAGCTATACCCTGATATGAAGATCACCGAGACCGCCTGCCCGATGTGGGTGCCGCTCATCGAGAACGGCGAGGCCGACGGCGACGGCGCCGATTACTTCGTCAGAAAATATGTCGACTCCATCATGAACGAGGATCCGGAGATCGACACGCTCGTGCTCGGCTGCACGCATTATCCCATCCTGCTCCCTAAGATACGCAGGTATGTTCCGGCTCATGTCAGCATCGTATCGCAGGGAGAGATTGTCGGACCCAGTCTGGCAGATTATCTGAACAGGCATCCGGAGATTGATGAGAAATGCTCGAAGGGAGGCACCGTCGAGTTCCTGACCACAGAAAATGCCGATATCTTCAACCGATTCGCATCAATGTTCATGGACACTCCGGTAGAGTCGCGACGTATCGCCCTGTAAGCGCAACAGGCATATTATTTATCAACCACACATTAAGCATTTGAAAGATATGGAATCAGAACTCAGGCAACAACTCGCAGGCCTCGGCAGCGACGAGGCCATAGCGCTCCTGACATCCCGCATCGAGGCCAATCCCAACGATGAGGAGGCCCTGACACTGCGCGGCATGAAATACTGGGGAGCCGGCAAACGTGGACTCGCCATCAACGACTATCTCGCCGCGATACGAATCAACCCCGACAGCCCGGCCCGCGAGGCCCTTAAGGCCGCCAACGAGATACTGGACTACCGCAACAAAGACCTCTATAACCCCTGACGGGCATCAGGAGTCGGGATGACTCCTGTAAGTGCCGGCGTGTCAGTGCTCGCCATAAAGCAGACGTATGCTTTCGGGAATATCGCGACGGCCGCCCCGATGTGCGGCCGGATGCGTCACAGAAACACCCGGCACGCGCCGAGCCTCGGAATACAGCATGAAGGGCTGCTCGAAACTCCAGCCCCGTGTCACATTGCGCACATATAGTCGCGTCAGCCCACGCAGGCCACGCGTATAATGCCGTAACTCCCCTATCACCTCCGTCAGGTCGTTGACCTCGGTCAGTGTGAACTCAGCAAGCGTGCGCCGCATCCCCTGCATGCTCTCCAGACGGACAAACACACGGTCTCCGTACCGCATCGGCCTGCCTGTGCCGGTCGGGGTCACGAATCTGCGTGTCGTCGGCGCATACGAGCGTCTTACTCCCTCGGGGGCCTCATATACCTTGTAATACCCCCCTTTTATGGAATTTCTTGTGATGGCAGTCATATCCATATCCTTTCCTCCTTTGTTTTTTACAAAATTAAGTTTCATGACTGCCAAGATATTGCAGTCATATGCAAATTAAAGCAAACATTTGCAAAAATATATTTAAAACAGAAAATTATCGCGCAAGATTAAGTAATTTTGCGCGTTGAAATACAGCACGGACCGCACACCTGAATGGCGTTGCAATCCGAGCGAGGCTGCAGAAATGGTGGAATGGTAGACACGAGGGACTTAAAATCCCTTGCCCGATGAGGGCGTGTGGGTTCGAGTCCCACTTTCTGTACAGGCCACGACCGTCTGACCACTCATGTCGACGGTCGTTTTTATTTAAGGCAATGAAAGAACAAAATATAAAAGTTTAATTGACTTCAATTGCGATATTGAAATAAAAGTCTTAACTTCGCAGATTAAAAGACACACGTGGCAGGGGCAACAGTTGCCGCCGGTCCCCGAGTCTCTAATTTATAATCAGATGCCGTCGCAGAATCTTGAGCTGACACAGAAAATCGGGATACGCCTCTCGCAGCAGCAGTTACGTTTCGTAAGATTGCTGGAGCTCAACGCGCCCGAACTCGACGACGCTGTAGAGCGCGAGCTTGAGGATAATCCCGCGCTCGGCATCAAGGAGGAGACCACCGAGGAGGACACACGCCGCTACCCGGTCTATACCCTGCCGCAGCGCCGCCCCGACGACTATGTGTTCAGCCCCGTCGACGACACGGAGAACCTCTATGACCAATTGCTCGTGCAGCTCTCCGAGCGCCGGCTGAGTCCGCATGTCGAGGCTGCGGCCCGCTTCATCATCGGAAGCCTCGACTCCAACGGTTACCTTAACCGCTCGATACGCGATATAATCGACGACATGGCCTTCGGCCCCGGAATCGAGATTACGACAGAAGAGGCGGAGGAGGCACTCGCGGCAGTCAGAAGCCTTGATCCTCCAGGCATCGGCGCGCACAACCTGCAGGACTGCCTGCGCATGCAGCTTGAGGCCATGCCCCGCTCGGAAGTCCGTGACAACGCCCTGCGAATCATCAACGACGCCTACGAGGCCTTTACCATGAAGCACAAGCACCGCATCATGTCGCTTCTGAAGTTGACCGACATCCAGACCTCCGAGGCACTCGACCTGATTCTCACGCTCAACCCAAAGCCTGGAAGCGCACTCGGCAGCGACCCGCTGGCAGCCGCCAACGTCATCGTGCCGGACTTCATCATCACCAACGAGGACGGGAACCTCAACATCACCCTCAACAACCGGATTCCCGAGCTGCGAATCGAGCAGAGTTTCGAGCAGGCCATGCAGAAACTCGAACGCACCTCGCGAGGACGCCCACGAAAAGGCTCGGAGTTTATCGTGAGCAGATACAACGACGCACGCGACTTCATCCGGATACTGACCCAGCGCCAGCAGACCATGATGGCCGTAATGTCGGCAATCGTGAAGATACAGGAGGAATACCTGCGCACCGAGGATGTGTACCGTCTGAAGCCTATGATGATCAAGAATGTGGCGGACCTGACCGGACTCGACCTCTCGGTCATCTCGCGTGTCACCTCCAACAAGTTCGTCGCGCTGCCCTGGGGCATATATCCCCTGCGTTTCTTCTTCAGCGACACCATCGGCGAGGAGAAGGAGGGCTCCGAGGCTGCCACCAACCGCAAGATAGAGGCCCGCATCGCCACATTGATCGAGGCAGAGGACAAGCGTCATCCGCTCTCCGACCAGAAGATCATGGAGCAGATGCAGACCCTCGGCTACGACATCTCGCGGCGCACCGTGGCCAAGTACCGCGACCGGCAGGGAATCCCCGTCGCCCGTCTCCGCAAGGAGATGTGACCATCCTCAGAATACCGATAAGCAGCAATTTATGAAACATAATCTCATCCAGCATATGAAATCTATCAGAAACCTCATCATCGCAGTCCTCACGCTCCTGACCTGTCTGCCGGCCGCAGCCGTCACCGACAGGGAAATGGACGAGGCTCGCGCCATAACCGCGAAGATGTACCTGCGTTACGTCAACAATGGCTCCGGCTATCTCGACGAGTTCTCGGTAAAGTCCATGTCCGAGCTCAACGGCAAGCTGAAGGCCAAGGAGAAGGAGAACATCAAGGCCTTCAATGCCGTGAAGGTTCCCTCTGACTACGCATCCTGGGACAAGGAGAAACTCGTGGAGTTCTGGGCCGTGACGTTCTTCACGTCGCCAGGCCTCGACAAGAACGGCCTCGGGGCCCGCTCGAGAGTCCGCAAGCAGATACAGGCCATGAGCGTAAGCGCTCCGGCTGCGCCCCAGGCCGCTCAGAAGAACGATGCGGCTGCCCCCCAACCGGTCCCGGCAGCCTCGCCGGCTGTTGACTCCGCGATGCCCTCGGCCGATGCCGCCGCACAGGAGCAGGAGGACATTCTCTCCGACCAGAAGGCAATAGAGAAGGACGCCGAGGAGGCAATCCCAGCAACTCCGCAGGAACAGAGCCATACCTGGGTATATGTGCTGGTGCTTGCAATACTGGTGGCTGTTGTGATATGGCTGGTGGTATATGCCGCCAACCTGATGAAGCGACAGCCGACAGGCGAGGAATCTGCTGACGGCTCCGACACGGCCGAGCTCCGCAAGCAGGCCCGCGAGGCAATTACCAGGAAGAACGAGGAGATCGACCAGTTGCACCAGCGTCTTCAGGCAGAGGAGGGGAAGTCTGCCGCCCTCGGCATGGAGCTCGAGCATCTCCGCGTTGACCTATCCCGCGCCGAGGACACAATAGCCCGCCTCCGCGAGGAGAATATGAGCCTCAGCCGAAAAGAAGAGGCGCCAAGGCCCGCTGCTCCACGCGCCGAAGAACGTCAGCCCGAGCCAGCCCGTAAGCCCCGGCCGGAACGCAAGCCTGAGCCTGAGGAGGCTCCCGTCCTCAGGGTGATTTATCTCGGACGCGCCAACAACCGCGGCATTTTCGTACGCGCTGACCGCCGGATCAATGTCGGCAACACCATCTTCCGACTCGACACCAACGACGGCCTCGTCGGTACGTTCCATGTGGTCGACGAGCCTGAGGTTGTCGATGTCGCCCTCTCCGACCCGACCGAGTATCTCGGCAACGGCTGCACAGGCGAGGACTTCGGCGACACTGCGGGAGTGACACGCATCGTGACCGACAGCGCCGGCACAGCCATCTTCGAGAACGGCTACTGGAAGGTTCTCCGAAAGACCCGTGTCCACTATGAGTGATAACCCTGAACGGGCATATCCCACACACTCTTAAGCACACTCAGTTCTGAGGCATTGTAAAAAATATTTGCAAAATAGAGTGAATCTTATTAACTTTGCACAGCAAAGGCCCTGATGGCGGAATCGGTAGACGCGCTGGTCTCAAACACCAGTGGAGCAATCCGTGCCGGTTCGACCCCGGCTCAGGGTACATGACTGAGGATTCTCGATCTGAGAATTCTCAGTTTTTGCAATATGACAGAGGCCCTGCTGTAGGTGCCGTATGGCCCGACATGCCCCTTACGCGTTATAATGACAGTTATGGAAAAATCAACCCAGAATTCACAAGACAGGCTCAAGGAACTTGGCCACGCGCCAATCGGAAAACTGCTGTTCAAGTACAGTCTCCCGGCTGTGGTCGGCACGGTAGTGAGCGCAGTCTACAATATAGTCGACTCCATAGTGATCGGTCATGCGATTGACGACCCTAACGTCGTGGCCGGCATGGCTGTGACATTTCCCGTAATGAACCTTGTCACCGCACTCGGCATGCTCGTGGGTGCCGGCGCGGCCACGCGCGTCTCAATCGTAATGGGACAGAACGACAGGCGCGTCGCAGAGATAATACTCGGCAACTGCGTGCAGCTCACCATTATTTTCGGCATAATGTACGTGCTCGGCTTCGCGTTCTTCATCGACCCGCTTCTGAGGGCGTTCGGCGCCTCCCCCAACACCCTCCCCTACGCCCGCGAGTTTCTGCTGTGGGTGCTCCCCGGAATGGTGCTGATGAACCTGACATTCTCCTACAACAACGTGATGCGCGCCTCCGGGTATCCGGCAAAGGCAATGTACACCAACATGATCGGTGCCGTGCTGAACGTCATCCTGGCTCCACTCTTTCTTTTCGGATTCCACTGGGGTATCCGGGGAGCCGCGATCGCCACAGACATCTCGATGCTCGTCACCGCCATCTGGGTGATGAGCCACTTCTTCAACAAGAAGAATACCCTGCACTTCGCCCGTGGGACATTCAAGTTCAACTGGCCCGTGATACGCGGGGTGCTGTATATAGGCATGGCGCCCTTCCTGATCAATGTGGCCGGCTCGGGTGTTAACGCAATCATCAACAACACGCTGGTCGACTATGGCGGTGACAACGCCGTGGCCGCTGTTGTGGTTTTCAACCGCTACGTCACGGTGTTCGTTTTCATCATCATCGGCATATGCCAGGGCATGCAGCCGATCGTCGGCTACAACTATGGCTCGGGCCGCTACCACAGGCTGTTCCGGACATTCTGGATGGCTGCGGCCGGCGCCGTATGCGTATCCACCATCGGCTCGCTCGGAGGCATCTTCAACCCGCGCCCCATCGCCGCAATGTTCATGCAGGACGAGACCCAGATCCAGTGCGCCATAAACTGTCTCCACATCACTTTACTCACATTCTGGATAGTCGGATTCCAGATCGTCACCACCAACTTCTTCCAGGCCCTCGGCATGGCCGGCAAGGCCGTCTTCCTTTCGCTCACGCGTCAGATTATCTTCATGATTCCTCTGCTCTTCGTGCTGCCCCCTGTCATGGGCCTCGACGGTGTGTGGAGCGCGTTCCCCATCAGCGACCTGGTCTCAACAATAGTGACCGGCATCCTGCTCTGGTCGCAGATCAGGCATATAAAAAAGAAAGCCTCGGCGAAACCCGCCGAGACTGAAGTCAGGATTGAGCATGATTACTGATTGACCTCAACCTTATGGGTCGGAGGCTGCATCCGGTTGCGCTCCTCAACTGCCGCCACGACATTCAGGGCCAGTTCGCCGAACGCCTTGGCCTCGGCATTGGCCGACTCGGGGTCTCTCTCGAGCTCGACAGCCACTGGCTCTCCCTCGTCGGCATGCGTCCGTATGTCCATGACCAGCGGGATTCGCGCCAATAGGCGAACGCCATCTTTCTCGGCAAGACGCACGGCTCCCCCCTTCCCGAATATGAAGTATTTCTCGTCGGGATGAGACGCCGGCGTAAACCATGCCATATTCTCCACAAGTCCAAGTATCGGCACGTTGACCTTCGGATCGGTAAACATCGCGATACCTTTGCGCGCATCGGCCAGGGCAACCTCCTGCGGTGTGCTGACCACCACAATGCCCGTGATGGGGAGGGTCTGCACGAGCGTCAGATGTATGTCGCTCGTGCCGGGGGGCATATCTATCAGGAAATAGTCCAGATCCCCCCACCAGGCGTCACTGATAAGCTGCTTGAGGGCGTTACTTGCCATACCGCCGCGCCAGAGAACAGGCTTCTCCTTGTCGACAAGGAAGCCGATTGACAGCATCTTCACACCGTATCGCTCAAGAGGCTCGATCCAGTCGCGGCCTTCCTTGTTGACCATGTAGAGCGTCTCATCCTCCACACCGAACATCTTGGGTATCGACGGCCCGAAGATATCTGCGTCAAGAAGTCCTACGCGGTAGCCGCGGGCAGCGAGAGCCACGGCCAGATTGGCAGCCACCGTTGACTTGCCGACACCTCCCTTGCCGCTCGATATGCCGATGATGTTCTTAACTCCGGGCAGCAGCTGAGGCTTTGGCTCGGGCTGTGCCTTGCGGTATTTGACGGCTATGTTGCCTTTAACCTCGACTTCAGGCGATATGAACGTGTTTATGGCCGTCTCTGCCGCACGAACCACACTCTTGATGAACGGGTCGGTCGGACGATCGAAAATCAACGAGAACGAGACCTTGTTGCCGTCGATGCGTATGTCATCCTCGACCATCTCGTTCTCCACGAGGTTCTTTCCATTGCCCGGATAGCGCACGGTGCGCAGGGCGTCAAGTATCAGATTAGGATATAGTGTAGGCATATTTAGGTGATAGGCGATAGGTGATAGGTGATAGGTTTTAGGTGATAGGTTTACGGGTATGTCGCTTCCACTTGGTCGCAAAACGGGCCATGTGACAGTAAAAGCCACTAAGCCCCATCCCCTTAATCCTTAAACTTTAAACTCTAAACATTTAGATTATTCGGAATGTTCGGACGCGGGATGGCTCGGTAGTCATCGCGCTCGATATCGTCTTCGGGGGGCTCAAGGAGTTCTCCTTCAGCAGGCAGTCTGAACGATATGAGTTTTATCTTCTTGCCTCGCGAGAGCCACTGATGCTCGTAATAGGTCTTGATTGACGTCACCGGGTCTGCGAGTGCGGAGCCATACAGGTCGTCGGTGCAGGCAAGTTTCTCGAGTCCGTTGAGTTCCACCAGTCGGCGAGTGTATTCATACAGGAACGGCGAGTCCGTCTTGAGGTTTACGACTCCTCCCGACCGGAGTATGGAGCGGTAGAGGTTCAGGAACCTTGTCGAGGTGAGGCGCTTGCGGGACTTCTTCATCTGCGGGTCGGGAAACGTTATCCATATCTCGTCGACCTCGCCGGGAGCAAAGAAATGCTCGATGTTCTCAATCTCGCATCTCAGGAAAGCGGCATTGGTCATTTCCTCCTGCTCGACCTGACGCGCCCCTGTCCACATGCGCGCCCCCTTGATGTCGATGCCGACAAAGTTCCGGGCCGGATCGCTCTTGGCCAGGCCGACGGTATATTCTCCCCGGCCGCACCCGAGTTCAAGCACTATGGGCGCTGTCCGCGTGAACACATCCCCGTTCCATTTCCCGGCATGCGGAAAACCGGTGCGCAGCAGTTCCTCGCGCGGATACTGTAGCACGCACCTGAACTCCTCCATATCCGCAAATTTCTTCAGTTTATTCTTTCCCACCCTGTTGAGGTATTGATATTGTTTTATAAGTCCACCCGGCTCATCATCGTTGCCAGGTATAATTCTTCTTACGGCTGTTGCGGTGGTCGTAGCGGAACAGCATGTCGCCAAAGGGTCGCCATAGCCAGAAGGGCACGACACCCCACCAGAGCCTCACGGCACCCAGACGGGCCGCCAGACGCCGGTAGTGAAATATCTCCATCCCCCAGAACACAAGGAGCACCACTGCGGCCGCACAGGCCGGATATATTCCCGGCAGACCCGCAAGAGCACCGCAAACGGCGCATGCCGGCACAATCCACTGAAGCGCCATCATCACGTGCGAGCGCACAAACGGCGCGTGTGGAAGCCATCGCGACGTGAAACTGTATCTCTCCTTGCGCATGCTCCACACTCGGTTGGCTGACTCGTTCCAGCATGTCTCCAGCACCGAGTCATCACTCACAACTACCCGGGTGTTGGCGCCATTGGATATCTCATGGATGAACAGGTCGTCGTCGCCATTGTGCAGGTTTATGGTCTTGGAGTAACCCTTGTGATCGAAAAAGACCTGACGCCTGAACGCGAGGTTATAGCCATCACCCCGGTACGGCTTTCCTGCAGCCGCATATCCTATCCAGAGCGCGTCGGTCAGTATCGCGTCAAACTGCCGGTACCACTTCAATGGCCCGCGCATCTCCCGGAACCTCATGCGCGACAGGCCGAGCGACACGTCGATACGGCGACCCTGCTCTCCGCAGAACGGCGCCATAAGCGACCGCAGCCACTCCGTGGAGGGTATCGACACATTCGCGACCGTAGTCACCACGATCTCGCCGTCGGCCGCCTTGACTCCGATTGTCGTGGCAAGCTTGCGGCGGCTCAGATTATGCGATCCGGGCTGCACGAACGTCACATATACGCCCTCGAACCTGTCCGATATCATCTCGGAGATCATCTCGGCATGCTCGGCCGTGCCGTCGCATACCACCACGATATTGAAGTCCGGGTAATCCTGCGCCTTGATGTCAGCCAGCGTATCGAGAAGCATCTCGTCATTGCTCTGGTTGAAGACTATCACCGTGGCGCGTGGCATCCTGTCGTCCTTGCCAGGCAACGGCGGATTCTCAAACGACGCCGCACGCGAATATGCGCGCATCCCGTAGAAATATGCCGCAAGCGCCGCGACTGCCGCGACTGCCACCAATATTATTGATACCAAAGGTATTGCTGTCGTAAACATCCTGATTCTGTTTTGTCCCTTCCGGCTATCGGCCCACACGCGTGGCGGGTATGCATGTCACTGCCCCGGACGGCACTCGATTTGTTAGGCAAAGTTACAACATTTCGCCGACATATTCAAGTCCGCGTTGAGCGGCAACCCACATGCCGCGGCTTGCCGGAGCCGTCTGCCGGGTTCTTTTGCCATATCACCACAACTTTTGCAGACAGGAGGCGTTATCTTAGATACAGACGCGAGGCGTCATGATAAACGAACCGCGGGTTCAGTCCGACTTACAGGCCGAGGACTCCCGCCCTATCCTATCCAGTTGCATATGAATTTCACACCATTTGCTCGCCCGCTGCTGCTTAGGCACGCCCGCCGTACTGACCGATGGGAGCGTGAGGGCGCAGACATACAGACCGCGCAGTTGAGGAGACTTCTTGACCGCGCGGCCGACACCGAGACAGGGCGACGCCATGGTTTCGCGGATCTTTGCCGCCTTAATGACCCATACCCTGAGTTCGCCCGGCGCCTCGAGCCTGTTGCCTATGAGGATATCCGGGCAGACGTGATGCGGATGATCCGGGGCGAGCGTGATGTGCTATGGCCCGGTGCCTGCCGAAATTACGCCCAGTCGTCGGGCACTTCGGGTGGCCGATCAAAATATATACCGATTACCCCCGACAATCTCAGACGCTGCCACTATCGGGGAGCCTCTGACTGTGTGGCCCATTACCTGCGCTCAAACCCTGCGTCGCGCATATTCGCCGGCAAGGGATTCGTGCTGGGAGGCTCGTTCGCGACCCAGCTCCGGGTCGAGGACCCGAGGGTGCGCATCGGCGACCTCAGCGCCACTCTCATCAGGCGCATCAATCCTGTGGCCAACCATTTCCGCGTGCCCGACATGAAGACGGCCCTGCTCCCTGACTGGCAGCAGAAGCTCCCCGCGCTTGTACGGGCGTCGATGCATGCCGACATCACCAACATGTCAGGCGTACCCTCATGGTTCCTGACGGTCATCAAGGAGGTGATACGGGTCCGTGGCGTGGAGAAAATAAGTGATGTATGGCCTAATCTCGAGGTGTTCTTCCATGGAGGCATATCGTTCGAGCCTTACCGCGACATCTACACCGCGCTCACCGACCCGGCCAAGATGCATTTCGTCGAGACTTATAACGCGTCCGAGGGATTCTTCGCCGTCCAGAATGAGCCGGCGGACCCCGCCATGCTGCTTATAATCGACAATGACATTTTCTATGAGTTCATTGATATCAATGACCCAGACAGGCGCCTGATTCCAATGTCGGAACTGCAGGAGGGGCATGTTTACGAGATGGTCATCACATCAAGCAATGGCCTGTGGCGATATCATCTGGGCGACACTGTGCGTGTCGATTCTCTTAATCCGGTCAAGATAAGGGTCGCCGGGCGAACCAAGACATTCATCAATGCCTTCGGTGAGGAACTGATGGAGGAGAACGCCGAGCGGGCCATCGCCGCCGCATGCCGCCGCTGCGGGTGTACCATACGCAACTACACGGCGGCGCCGGTGTTCGCCACAGACCGCTCGCGCGGACGTCACCAGTGGCTCGTCGAGTGGATCAAGGCCCCCGCTGACCTCAAGGCGTTCGCAACCGCCCTCGACGAGGAACTCCGCAAGGTCAATTCCGACTACGACGCCAAGCGCTCGCACACCATATTCCTTGACCCGCCCGAGGTCATAACGCTGCCCGACGGCACCTTCGACCGCTGGCTGCGCTCTGTCGGCACAGGCAAACTGGGCGGGCAACGCAAGATTCCCCGCCTCAGCAATACGCGCGACACCGTCGACGCCCTTCTCACATCACTTTAACTACCTTGATGATGCCGGCGCTGATGGCCTTGACCACAAGCACCTCGCCGGCCGGAAGTCCCGAGATCTCGATTTCTGTGGCTCCGGGTGTCGCCTCATAGACCTTCATGCCCGAGAGGTCAAACACACCAATATAATCTATCGGCTCGCTCGCATTAACTGCGAGCACATCGCCACGCTTCACCACTGTAAGTTCCGTGGCAGAGTCCGCGATATTGTCGGTAATGCCACTCTGGCCATTGACTATGTTAAAGAGACTCCAGACAGGATGCGCTTTCCAGGGAGCCTGATCATCCTTCGCAACATAAAGCGATATGTCATACTTGCCCTCATCATTGAGCAGCCCGGAGAAAGAGTCCTCCTTGACGTCAATCACATTCTTGCCGCGACGGTTCACATCGACCACCTTCAGCGACTTGTCATGACGGAATGCATGAGAGTCGATGCTCTTCACATCTGATCCCAGTATCACAGTGTCAAGTTTTGTGTTGTTGGCATATGCCCCCACTCCGATTTTCTCGGAATTGATGACACTCTTGGAGATACCCGCCGTATGAGCCATCGCTGCGTCACCGACATTTCCGGCCCATACAGGCAGCGTCTCTATTCCGTGGTCGTTCAGGAATACTCCCCGGCCAATCTTGATGTCCTCGGTGGCACTCAGCGAGACAGACTTTAGCGCCGGGATGTTGGCAAAGGCGTAGTCGCCGATACTCGTGACTTTTTCAATGCGGACCTCCTTGATGGCTGTTCCACGGAAAGCATAGGCGCCGATACTTGTCACCGAGTCGGGAACGCCCTGTGAATAGGCCGAGCATCCGTCGAACATGGACTCGGGAATATTCAATATATCATATTCGAATGTGGCATTGCTCAGGCTCGCGCAGTCCTTGAGCACTCCGGTACCGAGAGTCACCGGCTCCGTGATGCTGAAACCTGTAAGCGACGCGCAGTTGGCGAACGCATAACTGCCTACCGACCTCACGCTGACGGGTATATTGACAGTCACAAGACCGGTGGCGGCGAATGCCGACTCTCCGATTGACATGACATTCCTCGGAAACGTGAACGATTTTATTCCGCACCCCATAAGCATATAGGGGGGAATCTCCCCCGCGGCAAATGACGTGCGCCCCATATAGTCGCCATCGGTATATGTGTATGCGTCGATCTCAAGGCCGGACATGTCTATATCGGTGACGGTACGGGAAATCTGGCGCAGCAACGCGAGGTCGCGTACATCTGCATTGCCTGTCAGGACAAGCCGCGTGTCCTTGGTGTTCTGCATGGCCACCAGATTCCTGGACAGCTCACCCGGCGCGACGGTCAGGTCCATTGCAGTGACGGGAGCACTAAGCATCAAAAGGCTCCCGGTGATATATAGAAGTCGTCTCATAATGATATTTTACTCAAATTCGGGTCAAAATTAATAAAAAATCCCCACAGATACGTTACTCGACTACAAGAATCTTCGTCATGCGCGAATAACTGTCGGATGCGGGACCGTTGGAGGCAATCACATAGTAAACGCCGCCGGGCACGCGCTTCATCATGCGGTTGGTGACATCCCACTGCAGGGTGCCGTTGTCGGCCTGCCCGCACTCCTTGATGAGGTTGCCGGCGGTGTCGACTATCTTTACCATTGCGTCAGAGGGCAGCCCCTCAATGGTGACATAGCCGTAATAGTCAGGACGCACCGGATTGGGATATGCCTTCACGCCGCTGTCGCTGCCGGAGCCTCCGGCCGAACTCAGGAAGAGCTCGCAGAGGCCCTTGTCTGTAGACACCATCATCGAGCCTGTCTGAGGGTTGTAGCAGGCGGCATAGACCGAGCTTCCGGGCATTTCGGAGTTGTCGGGGGTGTAGGTGGCGATGATCTCGCGGCCCTCGGCCGATGTGCAGACGAGTCCGGTACCGTTGGTGCCGAACCATTTCCTGCCTGATGCATCGGATGTTATGCAGTTCACGCGGACGCCCTCGAGCAGATAGTCGGCCAGGTTGGTGCCGTCATTACGCGGCACCTTGATGCGGCGGACAGCCCCGGGATTATCAAACGAGGCGAGCGGGTCAAACGTAAACAGGCTTACTCCGGTGCTGACCCATACGAGCCCGGTACTCTGGTCCTCATACCAGGCATGCACGTTGACAAGCGAGATTTCCTGGCCATCCTGATCTGTTAAATCTGTCAGACGCAGCAGCCGGTCGTCGGCGCGGTTGTCGAGAGTGCCGTTATGATCGAGCACGGCCAGCGGTGACTGGGCCGTATTGCCGTGGAAGAGCACTATGTTGCGTCGCGAGGAGCCCTTGAGCGGCAGCACGACAGGAGTGTTGCTCACAGGCATATCCTCGAATTTCAGTTTCTTCATGGGCCGGAAGTTGGAGGCCGAGGTCGACGCGGCGCGGTCCTCGGGAGTCCATACCCAGAGCTCGTTGTATGACCCCGTACCGACCTTGGTGTTCGGCTCCTGATTTACGAACGAGGTCCACAGATTCCCCTGCGAGTCAAAGGCCGGAGGTGCGAAAACGCATGGGATCTTCCAGTTACACCCTTCGGGCACGTCGGGGGCGGCAGCCACGAAACCGGGGTGTCCATAACCGCCGTTCATGTCGGTAGGCATCGATATGTGCAGGGATTTCTCGGGATTGCGCAGGTCAAGGCGCAGCAGTCCGCTGCGCACCGAGCCGCAATATACATGGTCAGTGTTCTGAGGGTCGATCGCTATGCCCCAGGGGTTGTCGAACACGAGCCCGGGCATCGATGTCCGGTAGGTGGCCGACATGGGGGTCCAGGTCATGTCCTTGTAGGCCGAGATGAGGTCGTCTACCACCGATATGGCACTGTTGAAGTTATATTCATATCCGTGGTTGCGGACCAGCATGCCGAATTCAGGATGCACAGCCATCGAGGTGCACATGAAGGCACTGGAGGCGTTGGGCAAGAAACGGTCTACAAGCAGCGTCCACTTGTCTGA
This sequence comes from Muribaculaceae bacterium, assembly GCA_014867205.1. Lineage (GTDB taxonomy): Bacteria > Bacteroidota > Bacteroidia > Bacteroidales > Muribaculaceae > Lepagella. Next base: position 2,891 of record WGUO01000006.1, on the reverse strand, counting down.
GCCGTCGGATGGGGCACGCATCGAAGAGATGCCCTTGCGTCCGCTCGAGAGCCAGAATGTCCTGCCGTCGAGGCTGGTGGCCGACGAACCGGCGTAATCAGCCGGCAGGCTCAGCTGCGTGTCGCTGCCGTCAAGCCCTAAGATACGCATAGAGTTGGTCGACACGAAGTATGTCTTGTCGCGCGAGCGCCCCATAAAGACTCCGTTCTCGATCACGACACCATCTCTTGTTGGACTCCCGTCATAGTTGCGGATTCGGGAGAAGAACAGACGCGGCGCGGTGCCGAACTGCAGGTAGAGCTCAGAGCCGGCGGGAGTCAGGCGCTTCACCTTGTTGCGTGCCGACACCAGTTTGAAGTTGCTGAGCACGAACTCCATCTTGTCGCCTACGAAAAGGCCGTCGGTCTTGCCGAGCCAGAGTTTGTCTTTGTACACAGCCACACTGTTGATCGGCTCGTTGAATACCCTTGATGTCTCTACCTCACGCCGTGAATCGTCTATCACGATGTAGCCGAAATTCGAGGCAAGATAGGCGCGACCGTTCTGAGTGTCGAATGTTATGTCATTGACGGTCTTGTCAAGACTCGAGTCAGCCACCTTGAACCCGAATATGCGTGCCACCTCGCCGTTGTCGAAGATCATGTCTATCTCGCCGTCGTCGAAGGCTGCCATCAGGTATTTCTTGTCGTAATTATAGGCAATTGCGCGCACCGTGTTGCCGGGCACTGCAGTCGTGCCGCTCACCGGCTCGATGCTCTCGTTTTCCTTGGAGTAGCGGTAAAGCACGCCGTGGAGCGTTGATATGGCCGGTGTCTCGGGCCTGTAGTCCTGCTTTGTGCCGAGGAAGTAGACGGCGTCCGGAGTCTCGACCATGTCGACCATCTGGCCGTCGTAAGAGGGGTGTAGGCGCCACTGCGAGGCAAGTGCGTCAGCCCCGAATAGGGCGCAAATCATTATCGCGGTGATAACGCCGAGAAAGTCGCGGAGCTTGCGCATGGCGCGGCCTCGGTGCGAGATGGCGTTCTTCTCGTCGGGGGTCATCTCGGCGAAACAGCGGCCGGTCTCCTCGGCCACAAATATCGGGTCATAGCCGAAGCCGCCGTCGCCGTGGCGAGCGGTGGCTATCGAGCCTTCCACCCGGCCCTCGAAGGTGTGCTGCTCGCCGTTGACCAGCAGGGCGATCACGGTGGCGAAATGTGCCTTGCGGTCCTCGAGGCCCTGCATCTCGCCAAGCAACTTGGCCACATTGTCGGCAGGCGAGCAATGCTCGCCGGCATAGCGGGCGCTGTACACCCCGGGTGCGCCGCCGAGCGCGTCGACCATCAGGCCGGTGTCGTCGGCAAAGCAGTCATAACCATATTTCTCTTTGACCCAGCGTGCCTTGATAAGCGCGTTTCCCTCGAGAGTGTCAGCCGTCTCGGGTATCTCGTCGTGACATCCGACCTCGGCGAGCGACACGATCTCAAAGCCGTCGCCGATTATCTGGCGGGCCTCCTCGAGTTTATGGGCGTTGTTGGTTGCAAAAACAAGTTTCTTGACATTATTCATCTAATCCATAACGGTATCACACCCCCCGTTATTGCAATCATCCGCCCCCGCCCCGCTGATATTTCATATCAGGAGACTACAGACAGCAGTCCCGAGACAGCCGTATCCCGCTCGTGGTACAGCGGACATATTAAAAAGACGTAAAAACAGTCTTATAAAATTGTCTTATGTGAATCTTTTCACTAAATTTGCATCTATATAGCCCATAATCAGTTTTAATACACCATGAAATCTCTCCGGCGGTTTTGCCTCTCTTGCTTTGTGATAGGGTGCGCTATCCTGTCAGGTGCCTCCACGCCGGCAGATTCTGACAGCGAGGATATCATATATGTAACTCCATGCGGCGGCTGCCATAGCGGACATTTTCCGTTTGACAGATTTATCGTCTCTGTCAATCCGGCTTACGAGGGGAAACTGTCAATAAATGAGGAAACGGTCTGGAGCCGCTGTCTGATTCCAACGGTCGTTTGCGATTCAATTGCCTTCCCTCTTACTCCTCTCCCCTCCTTAAGACAGTCTGAGTATTATCTTGTTCCGGAGCGGCCTATGCCTACAAGCAACTGGACCGTTGACATTCCCGAGGGTTATTTCCGCATCGACCCGGTCACTGTCGAGGAGGGACGACCCGACATTGACCCTGAGGAACTGCTCGGCCTCCCTGTCTATGGCGCATGGCATAAAGCGGGCTCCGAATGGACCGGGCAGCCGATGTTCTCAATCCACGACGACGACACCCTCGACGGCAAAATCCCGTCATCAAACCCCTCTGCCTGGATGAAAGGGGGCTATTACAGCACCCTATATCCGCTCCTCGAGAGCCTCGGGCTGAGGGGATGCCTCTCGATGGAGGGTTGGCGGGCCGGGTTCATCGACAACCCTCCGGCGCTCAACGAGAACGGACTCATCGCCAGGCGTCTTCAGGACGAGAAAGGATATGAGATCCAGTCACACTCGATGACGGCAAGGTACCAGACAAACAGCTGGTGCGTGGACAGTCTCGACAGCGGACTCGCCGACCGTATTCTCGCGGAGTCAACCTACGCCGGACTGCGAAGCAACAACACAACCTCGGTCTATGACCGACAGACCGGGAAGTCCTACTACGCCAGTCCAGACAAGAGCCGTTGGATTGAGACGCCGGCCCCCTGGATCAAGCCCTATGTGGCGGACTATGACACCAAGAGAATTGTGGCATACAACCCCTCATTCCCCATCGACTACCAGTGGGGCGAGTGGTTCCGCGTAGCCGGGAGCCTCGGCATTCACGGCAACGCATGGGTGACGCCGGGGCCGACGGCCTCGCACGCCATCGTGCCGCTAATCAACGGGGTCTGTCCCCGGGG
>WGUO01000051.1 GCA_014867205.1 Muribaculaceae bacterium | reverse complement strand
AGAAAAGTAACCAAGTAGACAAGAAAAGTAACCAAGTAGACAAGAAAAGTAACCAAGTAACCCGAAGAGCGAAGGTGACGAATAAGCAGAAAGACATTTTGAATTTTTGCTCCGTACCTCGCACTGCGCAAGAAATAATGAATCGAATTGGGATTGATAATCAAACCAACAATCGTAAGCGATATATCCAGGCATTGATAGATATGGGATATCTGGAACCTTTATATCCGGAATCGCTTAATGCACCGAATCAGAAATATGTAAAGGTAAAACGGAAATGAACCTCGATCAGATTCGGATAAACAATAAAGCGCCAAATAAAGTACCCAATAAATACCCAATAAAGTACCCAGTAAGGTACCCGATAAACTGCCCGATAAAGTACCCAATAAATCAGAGTTGGCCATATTAAAGTTGCTCAGTGATAATCCACGCCTGACACGCCGTGAACTCACCGCCCAAGTCGGATTGAGTGAAAATGGCGTAAAAGAGAAAATGGCGTAAAGAAGATTATCTCCAGCCTGAAAAAGGCAGACTTGATCGAGCGCAATGGCAGCAATAAGACTGGATATGAGCGTCAAATATAACACAATCTAAATCTAAGTTCATGATTTTACGAAAGGCCATCCGCCAAAATACGTCCCTCTTTTTGTAATGCGACATTTTAGCTTTTGCGATTCACAGGATATGTGCCTATACTCATATACCTCACTGGCGGTATTCTTTGGGGTGAAAGATTTTATCTCGTGCATTCATACTAAATCAGGCACAACAACTGTTACCAAAGGACAGACAACATGAAAAAAACAAGCAATCTTTCGAGTTGTAATCAGCATCTACTGCAGCGGATAGCGACGAACATTTAAAGATGAATTGAGATGAAAAAAGCAACGACCAAGTGGCTGACAATAATGGGCATTATATGTCTCGCGTGTATCATTGTTGTTATAATTTGCGACCAATCTGTGGCACATTATTCCAAAGGGCGCCTCTATGATAATGCGGACAGTATTCCTCACCGCAAGGTCGGGCTGATTCTGGGTACCTCTCCCATCTCTACTTTTAACGGGCGCCGGAACTATTATTTTGACCATCGGATTAAATCGGGCGCGGAACTCTATAAAGCCGGCAAGGTAGATTGGCTCGTGGTCAGTGGCGGAGATTACCGCAATACCGAGAATGGCTATGACGAGCCGGTGGCGATGCGTGATTCACTGATGAAACTGGGCGTTGACTCCTTACACATTATTCTTGACTATGACGGTACACGCACGCTCAATTCCATCGCCAAGATGCGCGATGTGTATTGTCAGGATTCAATCATCATCATCTCTCAGGAATACCATAACGAGAGGGCATTGTATCAGGCAAGACATTTCGGAATTGATGCCATCGGCTTCAACGCGGTGACTCCTGGTCGGCACACCTCGTGGTGGCGCAACCGAGGCCGCGAGGTGCTGGCCCGCGTAAAACTCTTCATTGACATTGCTCGTGGCGTTCAGCCCGACATAAAGGAGTCAATCATACGTGATTTTACCAAAGTGGATACCAAGGTTCTTGCGGTGTCTCATATCAAGACGAAATATGGTGACTTGGTTTGCCTCAAGCCGGATATGAATGGGCTGAGAATGGATATGGTATGTGGAGAAATACCATCACCTGCGAATGATTCCATTGTCTTGGCATTTGCCGGGGCATTCACAGGGACTGAGTTTGACAAGGGACACGCCAATGTGGCCGGAGACCACGTTGCGGGCGGTGTCCGGTTCAAGGGCTACCACTGTAACCGCAACACGGGGGCCTTTACATGGTCTGCCAAGTCCGGGCCAAGGTTCTTCTACAAGGATTATTCCTCGGCATTAGACAGGGCCGCAAAAGAAGAGGGCATGGGCTTCACACAGGAGATGATGATACATGACGGTGCCAAGGTTCCCACCACCCGCCCATTAGGAAACAGGAATGTATTTCGCGCTCTATGCCTCGATTCCGACAACCGGCTGGCTCTCTACGAAAGCCAGGGAACCGTTTCATTTGGGAACTTCATCGATGCACTCCTGTCGCAAGGCGTCAAGGAGGCTCTATATACCGACATGGGACAAGGCTGGAACTACTGTTTTTACCGCGTCAATCAATCAGACAAGTCGGCCAAGTATCTCCACTCCACCTCGCTCCCCTACGCCTCCAACTTCATTGTCATCAAAATCTAAGTATAATGTCACTAAAATAAGAGAGATTCCAGTGCTTATGAAAAGTGCGTTGAGACAGAATGAAGTGCAGTCTATGGTACCTGTGCAGAGGGTGTTGCAGAACTCCCTCCGCACAGGTACACCACAAGCCATTATTTCAGTGACATAAAATTTAGCAGCAAATCCGGACTATTCGCAGCCTTTCTTGATGACAACAAAAAGCAGACCACATACAGACATAAGGGATGTTTCGGTGTATTTCGGGCAAAAGTCGAGGCTGGGTGAGTTTTTTTTACTATTTTTGTAATTTAATATGTAGCTGTGAAAAATTAAGACTCCACATTTCATTCATCAATTACATTCATCATTTAATTTTTCACTGCTCACAACATCACAGACTATGAGCGAAAACAATACTGAGAAGCCCGGCAAGGGCAAGGATGGCAAGAAGATCGTGCTCAGCGGCATCCGCGCCACAGGCAACCTGCACCTTGGCAACTATTTCGGCGCCCTGAGCAAGTTCGTCAGGATGCAGGACGATTATGACTGCCGCTATTTCGTGGCCGACCTCCACGCACTGACCACGCATCCCGACCCCAAGATGCTCCACGAGAATGTCAAGGACATTCTGGCCGAGTATCTCGCCGCCGGACTCGACCCTGAGAAGAATACCATATACGTACAGAGCGACGTTCCGGAGATAGCCGAGATGTATCTGCTGATGAACATGCATGTCGGCATCGGCGAGCTGATGCGCACCGCCTCGTTCAAGGACAAGGCCCGCAAGGCCCTCGGCATCTCGGCCGGCGGCGAGAACGGCTCCGACGATGACGAGGAGGGCATAGAGCGCCAGATCATCGGCAACCAGACCAACCAGCGCGTCAACGCCGGCCTGCTCACCTACCCCACCCTTATGGCCGTTGACATCCTCATACATCATGCAGACTTCGTGCCCGTGGGCAAGGATCAGGAGCAGCACCTCGAGCTGACACGCCGTTTCGCACGCCGTTTCAACTCGTTCTACAAGGTACCCTACTTCGGCGAACCGGTCAACTTCAATTTCGGCGGCCAGGCCGTCAAGGTGCCGGGTCTTGACGGCTCGGGCAAGATGGGCAAGAGCGAGGGCAACTGCATCTATCTGATCGACGACGAGAAGACTCTCCGCAAGAAGGTGATGCGCGCCGTAACCGACGAGGGTCCGAAGGAGCCCAACCAGGAGGTCAGCGAGCCGATTCGCAACCTGTTCACCCTCATGGAACTGGTGTCGACGCCCGACACACTTCAGCATTTCAAGGATGCCTATGCCGACTGCTCGATTCGCTACGGAGACCTCAAGAAGCAGCTCGCCGAGGACATACTGAAGGTCACGCTGCCTATCCGCGAGCGGATTCTCGACATACGCAACGACGACGAGTATCTCTCGCGCGTGGTGCGTCAGGGTGCTGAGCGCGCCCGCGAGGCCGCGGCAGCCACCCTCGCCGACGTCCGCGAGATCATGGGCATACGCCGTTTCTGACCTGACCGGCCCGATGGTACTCAACTGGATATGGATCTCGTTCTTCGCCATCGCCTTTCTGATGGCGCTGGGACGCACTCTGTTCTACGGTGACTTTCAGGTATGGAGCGATGTGATGAACGCGTCGTTCGATCAGGCGGCGTTCGCATTCGAGGTATCGCTCGGGCTTACCGGAGTGCTCACCCTCTGGCTCGGCATCATGAAGATCGGCGAGCGCGGAGGTGTCATCGAGTTCTTCGGCCGGCTCATCAGCCCCTTCTTCTCCCGCCTTTTTCCGGGCATACCGAAGGGACACCCGGCAATGGGGGCGATATTCATGAACATATCGGCCAACATGCTGGGGCTCGACAACGCGGCTACGCCGATGGGTCTCCGCGCCATGCAGGAAATGCAGTCGCTCAACCCGAAGAAGGATACCGCCACCGACGCCATGATAATGTTCCTGGTGCTCAACAGCTCGGGACTCTGCCTGATACCGATCAGCATCATGATGTACCGCGCCCAGGGAGGGGCGGCCAACCCGACCGACGTGTTCATCCCGATACTGATAGCCACGGCGGTTGCCACACTCGTTGGCCTCGGCGCCCTCTGCCTGAAGCAGAGGATACGCATGGACAGGGTAATCCTAAGCTGGCTGGCCGGCATCGCGGCGTTCGTCGCCCTCGTGACCTGGTTCTTCTCCCGGCTGCCGGGCGCGGGGGGGGGGGCGG
>WGUO01000050.1 GCA_014867205.1 Muribaculaceae bacterium | reverse complement strand
TCAGTTTGCCGAAGCGCGACACGCCTGTCAGCATCGCGAACTCGATGTATTGGTCCGAATTTTTAAGATTGGAATAGAAACCTTTCAGTATGGCGCGGATATCATCCTGCACCTCCTTTTTACCAGCGGTATCCAGCAGAGGCTTGTCGTATTCGTCGATAAGAATTACAACTCTCTTCCCGGTTTTATTATATGCACTGCGAATCAGTGCTCCGAAACGCAGTGCCACTGAATCTGACTGTTCGTTACGACCATATAATAATTCCTGATAGTTAAGGAAAGATTCTATGGCAGCATTCAGGTCATCAGTCGACTGGCATTTGTTGGTGTTCATTGCGATATGAAGCACCGGATAAGGCTCCCAGTCATGTTCCATGCGACTGATTGCCAGTCCCCGGAATAAATCCTTGCGCCCCTGGTAGAAAGCCTCAATGGTGGACAGAAGCAACGATTTCCCGAAACGGCGAGGCCGGCTCAGGAAATAGCAGTTTCCGCCCTTGACAAGTTTCTCAATGTAATCAGTCTTGTCTACGTATGTGTAACCATCCTCGCGAAGTTTCGCGAAATTCTGTACGCCTATGGGATAAATCTTTGCCATTTCTCGCTGTTCCTGATAATTTACCGCTAAATTACTAAAAATATAATGAAAATCAAAAAGGAAACTCAGACGCGACAACCGGTGATCTACGTCGGGAGTCAAGGTGGAGTAGGCCTCAAATGCCTTCTCCCGGCAGTGCAGACGGAATTTTTTGTGGTTTCCGTGTCACAGATCATCGGGGTCTTGCGTCTTAGGATAGAAGACTAAAAAGATTTGATGATATGAGATTCGTTTATACACTACTTTGCGGGATGCTTGGAGTTTGTTCGAACCTGGCGGTTGCAGAAGAGACTGACCAGACGGTTCTGGAGACTGACTCGTTGGCTGCGCAGAACCTTCAGGAAATAGTAATCGAGGCGCCCAAGGTAATAAGGAAAGCCGACATGGATGTGTACCATCCGTCGAGAAGCGCTGTCGAGAACTCCAAGAACGGCATGCAGTTGCTTAACAATCTTATGATACCGTCACTGAGCGTCAGCGACGCACTCGGGAAAATACAGGCTGCCGGCCAGTCGGTTCAGGTCCGGATCAACGGGCGGGTGTCAACAATCGAGCAGGTAAGAGCCCTTCTGCCCGAGACCATCAAGCGTGTGGAATGGATTGACAACCCCGGGCTGAGGTATGGGGGCGCAAACTATGTGCTGAACTTTATTGTAACGAATCCGACAGTCGGGGGCTCACTGATGACATCGGCGCGCCCGGCCCTGAATCAGGCCTGGGGCTTCTATATGGCCGATGCGAAATTCAATACCGGGGCCTCACAGTGGGAAGTGGGTGGAGACTACAAGCTTACCAACAGGATTAAATCTCACCGCGACTATACCGAGACTTTCATATATCCCGACGGAACCTCGCTTACCCGTTCAGAGACCCCGCGTGGAGGCTATTTGAATAACTCCGGTGCTGACGCATGGGTGGGCTATAACTATGTCAAACCCGATACTACAGTATTTATGGCTCGAATCGCATATCACTGGGATATCAATGACAAATGGAATTTCCATGGTCTTCTCTCGCTCAGCAATGGAGCTGACGATATATTGCTGACAGACTCGCATGGAGACAAGGGAGGACTTCCGGAACTGTCGCTTTACTGGCAGCAGCATCTGCCCGGCAAGCAGATGCTTGTGGTCGATTTCAGTAGTTCATTCTATACGGGACGCACATTTTCCGATTATATCGAGCAGATTCCCGGTGCCACTGACTACCTGACAGATATCCACACCTCAATCCGCGACCGTAACCAGGCATATGCAGTCGAGGCCGATTATATAAAGAATTGGAATAACGGTAGACTCACAGCCGGCGTTTCATACACGGCCAACCGTAACCGTTCTCAGTATGAGAATCTCGGGGGCGACATATTCCATCAGCGTCAGGACAAGTTCTATCTCTTTGCCGAATACTTCCATCGCTTCGGCAAATGGACGGCAACCGCCGGAATGGGAGTCCAGTACACAGACTTTCTGTTTAGAGAGACCGACAAAGGCAACCACACATGGAGCCCGCGACCACAGGCATCTGTGACATATTCGTTAAATCAGAACCATAACTTCCGGCTTAGTTTCGTATCATGGCAATCTACTCCCTCGCTTGCCGAGACCAACGTCGTGCCCCAGCAGCTTGACGGTTTCCAATGGCGCGTAGGCAACCAGAACCTTAAGACGGCAAACTCATACATGCTTATGTTCCGTTACGGCTTCAATCTGCCTCGGGTCAACGGCATATTCGGAGTCAGGGCCTTTACGTCACCCAACGCGATCACGCCGCTGCTCCACTGGGACAATGACCGACTGGTCACTACCTATGAGAACAGCCGCGGTCTGCAGAACCTCTCGTTCTTCCTCGCCCCTCAGATTGAGATAATCCCTGACTGGCTGATGCTCAGCGGCTATCTGCAGTTCAGGATGGAACGCATGCGCGGCACAGGGTATGACCTGCGCAGCAACGGCTGGAGCGGGAACGCAGAACTGGCCCTGACTCATTGGGGATTCACACTCTCGGGCCAATACGTCAGGGCCCAACGCGACCTGTGGGGTGAAAAAATATCCTGGGGTGAGGACATGAACATCATCGACCTCAGCTATAACTGGAAATCGTGGCAGTTCAGTGCCGGCATCATCATGCCCTTCGGCAAATACGACCAGGGAAGCCGGTCGCTAAGCAAATGGAACCGCAACGAGCAGCACATGCGTCTCGACATGCGCATGCCATATATATCGGTAAGTTATAATCTGCAGTGGGGACGCCAGAAACGGGGTGCGCAGAAACTTGTGGAAATAGATGCCAATGCCGACCGCTCGACAGCCGGAGGCCGGTAACTGTTGCTGTACGGATTTTAATGACAGGTGTTGTCGCGAAACATGATTCGCGGCAACGCACTTTTACATGCACATAGGCGCATGAGATTTTGCAAATTAGAATATTTTGATTATCTTCGCAACACAATAATTGAGAAATCATGTCCTCGGCCGGTGTGGCGTCAAAAAGAGGTTCTACCGTCTTTCCGGCTTTTTAATAGAAACCATAGAATCTCATGCGCTTTACCTAACCATGGAAACTAAAATCAACATCGACGGAAACAACGTTACGGCAACCCTCAGTGGACGGCTCGACACACTTCAGGCAGCAGAATGTGAGGCCGCCCTTGTTCCGCTACATGAAAATGCAGATAAAAATGTAATCATCGAATGTGAGGGCCTGGAATATATAAGCAGCTCGGGACTGCGCATTCTGCTCGGTATCCTCAAGGACGTAAAGGCCAAGGGAGGCACACTCGCATTGCGCCACGTCAACAAGGAGATACGCAACATCTTCGCCATCACCGGATTCCACAAGCTCTTCACCATTCAGGACTGACAGGGGTATGTCGCTGGCAAACAAGCTAAGCATCTACATTACCCTGCTCATCATAGTCATCTTCTGTGCCATAGGAACGGTTTTCCTGCGTTATGGAGCGCAGCGTGAGGGCCGTCTTATGTCGATGTATGCGGGTCTGATGGTAGAGAATTCTGTCGAAAGGCTGGAAGGAGAATTCGACAGGGTGGAGGAGGAACTTTCCGTCTCCGCCCCCGTAGCCATGAAACTTATCGACAGGCCTGCTGAACTGAGCAGGTTCGTCGACCGTCTGGTCAAGGGAGACTCGCTCATCATGGGCGGTTCGGTGGCGCTTCGCCCCGGAGTCATGGCCAATACCCGCGACTCTCTCTTCATGTCGTATGTATATCGCGATCGTGAAGGCAAGTGGCAGCAGAAACAACTCGGCGACAGCACATACGACTATACACGCATGGAATGGTACAGGGATGCCGCAGGTGCCAGACATGCCGTCTGGTCAGATCCCTATTATGACAAGGGCGCCGGCAACGAGATGATGGTCACCTGCTCATATCCTCTGAGAGACACAGATGGTCAATTTATGGGTGTCCTGACAGCCGACATCTCTCTCAAGACCTTATCGGATGTCATAGAGAGGCTGCGCCCGATCGAAGGCAGTTATGCCTTTGTGCTCGACAGGAAAGGTCGGTTCGTCGCTCATCCCGACCAAAGACTTGTGCTTCAGAAGAGCATTTTCGAGTATGGCCGCAAAGTCGGATGCAGACATCTCTCAGCCATAGGCAAGGAGATGCTTGCAGGCAAGAAGGGGACGCGCCACATGGACGTCGCAGGCGTGGATGCCATCGTCGTCTATGAGCCGGTTCCCGGCACAGACTGGGCCATATGCAGCGTCTGTCCCTATCAGGAGGTCATGGCACGCCTCGATCTGGCTACGGTCAAGGCTGTGGTATTCCTGTTCGTCGGTGTCGCGATCATGCTTGTGCTCATCCGGCTGGTCATCATCTATTCAATGAAGCATCTGGAAAGACTGACGCAGGCCGCCACCGACATAGCCGGGGGAGACCTCAATGTCGACTTGCCGGAGATGAAGCCCTCAGACGACATTAGTCGCCTCAACAATGCATTCGTCACAATGCAGGACTCGTTGCGCCGGCAGATGCAGCGGCTTGTCGAGACCACCAGGGCCAAGGAGCATATCGAGAGCGAGCTTCACATCGCCCGGAAGATACAGATGAGCCTTGTGCCACATTCGTTCTCACCTTTTGCCGAATCTGATGGACTCGAGCTCTTCGCCTCGATAAGGCCCGCCAAGGAGGTCGGCGGTGACCTTTATGACTTCTTTATCCGCGACGGCAGACTCTTCTTCACCATCGGCGATGTCTCGGGTAAAGGTGTGCCGGCGTCTCTCTTCATGGCAGTCGCCAGGACATTATTCCGGAGCACCGCATCGCATACGGACTCACCCGCCGACATCATTGCCAACATCAACAATACAATTCTCAAGGACAATGACACCTGCATGTTCGTCACCATGTTTGTCGGCGTGCTTGACCTCGGGACTGGGCGCCTTACATTCTGCAACGCCGGACACAATCCTCCGGTATTGGTCGGCCCTGGCGGCGCAAGAATGCTCAGCGTCATTGACAACATACCGGTCGGCGTCATGGAGGACTTCATGTATGAGGAGGAAAGCATGATGCTGCAGGGCGAGTGCAAGCTGTTCATTTACACAGACGGCCTGACTGAAGCCGAGAATGTAGCAAAGGATCTTTATGGTGATGACCGGATGCTCGCATTCCTCTCTGCCACCCCGGGAGAGACTCCGAAAGAGACAGTCGCGCTCATCGAGCGCGATGTGGATGCCTTTGCCGGAGGTGTAGACCAGAGCGATGACCTCACCATGCTCTGCCTTCGCCAGAGTTCCGGTAATGGCGACTCCGAGACAAGGACTCTTCCGAACAGCATGACCGTAGTGGAGGAGATACCGGCAATCACAGGGGAACTCGCGACACGCCTCGGGCTTGACCAGGAGATATGCGGACGCATCAACCTTATTCTCGAGGAGGCTCTCGTCAATGTGATCAACTATGCCTATCCGGCAGGAGTGGCCGGAGAGATTACACTCTCAACGAGGTATGATGAAAACTCAGGAAAACTGACATTTGAGATCTCCGACGGCGGTGTCGCGTTCGACCCGACAGCCGCCCCTGAGCCAGACCTCGATGCCCCGGCTGAGGATAGACCCATCGGTGGCCTCGGCATACATCTGGTGCGCACTCTGGCCGACGGTGTCGAATATCACCGCCGGGACGGTCGCAATATTCTGACAATAACAATACAGACAGACAAAAATCATAACCGCATATGAAACGGGATTCATATCTTGTAGGGAAGGCTTTCAAGAGTTTCCTCTTCGCATCAGTGATGACAGTTACGGCATCGCAGATGGGAGCCTTTATCGACGGCCTGATGGTGACATGGTTCATCAGCGACACAGCCATGAGTGCAATCAACATCGCCATGCCGGTGCTTCAGCTTTATTTCTCGCTTTGCCTTCTGCTTGGCGTCGGAGGCACGATACTGGCGGGCAAGGCAATCGGGGGACACGATCGTCCCCTCGCGTCGCACATCTTCTCGATATCCGTCTCCTCAGCAGTCATCACCGGACTTGTGCTCGGCGTGTTAGGCATGATATTCTTCAATCCGATATTAAGGCTGCTATGCCCTGATTCCTCGATCATCGGCTTCGCCGGTGAATATATGGCCATAACAATCCCGTCGGCGGCTCTCTACATGCTGATGGTGGTGCTTCAGCTCTTCGTGGCACTCGACGGCGAGCCGCGTCGTGTCACGGTGGCGGTAACGACCTGCATAGCAGTTAACCTGATCCTGGACTACGTGTTCATAGCACTCTTCGGCTGGGGAATGACAGGCGCGGCCTCGGCGACAGTGATCAGTTATGTGCCGGCGATAGCGATACTCCTCAGCCACTTCAGGGGCAATGCGACCCTGAGGTTCAGCTGGCCCCGCAAGTTCAGCGAGTTAGGAGCCATTGCCCGTAACGGCACACCGTCAGGATTCACTGCACTGCTCATGTCGGTTCAGATCTTTATCTGCAACATTGTGGCGATACACTACCTTGGCACCGCCGGTGTAATCGTGTTCGCCGTCTGCATGTATCTGCTCAGGCTTTCGATGATAATCCTGACCGGGACAATTGACTCCTTCCAGCCCGTGGCCGCCATTCTTGCCGGATCTGACGACAACAAGGGCGTCTCGATGGTGCTCGGCAAGGCATACGGGTTCCTCGGTATAAGCCTGCTCATCTATGCCGGTATAATGATTCTCTTTCCGCAGTGGATCGGGTCTCTCTTCAGTATCAATGACCCGGCGACTGTCGCGACCGTCAAGTCAGCCATACCGGCGTTCGCCTTCAACATCATCCTGCAGTGTGCCGTCGGGTTGCTGATACCGGTTTACCAGGTCTACGGCAACACGCGCCAGGCTATGATCGTGTCGATAGGTCAGCCGCTGCTTCCCATGCTCTTCTTCTGGATCATGGCAGCAGCAGGCGGCAACGCATGGTGGGGGTTTGCAATAGGACAGGCGGTGTTAGTGGTACTGCTACTCCCCGCAGTCATGGGTCGCAAGGGCGACAGGATGCCCTTCTTCCTGATACCGCGCCGTTCGGCCGCCAAAGTCTATGACACCAGCATGGTGCCCTCGATGACCGATGCCGGCACACAGCTTGTGGAGGCCGACCGTTGGCTGGCCGAATCGGGTGTGGGCGAGAGCCTGCGGTTCCGTGTCGGTATCTGCTGCGAGGAAATCCTAAAGAATATAGTCGAGCATGCCGACAGGCTTGACAGAAAGGTCCCGTCGGTCGACATGCGCATATCGCTCAGACCCGAAGAGGTGACAGCCGTGATACACGATGCCGGCCGTCCCTTCAACCCTGTGGAGCAGGACCCGAAGACCGGCCTCGGACTGCTCATTGCCAAGCAAAGCTGTGACTCCATGAAATATGAGTACATGTTCAACCAGAACATACTCACCATGGACTGGAGCCGAACCGGGGAACCGTCTGCCGACTGAGTGCGGACCTAACATCAACAACAATAACATAACACCTCCATAACAATGAGAAAATCACCTTTGAGTCAAAGCCAGCTGGGCATTTATCTCGGCTCGGCCTACCGTGAAGACCAAATCTATCATATTTTTATGATTTGTGCAAGCCTAAACTGATAAAATAGGTTGATAAACTCG
>WGUO01000005.1 GCA_014867205.1 Muribaculaceae bacterium | reverse complement strand
ACTCT
Organism: Muribaculaceae bacterium; assembly: GCA_014867205.1. Taxonomy (GTDB): domain Bacteria; phylum Bacteroidota; class Bacteroidia; order Bacteroidales; family Muribaculaceae; genus Lepagella. The sequence goes on along the minus strand of WGUO01000005.1, from coordinate 107,102 downwards.
AAAACAACTTGTCGCTGCTTTGTCTTGTAGCAAAATTTCAATGTTCTCTTCGCTTTCCGGGCCCCGCGACTTCCTTGTCGGTGTCGTTTCGTTTCCCGTTTGCGGTTGCAAAATTAGTGCAAATTTCAGCGCTGTGCAAATTTCGTCGGAATAAAATTTCGCTTTTCTCAGTTTTATCCATACATCTTATTGCTGCTCAAATAAATCAACAAATGTTAAAATATATTTATCAATGTTAACACAAAAGAACCATTCTTGCATCTTTTTTGTTGTTTACCTTAGAGGCTTACTTTTTCTTAATGCATACACAATCATCTTTAGCCATTCTCGCGCGAATTTGTTACCTTTGTAGGAATATTAACCCAAAATCAGATTTTAATATGAAAAACTTTATGGTTCTGCTGCTCTGCGCCGCATCGATTGCACCGTGCATTTCCGCAGCCGAAACTAAAAAGGAGCCATCACCTCGCCAAAAGTATAAGATCTATGTTGACGACAAGGGCGTGATGCGACGTTCCGATACCAAAGATGAGGTTTCCTATTACGGAACCAACTACACATCCCCCTTCGCCTACTCCTACCGTGCGCTCGGCTATCTGGGCAAAGACCGTAAGCGGGCCATTGACCGCGACATCTATCATATAGCCCGTCTCGGCCTGAACGCATTCAGGCTACACCTCTGGGACGCCGAACTTGCAGACTCGGCAGGCAATCTCGTTCAGAACGATCATCTCGACCTGCTCGACTACATGATAGACCAACTCGAGAAACGAGGCATTGACATCGTGCTGACCGCACAGACCAACTTCGGCAACGGATACCCGGAGCGCAACATCGACACCGGCGCCTTCACTTATGATTTCGACAAGTGCCGAATCCATGACGACCCGAAAGCCCAGGAGATCCAGGAGCGTTATCTCAAGCAACTGGCGCAGCATGTCAACCCATATACAGGCCGAAGCTATGCAAAAGATAACGCCATAATAGCGATGGAGATCAACAACGAGCCTTGTCACTCGGGCAGCAAGCCTGAGGTCACGGCATACATCAACCGCATGGCCAAGACACTGCGCAAGGCCGGCTTCGACAAGCCGATCCTGTATAACGTGACCCACAACCCGCAGATAACATCAGCATATTACGATGCCGACATCGACGGCACAACCTACCAGTGGTACCCGACGGGCCTGGTGGCAGGCCACGAACGCAAGGGCAACTTGCTTCCCGCCTTCGACGACTACACAATCCCATGGAAAGACACGATGCAGAACTACAACCGTCTGGCGCGCGTCGTATATGAGTTCGACCCGGCCGACGTGCTGTACTCGCACCTCTATCCGGCTGTCGCCAGGGCTTTCCGCAAAGAGGGCTTCCAGTGGATCACCCAGTTCGCATATGACCCCATCGACATCGCCGCCTATAACACCGAGTACCCTACCCACTTCCTGAATCTCGTTTACACGCCGGCCAAGGCCATAAGCATGATGGTCGCGACCGAGGCCGCAAAGGAGACTCCCCGTGGCGCCGACTATGGCGCATACCCCGACAACACCAGTTTCGGGCACACACGCATCAGTTATGAGGAGGACCTGAGCGAGTTCAATTCCCCCGCGAAGTTCATCTACTCCAACAACACGAAGACTATCCCTGCCGACCTCGCGCAGTTACGCCAGCTTGCCGGCCACGGCTCATCGCCGGTAGTAAAGTATCGCGGAACAGGTGCCTACTTCCTTGATGCGGTCGGCAACACAGGCGCATGGCGCCTGGAGATTCTCCCCGACATCAACATGATTGACGACCCGTTCGGCAACACCGACCTGAAGGATGCCAAGGTTGTGACCGCAAACCGCCAGCATCCGTTCGAGGTCAAGTTGCCATCGCTCGGCCCCTCTTACATATATAAGGGCATAAACAGCGGCAACCCGCTCTCAGGCACGGCCAAAGACTGCACTTTCGAGGCACGGCCCGGAGTCTACATCCTGGCACGCACCGACGCCGAACTCGCCCATGCTCTGAAAGCCGATAAAGTGGCCGACAACATAGGCCTGACCGAATACGTATCGCCCGACCCCGACAAGACACCCATTTCCCTGCTTGCCCCCATGAACGCCGACCCGAACGTTGACGTGAACATGATTCCCGAGGCATGGGACTTCCGCTTCAACAAGAAGAACACCAACTGGGATGAGGCGCCTGTCTATGAACTGACCACCACACCGACCCAGGATGGCATTCTGGTAGTGCGCCGCTACGTGGCCGACAAGGTGGCCCGCATTCCCGCCGAAATCGACGCCAAGACAATCAATGTCAAGTTCCAGCCGACATCAGGAGAGACGGTAGCCTCGAAACTGCCCGAGGGCGCCGAGCTCGCCGTAGTCACAGCCGAGGGCTTCACCTATTCAGCCCCCATCGTGACCGATGACAATGGTGTGTCGACCGCCCGCATCGCAGAGCTCAAGCCACGCAAGGGCGTCATCATGCCTGCACCCTACCCGGTGATGATGACTCGCGAAAGCCCTGCATCGACAACTCCGGTCAAAGGATTCCGCGACATTGAGTTTGTCGAGGTGATTCTGCCCCAGGCTGCAAATACACCCGGCACCTATCTGCTCGAAAGAATCTGGATAGAATAATCAGAGCAAGCAGTTTACAACAATGGCCAGGACTTAAGCATGAGTCCTGGCCATTCTGTTTATGTTATCGCGTCTGACGCTGCTCGTTGACGAGCATCAGCAGTTCGTCGCGGACATCGGGCGGCAACTCAAGCCGCCTCTGCGTGACGCTCCGCGCCCATCCCGTCACATCCTCAGGCCGCAACGTCATCAGCACATCCCGAAACTCCTCGGTCTCATCTGCCGAATACGAGTTCGGGTCGCGGCCTATGAAGCGGTCAAGTTCCTCGTCGTCATAATATATTATCTCGTCGCTCATTGGCGACAGTGAGTCTTTCTCACACACCAGATGCTGTCCGCAGCACTCCGTGTTTTCCGCCGGCTCCTGCGCGGCAGGTTTCCCCGGTTCCTCAGAATCCGATTGTGTCTCCTCGGCCTCAGCCGACTCATTCGACTCAGCCGCCTCGCTCATCTTCGCGGCCGCGGCGTCGCTGTGCCTGCGCCGCCAGCGCAACTCAAACACATAAAGCACAATCCCGACCGCAATGGTGAATATCAATATCCAGAATGCTCCTATCATAATCTAATCAAATAACGGAAGGATGCTGTCCATCTCTCCCCTCTGGGTAGAACGTTTATTCGGAGCATCATATTTTACCTTGAACCCGACACCTTCCAATTGATCATAAAAACTCCGGAAGGATTTTTCAACAGCCTCGGCACCCTTTATCACTACCGCTCCCCGTACAGCCGCGGCCACCGAGAATGCCATTGCTATACGATGATCACCATGTGAGTCAAATTCCACATAGGCATCTGTCGGGCACCGGCCACCGGTCCATTCCAGCGAATCCTCACTGTCACGAACCTCGAATCCCGCCTTGCCGAGTTCCTCTCTCAACACCGCAAGCCGGTCGCTCTCCTTATGCCTCAGATGCCCTATCCCCTCGAAACGGAAGCGGATTCCGGTCATGCATAGGCCGACTGCAAGCGCCGGCACAAGGTCGGGAGTGCCATTGAGATCCAGCACCACCGGCCCGCGCTGCCGCAACCTTTCGATTGCCACTCGCGAACCGCGCAGCATCGCGCCACCTTCGTCAGGATAGGCTGTCTCCACACCAAGTTGTCTGAAAATCCTCTCGCACGCGCTGTCGCCCTGAAAGGATTCTCCCTCCGGAACAAGAGAGTCAAGCATTATGTCACGGTCAGGGCTGAGCAATGCCAGTTCATAGAAATAACTGGCCGCCGACCAGTCGGGCTCTATATAATAGAGTCTTGTCTCGGTAATGCTGCTGATTTCCTGTATCATCCGCGCCGTCATATCTAAGTATGGACGCGAGACCCCGGCATCCCCCTCCATTACGAAGGGATGTTTCCATAGCGGAGACACCATCAGCAGGGCCGAGGCATACTGGCTCGACACGCCGGAGGCAACCCTGACTCCTGTTCCATCAAGCACCCGGCCTCTGACGCGCATCGGCGCATGTCCCTCGCGTTCGAGGCACTCTATGTCTGCCCCCGCCGCACGAAGAGCATCTACAAGCGGGCCGAGCGGCCTTCTCTTGAGGGGAGCCGCACAGTCTATCACGCCCTCAAAACCGGGCCATGAGGCTGCCAAAGCAAGAAAGAAACGCAATGACGTGCCCCCGGTACCGAGATTATAGGTCCCATCCGGCTCCGATTTATTAAATTGCCTCAAGGCTTGGGCCAGTTCCTCCGTATCGTCGCAGTCCGGCAGTCTGCCAATCAGAATCGCGTCCTTATAGACCTCGCTGAGTATCAACGCCCTCGCCGCGATGCTCTTTGAGCCGGGCAATAAGACATCGCGGGTCTGCCCCGCATCAGGCATGAATTGTATCCTCTTTCGCATAAACTGTCATTTCCGGTGGAATAAACAGGCGTCTCCATACGATAGGAAGCGGTAATCACCGGCAAGAGCCTCGTCATAGAGAGCGTGCCAGCGCGGGGTGCCATCGGCATTGTCGCCCAAGAATGAAGACACGAGCAACAGAAGTGTGCTCTGAGGCTGATGGAAGTTTGTCACCATCATGTCGACGATTCTCCACTTGAAGCCCGGCGCGATCATGATTGAGGTCGAGGCGGTAAGTGTCCGAATCTCCATGGCCTCCATATATCCGAGCAATGTCTCAAGCGCAAGTATGGTCTCCTTCTTAAGATCCGAGCCGGTGGCCTTGGTATCATAAGCCTGCCACTGCGTGACGCTCATCGAGTCATCCCCCTTGAGCAGGTTGATGCCAAGATACGGGAGCGACTCCAGTGTGCGCACCGAGGTCGTGCCCACAGCGGTGAGGTTGCGGCCAATCTTAAGCGCGTCGACGAGTGACTGTATGAGCTCGCGGTCAACCGAGAAGACCTCCGTATGCATCGGGTGGTCTCCGATCTCCTCCGATTTCACAGGCTGGAACGTACCGGCGCCGACGTGCAGTGTCACGGGCATAATGTCCACGCCCCTGCCCCGCAATGCGTCGAAGACCTCCGGCGTAAAATGAAGTCCGGCTGTCGGAGCGGCCACCGAACCCTGGATGCGGGCATAGACCGTCTGATAGTCATCTGCATCTGTTGCTTCCGAATCACGCTTAAGATAGGGAGGAATTGGAATATATCCCGCCGCGTCTACAATCGAGGCGAAAGTCACTGAATCATCATCCCAGGTAAACTCTATGTCGTGGGCGTTTCCCTCGCGGGCCTCTCCCCTCTCGGCTGTCAGCCTTACCTTGCGCCCGTCGATATCGAGATCCTTTACCAACGGCCCCTCTTTCCAACGCTTGAGATTCCCGACCATGCAGCTCCAGCGGCAACGTCCGCGCGACTGAAACATAAGCACATAATCCTCAGGCTCGAGCGGCTCCAGAAGGAACACCTCAATCTTCGAGCCGGTCTGCTTCTCAAAACGGATACGTGCGTTGATGACGCGTGTGTCGTTGCAAACGAGCAGTGAATCCTCAGGCAGCAGCGAAGGGAGAGACGAGAAAACCTCATGCAGGGTCTCGCCCGGCTCGCGCGACACGAGCAGTCTGCACGCGTCACGTTGAGCCAGCGGATGACGCGCGATCCGCTCGTCGGGCAACGGATAATCGAATTCCGATATCTTTATATTCTTAACCATTACTACGGCAATATTTTATTCTAATAGATATATGATTGATTCTAAATATTTTGCCTAAATTGAAGCAATAAAGCGGCAAAAAATTTTGCACAAAAGTAGCAAAAAAATTTGGTAGATTAAGAAAAAAGGTCTAACTTTGCACTCGCAATCGGGCGATTAGCTCAGCTGGTTTAGAGCGTCTGCCTTACAAGCAGAGGGTCTGCGGTTCGAATCCGTAATCGCCCACTTCCCCACAATCCCCAGCCCGTCCGGCTCATATGAGTCAGGCGGGCACCTCTTTTATATATACTTTTTTATATATACTTTTTTTATATACACTTTATTAATTCTAATTCAGGCCGCCCTTTAGACACACGGACCGAATCTCCTTATACACAGAATGGGCCATCCCCTGCCGGAGACGGCCCAATTTTACATCTATTACATCGGTCCGGGACCTCCGCCGGGAGGGGGCCCCATCGGCGGACGCTCGCCGCGTTTATGCCGGCCACCGTCGTCGGGCGGAGGCGGCACATCGTCAGGCATGTTGACATTACGGGCGACTTTCTTAGACAGGGTGTTGAATTTCCACGTCACCCCGAACATCACGTATCGGCGCAGGTCATTATACTCGTTGTCGGTTATGATGTTGGCACTGACCGATCGGCTCACGTTCTTCTTCTGCCCCAACAGGTCATATGCCCTGACGCTAAAGGTCAGAGACTTGTCCTTGAGCACCGAGTAAGACAACTGTGCGTTCCATAGCCACTGCGTGTTGTCGAAGCCCTGCGAGTAGCCTGTCGTCTTTGAGAATGAGAGGTCGGTCGAGACCTCAAGTCCGAACGGCAGGTATAGCGAGGCATCAGCATCGAAGCCATAACTGTGCGTATAGCGGTTGGGCTGCTGCTGAAGGGTGCTCGTAGCCATCTGGAATGAATAGGTCGGATTAACCGTCATCTGGAAAATATCAGACGAGAAGGTCATGCCGGCGGTCGGCGCGAGCGTAAGGTTGCCGCTGCGGTTGAACTCCCCGTCGATATAGCCGGCGTTCGAGCCGTAACGGCCGTTGAAGCGGGCCATGACCCGCCATTTGCGGTTGCGCAGCGGCTGGTTGAGCATCAGCATGCCGAACACGTTCCAGTTGCCGCTGGCATTGGCATAGGTGGTGGTCCGCACGCCGGTCTCGGCATCGGTCAGTGTACGCGAGACGATGTTGTTGATCGCGAAACTGGCGTTGGCCACTGCGAATATTGACTGCTGAGTCTCGGTATTGTAATTGTTGAAGTGCATCCCGAGATTCTGCGTGAAGGTCGGCTTCAGGTCGGGATTTCCCACCGTAATGTTCAGGGGATCGGACACATCGGCCACAGGCTGCAGCTGTGTCAGCGAGGGCTGCGAGGTACGGGCGCGGTAATGCGCCATCAGGCTCGACGTCTTCGAGAACTTGTAGCGGAACCTCAGGTAGGGCGCGACATTGAACACCCATCGGGTGTCGATATTGCGAGCCGGGTTGATCAGGTCCTCACTCTTCGAGCTCGACGGTGAGAAGGTGATGCCGGCGTTAAGGTTGTATTTCGAGTTGACTTTCTTGTAGCCCAACTGGAGCTCCTGGTTGGAGAACCGGTTGCGGAACCGGTTTGAGAGGTCATCGGAGAGTTCGGCGCCCTCAGGCACCGATGAATAGTCGGGAAGGCCGGCCAGGAACGGATTGAAATCTCCGGTCGGCAGATTGTACGTCAGTTTGTCAGCATTGTTGAAGCGCAGCGATGCCTTGTAGGCTATCTCAAGGAAATTTCCACGCGAGGCGTCACCGAGAGGCTCGGTCCAGGTGAGGCGTCCCTCGATGGAGTTGCTCCACTGGCGCGAGTCGAGGAACTGAAACAGCCGCTCGCTGTCTTCCTGACGCAGAAAGTACTCTATGTCATTCCATGTTGTGGCATGCTGGCGCGTATTCGAGAAGGTATAGTTCACCTGAGCCGAGATGGAGCGACCGGGATGCGACAGGAACTTATGAGTATAGATGAGGCGTCCCGAGGCGTTGTAGTCGCGGCCACGGTTGCCCCGCATCGCGTAACTGCTGTTCACCTTGTCGGCATCGTCGAGACTCGCGCGGAGTATTGACGAGTCCTGCAGTTCGGAGCGACGGTAGTTGAACGAGAACTCGGGACGGAAGTCAAGCACATCGGCCTCGGTGATGTTCCATTGCAGGCGGAACTGCGCCCGCAGGCTGTGGCCACGGTCGCGCGTCTTCGAGCCTCCGCGCAGATAACTCACCGAGTCGGGGAAAAGATACTGGGTGTCAAAGCGGCTGCGCGAGTCACGGTCGGAGTAGGTGTAGAGCACGTTGCCCCCGATGCGGAACTTCTCCTCGTTGCCGACATTGAAGTTGACGCCGAACTGGCCTGTGGAGTTGATGCCGTTGTTGCCACCGAAGTCGCTGAACCGGCCCCGCCCCATATCAGAGAATCCCATCTCGTTTATGTTGTTGCCGCCTCCGATTATCGACACCTGGTTGCCGTCGCGGAAATAGTTGATGTTGAAGTTGCCCTGATAGCGGCGGTCGGTCCCATAGCCGGCTGACACGTTGCCAAACCAGCCGTTATTCATATTCTTCTTGACTGTCAGATTTATTACGGTCTCATCCTCGCCATCGTCGACACCGGTGAGACGTGCCGTCTCGCTCTTACGCTCGACCACCTGCACCTTCTCGACCATATTCGAGGGGAGGTTCTTTGACGCCATCTTCGGGTCGTCGGCGAAGAATTCCTTGCCGTCGACAAGGATTTTCGTAACCGACTTACCTCCGGACGTTATAGAGCCGTCAGAGCCGACCTCGACACCGGGGAGTTTCTTGAGCAGGTCCTCGACCGAGGCATTGGGATTCGTATGGAACGACCCGGCATTGAACTCCAGGGTGTCCTGCTTGGCGACGACTGCGGCACGGACCGCCGTAACCACGGCCTCGCCGAGCATCACGGAGTTCTCTGTCATGCGGAGCGAGCCGAGATCCAATGTGTCCGTCGTGTCCTTTACCTCGACATCCTTATAGACATCATCCATACCGGTCATGGAGAGCTGCAGGCAATAGCGCGAGGGCTTGAGTCTGTCAAACGAGAATGTGCCGCCGGCGTCGGTCATCGCATAGCCAGCACGTGTCGAGTCGGGCAATGCCACAAGCTGCGCGGCCACGCCGGGCAGCGGCTCGCCGTCGGCATCTGTCACAAGTCCCTTGATCGTGGCGGCGAGTGAGGTCATCGCCAGCGACACTGCAGTGACCGCCACGATGACCTTCCGCCGAAATGCAAACAAAGGTGTTTTCTTATTATCTGACATAGTTTACAGGGGTTATGCTGGGATTCTATCGAGACTCTCCGGAAATTCTATCGACACTCTTAAGACGGGAAAGGCATTTGTCGAGTTTAAATACATTCCCGCATTTTTAACAATCTTAAACACACTCAACCAACTCCCCGCCCATGGCGTTATCATGTAAACCAAACAATAAAAAACATGACCGTAACTGATCTTACCCAGGCAATCACAAAAGCCGTTCAGGAATACATAGACAACTTCGATCGTTTCGACTCGAACCCACAGATACGCATCAATCCGGCCACTCTCGACGTGCTGTTGGTCAACGGCTCGGACATGCTTGCCGAGATAGGCGACAACGACGAGGCGATCGAGGACGCGGCAGCGGCCGACGGCCTCCGCGACGAGGAGGGAGCCGACTATCAGGTGTCACAGAATCCCGACTTCCACCCCGTCAAGTCTCTGCTCGGCGAGACCCCGACCGGCGTCAACATCCCCTCCCCAACCGCCATCGCCTCCCTCGCCTCCCGCTATGCGTAAATTAATTCAAGGCTAACGGAAACTATCGAAACATTTATTCCCGATAATGAGGGCAATCATTCAGTGGTTGCCCTCAATTTTTCAATCAGTTTTCACGATTTTCCACGGTTTTTGAGACATAGATAAAGTTGTTTTCGATTTTTTTAGTAACTTTGCAAGTTAATAGAGACTTTTAGGGCCACGCATGTCATGGCGCGGACTCCGGAAGCCACTCCACTTAAACTGCAAATCATTTAGCGAACAATACATATGAATCTTTTTGACAAGGTGAGCGAGGACATCAAGAAAGCGATGCTCGCACGCGACAAGGTACGCCTCGAGGCCCTCAGAGGTGCGAAAAAAGAATTCCTTGAGGCCAAGACCGCCAAGGGGGCCAATGGCGAGCTCTCTGACGACAACGCCACGAAAATCATCGTAAAGATGGTGAAACAGCGCAAGGAAAGCGCCAATATCTATAAAGAGAACAACCGCCCGGAACTCGCAGAGAACGAACTCGCAGAGGCCTCCGTGCTTGAGGAGTACCTGCCCAAGCAGCTCAGCGCCGAGGAACTCGAGGCCGAACTCAAGGCCATCATCGCCGAGACCGGCGCCGCCAGCCCCCGCGACATGGGCAAGGTTATGGGCATCGCAACCAAGCGTCTCGCCGGCCGCGCCGAAGGTCGCCTCATCTCCGCCACAGTCAAAAATCTTCTCAACCAGTAAACATGCTAACCCTTCAGACTATCAAGGCCGATCCCCAGTTCGTTATCGACCGCCTCGCCGTCAAAGGCTTCGACGGCAAAGAGATCATCAACAAGGTGCTTGACATCGACGCCGAGCGCCGTCGCCTACAGCAGAAGACCGATTCCGACGCCTCGGAACTGAAAAAACTCGCCGCATCGATCGGCGCCCTCATGAAGGAGGGCCGCAAGGAGGAGGCAGAGGCTGTCAAGGACAAGGTGGCCGAGATCAAGAACAACACCAAGGCTCTTCAGGACCGTCTGGCCGAGTGCGAGAACGAGGTGCGCGACCTGCTGCTCACGGTGCCCAACCTCCCCTGCGCAGCTGTGCCCGAGGGCCGTACCGCCGAGGATAATGTTGTTGAGAAAACCGGTGGACCGATGCCTGACCTCCCCGAGGACGCCCTGCCCCACTGGGAACTCGCCAGGAAATACAACATCATCGACTTCGAGCTCGGCGTCAAGGTGACGGGAGCCGGTTTCCCGTTCTACATCGGCAAAGGCGCACGTTTGCAGCGCGCACTCATCCAGTTCTTCCTCGACGAGGCCTGGCACGCAGGCTACACCGAGGTCGAGCCTCCGTTTGTCGTCAACGAGGCTTCGGGCTACGGCACAGGCCAGCTGCCCGACAAGGAGGGCCAGATGTATCACATCAACCTCGACAACCTCTACCTCATCCCCACGGCCGAGGTCCCGGTTACAAACATCTACCGCGACGTGATAATCCCCGAGGCCGAGCTCCCCAAGAAGAACTGCGCTTACTCACCCTGCTGGCGCCGCGAGGCGGGCAGTTATGGCAAGGATGTGCGTGGCCTCAACCGTCTCCACCAGTTTGACAAGGTCGAGATCGTACGCATCGAGAAACCCGAGAACTCCTACGCCGCCCTCGAGGAGATGAAGGACCACGTGCAGGGGCTGCTCGAGAAACTGGGACTTCCCTGGCATATACTCCGCCTCTGCGGCGGTGACATGAGCTTCACCTCGGCCATAACCTTCGACTTCGAGGTCTGGTCAGCTGCCCAGAAGCGCTGGCTTGAGGTTTCCTCCGTCTCCAACTTCGAGACATACCAGGCAAACAGGCTGAAATGCCGTTACCGTGGCGCTGACAAGAAGATTCAGCTCTGCCACACCCTCAACGGCTCGGCTCTCGCGCTGCCCCGCATCATGGCGGCCCTCCTCGAGAACAACCAAACGCCCCAGGGCATCGTGATTCCCGAGTGCCTTCGCAAGTACTGCGGTTTCGACATAATCGACTAATAACCAGCCAAAGCACTGACGCAGCCGTGTACTCTAACGGCTGCGTCAGGCCCCAAGGCACAAAATGCATTCACCTTGGACCAAAGCAACGCATACATCAGCAAAGAGGAGAAAAAGATTCCGATCAACGACCCTACGGGCAAGTGGTCCGACCTCACGCTGCTCCCCGAATGGAGCGAGAAATACTACGATGTCTACACCGTGCGCAAGCATGGCAAGTGGGTAATGCTCAAGGCCCTGAAGCCCGAGTATGCCGACAAGCAGGAATTCCGCGACATGATCGAGCAGGAGTTCGAGACGCGATACAACCTGTCTCATCCGAACATCGTCATGGTCAATGACTTCGAGGAGATTCCGGGCATCGGCATGGCCATAATCACCGATGACGTCTACGGCTATTCACTGAGGCGGCTCATCGACGAGAAGCGCCTCACGCCCAAGATCGTGCACCGTCTCCAGACACAGCTGCTCGACGCGATGCAGTATATCCAGGAGAACCACATAGTGCATGACCCCATTACGCCCGACACAATCATCTTCACCGAATACAACGAGAACCTGAAGCTGATCAATGTCGGCTATGACCAGCAGTCACGCCTGTCAAGACATGACACAGAGGCCGACATCAGAAGTTACGGCAAGGTGCTCAACGAGGTGCTCGACCATCTCCCCACGTCGCTGCCGCGCCTGCGGCGCATAGCCAACAAATGCGAGCAGAATGACAAGGCGCTCGCCACGGTGGCCGACGTGCAGCTCGCCGTGGAACGCCGGAACTCATCGCAGATATATTACCTGCTGATATCGTTTATCATAGTCATGGTGATTCTGCTCTTCTGGCTGACCATAGGAAAATAATCCATTCAAACACTCCGTTCCTGACCAACCACCGCAGCCATGCTGGAAATAAAAGAACTAAAGCCCACAAAGAAAAACCTCAGAGAATTCACAAAATTCCAGATAGACCTGTACGACGGCAATCCATATTATGTACCCCCACTGATCACTGATGATGTCAGGACACTGTCGCCCTCGGCCAACCCTGCGTTCGAGTTCTGTGAGGAAGTGCTGTATATGGCATACCGCGACGGCAAGCCCGTAGGCCGGATCGTCGGCATCATCAACCATCAGGTCAACAAGAAGTCACACGAGAAAAACGTGCGTTTCGGCTTTATCGATTTCATCGACGACCACGAGGTATCGGCGGCTCTTCTCGACGCCGTGCAGAAATGGGGCAAAAGCAAGGGAATGAACAAGATAATAGGTCCTCTGTCATTCACCGACCTTGATCATGAGGGGATGCTTGTCGAAGGCTTCGAGGAACTCTCAACAATGGCCACCATCTACAACTATCCCTATTATCCGCAGCACATGGAGCGCCTCGGGTTCAAGAAGGAATCAGACTGGGTGGAGTTTCTGATGGAGGTTCCCGACGAGATTCCGGAACGCTACAACCGAATAGCCGACATCGTCAAGCAAAAATTCGGCCTTCGCGTGCTCAAGTACACCAGCCGCAAGCGTGTCAAGCGTGAATATGGCCATGCGCTGTTTCATCTCATCAACGAGGCTTACAAGGACCTGTACCAGTATTCCGAGCTTTCGGAGCGCCAGATCGAATACTATATCGACCTCTACCTCGACCTGCTCAACCTCGACCTGCTGACACTGATAGTTGACCGCACCAACCGGCTTGTTGGTGTCGGCATCTCGATGCCCTCGATGAGCCGTGGTCTCCAGAAGTCGAAGGGCCGTATGTTGCCGCTCGGCTGGTATCATCTGCTCAAGGGACTGAAGGGAAAGAACGACCGCGTGGACCTGCTGCTTGTGGCCATACACCCCGACTACCAGAACAAGGGCGCCAACGCGCTGCTCTTCCAGGACCTGCTGCCATACTACATAGCCAACGGCTACAAGTATGCCGAGTCCAACCCTGAGATGGAGACAAACTCCAAGGTGCAGAGCCAGTGGGAATACTTCAACACACGCCAGCACCGCAGACGCCGCAGTTTCTCGAAAAAGATCTGACATGCCGACAAACCCCGACACGCAGAGCAAACCGAAACCTCGAGCAGAGGAACCGGAGTCGGACAACACGCGCCTGAGCGGAGCGGAACTTGTCAATCCATACGACGACTCACGCGGCAAGTCCGACCAGCTCGAGCAGATGTTCGACTCGATAGCCCCGGCCTACGACTTCATGAACACGGCAATGACTTTCGGGCTGCACCGCTGGTGGAGGTCGCGTGCGCTGAAGGCCGCCTCCGGCCAACTCTCTCACGCCGCAGCCATAGATATACTTGACATAGCAACCGGCACCGGCGACGTGGCCTTCGAGCTGCACCGCAGGTTCCCGAACTCCCATATCATTGGCGTCGACCTCTCGGAGGGAATGTTGAAAATCGCCGGAAGAAAGTTAAAAAACGCCGATGAATCCGCAAGAAATCATTTATCGTTCGAACAGGGAGACTCGCTGAACCTGCGTTTTGCCGACAACTCGTTCGATATGATCACCGTGGCCTACGGGGTGCGCAACTTCGAGCATCTCGACCGGGGACTGGCGGAAATGGCCCGTGTGCTCCGCCCCGGCGGCACACTCTGCGTCATCGAGCTTTCCGAGCCGACCAATCCCGTGACGCTCGCACTCTACCGCCTCTATGCGCGCCATATCATACCGGCATTGGGGCGCATCGTCTCTGGCGACTCACGCGCATATTCATATCTGCCAGAGAGTATCGCCGCCGCTCCGCAGCGCGACCGGATGACCGCGCTTATGACCGCCGCCGGGCTAAGCGACTGCCGCTGGAAATCGCTTACTTTCGGGGCTGTCACATATTATATCTGCAAGAAATAACCGAAGGGCTGCCTGAACGCCGGGATTAAGTCGAGATATCCGGCCTACGGCGCCCCGGAAGACACAAATCAGAAGCACGCGCATACAGAGCGCGGCCTATGAGACATGAATAGAAAAGATTTTGAGATAATGGCTCCGGTAGGGAGCCGAGAGTCGCTTGCGGCAGCCGTCAAGGCGGGTGCCGACGCCGTCTATTTCGGCATCGAGGGACTGAACATGCGCTCACGCTCGAGCGCCAACTTTACCGCCGACGATATGGAGGATATAGCCCGCTTCTGCTCGGAGCGGGGCGTAAAGACCTACCTGACGGTCAACACCGTCATCTATGACAGCGACATGCCGCTGATGCGGTCGATCATCGACCGGGCGCACCAGGCAGGCATATCGGCAATAATCGCCTCTGACATGGCGGCCATACTCTACGCCCGCAGCATAGGCCAGGAGGTCCACATCTCCACCCAAGTCAATGTCACCAACTTCGAGGCCGTAAGGTTCTATGCCCGGTTTGCCGACGTGATGGTGCTGGCCCGCGAGCTCAACATGGACCAGGTGGCCGAAATCAGCCGGCAGATACGGGAATCTGGACTTACCGGACCCGGCGGCAAGCCCGTCAGGCTCGAGATGTTCTGCCACGGCGCGCTCTGCATGGCCGTCAGCGGCAAGTGCTACCTGAGCCTGCACGAGATGAACTCCTCGGCCAACCGCGGCGCCTGCAACCAGATATGCCGTCGCGCCTACACCGTCACAGACCGCGAGACCGGCGAGCAACTCGACATCGAGAACAAATACATAATGTCGCCCAAGGACCTCAAGACCATACATTTTCTCAACAAGATGGTCGATGCCGGCGTTCGCGTCTTCAAGATCGAGGGGCGTGCCCGGGGCGCTGAGTATGTCGCCGAGACAGTGTCTTGCTACTCCGAGGCGCTCCAGGCCATCGCCGACGGAACATTCTCCGACTCGATGGTCGAACGCTGGGACGCGCGACTCGCCAAGGTGTTCAACCGCGGATTCTGGAACGGATACTATCTCGGGCAGCGTCTCGGCGAGTGGAGCTCGAAGTATGGCTCGTCGGCAACCCGCGTCAAGCAGTATGCCGCCAAGGCCATCAGATATTTCTCGAAGATTGGTGTCGGCGAGTTCCTGATGGAGGCCGGAGAACTGAAAATCGGCGATGAGATCGTAATTTCCGGTCCGTCCACGGGCGCCCTCATCATGACGGTCGAGGAACTCCGCTTCGACCTCAAGCCGGTCGACAGAGTAACCAAGGGGCAGCTCTTCTCGATGCCTGTTCCCGAAAAAGTCAGACCCTCAGACAAACTTTACATATGGACAAGAAAAGACAAGTAGTATATCTGCACGGGCTCTCCTCATCCGGGCAGTCCACAACGGCCCAGCGCCTGCGCCGCACACTGTCGAAGTATGAGGTAATATCGCCCGACATCCCGGTGCAGCCCGAGGTGGCCATGACCGAGCTTAAACGTCTGGCCACATTGCTCCGCCCCGACGCCATCATAGTCGGCACCTCGATGGGCGGAATGTTCGCACAGATGTTCCGCGGATTCCGCCGCATACTGATCAACCCGTCGTTCCACACCTCGCGCCACCTGTCGGAGAAGATCGGACAGCGACTCCCCTTCCATAATCCGCGTCTCGACGGCGCGAAAGACTTCGAGGTCTCCGACAAGCTCGTGAAAAAATACGAGAAAATGGAGGCAAAGCAATTTGATCCGAAATTCGGCATCATCGGCCGCAATCCCGACAGCCCTGAACTGGTATCGGCATTCTTCGGCACGCGTGACACCGTTGTCAACTGCAAGGAGGAATATCTGCAGCACTACGGAGACGCGACAGACTTCGACGGCGAGCACCGTCTCGACCCCAACACCACAATTACCCTTATCGTTCCCAAAATACTCTCCTGCGAGTAACCCTAATCGCTGTTTCTCGCACCAATTTCTCCGTTTTATTTCCGAATTATAGAACTTATTCATACATTTGTAAAGAGAAATGAACATGAACCAGATTTCGCAACGTGTAGAGAATCTTTCGGTATCGGCCACACTGGCCATGCTTCAGAAAACCAACGAGCTCCGGGCAGCCGGAGTCGACGTGATCGGCATGTCGGCAGGCGAGCCAGACTTCAACACGCCCGATTTCATCAAGGATGCGGCCAAAAAGGCCATCGACGACAATTACTCGCGATACACCGCCGTGGCGGGCTATGAATCGCTGCGACGCGAAATTTGTGAGAAGCTGCGCCGTGAGAACGGTCTTGAATATACTCCCGCGCAGATAGTGGTGGGCAACGGCGCCAAGCAGGAACTCGCCAACACGTTGCTGGCCCTCGTCAATCCCGGCGACGAGGTGATCATACCGGTGCCGGCCTGGGTGTCATATGTCGAGATGGTGAAACTCTGCGAGGGTGTCCCCGTGCTTGTCGAGACCACGGCCGAGAGCGACTTCAAGATGACGCCTGCACAACTCGAGAAGGCAATAACCGGACGCAGCCGCGTGCTCATGCTCAACTCGCCCTGCAACCCGACAGGCTCCGTTTATTCAGCAGATGAACTCAAGGCTCTTGCCGAGGTGCTCTCCACGCATCCCGAAATCACGATTCTCTCAGACGAGATCTACGAGCATATCAACTATGTAGGCGGTGTAGCAAGCATAGCCACATTTCCGGGCATGCAGGAGCGCACGGTGCTCGTCAACGGCGTGTCGAAGGCTTATGCCATGACCGGCTGGCGAATCGGCTATCTCGCCGCCCCGCTCACCATAGCCAAAGCCGTGGTCAAGCTGCAGGGACAGTATACCTCCGGAGCCTCGTCAATAGCGCAGAAGGCCGCCGAGGCAGCCTACTCCGGCCCGCAGCAGTGCGTAGAGGATATGCGCGCCGCGTTCGAACGCCGCCGCGACCTCATATGCGAGCTCGCCGCCGAGATACCGGGATGGAAGGCCACCCCCCCGCAGGGCGCCTTCTACCTATTCCCTGACGTCACCGCCCTGATCGGCACCGAACACGCCGGCCGCAGAATTGAGTCGAGTGCCGACTACGTGATGTATCTGCTCGAGGAGGCCCATGTGGCCTGCGTCGACGGAAAGGCTTTCTGCGCCGACGGATTCATCCGCCTCTCGTACGCAACATCCGACGACAATATACGCGAGGCCATGAGACGCATCCGCGAGGCCACGCTTAAACTCAGCCCTCTTCCCACTGAAAAATAACTAAACATGAGAACTACACTACTCCTCACCTCAACCCTGCTGGCCGCCGCATCGGCTGCCGCTGCCCCCCTGACCCCCGAGCAGGCACTCGACCGCGCACTCGATGCCGCGCCCGAGCGCGTCATGCCGGCCAATGCCGCACCGCGTTTCAAACTAATCAACACTCGGCACGCCGACGGCGCAGAGGCCGTTTACCTCTTCAGCCGTACTGATGCCGAAGGGTTCGTCGTGGTGTCGGCCGATGACGCCGCCCCGGCTCTACTCGGATACGGATCATCAAAAATCGCCGATGAATCCGGGAATTTTCCTCCCGAATTCTCCTACTGGATTGATGAGCTCGGTCGGCAGGTGGCATATGCGGCCGCGCATCCTTCGGCAGGAACAGTCACGCTCGCGCATCCCGAGCGCGAGAGCATCGCTCCCCTCTGCTCGACACGCTGGAACCAGAGTTCCCCCTTCAACAACCAGTGTCCGACTTCCAATGACGAGCACTGTGTGACCGGATGTGTCGCCACAGCCATGGCCCAGGTGATGAAATATCACAACTGGCCCGAGACCGCCAAAGGATATCATGAATATTACTGGCACAGCCGCCGGCTCAGGATAAACTACAACAAGACAACATTCGACTGGGTCAATATGCTTGATGCATATGGCGACAGCGACCCCGAGGTCAACAACGATGCTGTCGCCCTGCTGATGATGGCCTGTGGATATTCTGTCGACATGAACTACTCGACAACCGGCTCTGGCGCCGTGTCGATGAACATCGCACCCGCTCTGGGCGAATATTTCCGTTACGACAAAAGCCTCCGCTACCACTATCGCGACTATTACTCGCTGGCGCAGTGGGAGGAACTAATATATAACTCGCTGGTAAATGACGGGCCTGTGATCTATGACGGGCAGAGTTCAGCAAGCGGACACTCATTCGTCTGTGACGGCTACGACCGCGACGGCTACTTTCACTTCAACTGGGGGTGGGGTGGCATGAGCGACGGCTACTTCCTGCTTGACGCGCTCGACCCGATACATCAGGGCATCGGCGGAGCCGCGGGCGGTTTCGACTACATGCAGGACTGCATTGTCGGGATACGTCCCGACACAACGGGAGAATCCACCTGGGCGGCCGGTCTTATCAGCGATTCAGGCATCGACATGACTTATGATATCACCAAAGACGCCCTCACCGTAAATAACCTGATCTATAATCCAGGTCCAGGCACCATCACTTCCGGTATAATCGGACTGCGACTCACACCCTTGGCCGGTGGCGAGCCTCAATATTCTCTCGGCTCAATCGAGAATGTACTGGTCCGCTACGGATACCGTGATGTGGATTTCGACATC
This sequence comes from Muribaculaceae bacterium, assembly GCA_014867205.1. Taxonomy (GTDB): domain Bacteria; phylum Bacteroidota; class Bacteroidia; order Bacteroidales; family Muribaculaceae; genus Lepagella. Next base: position 88,130 of record WGUO01000005.1, on the reverse strand, counting down.
AGCAGCCTCGCCAACGGCGAGTACATGGCTGAAATCGTGTATTGCATCGGCGAGCCGGCCGACGACGGCTCTAACCTCAGACCCGTGCCGCAGCCCATTTTCGACATCGCTGAATACAGGCTTACAGTCACTCCCGAGGGCAAGACACTCGATGTCTCCTCAACCGAGGCTCCCGATTTCATCGACGGAATTTTCCCTAATGTCGTGGATATGAACGTCCCGGTGACAGTGAGCGGCACTCTCAGTAATGCCGTCGACGCGCCCTATCTCTGCTTCCTCTCAGCAATACTGATTAAGGGTGACAATGTGGTCGCCTACACATCGCCCCGTGTATACGATCTCGACCCGAGCGAACAGATCTCGATTGAACTAACCGCAGACTGGAACGTGATACAGCGTCTTACTACCGGCCAGACGTATGAGCTTGCGATGGCACAGCTCGTGCTTTCGTCGGGTAGGGTCGCACTTCTGAACGAGCCTGTCGAGGTGACTCTGTCAGACAACTTAGGGATAACCATTGCTCCGGCCGACAGCGATGACGGCATCCGCGTCTACTATACGCCGCAGGGCACACGTGTCGCGACCGTCAGCAACGGCCTGACGCCCGACCTCGCTCCCGGCATATATATCGTCAGGTCCGCTTCAAAAGCCGAACGTATTCTCATAAAATAACACACAGCAAAGCATAGTATCAAATCGTCAGTTCCGGGCGGCATCTTAAGAAAGATTAAGATGCCGTCTTTTTTGGTATTTTAACGGAAGCAAATTCGGATAATAGGCAATTTTTCATTATTTTTGCGAATTAATTCACCTATATGGGAAAAATAATAGCAATAGCAAATCAGAAGGGAGGCGTCGGAAAGACGACAACCTCGTTCAACCTCGGTGCGTGCCTTGCCCTTGACAAGCGCAAGGTGCTTCTCGTTGACGCTGACCCTCAGGCCAATGCCACATCGGGCATAGGCGTGGAGCCTGCCGACACTGACGCCAGCATCTACGAGTGTCTGATTGACGGATATCCGGCCACCGACGCCATCATGCCGACCCAGGTCAAGGGCCTCGACATAATACCCTCACGCATTGACCTTGTCGGAGCGGAGGTGGAGCTTATGTCGCGCCCTGACCGTGACCGCATGCTCGCCCGCGTATTGGAACCGGTCAAGGACCGCTACGACTATATACTGATAGACTGCAGCCCGTCGCTCGGGGTCATCACGGTCAATGCCCTCACGGCTGCTGACTCGGTGCTGATACCGGTCCAGGCTGAATATTTCGCGCTCGAGGGCATCGCGCAGCTTCTCAACACAGTGCGCATCATAAAGACACGTCTTCGCCCCCAGCTCGAGATAGAAGGCTTTCTCCTCACCATGTACGACGCCCGCCTGCGCCTCGCCAACCAGATTTTCGAGGAACTCAAGGGCCATTTCGGCGACATGGTCTTCACAACAGTAATTCCTCGCAACATAAAACTTTCAGAATCACCCAGCCACGGTCTGCCCGTGATCCTTTATGATCCTGACTCACGCGGGGCGATCGCATATACACAACTTGCCAAAGAGCTCAGAAACCGCAACAAGAAGAAGAAATGACACCAAAAAGAAACGCACTCGGACGCGGTCTGGACTCTCTGATAAGCATGGGAGAGGTCCGCACTGACGGCAGTTCGGCCATCTCTGAAATCGACATAGCCCGCATCACCCCCAATCCCGACCAGCCGCGACGGACATTCTCCGACGAGAGCCTCGACGAACTGGCCGTCTCTATACGTGAACTCGGTATCGTACAGCCTCTTACACTACGTCTCACCGACTCGGGCAATTACCAGATAATCGCCGGCGAGCGCCGTTGGCGCGCCGCCTCGCGTGCCGGTCTCTCCACCGTGCCCGCATACGTGCGCACCGCCTCCGACTCCGAGATGACCGAGATGGCTCTCATCGAGAACATCCAGCGCGAGGACCTCAACGCAATCGAGGTCGCCCTCGGATTCAAGAAACTTATTGACTCCTACAAACTTACCCAGGAGCGCCTTTCTGAGCGCCTCGGTAAGAAACGCGCCACAATAGCCAATCACCTGCGCCTGCTCAAACTCCCGGCTGAAATTCAGCTCGGCCTGCGCGACCGCCTGATCGACATGGGCCACGCTCGCGCGATTCTTGCCGTGACCGACCCCAAGGACCAGTTAAAGCTCTACAAGAGAATACTCAAGGAAGACCTCTCGGTACGCGCCGTCGAGAAAATCGCCCGCGAGCTTGCCGATTCCACACCAAAGGAGGATAGCAAACCCGACGCTCAGGCAGCCGACGACCCGTATTCTGGTTTCGCATCAAGGCTTTCGGAGCGTTTCAACACCCCGGTCAAGTTTACCAGAAACGCCAACGGCCGCGGCTCGATAACCATCAGGTTCGCCTCTGACGACGAGCTTCACCGCCTGATCAAGGCACTCGAGTGACCGTGGTCAAGACTCCCTGTCTCCCAATAATCTACCTCCCTCTCTCCCCTGAACTTTTCAGAACCAACGACAACAATGACAAGACAAGAAAAAAACAGAATACAACGCAAGTATGGAGTCCTCGAACGCGGACTCGCGCTCGCCTTGTGCCTGATTCTTTCTTTTCCGTCAGGATACCTGCATACGGGAACCGCTGCACGCGCATCTTCTATCGCGCAGGAAATCAAGCAGACGGACCGGCAGCCGCTCGGCCAGGACTCCACAGTGTACCTTGACGCCGAGGTCGCGGTTCCCGTCGACTCGATTCCTCCCACCGAGGTGCGGGCCGATGATTATGCTTACGACGAGAACGGGCGTATTCCGTTCAATCCGTCGCCGACCCGGGCCGTCTGGCTCTCGGCGCTTTGCCCCGGACTCGGCCAGATCTACAACCGGAGATACTGGAAACTCCCCATAGTCATCGGCGGATTCATGGGTCTCGGCTATGCCACCAACTGGAACAACAGCCAGTACCAGGACTACATGCAGGGCTACCGCGACCTGCTCGACAATGACCCGCAGACCAAGTCATACATGGACTTCTTCCCCCCGACCGTCAAAGAGGAAGATCTGGACCGCTCGTGGCTTGAGCAGACTTTCAAGGCACGCAAGGACCAGGCCCGCCGATACCGCGACATGTGCATCATCGGACTTGTGGCCCTCTATGCGCTCTGCATACTCGACGCCTATGTCGACGCATCGCTGACCCATTTCAACGTCTCCCCCGACCTCTCAGTCGACTGGTCGCCAACCCTCATGGAGCAGCATGCCGGCCGCGGACGCCCTGCCCTCGGCCTGAACTGGGCGCTGACTTTCTGAAGAACATCCACTCTCTTCCCAAATCCAATATAGAATCAAACCTCGACCTAAGACAATAACATGACACGACGAATCCTTTACATCGCACTCGCGGCATCTGCAGTTCTGATCCCCGCACTGTCGGCCAACGCCGACAAGGCCAAAAACGTGCTTGACATCAAGAACGATATCACCGACTCCAACATCATATATCCCGAGAGTTACGAGATCAACACCCAGAAGAGGCTCGAAAGCTGGTATCTGAAGAACTACACTGCCACCGACGAGCGCTATAAGCGCCAGGCCGACGTGAACGTGTCAGATGCCACAATCCGCGAGCGTCTTTCGAAACTCAACACGGTCATCGACATGCCGTTCAACCAGATTGTCCGCAGTTATATCGACAGGTACACCGCCAGAAGCCGCGAGGCAGTGTCGGCCATGCTCGGGCTCAGCCTATACTACATGCCCATCTTCGAGCAGGCCCTCGAGGAACAGGGACTACCGCTCGAGCTCAAGTATCTCCCGGTCATCGAGTCGGGCCTCAACCCCAATGCCGTGTCTAAACATGGAGCAACCGGACTCTGGCAGTTCATGCTCGCCACCGGCAAGGGCCTCGACCTCGAGATTTCCTCTCTCGTCGACGAGCGCCGCGACCCATACAAGTCTTCACAGAAGGCCGCCCAATACCTCAAGGACCTCTATTCCTCATACGGAGACTGGTCGCTTGCAATCGCGGCATATAACTGCGGCCCCGGCACTGTCAACAAGGCCATACGGCGTGCGGGCGGCGACCCGGGCTCACATGACTTCTGGTCGATTTACTACTTCCTGCCAGCCGAGACCCGAGGTTATGTCCCGATGTTCATCGCGGCAAACTATGTGATGAATTATTACCCCTATCACAACATCAGTCCGGTGCTGGCCACAAAGCCTCTTGTCACCGACACGCTGATGGTGTCCGACCGTGTGCACTTCAACCAGATATCGCACGTACTCGACATCCCGGTCGACGAACTCCGTGTCCTCAACCCGCAGTTCCGCGCAGACATCATTCCGGGAAGCCCCGACCGCCTCTATACACTGGTGCTCCCCTCGCAGCAGGTCCATGCCTATATCATGAGCGAGGAAGACATCCTCGAATATGAGGCCGATAAGTATTCGCGCCGCACCGACGCGCAGCCCGGCGAACAGCCAGACTCAGACCTCGCGCAGGAAATCGCACAGGAGGAACCAGCCGACGACACGCCGCTCGAGCAGGCTGCCGAGGAGCAGACCGAACCGGTGAAACGCGCCTCGACAGTCGGGGGCACCAAAACCATCTCGCACAAGGTCAGTCCGGGAGAGTCTCTGGCAACTATTGCAAAAAAGTATGAGGTGACCCCCCAGGATATCAAGTCATGGAATAATCTTACACGCAATTCGGTACGCACCGGCCAGATGCTGCGTATCACAACCGGTGCGGCAATAGCCGACGCCTCAGGTGCCCGCGAGGTGGCCCAGGCCGGACAGAGCGCTTCTCCCCGCCAGGAGAATACCTGGAAAAAGGAGAATAAGAAAAAGTCGCAAGATACGTCTTCTAAAAAGAAAAAGAATACCAAGAAGGCTGAGCCTAAAACTCCAAAGAATCACAGCGTGAAGAGCGGCGAGAACCTTACCACAATCGCCAAGAAATACGGCACGACCGTCTCGGAGCTCAAGAAAGCCAACAACATGACAGGCGACGAACTTCATCCGGGCGACCAGCTGAAACTCCCATCCAAGGCCTCAGCCAAGAGCAGCAGCAAGGGCAGCAATAAGGGCAAATCGTCCAAATCTAAGAAAGGCAAAAAGAAAAAGAGAAGATAGAGTTTAGGCAGTTAGATTTTAGGTGTTAGGCAATAAGATGTTAGATGTTAGATGTTAGGCCTACCCCCTAAACGCCTAAAATCCAAGCCCTAACCACCTAACACCTAACACCTAGAAACCTAAAAACCTAAAAACCAACCTTACACAATCTAATACCAACCAATGATTACCACTCTTATCATTCTGTTCTTCATCGGCTATCTGGCGATAGCCCTTGAACATCCGCTGAAGGTCGACAAGACAGCCACCGCGCTGCTGCTCGGCATGCTTCTCTGGATCATCTACGCCATCGGGGCGGAATATATCGTTCCGCTTGTCGACTCGGATGCGTTCAACGCCTACGTTGCGTCACATCCGGCACTCAAGGAGGCAAGCCTGCACATGCAGGCCCTGAGTTATGTCACTGACATCAGGCTCGTGGAGTCGCTGGGCGACATCACCCAGACGCTCTTCTTCCTGATCGGAGCCATGACGATTGTCGAGCTCGTGGACATCCACGGTGGCTTCACGGTGATCACAAGCAAGATCACCACGCGCAAAAAGCGCACCCTGCTCTGGGTGATCTGCGCGGTGACATTCATTTTCTCGGCCGTGCTCGACAACATGACCACTACAATCGTGATGGTGCTTCTGCTCCGCAAGATCATCGAGGACCAGAAAGAGCGCTGGCTATATGCAGGTATGATAGTAATCGCTGCCAATACAGGCGGCGCATGGAGCCCGATCGGCGACGTCACGACCATCATGCTCTGGGTAAAGGGCAATGTCACGGCCATGGCGCTCATAGAACGCGTGCTGCTCCCGTCACTTGTAGCGATGGCGGTTCCGGCGCTTATCATCCAGCGTCAGCTCAAGGGAACAATACCGCCATTCAAGAACCCGGTCGAGGATCCGACGCACGGCATGTCGCATGCCGAGCGCACCACGATACTCTGCCTCGGAGTCGGCGGCTTGCTGTTCGTGCCTATTTTCAAGAGCATCACGCATCTGCCACCGTTTGTCGGCATGCTGTTCGTGCTCGGCGCGCTCTGGTTATACACCGAGATTTTCTACAATGGCAAGCGCATCGAGCGCCGCAAGCAGCACCGTCTGCCGCAGGTCATCTCCCGTATCGACATGCCGTCGATCCTTTTCTTCCTGGGCATCCTGCTTGCCGTCGCCGTGCTTGAGGCATCGGGCGTTCTGGCTGCAGCCGCCAACTGGCTCGACACGGAGGTACACAACATCTATATCATCAACATCCTGCTCGGCATCATGTCATCGATATTCGACAACGTGCCGCTCGTGGCCGGCGTGATGGGCATGTATCCACTTGAGAGCCCCGACGCAGTCGGATATGCCGCCAATTTTGTGCAGGACGGTGTCTTCTGGGAGTTCCTCAGTTACTGTGCCGGAGTCGGCGGAAGCCTGCTCATCATCGGCTCTGCAGCAGGCGTCATCGCCATGGGACTCGAGAAGATCAACTTCGGCTGGTATCTCAAGAACTTCACGATTGCAGCTTTGCTCGGCTATCTGGCAGGAGCCGGCGTCTACATCATCGAGGTGCTTCTGATGCGTCCCCCATTCATGGGTCTCCCCTGAAACATAATGTCAGCTTAGAAATGCAATCTTAGATATGTAACAATATAAAGGCGCGGTGTGCGGACCAATCCTCACATCGCGCCTTTATATCCGCCTAACCCTAAACTCTAACACCTAACACCTCTACAGATTCAACAGATAGTCCGTCAGGGTCGTCTCTGCCGGTAGATCCATCTTCTTGCGCAGACGGTAACGTGCCATCTCGACCGACTTGTGCGATATATTTATCAGCGGAGCAATCTCCTTGCTCGACAGCCGCATGCGGATATAGCAGCAGAGCCGCATGTCAGACGTCGTCAGATTCGGATGCATCTCAATAAGCCGCTTCGTATAATTCTCATACACAACATCAAAGTTGCGCGTAAAGGCTGCCCAGTCATCGTCGTCATGGCTTATATTCTCACGGATGTATGACTGTATGCCACTCACCTGCTTCTTCAGCACAGGCGAGACCTCCTCCGCCTTCATCAGTTCCTGCACCTTGTTCAGACGTGTCGAAATATCGCTGAGCGCCTCGTTCTTCCTGATTATGTTCATTGTGGAGTTGCTGAGCTCGCTGCTCTTGACGCGCACATCCTGCTCAAGTTGCTGAGACTTGAGCGCGGCAATCTCGTAATCCTTCTTCAGAGCCTCCTGCTCTGACTTGGCGCGCAGTTCCTGCAGTTCCTTCTCCTTACGCAGTTCCACACGCCTCTGGGAGAGTCGCACCCATCTGCGCGCCAGCAATATCGATGCCTCAAGGGCAGAAAGCACGAGCACCACATAGATTATCTTGGCCACATTAGAGCGATACCAAGGGGGTGTGACGCGGAACTTAAACTCCGACTCGGTCACTAATCCGGTCACCGGGTCACGCGCTCGGAGATGAAACTCATAATTACCCTCCGAGATGCGGGTATACTCACGCGACGGCTGTCTGGAATAAGGGCTCCAGTCATCGTCATAATTCTCGAGCCATGAGCTGAACTCGACGCCGTTGATTGCAGAGAAGTCGGTATAACCGAAATCCAGGGCAATCGAGTTTAGCTCATGCGGCAGCGAGAGGGTCATGGAGTCAATGCCTGCAGGCGACGCCGAATAGACGATTGAGTCGCGGTTGACCCTGACAGTGTTGACAAAAGGCTTGTTCTGCACCCTCGGTGAGCGTGAGACGGTCGGCTTAATGATCCAGAAGCCCTCCTGATTGGAGACTATGATATCCTCGGCACCGGCTGCCGACGCGCTTTCGGCACCGGGTATAAGCATGTCGGAGCCAATGGCCCGAATGTCCGGGTCAAGTGCCAGCGTGCCGTCGTCAGATGCATGCGCGAACTCGATGCCGGCGTGGTTCATCACGATAACGCGGCTTCCCGGCAGCGGGAAGAGACGGCTGCGCGGACACGCCGGCAATGACTTGTCAAGCCTCGAGTCCTCGATGAAACTGTCGGAATTCCTGTCAAGCCGGTAAAACCCGTCATCGCCCGACACGACAGCCGAACCGTTGACCATCGAGAGAACGTTGTCGAAGTCACCCGGCAGTCCGTCGTGGCTCGTGTAGAGGCGTATCTTGTCGAAGCGGCGACCGAGTGTGTCGAGATGCATCCTGTATATTCCCTTGCGGAAATGAGAGAACCAGACATCGCCGTCGCGGTCGAAGACAAAACCGCCGGTCATACCGTCATATCCGTCGACAGGCCCGAGGTCGGACCATCCTGCGCCGTCGGCGCGAAGCAGGTGAAAGCGGTCATATGTCGACACGAGGGCAAGCGTGCGTGACCCGGGAATCGGTATGGCGGTATGCGCACCTCCTATCCCTTCGACCCGCACGAAGTCTGAGCCGCCCCCGCTGTGGTACAGCCCGGCGTCACCGGCCGCGAAGACACCCCTGCCGCTCTGCGATACAGACCATATCTGTCCTGTCAGCAGTCGCGTCAGTTCTATAGGCGACGGAGAGGCGTGAAAGGGGTATGACGACGAGTACAGGCCCTGGTTCGTGCCGAAATAGACTTTGTCGCCGACTACAAGCGACGCATATCCGGCGCCGACCGCGTCCGCCGTGCCGATCAGCGAGCCTAATGGCGAATTATACATGGCATAGCTGATGCCATTGTCAAGACAAAGCCAGATGTTGCCGTCGCGGTCGAAGAAGATTCCGAGCACCGTATTGTTGCGCAGGCCACCATCCTTATTTATGTAGCGCGTCTCGCCGGTTGAGAAATTACGGACAACCGCTCCGCGAGTCACCGTGCCGAACACATAGTCGCCCTCGTGTGTTGCCATGCAGAACACCTGGTTGTCGCGAAGAAACGGATTAAGGTCACATTCAAAAGGTGACAGACGCTCGCCGTCGTGAATGAAAAGCCCGTCGAAAGCCGTGGCCACAAGCAGCGTCTCCGGCTGCGGACCTGCAGCCAGCCCAGTGACACGCCTTCCGCACGGCACAGAGCCGGGAAGCGGCACGAACCTGTTGCCGTCGAAACGGAGCAGACGCCCGTCGTCCATACCCAACAGAAGCGTGCGCCCGACAATCGCCGACCGGGATATGCGTCCGCCGGCGGGATACGATATTACACGCTTCCCGTCGTATCGGAACAGCGTGTAGTCAGACTGGAACCATATGGAGCCGTCGTGGCGCATTATGTTCCAGATCTCGGTAAATCCGGGATGGTTATCCTCAAGCATAGTCAATAGCGACACATAGCGCCAATCTCCGGTCAGGGAGTCAGGACGGTAATAGCCGAACTCGTCCGACGCGCCTGCGTACAGCCTGTCTGACGGATGATCGTAGAGGAGTGACCTTACAGCCGTGTAGTTTCCTATGTAGTGTCTACGCCATCTCAGGCCGTCGAACGACAACATGCCGTCCTGGTTGCCCACAAATACACGCCCGAGAGAGTCCTGTGCCACGTCCCAGTTCTGAGATCCGCCGCCGTAGGTGCGCCTGTCGAAATTGCGAACCGGCACAAAGCCTCCCCCTGATACGCCAAGTGCGTGATACGCCAAAAGCACCAACACCGGCACCAATATTTTTATAGAAGAAGATTTCATGTCTGCAAATATGCAAAATTTTTATCATGTAGAGGTATCTTTGAAAAGATGTTTTATAACATGTTTTAAGACATCTTATTGAATATTATTATTTTGATAATCTCATGTAGAGTCGTTGTAGGGGTGGTAATTTTTCGATGTAGGTAACGGGTAGGGGCAAAAAAGTTGGGGGCACGTGGCCGCCGCGTTAATTTTGCAGCGCGATTCGACTGCGGCATGGGTGACATACATAAGCCGTATGCACCAAAATTGCCGAAGACTGATGACACAGAAATTTTAAACAACAATCAACACAACCAAAACCAAAACAACAAAATTATGAAAAAACTTTCACTCGCCGCAATGGGAGCCGTAATGGCTCTCGGGGCAAACGCTCAGGGTTATCAGTGCGATCCCTCCAACAACCCCATCATCGAGAAGAATGTGTCGGAAGTAGGATACATCGTTCTCTCCGACCACGCGGTCGCAAGTTTCGAGGCAAAGGGGGCGAAACTCCAGTACATAGGTCCCGACGGCGCGAGCGCGCCACGTCCCCTCTATTATTGGGCAGGCATCGCTCCGGGCGACGACTCGCAGCCCCGCGTGGACTTTGACGAGGGTGGCTACATATCGCTCAAGGTGCTCGGCAATGCCGGCTGGTCGGGCGGCGGCATCGCTGTCGTAGAGCCTCTCGACCTCTCCATGATCAACGACGAGACACGTTTCCATATGGCTTATATGACACCCACCGAGAACGCCCCCGAGTCTGTATGCTTCATCCTTCTCGACAAGCCCGAGCTCGGCTCGACTCCCGGCAAGTTCGCGATCGGCGCCAACTATAACGACAACGGCACCATCATCCCGACAATGGGAGCCATAACTTCCGAATGGCAGGGCATAGACTTCAGCGTCAACGACCTCAGAAAACTCTGGCCGGCGTTCAACCCCAATCACCTCGAGGCCTGGGAGGGCAACCTTCTCTCGTTCCTTGCAGGCAATGTCAAAGACACATCGTTTGCAATCGACGCATGCTACTTCTATAATGTAGACGAGTCAGGCATCGCCGACACAGTCGCCGACAACGCGGGCCTCGTGGTTGGCAACCGCACTGTCAGCGCCCCCGCCGGAGGCATCGACCTCTTCGACATGGCAGGCCGCATGATCCGCTCCACAAAGGGAACTGTGCTCGGACTTGACGGACTCGCCTCGGGCGTCTATATGGTACGCTCAGGCAAGAATGTCGAAAAGATAACGGTGCGCTGACCTGACACTGATCTGCGGTAACTCAATCGTACCACATCATGAGACTCAAATCCTTAATAATCGCTATACTGACAACAGTCACCGTCGTTCCGGGCATTGCCAAAAGCCCGAAACGCGGTGTCAGCGAGAATGAATTCCGTTTCAAGGCCCAGATGGAGGCGATTGCTCCGGGCGTGTCCTGGTATTACAACTGGGGGCCCTCGGTAGGACGTTACCTCCGCGACGAGACCGCCATGGAGTTCGTGCCCATGTGCTGGAACGGCAACTATGACGCCGAGGGAATCCGGTCGTATGTCAAGGAGCATCCCGAGGTGAGGTATCTGCTCGGCTTCAATGAGCCGAATTTCAGCAATCAGGCCAACATGACGCCCGCAGAGGCAGCCGCAAGATGGGGCGATGTCCGCGCACTTGCCGCCGAACTCGGCCTGCAGCTCGTGGCCCCCGCCCTCAACTATTCGCCTAATCCACCTTATCATGATCCTGTACAGTGGATGGATGAGTTTGTGGCCCTTGTCGGCGATGATGCCTTTGACTTCACGGCCGTACACAGTTACGGAGGCACCGGCGTCATGAAGGAACTGGCCGAGAAATTCCATAACAAATATGGCAAGCCCGTATGGGTCACCGAGTTCTGCTACTGGCCCGAGGAGGGCAACCCCAACAGCACCGTGCAGCCCGATGCCCAGATCTCGACCATGATGCAGAGTCTGGAATGGCTTGAGAAGACACCCTGGATTTTCCGCTACGCATGGTTCAAGCCTGTGGGCGAGTCATCGGCGCCCAAAGGTCCTAACTTCGGACTGCTCATCACCGGCCACGGCGAGGATCCCCGCGAGCTCTCCGAGCAGGGAATTGTCTATGAGAACATGTGGGAGTTCGACATCGAGCGCTATTTCGCCACTGGAGAATGGATTCCAGCATCGCACTACATCTCGCAGTATGGATGTCTTCTCGGCTCATACAGCAAGGGATGCAGCGAGAATCCGGAGCCGATAGAGATCAGCCGCTTCAACGGCGGCGCATGGGTGGAATATCAGCTTGAAATCCCGCGCGACGCCACCTACACCCTTACCCTCATGGTCAGCGGACAGGGAGAGCCCCGCCGTTTCGACCCCTGTGTCGAGATTGACGCCACGGACGGCAACGGCAATGTAACCGGCATTCTGAGCGAGCCGAGGACATTCACCCTCACAGGCTCTGACGACGAATATACCGGCGTCGACTTCGCAATGGGCTTGAAAGCCGGCAGGCAGACAATCCGTGTGGCAGACGCCAATCCGGCCCAGCCGAGCGGAATACGTATCGCCGCGCTGAGAATCGATGACACAAACGGCATCCCAGGCGTCACTGACGCCTGCTCGCAGACCGTCGACGTGTTCGGCATAGACGGCACCTGTCTGCGTACAGGTGTCGAGAAGACGCACGCCACCGACGGCCTCCCCCGCGGCATCTATATTACGGGAGGCGAAAAAGTGATAATCAGATAACATCTTAATTTTTTCCGAAAGTAGTTAACCAATCAACACAATAACAAAACAAGAATATGAAAAAACTTATGACATTCGCCACAATCGGCGCGCTTACAGCAGTCGTCTCAGTGGCAGCAATCGACTGGAACACAGTCGATAACCTCGCCCAAGGCGCGGAAGTAGTGACATCGTCAAGACCCGAGACAGCAGCAAACGTTACCGACGGCAACGAAGGGACAAACTGGCAGGCCATCGGCGGGGCTGCCGCCAAGGGAGCAGCCGACTGGGCACTCATTGACCTCGGCGAAGCCCTGGATTTCACGGACATCGAGATTAAATGGGAGGCATCACATCCCACCGCATATTCAGTCTATGCCTCAACCGATCCGATTTCCTACACTGCGACTAATTTCGGCACTGAGGATGCACCCGAGATGTATAACGTCATCAGCGAGGAGACACTTGCCGGCCTGAAAAAGATTGCGACAGGCGGCGTGGAAAATGAGGATGGATTCACCGACAATCTGACTCTTGGCACACCGGCACACGCACAGTATGTACTCATCTATGCCGACGCATATAACAATTGGGCAAGCCAATACGGATCAAACATCTACGAGGTCAGGATCGCCAACATCCAGGGCAAGGATGAGGTTAAGTCGCTCAAGGTCAGCGAGACTCAGCCTGTGGTTAAGGGTGAGAGCGCAACTGTCACAGTCGAGGCTCTCAACGTGCTTGGCGAGCCCGTCAGTCTTGATGACGTAGAGGGACTCACTCTCAGCGCCGACCACGATGGCCTGACCATTGCCGAGGTCGAGAAGGGCAGCTACACCGTGACAGCTGACGCTTACGGCGTGTTCAACCTGACCGCCAGGGGCACAGTGAACGAGACTGAGGTCTCCGGCACTGCAGTCTTCATCGTTACCCACGACTGGACTACAGACAAGATCGAGGGTGCAAAGGCCATCGCCGGCCGTGTATCGACTGAGCTTAACGAAGACGGCAATGTCAAATTCCCCGTAGAGCATCCCTTCGAGAATGCTACAGACGGAGACGAGGAGACATATTACGAGTTCAACGGCCAATGGGGCGGAGGTGACTCGTGGGTTATCGTTGACCTCGGCAAGGAATATATCGTAGACGAGGTTGCCGTCTCCTACGGCGCAAAGTCGGGTGGCAAGTATACCGTATGCCTCGGCGCGACCGGCTGCACTCTTCCCGAGGATGCAAATATGGTATGGAAGGCCAATGAACTGGAGGGCTGGACCGCAAGCAATGTCCTCGACCGCAACGCCAACACCCTGAACCTCTATATTCCGTCCGACAAGACAGCGACACGCTATGTGGCCGTGCGCGACGCCGACAACCCCAACGGCAAGCCTCAGGTGAAGGAGATTTATGTTGCAGGCCAGGAATATACCGCTCCCGAGGCAACCACGCTGACGCTTGAGGCTTCCGCCGACAACCTCGTCACAGGCGAGAAGGTCTCGTTCACGGCAGCCATGCTCGACCAGTATGAGGCTCCATTCGAGATTGACCAGACAGCCGTCAAGTTCTTTGTGAACGACACTGAGCTCGAGAGCAGCGAATTCGAGGCTGCCGAGAAAGGCATGCTTGAGGTATACGCACAGTATGGCGAGATAAAGTCCGCCAACATCAGTCTCACTGTTGCAGCAGATGCGGCAGACCAGTTCTACCCCCTGAGCTACAAGGTACTGTTTGGCGAGGATGAGATCGAGAATCCTACAGTCCTCTCAAATAGGGAAAACACGGTTGTCCATACATGGGCAGACGAGGATATCGAGGCCGGCAAGGCCCTCCGAATCGACCTCGGCGGCGAGTGTGACCTTGACATGATCATGTTCCGCTGGGAGGGAGCATGCCCGAAACACTACACAGTTATCCTCTTTGACGGCAGCTCGAACGAGACCGTCGTCGAGATGACCTCCGATCGCGGCGTGGAGGGAGATGTAAACGACCGTATCGTTGCGACACATGAGGTGTCATCCAGCATATTCCGCGCACCCATCCACACAGGTGCGGCACTCTCTAAGGTTCAGACAATCATCGTCATCCCGAAGGAATCCAACAACCCCCATCACTATGGCAACAAGCTCTACGGCATCAGTCTCTTCGGCACTCCCGCCGACGGCATGGAGACTTCGGTGATCACGATGCCTGTTGCAGAAAGCGGATTCGTTACCGTGTTCAACATGCAAGGTGTCAAGGTCGGGCAGGGCGAGAACGCATCTGAGATCCTCTCCGGACTTGGCAAGGGCATCTACATTGTCAACGGCAAGAAGGTTATTAAATAATCGAAAATCCTAATCCTACATTCCCCAGAAGGCCGCAGTGTGTCACCATTACCGCACTGCGGCTTTCTTAAAACCTCAACAATAATGTACGATAGATATTTGGGCGTGCTGTCAGGCGCAGCCGTGGCTGCCGCGGCATGTGTCGCCTCATATGCCCAGGCCCCGGTGAGTGTCGGCTCGGGCAGCTACGCGCCCGCGCCCCCGGCCTACAAGGCACGCACTGACGAGCACGCCGGCTTCAACGCCTCGCGGATGCTCACCCGGCAGATCTTCGCCGTGGAGACCGACGCCGAGGGAAATCCGAGGCCCATACCGACCAACGACTGGTGGACCGACCTGCTCAACAACCGGTTCTCAGGCGCGATGTGGAGTTATCCGGCCATGATAAAGACATCGGCCGAGGGTGTCGACATATGCTACCCCACCCACTGGAACGAGAACGGTACCGAGGTCAAGCCCGACAGCTGGATTCGCGTGGGGGCGAAAGATTTCACGGCTGCCGACGCGACCGCCTACGATTGGCACGACTGGGACGTGGAGATAATGATGGCCTCTGCCAAGGGCCGTTCGCATATGCTCGCCACCCTGGTCCACGGCAACCCGTTCACCCTTGTAGAGTTCAGCGACGCCACACCCGAACTGGCCTTCTCGCAGGCACCGGAGCTCGTGGCACGCGACGCGGAGGGTCTCGCCCTGCGCATCGGCAACGACCTATATGGCATCTGGCACAGCAGTGAGGCCGAGGTTGAGCTCGCGCCCGACATGCTCAGGATCAGTGGTACCGACTGGGTGTCGGTCGGGCTGCTCCCCTCGGCCGAGGCATTCGATGAATACGGAGCCTATGCCGCCACGGCCGTCCGATCCACCACAGTATCATGGGTATATGACGAGCGCACATCAACACTGACGACAAACTGGGACGTCAGGGCCGAGAACCTGCGCGACGGCAGTGCTGACGCTCCGGTAATGCAGGGGTTTCTGCCCCACGCCTACAAGCATATGACCGGCGCTACGCTCCCATTCGACGGCACGGAATACCTCACTCCGCGCGGCCAGATGAAGATGGCGCGCTCAGATCGGGGCCACTACTCATACGCCTACCGTTTCGGAGGGATGCTCCCCTTCTATGCCGCACCCGACAGCAGCCATGACCCCGGCTATGACCACGAGGTGATGCGCAAGCTTATGTCTCGTTATGCGGCCGAGGGAGGCTTCGGAGCCGACACATACTGGGGCGGCAAGGGATTGACCCAGATGGCGCTCAACATGACATTCGCCCGCCAGTCCGGCGAGGAGGAGATATACACACGCTCGAAAGCGGCCCTCCGCGCCGCACTCGAGGACTGGCTGACATATACCCCCGGCGAGGAGACACGATTCTTCTCCTACTACCCGCGCTGGGGAGGTATGCTCGGGTTCGACGTCAGTTACGACTCAGACGCGTTCAACGACCACCACTTCCATTATGGCTATTTCATATATGCGGCCGCGCAGCTCTGCATGGAAGACCCCGATTTCGCGGCCGGATATGGTGAGATTCTTCGCATGATCGCGAAGGATTACGCCAATTATGACCGTCAGGACACGAGGTTTCCATTCCTGCGCACACTCGACCCCTGGGCCGGACATTCCTATGCCGGCGGCCTGGGCGACCATGGCAATGACAACGGCAACGGCCAGGAGTCATCGTCGGAGGCTATGCAGGGATGGGGCGGCGTGTACATGCTCGGTGTCGCACTCGGAGACAAGGATATGCGCGACGCCGGAATATTCGGATGGCTCACCGAGAGCCATGCCACAGCCGAGTATTGGTTCGACCGTGACCATATCCACCCCGACCGCACCGGCAACTATGACTATTCGCTATATACGGCCCCATACAACACCAATATCACCTCAAAGGGCATTGGCTGGTGGACATGGTTCTCGGGCGACCCGCTCTGGATGCACTCCATCCAGTGGATGCCGGTGTCTCCATGCCTCAACTATCTTTCGGATGACCTTGACTTCGTGAAGTGGGACTATGAGACCATGATAGGCTCGACATCCTACAGGTGGTTCGAGGACTCTAAGGAGGGAGGACCGCTCGCCGAGCAGTCGGTCGGCAACGTGGTGCTCTGCTATATGGAGCGCTATGACCCGAAAGGTGCGGCCAAGATATTTGACGAGGCTCTCGCCGGCAATTTCGGAATAGCGCGCTCGGTAGACACGGGCCACATATCCTATTACGTGATACACAACCACCTCACCTACGGTGAGAGGGAAAAGGACGTTACCGCCGACATCCCGACAGCCAACTGTTTCCGCCGCGATGACGGCTCGCTGACATACATTGTATATAATCCGGATACCGCCGAACGCACCGTCACATTCAGCCGCGACGGTGTGGCCGAGAGAAGCGTGACGGCGCCGGGGCGCAGTCTCACCGTGTTCGACGCTGATGCTCACCTCGATCGGGTCTCGGTGACAAGCATCGAAGGTAACGTGCTTCCGCCCGGTGCGGCAAGCGAGATACGGGCCACGGCCTACGACCAGTATGGCGCGCAAATACCCGATGAACCGGTGACAGTAACTGTAGAGGGTCCGGCCACACTGCGCGACGGCATCCTCACCGTCAGCGCCGGCGCGGCACGCGGCACGGAAATCAGCGTTACGGCCACATGCGGAGATGTGTCGGAGACACTCTCGCTTACAGTCAATGACAAACCGCGCGTCGTACGCTCCGAGATCAAGGGCGTGCCGGCCATTGTCGAGACGGGAAGCACGCTCGCGCTCAGTCTCGAGACTGAGGACCAGTACGGCGTCACATCTACTCCGGCCGCGAAATGGACGGTGACTCTACCCGACGGAACCGCCGAGAGCGTGCGCGACGGACGCTACTCTCCGCAGAGCGCGGGTGTACACACAGTGACGGCCACATATGACGGAGGCACGGCCGACAGACAGATTACGGTACTTCCGCCGCTGCCAAACGTGGCTCGCGGCACAGCATGCGAGTCAAGCAGCGAGGAGAACGCCGGGACACTCACCTCGAACGCCACCGACGGCGACCCCGGCTCGCGCTGGGGCTCGCAGCACACTGACAGCGAGTGGATCATGCTCGACCTCGGCAAGGAGTATGACATATCATATGTGTCGATACTTTGGGAGGCTGCCTATGCCGCTGACTATGACGTCGAGACAGCACCCGACGCCGACGGCGAACCGGTCTGGAGCGTCGCGTGCAGCCAGCGCGGACTGTCTCAGCCCGGGAAGGTCCGCCATGCGGTCGACGCCCGGGGAAGATTCGTCAGAATCAACTGTCTGCGCAGGGGCACTGACTATGGCTATTCGCTTTTTGAGATCGAGGTGGGAGGTCTTCCGGCCGACATGGCGGCCGATGCACCTGTAGGAATCGACATCACACTGCCCGCAACCGCTCTCGAGGGTGAGAAATGCCCGCTGGCCGCCATGCAGGTAAGGCGCGACGGCTCTCTGTCTGAGGCCAAGGGTGTGACCTGGTCGTCAGACCGCAGCGCAAGTTTCGAGGGCAACTCGTTTACCCCGCATACCTACGGGCTGCACACGGTGACGGCCAGCCTCGGCTCGCTGCAGTCGAGCCGGCAGGTGCTCGTGGAGGAGTCGACCAAACTCAAGGACATCTCGGTTACTCCGGTGTCGATGAGCCTGCTCACGGGCGAGACGGGTATCATCACGGCCGAGGGACGCAACCAGTTCGGAGGCGTACACCCGCTTGACACATACACCGCAAATGTCAGGATAACCGACAGCAACGGCCTGGAGGTCACAGACGGCTCGGCGCGTTATGACATAGAGTCCGGCGAGTTCAGGGCCGACGTCAGGGGAGACTATACCCTCGACTTCAATGGTCTGACCACAGCAGCCGTGGCGGTCCGCGATGTCTCGGAGGCCAATCTGGCATCGGGCAGACCTGCGCGTGCCTCGTCAAGCCGCGACGGCAACATAGCCGCGCGCGCCTTCGACGACGACATGGGCACCCGCTGGGAGAGCGAATGGGCCGACAGCCAGTGGCTGATGGTCAATCTGCAGACCCGATACATGCTCAACCGCGTCGAGATCCATTGGGAGGGCGCGTATGCCAGGGAGTACAGTATCGACACCTCGACCGACGGCGAGAACTGGACGCGGCAGCAGTCCGTGTCGGATGGCCGGGGCGGTCACGAGACTGTGACTTTCCCTGAGGCCGATGCCCAGTATGTCAGACTCAACTGCGAGAAGAGGATCGGAGGCTACGGCAACTCCGTGCATGAGATGCAGGTCTACGGAACGCGCCGCTCCTCAGTAGAGACGGACATCACAGCCCTGACCGACAGCGCAGATGAGTCGTTCGAGGTCTGCACGCTACAGGGTATGCTGATAGGCACGTCACTCAGCCGCCAGGAACTCAGGGCTCTTGAGGCGGGTCTATATATCGTGAACAAGAAAGTGGTGAGGATTGAATAGGGTCTCTCATCGCTGTCAGCAAGAATAAGGTTAAAAGCAACTTAATGTTTCATTAATCTGATGGTGGAGTCTTCGCGCCGGCTGGTGGGCCGCCGAGACAGGCAGGTGGCCTGACGGCCGGCGCGGCGTCTCCTGAAAAGTTATTGTGTTGATTGTCCCCCCTGCCGTTCCGCATCGCCGGGCGACAGGGGGATTTTTTTACGCTTAAATTGACAAAAGACTCGCCGTCCGGGTTTCGTTCGACAGTCCGGCGTTCGGTCATCGGGGCATTAAAGATACTTACACCTGTAAGATTATGTCCATGTCGCTTAAACAAAAAACTGTGCCGGACGGCATGCCCGGCACAGTTTTTTGTTTAAGCGAGGGTTGCAGATAGGGGTTCCCCTCCGCCAGATATTTAGTAATCACTTACTTCACGAAGACCTTGTGGGTGTGATGTCCTACGGTAACCATATAGATGCCGGACGTCAGGGACACTTCGTCACGGTCTGTTCCGATGAAAGATGAAACTGTACGGCCGTCGGTGGCGACAATGCGTACAGTACGTCCTGCAGCCCCCTCTACAATTACAGTACCGCCGCATGTCGAAACCTTAACGCCGTCGGCCGATACCCCATCTATTCCGTTGTAGTTGACGGTCACGATGTTGGAATATGCACTCTCACCCTTGTCATAGACCACAGTCACGGCATATCTATGCCTCTGGTCATCAATAACGTCATTATACTCCTGTTCCATGATGGGCTCAGAGGTGAGGCGGTTGTCATCGCGGTATACGTTGTAGCCTGCCAGGGAGAGTTCACCGGTATAAGCCGAAGATGCATAGAAGCGGATGTCGTCTAACAGGAATACATAGCAGTCTTCCGAAACACAACGGATGGCGAAGTAGCGTGAGCCTTCGGGCAGTGTCACTTTCTCCTGAGTCCAGGCAACGGGTGCTGAACGCAGGTCGCCAATGCGCTTGAAGTCCTCCTTCTCTATACCGGTGGTAGAGTAGTAAACCTCATACTTCTCGAATCCGTACTGCGATGTCACGGACTTGACGAAGAATGAAACTTCCTGCTCTATGCCGGGAAGCAGCGGGGAGATGAGCCAGTCATCGTTCTTTCCGGATGTGGCGGAGAAGCAGGCGAACATCTGGTAACCGCTGTGTGGAGCCCAGCCGTTGTCAGAGCCGTCGGCATCGGTGGTATTGATATTGAGCGCAGAGGGGTTGAAGGCCATGAAAGCCATGGGCATGGCGGCGTTCGGGTACTGGAGCGCGCCTCCCATATTGTCGGAGATACCGTATGTGGCCGACCCGTCAGTGTCACGTACTGTCCAGTCGCCGAAATTGTCGATGGAGAACTGAGCGTAGTCTTCCACATCCTCGAGAGTCTGCTCGCCGCCGGCGGAACCCACAGTAGGCTCGCTCCAGCTGAGGACTACGCGGCCGTCGCTGCCGACCTCTGCGTTGAGGTCAGTGACAACGGGATAGTTGGGACGGGTGAGAGTGGTGGTCTTTACGGCAGTCATGTTGTCGGCCTCGTAGAGGTCGTTCTCATATACCACCTTGGCCTGCCATTCTATCTTGTCGGGCCAGATGTTGAGTGGAGTGACGTCGAAGACATATGTACGGGAACCGTCGGGGAGTGTGGTAGTGCCCGAGAGGGTCTGTTCCAGCGTTCCGTTGCGGTAGAGTTCTATGGAGAAGTCCTTGGCGGTCTTGCGGCCTGTGTTCTCCACGGTAACACGCACTTGCGAGGGCTCGCCGGCCATCATACGCTGCGGGGCTTCGAGAGCGCCTGCCGTAAGGTTGTAGTCGAATGACTGGCGCACCGAGATGTTGTCCACGTAGATTATGCCCATACCTTCGGGACTGACGGCCTTGAAAGCTATCTGCACGCCCTTTTCGCCGGCGAACTCCGAAAGGTCAAAGGTGGCTTTCTTCCATCCGGCCTCACTGCCTGTGCGCAGCGAAGCGGTGCCTACGTTCTTCAGTTCTCCGTCATTGGCCTGGGCCAGTACCTGAATGCTTGCGGCTTCCATCTGATGGTCGTAATAATAGAACTGTATAGAAGGATCGGCACATTCCTCAAGTGAGAATTTCGGAGACACGAGCGTTCCTTCGCCACCTTCGCTGCCGGGGCTGTATCCAACCATTCCCCCGTCGTTGTCATATGGGGTAACGGCAGGACTCGTGCCCTCATGGTAAATACCCCAGTTGCCCTCACTGTCTTCGGGCATACGCACATCCCAGGGACCACGTGAAATCTTGCCATCCGGGAAGGTCTCGATATAGGGAATGGTGTAGGGCTCGCCAACAGTCACAATGTTCGAGGAGGAGCCATAACCGTAGCCGGCCGGCGACTTCGCATATACCCAGTACTGGAAGAACTCCTGGCGGAATCCTCCAAGCGGAGGATTGGCATCTGTGAATGTAAGTGCATTCAGGTCAACAGCCAGTTCGGCCTCATCGTTGCCGCGCACCACGGTATATGTCAAAGAAGAGGGATCGAAGTAGCCGCCGGTCTCGCTCTTGGTGGGAGCGTCCCATGTCAGCACTACGGAGCCGTCCTGTTCCGTGGCGCGGATATTGACGGGTTCGCCCGGACGGTCGTGGCCCACATAGACACTACGTTCCACTGCGTAGCCGTCGCCCTTGTCGTTGCGGGTCACTATACGGTAGAGGTTGTCGCTCTGTTTGGCATCCTTGTCCACATATTGTTGCAGCGAACCGGGAGCCACGGATGTCAGAGAGGTCACTTTCTCACCATCGCGGTAGATGTCGACTGCTGTAATGGAGGCGAGATCTCCGCCCTCAACTGTTGTAGTCGGGGCTTTGAACGAGATTGTGGCCTCGAGGGCACCTTGTGACCCAGGGGTTATCGAAAGGTCGGTCACAGCACCGGGAGTGCCCAGAAGCGGTCCCTCGCTTACGGAGAAGTTTCCTGCATATAGATAGAAGCTGTCGGCAGGGCTGCAACCGTGCACACCCATGTAATACTTGCCTTCTGTCTCTACCTGTACGAAAGCCTCGATGGTGACGGGATTGGCAGACTTGAGGGTGTAGCGGTCTGAGACTACTGTCATTGCAGTTCCTTCGGGACGAGTGCCGAAACCTAACTCGGCACGTTCTGAAGAGAGGTAATGGTTGTTGACGTCGACTGCTATGCGGTACATACGTCCGGGCTTGAGCACCACCGGGGGCGTGAACAGCCAGTCATCCATCGGCATCGTGTAGTTGTTGGCGGCACTGTATTTGCAGCGTGCCATGGAGTGTATTTCGTCGAATGTCCACGTTTCGCCGTCTCCGTTGGTGTCTTCCACTATCATTTCGTCGAAGCCTGTCTGGTCATTGACGGGATTGTCATAGGGGAGTGTGCGCACGCCTACACCCACCTTGTTGGACTCAGCGGTGTAGCCCTCCACTCCGTCGAAGAATGGGGTGACATAGTAGCTGTATAACGAGAAAGCCTCTGTGTCGGGAAGCGTTTCCGAGAAAGAGGTGGCCGCAAGGTTTTCAGCAACCAAAGTGCGTCCCGGCAGACGTTCTATCTTGTAGGTTACCTGGGCGGGGTCAAAATAACCGCCGTGCGCGGTCCCTTCCGGAGCATCCCATGTGAGTGTCATGGTGCCGTCCACAGGGTTGCGTTTAAGTTTTACGTTTTGCGGCTCGGAGACCATATCATTGCCTATCCATCCAGAAATCTGCACAAGTGGCGAGAGTCCGGACTGGTTCCCGACACGCACGGTCACACGGTATTCCCCTGCCGTAGGCATGGTGAGGGGCAGCGAGACGCTCTGGCCGGGCTGCGCGGTCCCTGTGGCTTTCTCTTCCTCATTTACAGTCATGGTGTATGACAATTCTCCGGAGAGAGGCATGTCGGATCCGAAAGTGCGCGAAGGCATAGTGAAGTCCACGGCACCGGTGAGCGAGGTGCCGGTGAATGAGAACGCGAGGTCGGATACGGCTGCCGGAGCATCATCGGCGGCTTCGGGAGCGGGGATGAACATACCGGTCATCTCCATGTTCTGTGCTATGTCTGTCACGTATGTGGCAGCACCGGTATTGAGGTCAACGGTATAGAGGCGCGCCTTGGCGTCTACCTCCATACATTCCCAATAGAATATACCTGTTACCGGGTCGATGCATCCGGAGGCTGAATACTGCGGGCGACGTCCCGTGTCGCCTATGGACGTGCGGTTGCCGGTGTGTTTGTCGAACTTATAGAGCATACCGTCCATGCCAATTCCGTAGACTTCGCCCTGCTGGGTAACACCTACGGTGAGGATGATGATGTCAAGGTCCTTGAGGGCGGTGCGCTGGCCTGTCTCGAGGTTCATGTATCCGAACACCCATCCGTCGGCGTCATCGTTCATGAAGCAACCGTAGGCGTTGCCGGTGGTGGGATCATACTCCATGTCCTGCGCCACGCTGCCGGGCTGTATGCCTATGGTATTCACGATGCCCCATGTCTCGAAGTCCACGGTGTACATATTGGCAAGTATCATCCCCATGAACTGCATATAGCTGACGAAGTAATACTTGCCGTTGGCGTATGCGCCGCCTCCGGTGACGACGTATTCGTCACCCAGAATTTCAGATGCGAGTGTGGAGCCGTCGCTCTTCTCGAAGGAGTAGATACCTACTGGCTGATATTCGGAAGTCCAGGTATCGGCAAAGATGGCTCCTCCGTAGATTCGACCGCTCTGGGCGGTGGTCACGCCGGAGGGGAGGTGCTGAGCATTGAGCCGGAACGGGCGCGGAGTGAAACTGTGTCGGGAAGGCATCATGCCCGCCTTGAGGCGAGGTACCTGCTCGATGGCGAAGTTGCGTGCCGCTTTGCGGGCATGACGCGAGGCTTCGGCGGCCTCACGGGGATTCATGCGCTCGTGCTGCTGCGCGGATGCCGCGAACGGGGCCGCCGCCAGAAAGATGGAGGCCATTGCCGCTGCAAGGTAAGTAAACAGTCGAGTTTTCATTCTTTGTATTGTTTGGTTAGTTGATAATTATCTTTACGGATTGACCGGCAATTGAGAGCACATATATGCCGGATACAGGTGCGGTCAGTGCCCCCTGCCCTTCGGCCACACAGACGCCTGTGAGGGTGCAGAGGCGCGCCGGGGCACTCACTGTGACTGTGCGGCCCTCCACGGAATAGCGCACCGGAGCGCTGAGAGAAGCTATTCCACTGGTGCCGGTGATGATGCGGCGTTCGCGCGAGGGCTTGCTCAAGAGATCGCCCTGGCGCCCGGTGACGGTGAGCCAGTAGGTTGTGGAGGGCAGCAGGTTCTCGAGCATAGCGGAGGTCTCGGTTGTGGTCCGGAAGTATTCTGTGTCGCCGAAGTAGGATCGTTCCACATTTCCGCCGTATATGAGACTGACATCGTCAAGGGCCAGAGATCCTTTGCCGCCGTTGCGGAAGATCAGCCGCAGCATGGAGGTGCTTTCGGGCCACTGCGATGTGGCGTCGGCCGAGTAGTTTTCGCCGGCATCGTTGCGTACCGGCCATGTCTGTACCAGTGTCCAGTCGCCGGTAGCGGCTCGGGCGTAGAGCTGGATAGAGGCACTCTCGGCGGCGGATACACCGCGTGCCCAGAAGCGTATGCCCCGCACTTCGTCATAGGTCGCCGTCGAAATCCACTGCCCGTCGGTATTGAATCGCAACGAGGGGACAGAGACACCGGCATAACTGGCGTTGGCATAGGTGAGGTTGCTGTTGCTTTCCCATCCTGCAGGGAGGGAAGAGACGCCGCCGGTAAAGTCGGCAGTCACGGTTTCGGCCTCGCCATAGACCTTGGTGTATAGGCTCAGCAGGTAATCGTCCGCGCCATCGACCGGTGACCATGAGACGGGACAAGAGCCTCCCTGCGGTGTTCCGGGCTCAAGCTCGGGGCGCAGATAGTCGAAAGTAGCGGGGAGCGTTGTGACGATAATCTCGTTGGAGGCCACGCTCTGCATTCCTGTGACGGGGTCACTGACACGTATGCTGTAACGGTATTCGGTCTCAGGAAGCAGGTCTGTGACGGTGGCGGAGAGTTCGCCTCCCATGTTACGGGCCTCCCATCCGGAGACATAGGTGGTTTCGGGACGGTCTGACCCGTTCTGACGCACTGTATAGACCGAAAGTATATACTGGCATCCGGCATTCCCTTGACTCCAGGAAGCCGTGAAGCTGTCGATACCGGTGTCAGAGGCTTCGTAAGCGGTGACAGGTGCCACCTCATCAAGGCCGCCGCTGATTTTAAACTCTATCATTCCGTCGCTCTCGGTGATTTCGGTGATAGGTTTGCCCAGGCCGTTGCCGTCCCAGGTGCGCATAGAGGGGGAGGTGTCGTCGGTAAAGGAGGTGACGCCCCTTGTACCGGGGAAGGAGTCGCCATCTCGGCTGGAGGCGCTCTGCGTGCCGTCGGCCTCCTCTATGTCCACATATTGGTGTGACTGGCGGTTGTTGACGGTATTGTAGCGCCAGACGTTCTCGTTATAGTCAACGTGCCAGACGAGCATCCCATGACCGGGGATGTATGCGTCCCACCCTTTCTGCTGTCGGTTTTCGATGAGGAAGTACTCGTTTTCGAAAGGCGTGGTGATTATACAGGCAGAGTTGGTGGTAATGTCTCCGAGGCGCACGTTGGCGGGGTCACCTATCTGGCGCGGGGTGAGCCAGCCCAGGGCATAGCGCTCATAGGCTGAATAGTTGGGCGGCGTGCGCGAGTCGTTGTTGTAGGGACCCTCGTCCATGACGTTCCAGGCGCCAGGGGTGAAGGCCGACGAACTGCCGGTGGCATAGAGATCCGGAAGGCCAAGTACGTGGCTGAACTCGTGTACAAAGGTGCCGATGCCGTCCATCTTGTCGTCGAGGTCTATCTCATTGGTGCAGGCATAATGGTTAAGACGGACACCGTCGTGCATATAAGGTATGTTGGTGGCCTCGCGGAGATCCCAAGAGTGGGGCCACACTGCCTCAGCAGGAGCTCCATAGCCGAGGTTTTCGCCGTATCCGGCGTAGAAGATGAAGACGTTGTCTATCCAGCCGTCGCCATCCACGTCGTATTGCGTGAAGTCCACCTCATCATCGAGTATGTCGCAGGCATCGGTTAGCATCTCGTGTGCGCGGAGGTCATCGCCGTTGCTGCCGTTCTCTCCGTAATAGGCCATTGGATGCGGCAGACGCACCGGGCCGTAGACGTCGAAGAAAGGCTTGAACTCGCCCGAGGATTGCGCCACGAACCAGTCGCGGGCGCTCCCGGTGCCTCCGAAATTGGAGTAGCCTTCTTTATTAAGCATGTCGGAAAACTCCTGTCGCGCGTTAGGAACGGAGAAAGCCAGGTCAGTATACTCGACAAGGATTACCATCCCTCGGACTTCACCCTTTGTCGGGAATGTTGTGGGCATGAGGCCTTGTGAGCGAGCTGGGCCGCTGAAGCGGTCTTTACGCAACGCCTCTGCGACAGAGGAGCTGCCGAGGGTTCCAAGGAACTGCCGCTCGGCCGAAGATCGAAGCCCGGGGTCAGAAACACGGACGCCGCTTATGGCAGCATCGGCGTCGAGGTAATAATAAAAACCGTCGGCGGCACGCTCTACGGCATAGCCATCGGAGGTAGAGTAATAATGGAAATGCTCGTCTCCATTCAGTCTCAATGTCAGTGTGGTGCCGTCCGGCTGTACAGCAGTGGAAGACCGGGGATTGGCCTTTACTCCGTACGTTACCCCCGGCGTGCCGATAAGAATGGCTGCCGACAGCACACACTGTATCAACTTCGGGTGTCTCATCTGGCAAAATTCTTTTTGTATTAAGTTAAGCTGGATTTTACGAATCCTTTTATTAATTAAGCTGACAATATAGGCCGCCACAGGGCGTGTCCTGCCTGTAGCGGGCTATCGGCAGCGGTGTCAACGGATAATTACTTTCTGAACGCGGACAGAACCGTCTGAACCATGCAGCACCTTGATCACTAGCTGACCGGCAGAAGGATTCACAACGCGGAGACCATCGACCGTGTAATATGCCGTTTCAAACTCGTCTGCAGCCCCAACACCTGCGACACCTACGTTTCCACTACTCTCTTCCACCTTGAAGTTGTCAAGGCAAACAGGAGCCCTGCGTCCAGTGGCCGGAGCGTTGTCCGGGTAATAAGCAGAGTGGATCTGGATGCGTATCTTCTGTCCCTTGTAGGCCTCCAGAGATATGTCACCTGACTTCTTCCAGCCAAATGTGTCATCCGCTGGAGTAGAGTTCACCACCTGATCGGCATTGCCCTGGTCATCCACAATGCGTATCTGATAGGCGACATGGCACTCCGGTATCGTGTAATAACTGTAAGATATGACCGGATTTTCAGCATTAATAAGATTTATGGCTCCCGAGGTAAAAGAGGTGTCGGTGTTGCTCCACTTGCTTGGTTCAAAATATAGGAAGCCGTCGGCAGCGGTGTCGGTGCGGTCTTCGCCGTAGATATAGCAGTCGGTGCCGTTATCGTCGAAATAGAGTTCGGAGTCCACATCGAAGCCAGACCATCCCTCGGCGTTCTCGGCCAGCCAGTAGTTGTCAGGCGCCATGCTCCAGCCGCTCCCGGTATTGAATGTCTCGATGTAGGGAAGAGCCGCGCCATCGCCGAATCCCAATTGCTGGGAATATCCTTCCCAGGCAGAGCTGGAGCCGTCTGCGGTCTTGGCTATTACCTGCCATCGGTAGAATACTTCGCCGGTTATATCGCCGAGCACGTCAGTATATGTGGTCTCCACTATATCTTCCGCCACCTTGGTCTTTACATCGTCCAAGTCGCAGCGGTACACGTCATAAATCACCTCGTCTGGGTTCACGGGGTTCTCATCCACGTCTTCGGTGACGGGTTGCCAGGTTACAACAACGCCGGCTTCGGTACTTTCGGCATTGACGCCGGAGGGTGCCACTGGCTCTGCGGCGAGAGTCGGGAGTGTCATTGCAAGACCACTCAGGATCGCTAAGGAATGTAAATAATGCTTCATGATTAAATTTATTTAATTATTAATAAATGATTAGCAACTATTTGCAGTTTCAAAAGAATAATTATTAAACCATCGTTTCGAAAGTATTCTGGCTTTCAACTCCCATTGGCTTGGAAAAATTCAATAGTCTCCGAGTCAATGATGAGCAACTCATATCTCGCATTTAGACATAGTTTATACATGGCTTGCTGTCGGCACATGATTACCATCTCTTGGTTAGAGATATGGATGCCCTATAACCTAATTGGGAATCATGCGGTTTAGTAATTCAATAAAGACTAATTGCTAAACATTGTGAGGTAATCCGTTTTCAGCATCATTAAAAAAAAGTCTAAAAATAGTTGCAATCTCAAAATTATTTCGTAGATTTGCACGTGGGTTAGTATCTCTAACCAAGAGAATTGGACGATTGCCAGACAAATCAGCCTCAATCTCCGAGGTGGAAACTGAGGCTTAGATTAACGACCTTTAGTATAAGAGAATTCGCGCGGCCAACTACAGAGATGTCAATACTGACAAGATAGATTAGGGTTGTTGCGTCGCTATCGTGGCCAATCCCCTCAGAGATTACATAATGAGAAATACTTTTCGCTTTGGCAACTGATACCCAACTGTTCCGGACTACATATAGAGTCAGCGGGAAATTACTAAAAATGATTGGCAAATCGGCAGTTTGGCCGTCTTCCATTCGGCAGTTTGGAGATTTCTCAGTCCGGCGACACGGATTATTTTGCTTTGGAGAGTATGCGTTCGGCGAAATAGTATGAGAGGGTTATTGCCATTGACAACTCGTTGATGGTCTTATGGCAGAAGATGTCCTGACGGTTCATTCGGATTAGCCCGACGCTGACCGAATATCCTACTGCAAAATCCTTAAGCCCGACTTCCAATCCAAGTTTCGGCGCGACGTTGCATCTACGCCAAAGGCCATCGCCGTAAAGTGACAGTTTCCGGTCTACGCCCGGATAGCGCAGATTACCGAACAATCCGCAAGTGAACTCTGCGCCGACAAAGATCGACATGCCGACATCAGGAGTAAACTCCAGCGTATAGCCAGGTGTCACTGAAATTCCCACCAATCCTTTGTCAAGTCTGGAATTAGTATGGTAATGGTGATAAGGTGTCAGAATGTAGGCTGTATCATATCCGAAAAACAGAGATGCATCTACAAACCAGCGGGAAGGCCATGTGAAGATGGTCGAGAAACTGAGCCGTCCCCCCGGTCTCAGTTCCTCGTCCTCACTCATTTTAGCCCACATATACGAATCTATGTTCAGGTCGAGGGCGCCTCTGGCACAGAATCTAACCTTCACATTGTTATCAGCATCGGCATCCATAGCAGGCATAGCCGTATGCCCGACACCTACCTCATCAGTCTGCTGAGCCATGACAGACAGCGGTGACAGAATCGCGACCGCCACTATTAAATAAATCGGAGCCACGACTCCCCGCAAAACGAATCCAGAGAATTTCACAAGAATCTGAAATTTAATTCAAGTTCATATACTTATCAATCCTTTAGAGCACCAATCGGGACAACATACACGCCGTCGTCGCGGCGATAAGCATAATCGCCGACTGCCGTAAGAACCATCAGGAATGACGGGGCTTTCATTTTATCCGTATCTATCTTTTCTGACAGAGCCTTAAGTGTCTTCGCACCCTCGTTTATCAGGTGATCGCCTCCAAGTTTAATCTCTATAAGGCCGTAACGACCATTACGCAAATGCATTACGGCATCACATTCGAGTCCGTTTTTATCTCGGTAATGATACACCTTACCATCGCATGCCTCGGCATATACACGTAAGTCCCGCATACAAAGTGTCTCGAAAATAAGGCCAAATGTATTCAGGTCGTTGATAAGGTCGTTCGGCCCGAGACCCAACGCCGCAGTGGCTATCGACGGATCTATGAAATAACGTGTATCCGAACTGCGGATAGCCGTCTTGGAACGAAGGTTTGGATTCCAAGCCTCCACATCCTCCACCACGAAAATGCTTTTCAATGCCTTTATATATGAGGCAATCGTGTCGGTATCAAGGCGCTCGCCCTCATTCGAAGCAAGATCCTGCTGGATTACCGCAAGGGTTGCCTGTGCTCCCTGATGCCGCGCATAGGAACGCAACAGCCGGTGCACTCTTGAGGGTTCCCGGTCAACACCATCTACCCTCTGAATATCTCGATGCTCAACAGCATCCAGATAATCAAAAGCCTGGTCGAGGGCAATCTCCTCATCCATATCAAGGGAAAGAGGCCAACCTCCACGGCAGCAAAGAAACGCCATTCGGGTCAGATCTATCCTCGACATACCGGAAACCTCTGTTTCGTTTTCAAATAAATCTCTGATTGATACTTCGCCTGATGATTCTCCGGACTCCCACAGTGACATCGGTCGCATCTTAAGCCATCCGAAACGCCCGGTACCACTATGTATCACATCACTCATATCGGCCGGCACGCAAGAGCCCGTCAATATATAGAGACCAAGCAATGCACTGTGGTCTGCATCAAACCTGATTGCATCCCATAGCAATGGGGCTACCTGCCACTCGTCTAAAAGCCGAGGTTTCTCTCCTTGCAATAGCAATGAGGGATTAAGACGTGACAACTCTATGTTCTGATTTACCTTGCCTGGCTCCGATACATAAAGAACACTCCTTGCGAGTTGCTCTGCTGTTGTGGTCTTGCCACACCATTTTGGGCCCTCGATTAAGACGGCCCCTTTTCCTCTGAGTTTCCGAGCCAGCAATCTATCAGCGATTCTTGGCCTATATATTTCTATCTTAGTCATATGTCTGAGTTTGTACAATCGCAAAGATACAAAAAAAAAACTACAATTCGGTTGTTTGGCGCATTTTTATTCGGCAGTTTGGCCGGATTCCATTCGGCTGTTTGGCGAATTTTCATTCGGCAGTTTGGCCGGATTTCATTCGGCAGTTTGGCGCATTTTCATTCGGTTGTTTGGCGCATTTTCATTCGGCACTTTGGCGATTTTGTTAATTTTGGGGCCGGAGGTTTCATATTTTCGGATATCGTGTTAACTTTGCGGTATAAATCTGACAGTATGATTAAATTTCTTGACCTCGGGGCGGTCAACGCCGCCCATGGCGAGGAGATAAACGAGGCCGTGACCCGCGCAGTCAACTCAGGCTGGTATCTGCAAGGCGCTGAGAACGAGCGGTTCGAGCGCAACTACGCGGCCTATATCGGCACACGCTACGCCGTGGGATGCGCCAACGGTCTCGACGCCCTCATCCTGGTCTTCCGCGCCCTTATCGAGCTCGGACGTCTCCACCGGGGCGACGAGGTGATAGTCCCGGCAAATACCTATATCGCCTCGATACTCGCGCTGACTGACAACGGCCTGAAGCCGGTCTTAGTTGAGCCTGACCCGGTTACACTTCAGATTGACCCCGACAAGATTGAAGAGGCCATTTCCCCGCGCACCCGCGCCATGCTGATTGTGCATCTCTACGGGCGCTGCGCCTACAGTGAGCGGATCGGCGAGATTTGCCGACGCCACGGGCTGATGCTCATCGAGGACAATGCCCAGGCCCACGGCTGCCTCTACGGTGACCGCCGAACCGGTAGTCTCGGGCTCGCCGGCTGCCATAGTTTCTATCCGGGCAAGAACCTCGGCGCCATGGGCGACGGCGGTGCCGTCACCACCGAGGACGCCGAACTGGCCCTGACCGTGCGCACCCTGGCCAATTACGGCTCCGAGCGCAAATATGTCTTCAAGTATTGCGGCCGCAACTCCCGGCTCGACGAGATCCAGGCAGCCGTGCTCGACGTGAAACTGCGCCACCTCGACGCCGACAATGACCGCCGCCGCCGCGTGGCCCGCATATATTATGACGAGATCTCGCACCCGGAGGTGACGCTCCCCCCGTCTCCCGACATGACAGCGAATGTGTTCCACATCTTTCCCATACTGGCGGACCGGCGCGACGAGTTGCAGAGATACCTCGCCGATAACGGCGTGCAGACGCTGATACATTACCCGATACCGCCCCACCGCCAGGAGTGCTACGCCGAGTGGGCAGGCCTGTCACTTCCCATCACGGAGTCAATCCACGCCAACGAGCTCTCGCTGCCGATGTCGCCGGTCATGACCGACGAGCAGGCGCACCGCGTCGCCGCCCTGGTCAACGGCTTCCGTTGAATCCATGATTAACACCCATAACAACCCCTAAAATATAATAGATATGAAAGCAAAGACAATCACGGCCCTTTTTCTATCTGCCGCCGCTATGATTTGCGCTCCCGTCGCAAACGCCCTGACCACAGGGGAACCCGCCGGCAACCCCCAAGAGAACGCGCAGCCAGCGGCTAATCCGATTGCCGAGTTCATGACAGTCGAGCCGGTAGGCCTCTACGAGGTGGGCGATGACGGCCAGCCGGGCAACCTCTACCTCGTGCTCAAGGTCACCAACCACACCGAGAAGCAGTCGGCCACATTCGGAAGCAGCATCAAGAACCAGAAGATGCTTGCGGTCGATGCCGCCGGCAACGTCTATGGCGTCGACACAAGCGGCGCATTCAGGCATGACACACCGCAGGACGTCCCGGTCAAGGTCGAGCTCATCGAGCAGGGACTGCAGTTCATGGGTGTGCCGCAGGCCCTCAACACCATGAGCGTGGTAAAGATCGGCATAAACATCGACGCAAACCGCCAGGGCAACCTCACCTTCAAGAACGTTCCCATCATCCGCACTAAAAAGTAATCATTCTCACCTCAATGCACTGAACCTCACCACAAACACAAGACATCCTATAAAAATGAGCCGGCCCCACTGGACCGGCTCATTTGTCATCTGGATTATTGTTTTATTCTATACGCGGATTATCTTACCATCACCTTGGCGGTGCGACCGGCATAGCGGACCATGTAGACTCCGGCATTTACCCGGATTGTCTGTTCGCCGCTTACAAGCGCTCCGTACACCTGGACACCGTCGGCACTCCATACGGTCACCGCACCGTCGGCTCCCGCAACACGGATGCTGCCTTTGCCCCCCTCCACGACAACGTTGTCGCCGGAGATACCCTCGACTGCCGAAGTGTCAAGTGTGAGGCTTGCACACTTTGACTCGCCGATGGTGTAGACAGCACTTACCGCATACCGGATGTCGCCGGTCTTAGGCTCTGACCAGACGTCGGTATATCCCGTCGCTTCGGGAGCCACATCGGCGATCTTCACGCCGTCGGCATACACATTGTAGCCGCTGAGGACAAGGTTCGACGCGTTGGCAGGTATATATGTTATGTCGTCAATGAAGAGCATGAACTCGAAGATCGACGTGCAGCGGATCGCGAAGAAACGCGCTCCCTCGGGCACCTCGAAACCATACTTAGTCCATTCATGAGGCACAGCGGAAACAGTCTCCACGCTCACGAAGTCGTCAGGCTCGTTGCCCGTGGTCGAGTAGAGGAACTGGAAACGCTCATTGGTTTCGTCATTTCCATAACTGCGGGCATAGAACCCGACAGTCTGTGAGTTCTCGTTGAGCCAGGGAGAGATGATCCAGTCATCGCAGGGCACCGGAGAGTCGGCAGTACGGTTCATGGTATACATCTGGGCCAGATACTTGCTGCCGGAGTTAGCGGCATAGCTCTGGTTGCCGTGGAACACGGGATGGTCAGCGTCCATCACCCAGAACGACTGCTGCGAGCCGGTCTGGATACCCGGAAGCTCAACGCCCCTCATTCCGCCGATGTAGCCGCCGTCGCGGTCGACAAACTTCCAGTTGCCATACTCGGTGGGGAATGTCTCGGAAGTCTCGGCATCCTCGAAGTCATCAGTTATGACAGATTCCGCGTCAGAGAGCAGTTCCGGTGCCTTCCAGGTGAGTTCTACAGTCCTCGAGTCGGTATGCGTGGCCTCGAGGTCGCGCACTCCGGGATATGCGTTATGGTGAACATGCACCGTCACGTCCTCGCTGCGGTTGTTGAGCTCGACCTCGTCGGGAGTCGTGATCTCGGCATACATAACATTGTCAGTGTCGTCTGTAGCGCCGAGTGTGCAATTGAACTTATGGGAGCGTATCTCACCCGGCTCGAGCGGTGTGCCCTCTATTTCCGACACCTTATCGGCACCCTTGAAGAGAGCGACATTATAGTTGCCCGATGCAAGGCGCCCTGCATTCTCCACTTCCACAGCGACCTCGAACTCCTTGTCGACATCGACACCGCGCGGTGCCTGGATCGACAGCAGGGAGAGGTCATTATTGCGGCGGTCATTGATCTCAAGCAGATCGATTATCGTATAGAGATAAGACCTGGTCACTGCGTCGAATGCAAGCTGTACCGTCATGCCGGCAAACTCCGTCAGGTCTACAGTGCCCTTGGCCCAGCCACGCACGCCACCAGCCAGATCATTGATGACGAAAGTGGTGACAGGCACGAAACCGTTGCCGTCATTCCTGTCGACGAGTATGGTGAGCTCGTTCGTGTCAAGCACCTGGTCGGCGTTCTGCAGATTGAAGGTAAAGAACGTCAGGGTGGGATGTTCCATGCCCGTGAAGTCGATGCGGCCGCTGAAGAGGCGTGCGGCATCACCTATGGCGGGTCCGTACATTCCGATCATGCCGTTGTCGCCGTCATAGCTCTTAACGCCCATCGAGAAGCTCTGATCGTTATAATTGGCCCATGCGCCGTTTGTGCCGTCAAGTGGATATGCTGCGAAGATATGCGTGATTCCGCCATTGGGGAATGACTCGACCCAGGGCATACCGTCAGGTGCACCGACAGCAATCATGCCTGTGATAGAGCCCTTGGAATACCCGGCCTCGGCCTGAGCGAAGACTGCGTACTGGAAGAACTCCTGGTCGGCTGTACTGGAGGCAAGGGGCATATATGAGTATTGAGTGCCCTTTATGCCTGACATCACCATCTGCTGCTCGCTGCCTATAAGCCTTACGATGAGGTATGAGATCTCATCGGCGGGAATTGTCTTGCCGTCGATATCCGTGCTGACGGCATCCCAGGAGATTGTGACGCTTCCGTCGGCATAGTCGCATACGGCACTCGCAGTGGCGGGAGCGACAGGCACATTGAGTCCGACATGCACCTCGGTCTCAACTGGACGGCCCTCGGTCTCGCCATTGACGGCGATTACCGTAAACTTATGCATTCCGCTGGTCGGTATGTCAAGGTCAACACTCACCTCAGCGCCCGGAGTGACATCGCTGACTGTATGCAGCGGCGCGTCGTCAAGCCTTATCTCGACCTTGTCGAGGAACGGCAGAGGCTCCCCCTGCAGGTCAGTGGATGGTGCAGTAAACGCGACTGTGACTTTCTTCTCGCCCTCGGGCCAGGGAGTCACGGTCAGATTCTCGACATGACCGGGCGACATGGCGTCGATCGGCTCCGATATCGAGAGGTTGTCAAGCAGCAGGAAGTAGGCGTTCTCGGGAGTGTTGTAATGAATGCCGATATAGTAGACGCCATCCTCGGGAACTCCGAAATACTCCTCGAAATGCTTTGTCTCCATAAAGCCGGAGGTAGAAACCTCGGCACCTGATATGAATGTTTCGGTCATACCCTCGACGTCGGGTGATGTTCCGAGCACGACATCAAAGTTCTCTGTCCAGGTTGAGCCCATGGTGGCGGCGTCGATTCCGAACTTGTAGAACTTGCCGCCCTCGAGTCTGACGGCCGGGGTTATAAGCCATTCGTCGGCGGTGGAGTTCTCAGACCCGTAGACCGGACCCATGCCCTGTGCCATGCCGATAAAGGCTCCCCAGCAGCGGCCGTCGCCGTTACCATCTATCGTGGTATAGCTCTCCACGAACGTCATGTCAGAGAAATCGTCGGTGAACGGAGGCAGGATGTTGCCGAGGCCTATGCCGTTTGTGTTCACGGTCATTGACTTGTAGCCGTCATATTCCGCCTGGATTGCATATTTATATTTCACGAAAGACTCCGGCACGGCCACGGCGTCGGTGACCGACGTATCCTTGATGCCCTCGGCCACGACAACATTGTCAGGCATACGGGTTACAGTATAGGTCACCTCGTCGGGATTGATATAGCCGCCGTTGGCACTTGCCGCCGGGGCGTTCCATGTAACCGTGAAGATGCCGTCAGCGTAGGATGCAGTGGCTCCGGAAACCCCCATCGGGGCGTCTGCGCCGATAAACTTCTCAATCTCTGCCTTGGGGCTGTCACCCTCATCGTTCGAGCAATAGAGGGTGAATGTATATCGGCCGGGAGCAGGGACACTGAACTCGGGGGTCTCGACACCGGTTGCTCCATAGGTGGTGCTACCCGTTGCAAGTTGCTCACCGTCAGACATGACACGGTAATTCATTTCTCCCTCGCCGGCCTCGCCGCGGAACAGAGTGGCCGGAGCATCGAATGTCAATGTGCCGCTCAGACTGGCGTCAACGAAGTTCAGGCTGAGGTTTGTCGGGGCGGCCGGGGCGCGGTCCTCAGCCTCCGGGGGAAGCACGTAAAGGCCATATACCTCCTCGGCGCCAGGGAAATCTGCAATCTTGGTGGCCGAGCCTGTCTCGGTGTCGACCTCGCAATAGAAGCCCTCGGTATCGGTCGAGACTGTCCAGTAGAGTTTGCCTGTCTTATGGTCAAAGGTGGCCGAAGAGAGGTTCTGAGGCTCAAAACCGGTTGCGCCGACCTCGGTTGTCTCGCCGTTCTCCTTATTTACTTTAAGCAGTGTACCCTCCATGTCTATCGCATAGAGATTGCCTTGTTTGTCAGCGGCTATGGCGTTCCATGCGGCAGGAAGCGCGCTGATTGTGGCCCGCTCGCCATCGGCGAAATTGACGGTGCCGAATTCATATCCTGTAGCATCATCATTGGTAAAACAGCCATAGACCAGGCCATCGGAAGGATCATATGTAAGGTCGGTCGACATGAATCGCTGCGATACCGTGCGCGGCCATCCGGGGAGCATCTGCCATGTCTCGGTGTCATACGCGAAGGCATAGAAGATGTTGAATCCCGGATAGGCATACGTCAGCGTCACATAGTATGTGTCGTCGGTGCCGTATCCGCCGCTTGCCACACACATGCCGGTTGAAAGTGAGATCGACGGATTGGGTGTAAGCGTGCCGTCAGGAGCAATGCTGTTGAGGGTGGTTGAGGGTGTCCCGAAAACCATACCCTTCAGGTCGGCTACATACTCAAAGGTTCCTCCATTCTCGCGCATGGGACCGGAGGCCCTGAGAGTGACGGGGCGCGACTGTGTCCGCAGGCTGGTCAGACTGCCGGTCGCTCCCGATTTTACACGTGGCGCCACATAGCCCCGCACAGGGGCCTTCGCCAGTTGCTCGGCTGAGCTTGCCTCGCCTTTGCCGTGCAGCTTGAGGTCGGACTGTGCGTAGAGTCCGACAGCAGCAAGAAGCATCGCAGAGGGAAGCAACATTCTGAAAAATTTGTTCATATATCTGAGTTTAAAAAGTGGGAGTTCAATGCTCAGGCAGTCACGGCAGAACCATCCCCGTTCCTGAAAATCGCCGT
Source organism: Muribaculaceae bacterium (assembly GCA_014867205.1). Taxonomy (GTDB): domain Bacteria; phylum Bacteroidota; class Bacteroidia; order Bacteroidales; family Muribaculaceae; genus Lepagella. The sequence continues at coordinate 50,441 of WGUO01000005.1, read as the reverse complement.
AAATTTAATATAGAATTTCAAGTTTTGCTAACAGCATAGGGGGTAAATATGGGGGACATGCAAGCAAATTTCTTGCAATATATGTTAAAATGGGGTAAATTTGCAATATGAATACCCGATTTAGGATATTGACCCTGCTAATGGCAATCGGCGTCGCGATTACCGGATTGCTGTCATGTTCGCACGAAAGCGCACATCAGGGCGCTATGCCCTGGCACACCGGTGACGCTACCGTCGACTCGCTGCTCGACTGTGTCGACCGACTTGAGGCATATGAGCTCTATAAGGACCGGGATGTCCAGCAATTGCTGCGGCGTATTGACTCGATAGGCTCTCGGTCGGGTATTCCCACGGTGTCTGCCGCGGGAAGTCTTGCCCGCAGCCGGCTGTATGAGTCAATCGGCGCGGATGCTGACACACATGCCCTCGACAGCGCCACCCTGAGCCGTTCGGCAGGCTCGCTGTCGCCCTATCTAAGGGCCAGGATACGCCTGCACATGGCCCAGCACGAGCCGGACCTTGAACGCAAAACGGACGCGCTTTTTGGGATTTTGCCCGATTTCATCGATGCTCGCGACAGTATGCGCATCGTCGAGACGCTCTATGAGCTCAACATGGCCTATGGCCGCGTCTGGGACGCTCCCACCCAGGTCGAGTATCTTCGGGAGATACTCCGGTATGTTCCCGACAGCCTGTCTGCGCTGAAAGGCATCATGCAGAGCAATATCGTAAGACTCGAGCGCAACCGCAACGACAGTGTGGTATATCTGGCCTCGCTCGACAGCCTACGCAATGAGAAACATCTGATGGCATTGGCCCCGTCGCTGGGTGTGATGGTTTATTCAGACCTGTACCGGCTGCGCGGTGAAGCCGCAGACCTCGACTCAGCCGAGACCTACATGCGGGCCTTAACCCTTGAGCATGACTCCAAGCGTGTGTTCATGTTGCAGAAACTGGCACGGGCGGTGCGTGCGGGCCAGCCTGACTCGGCCGCCATATATGCGGTGCCACTCAGCGAGAGGATTACCGATGACGACAACGCGATAGACATTGAGTCGATGGCCGGACTGATTCCATATTATGAGATGATTGGCGATACAGAGGCAGCAGACAGCATGAGGCAAAGGCTCTCATCGGCACGCAAGAGTGCCGACGCCTATGAGCGGGCTCTGCGCATGGCACGCATGAACGCCGACAGGCGTATCGGCGAGTTCCGTGAATACAGCGAGAGAAGCGGTGCCCGCAACCGCATGCGCGTCATATGGATAGTGGCGCTCTGCACGCTTGTGCCCGCGTCAGAGCTCTTCATATGGCTGAGGCGGCATCACCGCAAGTCTGACACAGCCCTCAAGAACGATCTTCAGAATGCCAAGCGTCGTCTGACAGTCGAACAGATGAAGACAGCCGAGAAAGAGCGGGCAATCAGCACGCTGCTCCAGGACCTCGAGCAGATGGCGGAGACCGAGCGCGATGGCGCGCCCCGTGCCGATGATCTGCGTCGCCGCCTCAGGCTTCAGCTTACGGGCGACAGTGACTGGGAACGGTTCGCGGCCGTATTCACGGAGATGCGGCCGGGCTTTGTCGAGAATCTTAAGCATGAGTATCCTCAGCTTACGCGTGGCGACATACGCCTGTGCTGCCTGCTCGATATGGATCTTGACACAAAGCATATCGCCCAGTTGCTCATGATCAGGCCTGAGTCTGTCAAGAAACACCGGCAGCGGCTACGCGCCAAGTTCGGCCTCGATCCGGGCGTGAAGTGGCCGGAGTTCTTCGCCCGCTTCTGAATCCTGCGGCCCAAGGGCCGAGGACGGGAGACGAACCAACCCGCCTATCCAAAGATTGAAGACGAATCGAGTCGGTCTTTCAGGCTCCGGCCCGGATGGACAGGCACACCAACAATAAAAGCCTTGACTTGCCGCAGGGGCTAAGTCAAGGCTTTTCATCGGTTGTCTTACCAGGATTCGAACCTGGACAGGCAGAACCAAAAACTGCAGTGCTACCATTACACCATAAGACAATCCTCAATGTCTCAGAACCACAGCCCGTGTGGGCCACGCTCTCGAAACATCCGCAAAGTTAATACTTTTTCGCGACACTCGCAAATTTTACTTCTTCATCGTGAAGTGGCGTGAGGCAAGGCGATAGCCGTCGCAGAAGACCTCAACGGTGTAGTCGCCGGGAGTCAGCGTCGTGTTGACATCCCAGTAGATAGAGACGGGCAGTTCGTCGTTGGCATATTCCACCGCACGCTGGGCCGTAGACTGCACGCTATGGCCGTCGATGGTGAAGTTGCCACCCCCGCCGAGCAAAGCCCCCTCGGGCGAAATGATGCGCATATAGAAGGTCTTCATGCCCGGAGCCGCCGTGTTATTGGGGCTGACGGTGAAGCTGACGCCAAGCTGACGCGCCTTCTTGATGTTCTTCTCAACCTTGCCTTTCTTGTTATACGCGTGGAACGACACACCTGTTATGTTGAGTTTCTTCGCAAGCCTGACGGTCTGCGACAACTGCTCGTTGGTAGTGGTGGCCTGCGTCACCTGGTTGGAGAGCTGCTCGTTGCGCTGCTGCACCTGCTGAATCTCCTCCTTGAGTCCGGCATTCTCCTCGCCCAGACGCTTGATTTCCTCAAGATAGTGACGCACGATACCCTTGAGGGTAGCGATCTCGCCCTCGAGCTGCCTGATCTTGGCGCGGCTCGCGCTCAGGTCCTTGCTGTGACTCTTCTTCTCCTCGTTGAGCTCGCGGATCAGGCCCTCGACCTTCATGCGCGCCTCATTGTACTTCTGCACGAGCGAGTCGTTCTTGAGATATATCTGCTGCCCCTCATACTGGTTGAAATCGGCATTAAGCTGATTGAACTCATTGGTGAGCAGCAACTGGTCGTTGGCGATTGCCAGACTGTCGGCGCGGGCAGTAGCCTCGTTCACAGCCTTTGTGTTGCTGTTGTTGCGCACTATCAGCACCACGACAAGCCCGATAAGGCAGACAAGGACAGCCGCTGCCGCGATAATTATGGTCTTCAGTTTCTTATTCATACTGTCGGTATGTAAGTATTATGCATGACGTCGGCACCGGAATCGACACCTATGCCGAATATCGTGCAAATATAAGCAAATGCCGCGACATAGGCAAATAAAAAAGGGAAGTCGGCGAACCCTGACGGGAACACCGACTTCTTTACTTTGACTTTTCGTCAAACTGTCCTCAGCGGAAATTTACTTTGCGCTGTCAGCAGCGGGAGCCTCAACAACCTCAGCAGCCTCAACAGCAACTGTAGTGTCATTGTTAGTGTCAACTGCTACAGTCTCCTCGATAGCCTCTGCTACAACAGTGTCAGAGTCAGTTGCCTCAGCAGCCTTGTTGCCGCCGCACGATACGAGTGCTACGCTGAAAAGAACAGCAAGCGAATAAACTACTTTCTTCATCTCTTTAAAAATTTAAAATAATAAAACAATGTATTTGCTATCAAAAACGATGCAAAGGTAATATAAATTTTATTACCGAAGCAAATTTTCGACGATATTTTTTACGTCTTTTTAGAGATTTGCCCCAATTTTAACAATTTTATGTTAAAATCGAAATAAATTCATCATTTCACTGCCACCTTCGCGGTCTTACCGCCGGCGCGCACTACATACATGCCCGCGGGCACCGCTATTGATGTCTCGCCACGGCCCTCGGCCACCTTGACGCCATCGAGAGTATATACATATACGTCGGCGTCGTTGTTGACAACGCGGATCTCGCCGCCCATCGGGAATATCCTGGTGGCTGACATCACCTCATCCGCCACACTCTCGATATTCGAGATGTTGGTGGTGGTCACGACTGCATAGCAGCCGGGCTCGACCGTCATGGTCTTTGCCTTGGCGTCGAAAACGGGATGCGAGTCAAAGCTCTTCGAGGCGATAAGATATGCAGTGTCGTCATCCTTCTTGAAATTGACGGTGACCTCTATATCCTTGTCAATATTCGGGTTGACCACGACATAGAGTTCCTTGTCGCCTGCCGATGTGGAGATTGTACGGCCGTTCTTCCATCCGGACAGGTTGAGTGTATAGTCGGCATCGTCAGCGAAGAGCTCTGTGTTATACAGGCGCAGACGCACGAGCTCGCCGTAGTTGCGCACCAGACCGGCGTTGTCGGGATCGTTGAGAAGATTCCAGTTCACGATCTTGGGGCTTGTATTGTTGCCGCCGTTGTTGTCCTTGGTGTTCTGCGCATTACCCATCTCCGAGAACATCCAGAGCATGTGTGAGCCGGGCACGAGGAGCATCTGTGCGGCTGCGGAGCCGCAACGCTGCATGCTGACCTTATGGTTGCCCTTGACACCGGCGACACCCCACTGGTCCTGCTTGTAGGCGAGACGCTGCTCGTCATGGCTCTCGAGATATGCGACAGTGCTTCCTGCCGTGCGGTTGTCGCGGACAGCCCACATGCGGTTGAGGCTGGCGTCAGACTGATAGCCCATTGCGAACTGGCAGCCTGCGTTGTTGACGTTGGCCCAGTTGAGCTCACCATCCTCGGCCATCTCGTTCTCCTCCTTGGCGCCGGCAAGGTTCTCGTTGATGAAGTATGCGTCGGGGTTGACCTCGCGCATAGCGTCATGGAGCGCCTTCATGCGGGCCACACGGCTTGCGTTGTAGGCGTTCGTGCCGCTGTCGCCGGAGTTGGCATATGAGTCATTGTCGCCCAGGCCCTTGACAAGGTCGAAACGGAAACCGTCGACCTTATACTCGCTGAGCCAGAACTGAAGCATGTCGCGCCACTGCTTCTGCACCAGCGGATAGCCCTGGTTCCAGTCGTTGAGCACATTGTAGGCATGGGGTGCAGTCGCATTAAAGAAGGGGTTCTGGCCTGTCTGGTACATCATATACCAGGGATGGAGCCAGTCAGCCTGGTTGAACACCACGTCGAGTATGACGGCGATGCCCATCTCGTGACACTTGTCGATGAACTCCTTATAATCCTGCGGCGTGCCGTAGGCCTTGTCGATAGCGAAGTAGAAGTTGGGATTGTAGCCCCATGAGTTGTTGCCGTTGAACTCGTTGATGGGAAGAAGCTCGATGGCGTTGACGCCAAGTTCCTTGAGATAGGGAAGTTTCTCAATGGCGAGACGCACGGTACCGTTTCCGCGAGCCATGCCCTCTGTTCCGGTGAAGTCACGGAACAGGAGCTCATATATCACGAGATTGTCTTTCGGCGCACCCTTGAAGTCGGTCACGTTCCAGTCGTAGGCGAGCATGTTCTCAGCGTGCCATGCGACAACCGTATTGGCCGGCACCTTCCCCTCGGGATATTCGGGAAGGCCGGGATAGATCTCGTCGGAGATATACTTGTCGTTGCTCGGGTCGAGCACGAGACGCGCATAGGGGTCACCCACTGCCTTCGAGCCGTCAACAAGATAATAGTATCCGAATGTCTTGCCGGTCTTCGACTCGGGGAGCGTGATCTTGAAGTAGCGGAATGTGGCGCCCTGCTCGGTGACATCCACATAGTCCATCACATAGTCATTGTTGGCCTGATAGTTGTCCCACGAGCCGATGAGCATCACGGCATCCTTCTCGGGGGCAGCCAGACAGAAGGTATATGAGCCGTCGCCGTTCTTGGTAAGGCCCATATTGGGGAGAGTCTGGTCGGCGGCAGGCTGCGAGTCGCGTGCGTATACAATCAGTATGGTCTTCTCGAGGGTCTTGCCCTCGGAGGTTGCCACGGCCTTCACGTAGTAGTTGCCGATTTCCTCGAACTTATAGGAGGCCACGAGTTTGTCGGCAGGCTCGGTTGTCTCGCCCAACACCTGATCGCCCAGCATAATCTTAATGTCGGCGGGGACGGTTGTCGTGGCCGTGAAACGGATGGCCGGCGTGTCGGCGTTGACGATGTTGCTGAGGCGGCTCTGGCGGAATGCGAGCTGGAAGCCCGAGTCAAGCACGTCGACAAACACGTCGCCGCCACCTTCCTCGACACCCTTCTTGCTGCCGTTGCCGTTGCGGAACACGAAGCAGAGGCGTTTCACGGTCTCGTCGGCCTCAAGTCCGTAGTAAGTGCGGATATCGCCAATGACAAGTTTCCAGAGGTTCTCGCTGACATACTGCAGCTGATACTTCTCGTCGTTGTCGCACCATTCCGGGGCATATTTCCAGCCGGTCTCGGTGCCGTCGTTGTCAATGACATCGACGCCCGTATGTACATAGAGGGGCGTGGTCGAGGGAGTGCCCATCAGACCCTTGTTGCCCTCGTCGGCATGAAAATAAATCACCACGTTCTCCGAGTCCTCCTGAAGAGGGGTCGGCTCAGTGGTCACTACCTGTGCGCGCAACGCGGACACGCATGCCAGCACACAGGACAATAACAGTAAAATGCTTTTTCTCATATAGGTTAACGTATAATAGAATTTATATTTTCTTTTTTCAGCCCCGGGCATGTCAGTTCTCCTCATCATCCTCAGGGATGTATGAGAGCCGACGCATCTCGGCGTAATGTTCCCAGCCGGGGTCTGACTCGGCGTCAATCTCGAACGGCACGGTCTCCTCGATATCGACAAGGGCGCGGTTGAACACCTTGTTGAATATGTTGAGGTTGCCGGCATAGAACATCCAGTCGCGCCTCCCCTCGCCCGTGTATATACCGACAAGATATGCCACCTTATCCTTGCGGAACGTCGTCTCGAAGGCGTCGCTGACACGGCCCATCAGCTCTGCGTCGGCCTCGTCGGGGAAGCCGTCGGGCAGTGAGTTGTACCGCCACGACACCTGTATGAGATTCGGGAACTTGCCGGAGGCGATTATCTTGTCCAGATAGTCGCGTCCGGTCACAATCACGGTCTTGCCTGCATCGCCGGTCAGCGGCGACGACCACCAGCGTTCAGCCATCGTATCTGATTTAAGGGGTTGTGAAATATATGCACTGGAGCCGGTCTCAGGTTTATTTCCTGCGCTCGGCGAAGAGCGTCACCTCAAGCACCGGAGTCTCGAAATAGACGCCGGGGCGGAAGCAGTGCATCTTGTAGAACTTCACCATGTCGAGCTTGCGTGAAACGCTGACGGGAGTCTTTATACTGAACGCCTTGTCCTGCTTGCGGGCGATGGCCTGGAACACGATACGCTCGAACACCTTGACCGTATCCTGCGTGTATTGGCCGAGCTCGACGAGTTCGTTGGGGGCTGCCTCGCCATGCGCGGCCACAACCCAGCCCGTCTCGCCGTCGCGTCGCATCAGCTGGTAGTCGAGGAAATAGTTGGAGTCATTGACAAGCAGGGCGTTGATCTGCGTGGTGTCGAGCTGCTTCACGTCGTGAGGCTCGAAGGCGAGCACCACGGTCATGTCGTCGCCATATTCCGTCTCCTCGATCGGGAACTCCTCTACCTCAGGAGCGGCAGGCAGTGGGTCCGCAGTCGGCTCTGGTTTCCTGCGCTCCTCGCGCTTGTCAGTGCGTCCGACATCAAACGCCTTCTGGTCGAACATCCTGCGGCCGGGCGTGTCGGAGACATGGCCGGCGGGAAGCACCACCACAAGGTCCGAGACCTGCACCGGTGTCTCAAAGCCGTCGTCGTCGACATAGGCTATCTTGCCCTCGACCTTGACGACCTTTCCGCCTCCGACGGCGTTGAGGTACCTGACGGTATCACCTGGTTGTATCATATTCCGGTATATTTATAGTGCTATTCCGCGGTCTCGGAGTCATCAGGCTCATCGTCGCGGGTATTTTCGTATGCGTCGACAATACGCTGCACGAGCGGGTGACGCACGATGTCTTTCTTCTCGTATTCTATCACACCGATACCCCTGACGCTGCGCAGAATGCGCAGTGCGCTCAGCAGGCCGCTGCGTGTGGAGCGTGGCAGGTCGATCTGGGTCACGTCACCGGTCACCACCATCTTCGAGCCCATGCCGAGGCGCGTCAGAAACATCTTCATCTGCTGTGTGGTGGTGTTCTGGGCCTCGTCGAGTATTATGACGGCGTCGTTGAGGGTGCGTCCGCGCATGAAGGCAAGCGGGGCTATCTGTATTGTGCCGGCATCCATGTACTCCTTGAGCTTGAGCGGGGGGAGCATATCCTCGAGGGCATCATAGAGGGGCTGGAGGTATGGGTCGATCTTGTCCTTCATGTCGCCCGGCAGGAAACCGAGTTTCTCGCCGGCCTCGACGGCGGGGCGTGACAGTATGAGACGACGTATCTCCTTGTTCTTCAGCGCACGCACGGCGAGTGCGATGGCGATGTAGGTCTTTCCCGTTCCGGCGGGGCCGAGGGCGAACGTCAGGTCGTTCTCGTCGAAGCTCTTCACCATGCGGGCCTGGTTGGCGTTGCGCGGGGAGATGGGCTTGCCGTTCTGGCCATATATTATGACGCCCGAGCTGTCACGGCGCGCCGGGGCGTCTCCGCGCACTATGTCGATGATGGCATCCTCGTTCAGGCTGTTGTATTTCGAGGCATAGGCCTCGATCTCCTTTACCTTGCGCTCGAACTCTGCGGTCTCGCTCTCCTCGCCTATCACCTTGATGACGTTGCCGCGTGCGGCAACACGCAACTTCGGGAAGAGGTTGCGGATCAAAGATATGTTGGCGTTGTTCTGACCGTAGAAGGTCTGCGGGTCGATGCCGTCGATTATTATTATCCGTTCAATCATCCTGTTATCCGACTGAGTTTTCGAGTGAGATCTGCAGCAGTTTCTGGGCCTCGACGGCAAACTCCATGGGGAGTTTGTTCATGACCTCGCGGGCATATCCGCCGACAATCAGGGCGACGGCCTCCTCGGTGGGTATGCCGCGCTGACGGCAGTAGAAAAGCTGCTCCTCGTTGATCTTGGAGGTGGTGGCCTCGTGCTCGACTGTCGACGAGTCGTTGCCGACCTCGATATATGGGAATGTGTGGGCGCCGCAGCGGTCGCCCATCAGCAGTGAGTCACACTGGGTGTAGTTGCGGCAGTTCTCGGCGTTCCTGGCGACGCGCACCAGGCCGCGGTAACTGTTCTGCGACTGACCGGCCGAGATACCCTTGCTCACGATTGTGCTCCGCGAGTTGCGGCCTAAATGTATCATCTTGGTGCCGGTGTCGGCCTGCTGCCAGTTGTTGGTCAGGGCCACGCTGTAGAACTCGCCGACGCTCTCGTCTCCCTTTAGCACGCAACTCGGGTACTTCCATGTGATCGCTGAACCGGTCTCGACCTGTGTCCAGGAGATCTTGGAGCGATGGCCACGGCAGAGTCCGCGCTTGGTCACGAAGTTGAACACTCCGCCCTTACCCTCGCGGTCGCCGGCATACCAGTTCTGCACGGTCGAGTACTTGACCTCAGCCCTCTCCTCGACTATTATCTCGACTACGGCGGCGTGAAGCTGGTTCTCGTCGCGCATCGGTGCGGTGCAGCCCTCGAGATAACTGACATAAGCGTCATCGTCGGCCACTATGAGCGTCCGCTCGAACTGGCCGGTGCCTGAGGCGTTGATGCGGAAGTAGGTGCTGAGCTCCATGGGGCAGCGAACGCCCTTGGGTATGTAGACGAACGAGCCGTCGGAGAAGACGGCGGCGTTGAGCGCTGCGTAGAAGTTGTCGCGGTATCCCACCACCTTGCCCAGGTATTTCCTGACAAGTTCGGGATAATCCTTGACGGCCTCCGACATCGAGCAGAATATCACGCCGAGTTCGGCGAGTTTCTCGCGGTGTGTGGTCTTGACGCTGACAGAGTCGAGCACGGCGTCAACGGCGACACCGGCGAGGTGCTTCTGCTCCTCGAGCGATATGCCGAGCTTGTTGAAGGTCTTAACGAGCTCGGGGTCGACCTCGTCCATGCTTTTCTTGAGTTCCTTCTTCTTGGGGGCCGCATAATAGCTTATGGCCTGGAAGTCGATCTCGGGAATCTGGAGATGCGCCCATGTCGGAGGGGTCAGCGTCTGCCAGTAGCGGAATGCCTTCAGACGGTAATCGAGAAGCCATTCCGGCTCGTTCTTGGTCTTGGATATGAAGCGCACCACGTCCTCGTTGAGACCCGGAGGCACAATCTCCGTGTCTATGTCAGACGTAAAGCCATATTTATATTCAGAGTTGGCAGCCTCCTCGATGACCTTTTTCGACTTGTCAGACTGCTCTTGACTTGACTGTTCCACTACTTCTGGGTTTTATTTTAAGGATTAACGGGCGCCACAGTATGGTACTCTTCTCCTATAAATACGCAAAAATAGTAAAAAAGTTGCAATTGAGCAAAAGCAGCCCCGTTCAAGCGCGCTTCAATGGGCTATCAAGCGGCATAATGCGCATGGAATTGTAGAAATCCTGCCAGTTCCGGATTATTGGAAGGGGCAGTCGCGTAGCTGCGGGCCGTCGGAAGTCATGATCCAGATGTTCTTGAAGTCGAAATCCGAGTATGTGCTTTCCTTACAGAGATTTGATGCCGATACTTTCGTCGACGAGGGCCAGTCCTTCCCTGTGCCGTCAAGAAAGTAGGTGTGGCTGTGATGGAAAAGGGAAGCTCCCTGATGATCGCCTATGATGGCGTTGCCGTGCGACACTTTTCCCTTGTTGAATGTGCGGTAGGTGTTGGTATAGGCTTCCGTATAAGCGAGTATGCCGCCGTTGTCGTGCTTCTGGTCCGTAGGAAGTTCGCCATAGTTAGCGCAGTCAGTGATCTTATGCCCGTAGTCCATGGAGAAACCGTACTCCATGATGCCAACAACACCCCCCACACGCGTATTGGAGTCTGACGAACTGATTTTCCCATAATTGATGCAGCGGGTCACCAGGCCGTAATTATAATGCAGTCCGCCGCCTCCGCCGTCGCCCATGTGGGCCACGATTCCTGCCACGGCCTGCTGAGCCGGCCCCGAAATCTCGCCGTTGTTCGAGCATTGGGCCACGTAGCCGTGGCGATGCTCCATCTTGGCGACGATTCCCGCCGAGCATCCTCCGCTGCCACCCATGCCCTCCACGACGCCATGGTTGCCGCTATACTTGATGTCAAACTCCTTGTTCTTGCTGTTCGTGTCGTCACAGCCCACGAATCCGGCTATGCCGCCCGCATTGAAGCTTCGGATATGTCCGGAATTATAGCAAGTAGAGATAGATAAGCGTGGATTCTTCGCCATTTTAGTGTAGCCTGCTATGCCGCCTGCATTGCTGTCGCCATGTATGTCGCCATAGTTGACGCATGACAGGACTTCGATGGAATTCACATTTGCAGTGGCGCCATAGATTCCTCCTGCGCTCTGTTTGGCGTCGACGCGGCCGTAATTCACGCAATCCTCCGCTTTATAATCGATCCAGCCCACAATGCCTCCGGCATCGGAGCCAGTGGCCGTTACTGTCGCTTTGCTCGCCAAGGCCGAAATGACGCTCGCACCCTCCATCTTTCCGGCGATGCCGCCGGCATTCTTCGATGCCGTCACCACGCCGCTGAAGCAGGCCGGTATGTCGGGAAGTTTGTTTCCGGGATTAAACCAGAGGCCGCCGTCGAGCGTGGAATGGTCAGCCAGGCCCACGATGCCTCCAGCGTTGCTGTCGGAAGCCTCCACGCGCATCGTAGTGGAAGAGAAATTGATTTTATAGGGATTGAAATCCTTGAGGCGCGTGGCATACCCGAAGGCTCCTCCCACGTTGGATGTCCCCTTCACGTTAACGGCTATTTCCACCGTTCCTTTGATTTTCATATTGCCGTCAGTGGAATCATAGTAGCCTATCATGCCTCCGACGTGTGTGTTGCCCTTCACTCCGGCCTCGGCCGACGACTTCACGACATAGCGCACCGGCCGGCTCTCGCTGCTAAACGTTATATCCGAACTGGCGCCCGCATATCCGAGATATCCGAAGAATCCCCCCACAGAAATATCGCCGTTCACTACCGACGATATGAGCGCGCCGTTCACCCGCGCATGTGACACTAACGCATGCCCCGCGATACCGCCCACATCCTGGCGGCCACGCACCGGTGCCTTCACGTTCACGTTGTTGAACTCCACGCCATGCAGTGCCTGGAGATTTCCGATAAGTCCGCCGACATACCTGTCGGAGCCGTATACTATCTTAATGCCGCTCGTCTCCTGATCGACGCTGTGTTCAAGAGTGACATTGCTAAACCAGGCGCTGTTGACGCCCAACGAGCCCACAAGGCCGCCTACGTTACTGTGGCCGGTCACTGTGAAGGCGTGTCCGGGAGTGGTTACGCCTTCCACCGTCAGGTCGTTCTGGAACTGATCCCCGACGAGCAGACCTACATCCCCGGCGGTAGCCTCGCTGCCGATCAGAGAGAATGCCCCGATCCTTATATTCCTGAGCACGAGAGTGGCGAACGACTCCCCGACAAGTCCTCCGATATCCGTGCCTGAAGCCGTCACCGAGCCGTCGAACGATATGTTCTCCAAAGCGCAGTAGCCGTATGCGCGTCCGGCCACGAGGCCTACGCGGCTCGCTGCGTTCACTATCATAGCCCGGCTGATGGTAAGGTTCTTGACCTCGGCTGAGAAAAGCATCTTGAATATGCCTATGTCGCTGTCGGTCTCCTCGTTCGAGCCCCCTTGATACGTGAGGTTGCGCAACTCGTTTCCTCCGCCGTCATACGTGCCCGAGAACTGCACGGGCGAGTAGACATGGCCGTCGATCATCTGGCTCCGGCGCGGAACGTCGAACGAGGCTGTCTGCAGGAAATATTTACCATATGCATGGTCGGGATCCTCTTCGAGGTACCATATCAAGGTCAGGAAATCCCCATCGTCATTAATGAGATAGGGATCACTCTGAGTGCCCGAACCCTCGAGGTCATCATAACTCATGGATCCGGCAGGAGCCTCCTCACCGACATTAGAGACGAAACGCACCTTGCGCCTGTCCAATTCAGGTATGCCTTCACCATCGACCTTCAGAAAATAGGTGCCATCAGGTATGTCGGTCACCCCGATGCAGATGTGGCATGCATACGTGGCATTGCCGCGAGAGTCGTCACTATTGCGGATATGACCATCAAACCGCAAGGATTTGAGCGTTGAGGGATCTTCAAGACTGAAAACCACGTTCCCCGTGCCGTTCCATTCGTTAATGCCCGACGTGCGGATATGAACCACCGTTATTCTGCCGTCGCCTGAACCCTGAAGATCTCCCGGCTTAACGTATTCGAGACCGTCGTCAGCGCATCCCGCAATGCATAGTGCGATCATAAATCCGATTATCCCGCCAATCACCTTTATATTTAACATTTTCATAACCAATTCTTTTATTTCAACCCACATTATTTTCTCATCTCCGACATGTTGGGATACGGACACTTCTCCTGCGGACTTAAGGCCCATCTCCCATTACTCCCGAAAGAGAAATCAAGCGCAGTGAATGTAGATTCCTTTGCCATCATGTCGTAGGATACCGACAGAATGTCATTGTTCCACTTTGAGACGCCGCTACCGAGTGCGGGGTCGGCATATACGCATCTGCTCAGGGCGCCGTCGGGTTTCGAGCCGTCGTGAGAGGCAAGTGATATGTTGTGACTTACCTCACACTTATTTCCGATTTCGCCTGCGAACTCGCCGTTCGTGCCGATTGTGGTCATACAGTCGTAAATCATGCAGCCGTCGCAGAGGCGCCCGGCGATCGACGCATGGCTGCCCGACGCCCTTACGTTAGCGGCGTTGACACATTGGGAGATAATCACGGCGTTCTTCTCGAATTCAGTGCAGCATTTCACGACAGCGTTCACTCCGCCGACTATCGATGCCACGGCTCCCGCGGCGAGTATCGCCGTCGCCGCGCCCCCCGTAGCCACCTCGCCGGCTATGAGCGTCACAGTCCCGACGGCCACGCAGACGCCTGCGATCGTGGTATGCACTATCTCCTTGATATGTGCGATCTCCTCCAGCTTTTCGGCGCGGGCCTCGCGCTTCTCGTTGATGTTCTCGTTGAATATCTCGTCATTGCCGGCACCCGCGTACCATTGCGCATGGTTGTCGATACGGTCGCGGTAGAGCGATGCGAAATTCGAGAGCGGGAAGGGTGAGTCGGGGCGGCATCTGCTTCTGATCTCGGCAAGCATCGACTCGGCGTCTTCGGTGGCCTCCTCGGCGTCCGCCCGCATATCAGCCTGCAGTTCTGTCTCAGTCTCCGGATTAAGCATCTCGCTGATTCCGAATCCGATGAGCGTGTAGTCACACCCTTGAAGGGCCACTTCGAGGCTCGTCTCCACAATCTTAATGGTGATTTCCACGGCATGCGCCATTTCCACGGCTCCTTCTGCCACAGCGAGGCATGGCCCGGCAAGACCCATCACGCACTCCATCGATCCGACGACGCATTCCGCTATGTCCCATCCTGTCCATTTACGCGGCTCGCCTATATCGCCGACAATACCTCCGGCATATCCCGAGCCACCGTCAACAGTGGCGAAATTGGAGCAATATGTGATTACGGTATTGTTGCCGGCAAGTCCGGCGATTCCTCCGGCCCATCCGGATGTGGCGCTTACGGGTCCGGCGTTCTGACTCAATGCGAAGGAGCCCCATGTGGCTTTCCCACAGATGCCCGCGGCATGCGATCCTGCGCTTACGGAGCCGATATTGGCCGAGTTATGGATTACAGCCACGGATGCCGTGCCGCAGATGCCTCCGGCATAATCCGACGCCTTGACATCGCCGCTGTTAGACACCCCGAAAGTTCCGGCCTGCGCCTCCCCTATCGCGCCGCCTACAAACCGCGTGCCGCTGACAGGGCCTTTGTTGACGCAATAACGAAGCACGCTCTGATTGTAATAATAGGCATCCGTCTTGCTCCCCTTGACACGTGTGCTTCCTATTATTCCGCCGACACCTTCGTAGCCTGAGACGCCTCCCTCGTTGCTGCACCCCGTGATCCAGGAGAATCCCGAGCCACCCACGATGCCGCCCGTGCCTGCGCCAGAGCTTTGTGAATTCGATGATGCAGGCCCTTCGATACGGGCATAGTTGCGCGAGCCTGCCACCTGAAGCGTATCGGCCGTGCCTACGATTCCTCCGGCTCCGGCCATGTGTCCCTTGACCGACGCGGCGTTGTCGCATCCGGTGACCATCACCGAAGAATAGATTCCCGCTCCGCCGAATATGCCTCCTACATTCATGCCGCCCGTCACTGATCCGGACTCAACCGAGCAGTCGCCTATCAGAGCCTTTGAGTGCATGTCGACGGCACCGAGCACACCACCGATCATGGCGCTCGACTCGCTGCCTGATACAGTACAGTCCGTGATCTTGCAATTGGTGATGGTACCTGTACCTCGGTCGTTATCGCCTGCGGTTATCACCGCGCCGGCGACGGTGCCTGCGGCAAACTGTCCCTCTACCGAGCATTTCTCCATCTCGAGGCCATCCACGGCTGCGTTGTGGAGAAATCCAAAAAGTCCTACTCCGGCCGAATGCTGACGCTTGACGATCAGGTTCCTTATCTTGTACCCGTTGCCAGAATAGACTCCACGGAATGGGGTATTTGTGTTCGCACCGATCGGCATCCAGCCGTATTCGGCGTCGCAGCTGCGAGACATTGACTTCATGTCGATGTCACATTCCTGACTGAAATATGTGCCTTCGGGTATCAGGCGGTTGGTGTCATGGTCATTCACCAGCATCATCAACTTGAACAGATGCGACGAACTTGTGATTACGAGGGGATTCTCCTTAGTGCCGATGCCGACGCAGCCGAACTTGGGATTATATACGTCAATCACCTCTATGCCTGATTCAGAGACGCGGATGCGGCCTCCAAGGCCATACTCCTGATAGTCGGACTCGGTGTCGGAACCGGAGTTCTTGCCTGCCGGACTATCGACTCTGGCGTAAAGCAGGCGGTAGGTGCCTTGTCGCAGCCCGACTGAAAGGCGCACATATGAGAAGGTCTGGCGGCTATGCCGCGCGTCGCGTTCGAAGACAGTGCCGTCCTCCGCTTTCAGGAATATGCGCATATTGCCCTGCGGAAGACCTTCACCTTCCTCACCGAGCACAATCTCGTCATATCGGCCGAGAAAGAGGTCTGTGCCCGGCGCCGGTGTGTCGTCGTCGCTGCAGCCATGCAGACAGGGAGTCGCCACTGCAAGCATCAGCCATAGAAGGATTCTGATTTTTGAAGCCATATAGGGGATGATTGTTAGGTTATTGTCGTGGATCGTGGATCGTGGATTGTGGATTGTTGCCTGTTGTCTTATCTAAACGCCATCAGTTGCTTCGTGAAATGTCGCGGTATTGCGACGGGGACATCGAATAATTTTCCTTAAATATACGCTGGAATGTCCTTGTCGTGCCAAATCCGACAGCCCCCGCGATTTCAGCGAGCGTCATCTCCGATTCTTCCAAAAGGCGTCTTGCCTCATCAAGACGAATTGAATTGATGAATGCATGTACGGTCATGTTACGGCATTCCCGGATGGCACGAGCCACAGTGTCGACCGATACATTCATCGCAGAGGCAAGTTGCCTGCGTCCGAACGAGGGGTCAGAGTATGCCTTGTCTTCCTTAAGGAACCTGATTATCCTTACCATAAGTTCGGTATCGTCTGTGGGAGCGACTGCGCCATCGGGCGCGACAGCGGCTTCGACAGGGGCTGTCGCTATAAGTCGGTCATAATCCTGAAGTTTATCCACCAATATGTGGTTGCGGCGACGCTGGCGGTAATAGGACACCGAGAGGAAGACTGCGAGTATGAAAAGAAGAGCGGCAACACACAAAATGCCTATGAGTCGTGTCCGCGATACTATGCGTTGCTGATGATAGATCTCCGAATCATACAGGGATGATAAATCGGCAAGCTGCCGGCTTATCTGGACAGCTGACATGGAATCCTGCATCTCGGCTGCCCGTTCGTAAAGTTCCCGGCTTTCCGCATGACGGTCCGCCAGAACGAGAATCCTCGCCTTGTCACGAAGGTCCCTGATGTAGAACCATGGAAAATCCATATGCGCATGAAGAAGTGTATCCGCATCGCGGAGAGCCGCCCCGTAGTCCCCGTTTTTTACATTAAGTCTCAGACGGGCATAGTAATAATGCTCGTAGGCGCGCGACGGAAGACCGGAAAGCATTTCCCCCGCAGCCTTGTCGAGTAAATGTGCCGCACGAGACTTATCGCCATGCCAGAGTTCCTCGTCAGCCTCGTATGCCAAAGCCGTGACTTCGAAATGCCTCGTGCTGTCCTGCCAGCCGACACTTCGCCAGTAGTCAACGGCTGAACGGTATGAGCGCATGGCGCCGATGGCTTTTAATGTGTCTTTAAGCTGCATTGCTACTATGGCACGCCATTCATTGATGCTTGTATGCGTGCTGAAAGCGTTAAGGTCGAGTTCATGACCGGGCGACAGCATGAGCGCCGTGTCAAGTTCGTGCAATGCCATCTGCGGCTGAGAAAGTTTGAAGAACATCTGCCCCCTGAGGCGGCGTGATATGGCACGTGACAGACGGTCATGTGCGCCCGCAGCCTCCCGGTCCATCTCTCTTGCGACTTTGTCTGCCTGCGAGAAACGACCTTCACTGAAAAGCTGATCTGAAAGCACGTTAAGTGTTGAAAAATAGAATGCGTCCCTGCCCCCGTCGCCAAGCGAGTCTGCAATACGACGGATTTCATCCGCCACGTCCTTCCTCCCCGGCGTCAGGTTGCGCAACGACTGCGCGCGCAACGCCATGCGCCGCCTTGCCTCTCCCTCCGGATAAGCCATGGCGACGAGGACTACACCCAAAACAAGAAGCAATGTCAACGCTTTCTTTTTCATGTCGCAAAATTAACGCATCCATCCCTTTCATACAATAAGCATTTAGCGACAATTTTGAATTATATGCGACAATATCAAGCAAACCTGCGATTTAATGCCCGGCAGAAGAGGCGCCATCTGCCAGTCGCAGGTCTTCTACGGGGTCATTCTCTGAGAGCATCCTCAACACCTGACCCAAGCCACATCAACAACCCAGACATAACATCAAGTCTACTTTTAGGTCCGGTACAGTTAACTTTTTAGGGCCGGCGCAATGATGTGGGGATTCTGACGTCAATCTATTACCGCAATAACATCAAGGCCATTATGGATGATGTAAGGAGCATCAATCTCGGTTCGGTGTATGAGTCGGTAGTTGCGCAGGAATTGAAGGCTCATGGCTTTAACCTGTACTACTATGACAATAAGAAAAACGCAGAGGTTGACTTTTTGATTGATGATGCCGACAATCTCTCGAATATTCCGATCGAAGTTAAATCGGGTAAAGATTATAATTTGCATAGCGCATTGTCGCGCTTTATCTCTACTGACGAGTATAACATCAAGAGAGCCTATGTGCTTTCAAATGAGCCGGCAGTATTCACCAAGGAGGAAATAACCTACATCCCCATTTATTATGTCATGTTTTTTGAGAACTTCTCGAACGCCGTCGAGGGGTTTAGCTTGTGACGCTATTGGCGGTCCGGAGGAATTTAAAAAACACTCTATGCTATTGGATTTCTAATATCGCCACCTTATAAATCAACTTATAAAAAAATTACAATTCTTTATTTTATTTTAATTTATTTTTACTAACTTTGCAGCACATACCACAGAGGAGCCTCAGTAATGGGGTAACAACTTTATGAATGTTGTTAATCAGCTGGAGGGTAGTGTTTAAAATATTGGGAAGCGTATATCACGCTTATTCTTGACGATTCGAAACTTAGCAAACTTCAACCAAAGTCGAGGATAATGCAACGATAGGCGCCTTATGGGTATGGTCACTCTCAATATATGTTTGTCTCTATCAGGCAAACATATATTGAGCATCATATCTGCGTGAGGCTCCGCGTTGCTCGTTCCGACTTTGGTGGGCAATGCTAAGGCCTCGAATCGTGGGAGCGAGCAACAGGGTATGGCTCTCACGCTTTTCTTTTTTTGCAAAATTGCTTTTGAGGGTCGGGCAAATCATAATTTCACAATAATGTTCTGGTTCAAAAAGAGATTTTTCATTCTCTCCGCAATGGCATTCCTATTCCTAACATCACTGGATGTCATGGCACAAGAGTCACAATGGTCAATGAGGGGATACATAGATCCCATCCATTCAATCGTAAAGGGAGGCAGTAACAGTTTTGGCATAGGCGTAAATGCCAACTATAATCTTCACCCATACGTCAGTGCCGGCCTGGGTTTAGGCATTACCGAGGATTGGAAGTTCAAGGCCAATCCAATGATCCCTCTCTTCATCGACGTTAACGTGGATGACAGGAGCAAGGATTTCTCCCCGACCTTCGAGTTTCAGACAGGCGTAGCGTTCTCTACAACAAAGATTGATTACAGTGTGTATTTTATCAATCCAATGGTCGGCATAAGGTTCAAACAGTTCGGATTAGGCTTCGGATATTATGGCTGTATCACGATGGGCGTTGACAATGCAAAATGGATGAATGGAATAAATCTACGTCTTGCCTACTATTTTAACACAAATCATAGCAAACAGTCATCCGACCGTCTCATCGCATATCTCAAACGCACCCGCGTTACAATGGATTTCACATTGGGAATTCCGAATAAAAATGACTGGACATACCATGAAATGTATTGGGGAGACGATTACATTCATTTCGAGGAATCATTTACAATTGGAATAAATGCTGCGTGGCTCTTTCCTCTTTCCAACCATTTCTACATTGGTCCGACACTTGGATTCCGGGCGAATCCGTCTGATGATTCCTATTCCTATATGGACATCGCAGCCCGTGCAAGATATGAGTTTTCACAATTCAAATTATTTGATAAACTATATGGCTGGCTCCAGTTCGATTTAGGAGGAATTGTAAATACATGTGCCAATGGTTATAAGGCAAGCGGAGTATTCGTCCAGCCAATGATAGGAGCAAGTTATGAACTGCGAGACGGCGCCTCAGCATTGGAACTCGGTCTTGGATATAATGCTGTTAAGGTGACAACCGATGACTTCGAGTTTGAACACAAATCAAAGAACTATTTCGATATTTCCTTAGGATATCGTTTCTAAGACCTACAATTTGAAGATTAAGGGCGTATCAATTTTCTGATGCGCCCTTATTTTATAGTTCCATTTTAAAGGTTTACTTTAGGAAAACGCAGTAAATTGACCCCCAATTTTATAGAAAAACGCTGTTAATATATGTTAATCCATTGAAAATCAATACCGATGAATCCGAGAGTTTTCAAGGGTTTTGCAAGGGGCAACTTCAAGCATGTCAGAAGTCGAGGAGGATGGTGGCGGAGACGTTCCAGGAGTCGGTAAGGAGCGTGGCGTCAGGGAAGCCGGGCAGGTTGTGACAGGCGTTGCCGAGTCCGAAGCGGTAGCCAGCCGTCAACTGAACGAAGTTTATGACATCGAAGCCTATGCCGACATCAAGTCCCGGTACCTTCATGCGTATAATCACCTGTGAAATTGAAAATCCACATAAATTCTCCTTAGAAATACTAATTGGAATTCAAGGGCAGCTGAATTATTTTTGTAATTTTGCAACAAAATCAAAGACGCTCATGAAGAAACCATATTTAAAAAGACCTAAATCTCCTGATGAACAAATAGAGGAACTTCGCCAACACGGAGTTTCTATCTCCGATGTATCAAAAGCAAAGGAATATCTTTCCGATATCGGTTATTACCGACTTGGATTTTATCTTCACCCGTTTGAACTCACATATCCCTTTCTTGACAGTAGAAGACGACATGATGTACGCGAAGGAACGACTATTGAACATGTAGTCGCATTGTATTATTTTGACTTTGACCTCAGAAACATATTGAATCGATATTTGTCAAGAATAGAAATCGCAATACGGACTGCTGTGATATATGAACTCTCATATAAATATATCAACAATCCCACATGGTTTGTCGATCCCAATGTCGTAACATCAAGCTTTATAACTGATTTCCCAACTGACGCCTACAGTGCTATACGAAAAAACAATGTAATCAAACGGCATCATCAAAAATATATCGGCCAGTATGCTCCTGCATGGAAAACTATGGAGTATATGACACTCGGAAATATTGAAACTCTTTATGCTAATCTTATTTGGGATAAGGATAAGAAACTTATAAGTAACCGATTCGGAGAACCGGCTACCGGAACATTCAAAAGTTATTTATCGGCCATAAGGGAACTTCGAAACGCATGTGCACACGGCAAGACACTGTTCGATTTTAAATTATACAATGGCATCAGAACAGGTAAAGCGGGTACATTTAATCTAACCTCACGGCACAGTCTCCGTGAAGCTTTGGCTGTTGTTAATTATTTACTGGCTTCGATTTCAAAAAATCGAGTCAATGATATGTGGAAAGATATATATACTGCTGTATCTCGACTTTATGAGAAGACTTCTGCTATTCGCCCAATAATCGAAACTCTTACTGGAATAACCGTTCCGTAAGTCTTGCATTACAGATTCTACGAGATTGATATCAAAAAATGTTAATTTTTCGAAGAAAATCTCTTGATAATTTGTTAGAGTAGAAAAGTCTTATTATTTTTGCATCATAAAGTGTACTTGGAAGGCCCGGTAGCGCCCAACTGCACTATAAAAAAGATCAAATCGAGTCCTGCCTCATTGGTTGGGCTCGTACTTTTATTTCTGATAAGTTGGATATACACGCGCGCCGGGCGCGAAACAGCCGCTCGCCGCAACGCCTACATCGTCGGCACGGGCCCATTTTCGGGAAACGCAGTCAAATCAACTCTGATTTTATAGGAAAACGCTGTTAAAACATGTTAATTCATTGAAATTCAACACCTATAATTATAAAGTATTTCAAAGGCTTTGAAAGGGAGCAAGGTTGTGTCAGAAGTCGAGGAGTATGGTGGCGGAGACGTTCCAGGAGTCGGTAAGGAGCGAGGCGCCGGGGCAGCCGGTCAGGTTGTGACAGGCGTTGCCGAGTCCGAAGCGGTAGCCAGCCGTCAACTGAACGAAGTTTATGACATCGAAGCCTATGCCGACATCAAGTCCCGGCTGGAGAATGTTGGTCGTCATGGGGCCGCTGCCGTGGTCGCCGACGCGTATCGACAGCGAGGGACCGGCATATACCAACGGAGCCACAAGGTCTGAAGTACTCTTGAGCCAGAATTTATATTTCAGGTGAAGAGGTATCTCAATGAAGTCGCGGCCGAACGCACTCCGGTCGCCTCCGGACATCTTCAACATTGCGCTGCGCCGTGTGTATAGCACAGCGATGTCGGGTGCAAAGCCACATTTCTCAAACTGATACTCAAGCACGAGGCCGCCGCTGAAGCCGCTACGGTTGCGCATGCCGTATCCGTCGGCATCCGTCAGTCGCAGGGCGGCGATGTCACCACCGAGCCTGACGCCGTAACGCAGGCGTGCCGACGCCGGCTCCGCACACACGGCTGCCATAATACCCACACCCGCCAAAACCGCAATTCCTTTCCTCATAACATCACATTATTAATATCAATTATTTGCCATCAATCGGCTTTCAGGCTGACTTTACCGGCTCAGTCGAGCTGGAGTTTTCTGTCTTGAGTTACTGACAGGACGCCCGGGATGCGGCCGTAATAATCCATGGCCTCCCGGGATGTCTTTCCCTTGGGCACGGTGACGGCTATGCCGTTGATTACCTTATAGACATACAACACTTTCGAGCCATATTTCTTCGCTGCGGCGAGCAATGCCTCATTGCCGGCCTCCGGCTCGTAATAAATGATGAGGTTCTCCGCCGGAACATCCTCCGGTACCGGCTTGACAGTCTGGCATGACGGAAGCAAGATTGCCCCCATCATAAGCAATATCTTATATACCTGTCTGTTCATATATACTCAACGACTGAAATGTCCGTTGATTATATGGTGTCTGCCTGCAGACGCCATATTAAATCAATTACAAAAATTTACGCTAATCTTAAGAAATCAGATGAAGTCAAATATCAAGTCACTCCTTGCTGTCGCCGCCGTGTCGGCTGTGATGACAGGCGCTTGCTCAGGCAACAAAGCGAGCAACGTTAACGACACAACCGCCGACGGACCGGCTGTTGCCGTCGAGGTCGGTATAATCGGCCAATGGAACATCGAGAACATCGTTTTCAATGATTCCGACTATGTCCGTCCAGATGAGGTCACTCCCGGCTCGAGCCAGTACATCGTCTTCGAGGACAGCACGTATCACATCATGACCAACTGCAATTCCATCAGCGGATCTTACACGCTGAAAGGCGACTCCATCACTCTCGAGCCCGGTGCCATGACGGAGATGGCATGCGACAATATGCAGACTGAGGACGCGCTGCGCCGTATTCTGCCCAACATAGCCACTGTTGATGTCCAGAACGATTCTGTCATAAGGCTCAACGGCTCCACTCCCTCCGAGTGCATCCTGCTCCGCAAAGCCAACCCCGAGATCAAGTAGTCAACCTCGACTTGTATCACATAAACTAAAAAAATCGGAAGATAGTCTCAACTGTCTTCCGATTTTTTTAGTTTATCATTACCGGGCTATGAATTTCCGGCCGTTGCGGATGTAGACTGAGCCGGGCTGGGGAGATGTTACCTGCCGGCCATATATGTCATACAGTGGAGCCTCGGAGTCAAGTGAGATCTTTTCATCCCGAGTTTCGACAGACTCAATACCACTCGTACCGCTGAATCCGGAAGTCTGGCGCGGGTTGACGGCGCCGCTGCCATCCTCGGCTATGACTGTTCCCTCGGGTATCACGAAACAGTATCCCTGCATCGGCTCAAGAGGAAAGCCCTGGAAGTCCGCGCAGACACAGAAACAGTTGATCGACGTGTCGACAAATGCATCAGCCTCCGCCACCAGTATCTCGGGATCCGTCTGGTACAGGAGCACCTTCCCTCCCTCGGCCACCGATACCGGACGACTGTATCGGAACCAGACCTTGTCGAGCTGTCCGTCGGGATGATCAACATAGATGCTGCACCAGTCATAGGTCAACGGAGGCTCAGGCGCCGGCTCATAACCCCCGACAAAGTCAATCCTCACCTCGCGGTTGACTATGTCCGCGCGATAGCAACTGCTCACGCTTCCCGCCGGAAGCACCAATGAGTAACGCACATCTCGGTCGAACGTCATCTCAGAGCCAAAGTCTACGTAAGCCTGACCGAGATCCCAGTCCCAGCCGACATGAGCGGGATACTTCCCGACCTCGACATCCTCGCGATAGAGAGTCCATTCAGGCTCGCCGACGGGGTCCGTCTCATATCCCCAATAAACCCATATCGACCGTGCGGAAGCCACCACCGAGTTAGGCTCGATGTCACAATGATGCTCACCAAGATCGGCAGGAACGTTGAACACCACCTCTACCTCCGGGCTCTTTGCCTCTGAATCATTCTCGCTCTCGACAGCACCCGCATTCAGGCTGAACTTATAGTCGCGGTCGAGCGGAAGTAGAGTCTCATCGAACCATATGGTCACTATGCCCTCCTTCCAGTCGGCGCCCTCATAGTTGTTGACCTCGAAGCCGGTGGCAAACAGCAGGGTCTCGTCTCCGTAGACCATCGAGACAGCGCAATCCGACACCTTTACGCGGTCGCTGAAAGATATGTTTACGAACCTGAGGGGATGTACGAATCCACGCTCTCCGAGCGCACCCATGCCGACAGTTACATTCTTAGGGGTCAGTTCCGACGCCCCCAATGTCATCAGCGGAAGCAACGCCGCTGCAATCATCATGATCAGTCTGTTCTGTTTCATAATATATTGTTTTTGGTTATCTGTCTTTGTCTGGATTCCTCATGCATGGCCCGTCACTTGACTCAGTCGGTCAACTCGAAAGTGAATATGTATTCATTCCCGAAAGTCGTGCGCATGGTCAGCGTGTACTTGCCCTTGCGATCGCCTATGCGGAGACCGATCGAATTCCTCGCCTCACATCTGTAGATCCTCATGTCGCCGGGTCGCGGCCCTTCAAGCGAGACACGGGCATTACCCTCTGACGAAGAGAAAATCACCACCAGGCGTCCGCACCAATACATGCACATGACGTTAGTCTCATAATTATTATTCTCCGTGTTGAAGTGTGGCCGGAACCGGCCGCTGCTGACCGGGATATTCACCGGGTCTTTCGACCGCCGCGATACCGTCACCGGTTTTCCACGTGGTGACTTGAGAATATATTCGGGGCCTTCGACAGTGAAGTCCGTCGGCGCCGCACATGTGTCAGGAAATGCCACCGCGCCCGTCATTGTGAGATATAATATTGCGTCAAGCATATTAGTCCGTTCTGTTTTTGTTCTGCAAAGATATACCCGCCGACTCTTTTTTCCAAATTTTCACAATCTAACAATAATTCCCATATTACACACAAAATCAATAATTTTAACACAGTGTAATATGAATGGGCCACTTTCCTAACACTTCAAACCCGCATAGCATGCCCATGTTGGCAAGGCATGCCGAAAATATTGTGAATAGTTAAATATTGTATTCAAATGTTAAATATCGCCTAACATCTATTTTAACCGGGAGCATGAGGAGTATTTCGGGAAACTTCACTATATTTGCAACATTAAGACATTTGAATCATGAGACGATCAGTTGGAATCAGGCTGTGGGCAGCAATCCTTACGATTGCGGAGGTCTGCTCATGCGGCGGGACTGACCCGTCGGATAATCCGCGGAGTCATTACGAGGCCGCGAGGGAGGCATATGCCGCGGGCGAATATGAGGATGCCGTACGCCGGGGGCTTCTCACCCTCGAATCGGCCGGCAAGAGCGACAGCATCGTATGGCAGGCCCGCGCACACGAACTGATGGCCGACACATACCGCGCGGTCTATAACCTGAAGGCGGCGCGCCGACACCGCACGGAGGCAATCACCCTTTACAAGAAGGCCGGAAAACCGGAGAATGCCTTCTATGCCTATGCCGACCTGGCCGGTGAATACTCTCACGAGCGCAATGACTCGGCATACGTAATGATGGAAGAGGCCCGACGGCTAATGCATCCCGGCAACCGCGAGCAACTCGACCAGTACGACTTCATGTATGCCGACATCTGCCGCGTCATGGGCGACTATCCGAAGGCACTCGCCCACCTGCGTCGCATACGCCCCGCGTGGCTCGCCGGTGTCCTGACGCCTACTGACTCAGTACACCTCGGCGAGACATATTACCGTAACGCCATCCCCGACAGCGCCGCGATATTCTTCAGCACTCCCGCCGCGCATGACGACATACAGTACTGGGAGTGTATGGCCGAGCAATACGAGCAGTCAGGGGATCCGCAGTCAGCCAACGTGTGCCTCCGTAACATTATGAACCTTGAGTACGAGAAAGGAGCCACCTCGCTGTCTAACACGCTGGAGTTCGAGGAGCGCTCCTTCTACCGCGACCGGGCCGCGAGAGCACGGGAAAGCCACGACCGTCTGCTCAGGTACGTTCTGGCAATCGGCTCTATACTGATGATCACGGTTCTGGCGCTACTCGCATGGCGCTGGCGCACCCGCTCGCGGCGTCTTAAGACAGAGAATGAAATTATGGACGTCGCCTTAATATCGCAGCAGACACCGGACAATCCTGTCGAAACAGAATGCACGGAGGATTCCCCCGAAGCGCAAACCGACCCGGCTCCGGAAACTGACGACAACTGGATATATGTCATACTCGACTTCTACATGTCGAGACTCAACGATATCAGCAGGGAGTATTTCAAGGCCACCGACGAGGATGAGCACCGGGCGATCGAGGTCGAGTTCAACCGCGAGCTGAAGTCGCTGCGGGGCGGAGACATATTCGACGAGATTGAGAAACGCGTCAATGACCGCAATGACGATATCGTAAAGCGCATCCGCAGAATATTCCCGAAGTTCAACGAGCAGAACATCAGGCTTATGATGTGCCATCTCGCCGGTCTCTCAAGCCAGTCGGCATGTCTTCTACTCTCGGTCGAGAAGGGGAATTTCTACGTGATATGGTCACGCATCCGGGCAAAGATCCGCGCCCTCGACCATCCCGACCGCGATGAACTGATGCGACTCTTCTGCACCAAGTGACATATTGCACACCTATACACGCAGGAAGGCGCCGGTTCAGCAGTTGAGCCGGCGCCTTCCTGTCTATGTTTTCCTGTGTTACTTCACCACGATTGTGGTTGTCTTGTAGTTGTAGGGGAAGCCTACGGTGAGCGTGCGCGTCGAGGCGTCGTAACACCAGGCGGCGTTGCGGATCGCCTTGGGTGTGGATACGCCCTCCAGGCGCTCGCCGTTGAACGTCACCTGCGACGGACGAGCCACGCCAGGAATTTCGAGTGTGATCTGACGCATCTCGGGCATCTCCTTGTAGGCACCTTCCGACTCGACCCTGAACTCGAATCCGCGACCCTCGGGCGTGGCCGAGAATGTGGTCAGCTGATACTGGCCGTCGGCAAGCGATGTCGGGCTGAGACGGTTGTCGTCGAAGAGTGTGTATTCCGAGTCTTCCTTGCCGGGAAAATACTTGACGGTCAGGAAGCGCGGGTCATATTGGTCGACATTCTCGATAGGCCTCATGTACATCGGTATGAAACTTCCGGCCTTGACAAACATGGGCATCTGCTCGAGCGGAGCGGCCACAGTGGCGGTCGTGCCGCCGGCAAACGACTGCGAGGGCTTGTTCCAGTTTATCCATGTCGCACCGGCGGGGAACGTCACCTTGCGGCTGCGCGCACCCTTCTTGAAAACCGGTGCCACAAGTACCTCCGAGCCCCATAGATACTCGTCGGTATTATTGGCGTCGACAGTGCCACCCTCCGAATGGAAGTTGATCGGACGGGCCAGCGGCAAACCGAGCGCCGTGTTCTCATAGGCCAGCGTGTAGTTGTAGGGGAGCCACTGGTAACGCTGCCTGATGAAGTCCTTGATTATCGAGTCATACTGCGGATAGTGATAAGGCTCCGGCTTGTTCTGCGCGTGCGTGCGGAGCATCGGGGTGAATGCACCCATCTGCAGCCAGCGCACATAGAGCTCGGGCTGATAGGGGTCGGCGGGGTCAACCGCGAAACCGCCCACGTCAGAGCCCATGTATCCGAGGCCGGAGAGGCCTGAGTTGAGCATCAGGGCGATCTGCGGCTCAAAGCCGCCCCAGCTGCGCGACACGTCGGTGGTCCAGGGGAATACACTGTAACGCTGCAGGCCGGCTGTTCCGCCGCGCATCATCAGCAGCGGGCGCATGTCGGGGAAGTCCTGTCTAAGTCCCTCGTAGATGGTCTTCGACCACTCATTGCCGTAGACGTTATGATACTGCGAGGCGGTCTCGCCGTTGGCATGAACTATTGTCAGCGGATGCACCTCGGGTTCGCCGAGGTCGCCCCACCATCCGGAGATTCCCTCTTCGGTCAGGCCCTTGAGGCGGTTCCACATCCATGCGCTTGTGCCGGGGTTCGAGATGTCGAACATACCGGCCTCGCCGACCCAGGTCGTCACATCGTGGGTCTTGCCCTCGGCATCCTTGGTGAGGAGTCCGGCCTGGCTCAGTGTGTTGTAGTTGTCGATAGCACCGATCTTGTTTATATAGGGCTGGTTGATAAGCACGGTGTGGACACCCATGCTGCGCAGCGAGTCGAGCATGCGCTTATGGTCGGGGAACTGGTCGCGGTTCCATTCCAGGCGTCCCATGTCGGTCTCCTTGCCATACCAGTACAGGTCGAACACGATGCCGTCGACCGGATAGCCGCGCTGTTTGAGCGAGTCGATTGCTCCGAGGGCCTCCTGTTCGTTGTGGTATCCGTAGCGCGAGGTGATGTAGCCGAGCGCCCAGAAGGGGGGCAGCTGCTGGCGCCCGGTCAACTCGGTATAGCGTGCTGTCGCCCCCTCGAGTGTTCCGTCGCCGTTCACGAAGTAATATGACAGCGGCTTGGGGGTCTCGGACGTGTAGACTATGGAGTCCTTGCCGAGAGACATGGTGGCCATGTTGTAGTCGTCGAAGAGCACGCCGTAGCCGGCGTCAGAGACGAACCAAGGTACTGTGATTCCCATCTGCGAGATGCGCGGGTCGCTTCCTGTATACCCGTAGTTCTGGCGGTTGAACATCACCAGCGTGTCGCCGTTGAGGCGCAGCGAATGACCGCGCTCGCCGGCACCGTATAGGTTCTGCGCCACGCCGTTGATAAGCGACACGCTCTTCACGTCGCCGCTGTTGTCGACACCACCGGCCTCTGCCAGGATTGTGTCACCCTCGGCGTTGAGGAATAGGGTGCGGCCCGTCAGGCGGTTCACCCGGACTGTCGTGGATCCGGAGGTGAATGTCACCTCGGTCGGGGTGGCGAACCATGTCACGCCCTCGGTCGATGGGGAGAGCACCGCGCTCTGCGAGCGGGGGAAACTGAAATTTTTGACGCCGGCCGGTATGCGCGATACCTTGAAGATGTCTGGCGACAGCGGAGTGACGGCCACCGTGCCGCGGCCTGTGCCAATCAGTGTGGAGTTCCCTGAGGTGGAGATTGAGCCGGGTGCGGGCATCGTGGCGGCCACCGCCGCCATCGCGCCCGCGCCGAGAAGGGCTGTCAGTATTTTCATGCCTGCGGGAAATTAGTCGTTAAACTCAAGGTCTCCGTCAACAATCACATGCCAGGGCAGCCCGCACTCGGCGAGTTTCTCAAGGAACGGATCGGGATCGAACTCCTCGACATTGTGTACACCGGACATCACCCACTTGCCGGTCATGAACATCATGGCACCGACCATTGCGGGGACACCGGTGGTGTAGCTTACGGCCTGCGCGCCGGTCTCGCGGTATGCGGCCTGGTGCGAGCAGTTGTTGTAGATGTAGTATGTCGACTCCTTGCCCTCCTTGTCGAGTCCGGCTATGCGGCAGCCGATCGAGGTCTCGCCGGTGTAGTTCTCTCCGAGAGATCCGGGATCGGGCAACACGGCCTTGAGGAACTGGATGGGTATGATCTCCTGGCCGTTGTACATCACAGGGTCAATGCGGGCCATGCCTATGTCCTGGATCACGCGCAGATGGGTCAGATACTCCTGGCCGAATGTCATCCAGAAGCGCGCGCGGCGGATTGTCGGGAAGTTCTGCACAAGGCTCTCGAGTTCCTCATGGTAGAGCAGATAGCTCTCGCGCTCGCCGATGTTGGGGTAAGTGAGCGGGAGGTGTATCTCAAGATTCTTCGTCTCGACCCACTTGCCGTCCTGCCAGTACTTGCCGGGCTGGGTAATCTCGCGGATATTGATCTCGGGGTTGAAGTTGGTGGCGAAGGCCTTGCCGTGGTTTCCGGCGTTGCAGTCCACGATGTCGAGGTAACGCATCTCGGAGAAGTGGTGCTTTGCGGCATATGCCACGAAAACGGCCGACACACCCGGGTCGAATCCGCAGCCGAGTATGGCGGTCAGTCCGGCTTTCTCGAAACGCTCGCGGAACGCCCACTGCCATGAGTATTCGAAATGAGCCTCATCCTTGGGCTCATAGTTGGCGGTGTCGAGGTAGTTTACACCACACTCCAGACAGGCCTCCATGATGGTGAGGTCCTGGTAAGGGAGAGCGACATTGATGACGAGCTCGGGGCGGTGGCGGCGGAAGAGCTCGCACAGTTCCGGCACGCTGTCGGCGTCGACACGGTCGGTCGTAATTCTTGTGCCGGTCTTGGCGGCCACCTTTTCGGCAATGACGTCGCACTTGGACTTGGTGCGAGACGCGAGAACGATCTCACTGAACACATCGGGATGCTGGGCGCACTTGTGGGCGACGACTGTCCCCACGCCTCCGGCGCCGATGATCATGACTTTTCCCATTATTTTATATCGTTTTTTTGAGTTATAACAAGTATTATCGTGATTAAAGGACAAATTTAATCAAAAAATCGCTAAATTTGCATTTTGAGATAAAGAAGTTGTCTATTTTATGAGGATAACAATCGCAAACGAATCAGAAACGGGCCGTGCGGCGCGTGAGTTTCTCGACGCATTAGGCGGTCGGCGCCACGTCGCGCTCCGCGCCCCGATGGGGGCGGGCAAGACCACTCTGACGGCGGCAGTATGCCGCGAGCTCGGCGTTACCGACGACGTAACATCGCCTACCTTCAGCATAATCAACGAGTATGTCGACCGTGAGGGCAATCCGGTCTATCACTTCGACTTCTACCGGATAGACACCGAGGCGCAGGCCCTTGACCTCGGCCTCGACGAGTATTTCGACTCCGGCGCCCTCTGCCTGATGGAATGGCCCGAGAATGTGGAGGCATTTCTGCCTGACGACACACTCGACGTGACAATCAGCGTGGCCGACGATGGCACACGCACAATAACCTTCGGAGACTGAACGCGCCATGAACTTTCTGCTGCTTGAAGAGGTCGACTCGACCAACAGTTACGTGTCGCTGCATGCCGGCGAACTCGATGACATGACGATGGTTATCGCCGACTCGCAGACCGCCGGGCGCGGCCAGCGCGGCAACTCCTGGGAGTCGGAACGGGGTAAGAACCTGACGTTCACACTTCTGCACCGCCCCTGCGGCATCGAGCCGCGCCTGCAGTTCGCCATCAGCGAGGCGACGGCTCTTGCCGTGGCCGACTATCTCGGCGCAACAGGCATCGAGGCCCGCGTCAAGTGGCCCAACGACATTTATGTCGGTGACCGCAAGATCGCCGGCATACTCATCGAGAACTCGCTCACCGGCTCGCGCATTGACTCCACCCGCATCGGCGTCGGTCTTAACGTGAATCAGCGCGAGTTTCTGAGCGACGCCCCCAACCCGGTGTCGATGTGGCAGATAACAGGCCGCGAGGAGGATATCAGCCGCGTGGCGGCCTCGCTCGGGGCGCATCTGGAGCGCAGGCTGCTCCAGGGCGCCGATGCCGACGGTCGCCGCAAACTGCATGAGGAGTTTCTGGGCCGACTCTGGCGCGGCGACGGACTCCCCCACCCTTTCCGCCGTCGTGCCGACGCCTCAGAGTTCATGGGCGTGATAACGAGAGTCTCTCCCGAAGGCCCGATCGAGATCACTGATGCCGATACCGGGCGCCGCGAGTCGTTCATGTTCAAGGAGGTCGAGTTCCTGCTCTGAGGCACCCCCAATTCCGGACGCCGGTCCGCATGACGCCCGGCCGAAACCTAACCCAGACCGATATGAAACGCAATATTACGAAGACGATACTCTCCTACACGGTCAGATGGCTGCTGCCTCTGGCCCTGACGATACTGCTGGTGTCCTATATGTTCCGCAAGGTGAATTTCGCCGAGATGTGGAACCTCATCACCCACGGGGTCGACTACTGGTGGATTCTCGCCGCCATGGGCATCAGCGTGTTCAGCCACATCTTCCGTGCGCTGCGCTGGCGCATACAGCTCCGCAGCCTCGGCATCCGGCCCCCGCTGATGGCGCTTGTCTGCTCGATATTCGGCACATACGCGCTTAACCTGGTGTTCCCCCGTCTGGGCGAGATATGGCGCTGCACATACATAGCGGGCCGCGAGCACAAGCCATTCACCGAGGTGGTCGGCTCTATGGTCGCGGACCGCCTGACCGACATGCTGATGGTGCTGTCGCTTACTCTTCTGACATTTATCGTGGCCGCCCCGGCCATCGAGGCGTTCCTGGTGAAGTATCCTGTGGGCCAGGGACTCATGGCCACCCTGCGCAACCCCTGGACATGGACACTGCTCGCCGGTGGCGCGGCACTGATATGGTCCATCTTCAGTTTTTGCCGCGCGTCGGCGCCTGTTGTCAGGATGAGAATGTGGATAAGTGAGATGTGGCACGGGTTCGCCTCCATCACCAAGATGCAGGGCAAGTGGCGTTTTCTGGGATATACTTTCGCGATCTGGGGCTGCTATTACATACAGCTTTACGTGGCGTTCTTCGCCTTCCCGTTCACTCGCGAGCTCTGCACTGTCCCCGAGTATGCCTATGGCCTTATCCCCTGCCTCGTGGCGTTCGTGCTCAGCTCGATAGGCATGGCTGTGCCTTCTAACGGAGGCCTCGGCCCCTGGAACATCGCCGTGATGTTCGGCCTCGCGGTCTATGGCATATCAGACGCACAGGGCACAGCCTTCTCGATGCTCCAATGGTCGGGCCAGACTGTGATGCTGATAATCCTCGGCATCTACACAATGGCCTATATCTCGCTGGGACGCCGTGGCAGACCTGACGCCGCCGAAACGGGGCGCGACGCGGAGACTCTGCTGCGCAACAGCGAGTCGGCATGAGGCAACGGCTCAGTCAGTCAATCTATAAGATATACCTAATCAACACCATAAATTTACATGAACTTTTACGACGACAAGGACGACGAGAAGAACGACTTCTTCGAGGATACCGAGATTCCCGAGAAGCGAGTCGAGCCTAAGAAACCGACATATACCCCCGATGATCCCCGCTACTGGGAGGAGCCTGAGGACGAGTTCGAGCACCTGCGCCCGTCGCGCGACACAAATTGGCGGCTCTGGGCATGGGTGGCCGCAGGAGGCCTCGTGGCCGGGCTGCTATGGACCCTCTATATCATGCTGTTCTCGCCCTATATCGAGAACGCGGCCCAGTATGGCTACGTGGAAAGCATCGACAAGCGCGGCAATGTGCTCCAGACCTACGAAGGGGTGATACTTCCCTACAAGAATCTTATGGACACCACCCGTGTCTACGACGGCGACTTCGTGTTCTCGACCAATGATCCGGCTGTCGCGGCGCGCCTGCGAGAGATGCAGTTCTCCAACCGTCCGCTGCGGGTCATCTACAGCGTATATCACACGGCGATGCCCTGGCGCGGCGACTCTAAGTCTATTGTTACGCGTGTCGACTCGGTCAATGAGCGGGACATCCTGCCTCCCGACCGCCAGCCGGAGAAACTAAAGCAGGCTAAGTGATGAATCTAATGCAATTATTGTTTCGGAAGGCGTCCTCATGCCTTGTCTTGGCTATGGGTCTCGCACTGGCGGCTCCCCTCGGAGCGGCGGTTCATGGCGTGGAGGGCGCGATGGTTCGCGACTCCGTATTGACCATCGACTCATCGGTGCGTGCGCTGCCCGCGCGTGCTTTCGCCGACCGCACGGATTTCCACAGCGTGGTGTTCGCCGGCAGGCCGGCTCTGACCGAGATCGGCGATTATGCGTTTCTCGGATGCGCGAACCTGCGCGAGGTAGTCCTGCCGCGCGGAGTGCGCAAGATCGGCGAGGGAGCGTTCCGCGAGTGCTCGGCACTCATGCGGATTGTGATTCCGGCCGGGGTGCGCAAACTGGACCGGTATACTTTCTCATGGTGCGCGAATCTGAGTGAGGTCGTTCTTCCGGCAAACCTTGCCGACATCGGGAGCGGATGTTTCTCGTATTGCACATCGCTGCGGCATATAAGCCTGCCTGGCGCAGTGACACATATCGGAGCGAACGTGTTCTCCTTCTGCACGTCGCTCGAGGAGATAGTCTTTCCGTCGGCCATCACCGAACTCGAGTCGTATGCCTGCTCGGAGTGCCGTTCCCTGCGACGCGCGACGCTGCCTGGCAACAGGCATCTTCTCGGCGAACTTATCTTCAGCGGCTGCCAGAACCTGGAGTCGATTACAATCGACTCCGCCACGCCGCCTCCATTTGACTGCAACAGCACGCTGTTTGAGGAAAACGAGCGGTTCATGTACAGCCGCTGCCGGCTCGTTGTACCGGCGAAAGCGGTCGACGCCTACCGGCGCGCCCCCTCCTGGCGCCTCTTCACCGACATATCCCCGTTATGACATAAAGGCCTCCCGGAGTGTCCGGGAGGCCTTCTTTCTGATTGCTGACTCGGGCCGACAGCTAACGACGCCGATAGGGATTACTTGCGGGTGGCGATGACCTCGATCTCGACGAGGGCTCCCATCGGGAGTGCCTTTACGGCGAACGCCGAGCGAGCGGGGAAGGGCTGCGAGAATGTCTCGCCGTACACCTCGTTCATCTCGCCGAAAAGGCTCATGTCGGCTAAAAGCACCGTAGTCTTCACCACGCTGTTGATGTCGAGTCCCTCCTCGGCGAGGATGGCCTTGACGTTGGCGAGGCTCTGACGGGTCTGGTCCTTGATACCCTCGGGCATCTTGCCGGTGGCAGGGTCGATAGGAAGCTGCCCCGAGCAGAAGATGAGGCAGTCGGCCTTGATGGCCTGTGAGTAGGGGCCGATAGCGGCCGGTGCGTTTGTTGTTGCGATTGGCTCTTTCATAATGGTTATATATTTAAGGGGTTTTGAGTTTAGAAGGCGGCGGGAAGAGGGCTGTAAGTCTTATATGTCTTATACATCTTATATGACTTATATGACTTATACGACTCATACGGCTTATCTCAGCGCGGACGCCAATTAATCTTTAATCTTTAATCTTTAATCTTTAATCTTTGGAACACTATCCAAGCCAACAGGGCCGCTGCCAGCAGGGCGACGTTGAAGCTGTAGTAGACACCCACGCTCTCCCAGCCGCACACTACAGCAAAGAGCAGCAGCACGGGCACCCCGATCATCACATAACTTACAAGCGCTATCCAGAGCAACGGCTTGACCTGCGATGTGCCCCGTATGGCGTTGATGAAGGTCAACTGGGCAGCGTCGAGGTATTGGTAAAGCACCAGCGGGACTATGAAGAGTTCCGCTCTGGCCACCACCCTCGCGTCGGAGGTGAACGCCCCGATAAGGGGATGCGCGAAGAGTATCATGAGCAGCGACGCGAATGTGGCGAGCAGCAGGTTGAGGTGGAATCCGGCACGCGCCGTCAGTCCGGCGGATTTCTCGTCGCCGAGTCCGCAGAAGTTGGCCACACGTATCGATACGGCGACTCCCATGCTCATGTATGTCATGAATCCGAGCTGGCCTATGGTGTTGACGACCTGATATGCGGCGAGCTGTATCTTGCCGAACCAGCCGCAGACCACCGCGCCAAACGACCATAGCAGGCATTCCACACCGGTCTGTATCATGACCGGATACGAGGTGATCCAGACCTTCCACCGGCGCCCTCCCCCGCCTCCTCGCGAGAACAGGCCCTCGCGGTAAGGAGCATAACGCCTCGCCCGGCAGTACATGATAAGGATGCCGATCAGTCCTGAGAACCGGGCAACCGACGTCGCGATGCCGGCCCCCGTCAGGCCGAGGCGCGGACAGCCCAGATTGCCGAAGATCAGCAGCCAGTTGCCTATGATGTTCAGCACGATGGCGCCGAGTATGAACCACATGGGCGAGCGCGTGTCGGTGATGCCGTTGCTGGTCTGGGTGAAGGCGTTGAAAAGCGACATGGGCAGAAGAGTAGTAAGCAGCGTCAGGTAGTATGGCCTGATTACGGGAAGCAGTTCGGACGGCTGGCCGAACCGGTCGAGATAGAAATATACCACACCCATGATGACCGTGAAGACGAGCGACACGATGGCGTTGATCTGCAGGCCGGCCCGGGCCACGCGACCCGCCTCCACATGCTCGCCGCGCGTGAACAGCGCGCCGACCAACGGCGTTATACCTGCGGCGAGACCCGAGAGCATCACCATCGGAATCAGAAACACCGAGTTCACGAACGCCGAGGCGGCAAGTTGCTCCACACCGTATGCCCCGACCATCAGCGTGTCGGCAAAACTCATGACGATGACGCCGAGCTGCGTGAGCAGCACGGGGAAACCGAGTCTGGCCAGTTCGACGTACTCGGCACGGTATCTTTTTCGGAAACTTTGCGCCTCCATTACTCTTTTCTCAATTTTTTGCCTAACTTTGCAAAATTACAAAAACTTCATCAATTACTCTGCTTATGGCTAAGAAAACGACAAAAAAGATGACATTCTCCTCCAAGATAGGCCTGATAGCGGCCACTGTCGGTTCGGCGGTGGGCCTTGGCAACGTGTGGCGTTTTCCCGCCGAGACTCAGGAGAACGGGGGGGCCGCTTTTCTGATCATATATATCGGATGTGTCTTCCTGTTAGGCATACCGGTGATGCTGGCGGAGTTCTCGGTGGGCCGTGCGGGTCGCAGCGACGCCGTGGGGTGCATGAAGAACCTTGGCGCGCGCCGTGGGTGGTGGAGTGTCGGTGGGATGGCGATAATAGCGTCGTACATCATCACCTGCTTCTATATGGTCGTGGCCGGATGGACCATCGAGTATCTGTGGCAGTCGCTCACGGGTGACCTCTACGCCAATGCCGCGGGGAGCGACATGAAGGCGGCCTTCGCCTCGCGCATGAACGAGTACATCTCCACGACGTGGCGGCCGCTCTGGGCCACGTTCATCATGATAGCCATCAACATCGGTGTGCTGCTTGCGGGTGTGCAGAAGGGCATAGAACGGCTGTCGAACATCCTTATGCCGCTTCTGTTCGTGCTGCTTGCGATATTCTGCGTGCAGTCACTCACGCTCCCCAAGGCGGCCGAGGGCGTCGCCTTCTTCCTCAAGCCGGACTGGAGTCTTGTCACACCCCAGACTGCGCTCGAGGCACTCGGCCAGGCGTTCTTCTCGCTGTCGCTCGGCATGGGCATACTTGTGACCTATGCGTCATATTTTCCAAAGGACACACGCATGACACGCACTGCGGTCACCGTCTCGCTGCTTGACCTGCTGGTGGCGGTCATGATGGGGCTTATCATCTTCCCGGCCGTGATGTCGTTCGACCTTACGGGCGAGGGCATCAAGGGGGCGACCCTGGTGTTCGTTACACTTCCCGAGGTGTTCGCCAACATGCCGGGCACGCGGGTATGGTCGGTGCTCTTCTTCCTGCTGCTGAGTGTGGCCGCGCTTACGTCGACCATCTCGATCTCTGAGGTCTCGGTGGCATTCATCCGCGACCGGTTCGGGCTGTCGCGCATCAAAGCCGTGCTTATCGTGATGCTTCCGCTCTTCCTTTTCAGCTCGGTGTGCTCGCTGTCGCAGGGTGTGCTTTCAGACATAACGATATTCGGAAGAAACATCTTTGATTTCCTCGACACGCTGGCCACCAACATGATGCTCCCGATAGTATCGTTCGGGCTGTGCATATGGGTCGGATGGTTCGGACCGAAGAACCTGCTTGCCGACGAGATTTCCAATCACGGCACACTGCGCACGCGCATGATACCGGTGATCCGCTTCATAGTCCGCTACATCGCCCCGGTGCTCATCGCCACCGTATTCGTCTGCGGCCTCCTGTGAGATTTTTGCAATTGAGCCGATAATTGCTTAAATTTGCGTCATTATCGGGATGCAACCGCAACTCAGGGATTAAATTAACCCGGCGATGGAATAAGAGAGGGAAATGAAATACGAATGAAAAATATGGAGAAGAATAAATCTGAGAAAATAAAGAGGACCGGCTACTTCAGTGCAGCCGGACTGATGATGATAAGCGCGTTGCTCTACTGGATAGCCGGCATCGGCACAGTCTTTGCCCTCTGCCTGGCCTCAGCCGGCCTTTGCTTCTTCGCCGCCGGCCTCAGCGTAAAGGCTAAATAAAATTGCCTCTGGCCGGGCACCCCACTTCTG
This sequence comes from Muribaculaceae bacterium, assembly GCA_014867205.1. Taxonomy (GTDB): domain Bacteria; phylum Bacteroidota; class Bacteroidia; order Bacteroidales; family Muribaculaceae; genus Lepagella. The sequence goes on along the minus strand of WGUO01000005.1, from coordinate 12,144 downwards.
GATTGCGAAGATTCCCGGAGATATAATATGCCTCAACGGGCCGTAGGCAGATTTTTTTTTGCAGTCAGCATGCAGTATTGGGGGCGATTCGCTATCTTTATGTTGTGAATCTTAATCTTGACATCGACAACCGGAGTCTCGTGGAACAGTGTTTAGCTGGCGACCGCACTGCGCTCAGCCTGTTCTACACGCGTTTTGCGCCAGCGATGCTGGGCATTGTGAACCGCTACGTGCCGACCCGTGCCGATGCCGAGGACATCCTGCACGACGGTTTCGTAATCGCTTTCACAAGACTCGATTCTGTGCGTGATTACGAGCATGTTGACCATTGGCTTGCCACCATCATGAAGAATCTGTCGCTACAGTTTCTCAAGAACCAGGATGTGGCATGCCTGCTTCATGACACCCCCGAGGTTGCCGACACCCCCGACATCGAGGACTTCATTGACATCGAGACACTCGAGACACTCATCAGCAAGCTCCCGGCAGGCTACCAGAGGGTATTCCGCCTTGCGGTTCTCGAGAACAAGACCCACAAGGAGATTGCAGACATTCTCGGGATAGCCCCCAACTCGTCATCATCACAACTCTTCCACGCCAAGATAATGCTGCGGCGTCTGATCAGCGACTACAAGCGCCAGGCCGGCCTTCTCCTTCTGGCATTAATGATCACAACCGGCATATACCTGATGGTCCACATGCAGCCAACCGGACAGATACAGTCTGAGCAAGATCTCGCGGCCAATACGGAGGCATTCCCCGCAATCCAAAGTACCGAAGCCAACCACAACCTTATGGCCAAAACCAATACTGCAATACCATGCAGGGCCGTAAGTGCTTCCGCAAAGCCGGCTGTATCGGTGCCGAATCACACTTCATCTACGGCATCCCCCGCATTAGCCTCCGACAGTCTGTCGGAGTATGCCGGTATCACTATGCCTGAAGACACCTTGAGACCCGGGCACACACACATGACACTTGCCAATACGGACCGGCCCAAACAAGAAAGCACGGGAGCCATCCCTCGCCACGACTCTACGCCTGTCCCTACGAACGTAATCCCATCCGTTTTGCAGGCAGATTACATAACCCCATCAAAGGTAAGGAATAAATGGGGAATCGGTCTCTCTGCATCCTCCGGTATAATCAATACCTCTAAAACTTCGCCTTATAATATCAGCGATGCCAACCCTGACAATCCCGGCCCTGATAATCCCGACGAGAATCTGAATGATCCAGATAATTCGGCGAGGCGCGAAGGGAGGCATGCGCCCCACTCAGATTTCAGTGATATGTCACATCACAACTACGTGCCACTCTCCATATGCCTGGGGACATCATGCCGACTGTCTGACAGGCTCAGTCTCGAGTCAGGGATTGTGTATTCCTATCTGCATACGGATTTCTCAGGTTATGATTCAGAAAGCCATTGTTACTGGCATTATATAGGCATTCCTCTCAAACTCAACGTGACGGCATACAGCATAAGCGGCCTGAGACTGTACGCGACAGTCGGCGGGGAAATGGACATTCCGATCTACTCCAAATCCGTGTCGACTTCCGGCAGCAGTTACTTACCCGGTCTCCAAAGCGGACATTTCGACTCTTACGTATCCTGGTCACTGGGTGCCGGGATAGGGGCATCTTACAGAATCACCGATAATCTGGATATCTTCATTGAGCCTACTTTGCAATATCGTTTCAAAAACAGGCAAGAAGTTCCTAATTACTGGACAGACAACCGCTGGGGCATCTCACTTCCGTTCGGATGCCGGTTCAGATTGCCCCGATAATAATATGCTCAGTTACCTAAGGCAGTTCTATCCACTCTGACATCCGGACAACTTTTTTATATGCCTTATGCAGTAAAACATGGTTGGCTACATCTAATATACAGATAATATATAAAAAACAACAATATGAGGAAGATTGGAATTTTTGCGGCTGCGGCTACACTGCTGGCAATCGGTGGCTGCACGAGCGATGAACCAAATGAAAAGGTTACTCCTTACCGCAATCTTGAAATGAATGCGGAAACCCGGGCAGCCGCAACGGCGAACAACAGTTTCGCACTTAATCTGTTCCGGCAGACTGACGCCGGAGGAAACATGACCATATCCACTTACGGTGTGTTCTCCGTGCTCTCCATGCTTGCCAACGGTGACACCGGAGAATGCCGCGACGAGATTCTCGACATGTTCGGCTTCGGGGAGGGCACCGACGGCATTGCCACCCTAAATGGCTATTGCTCCCTGATGAACCGTGAGCTCCCGGGGCTTGACGGACGAGTAAAAGTCTCGCTCGCAAATGCCATATGGTCTGAGAGGGAACTTGACGAAAATTTCTCCTCAGTACTACATGACACATTCGAAGCCGAGTGGTTCAAGGAGGACGGCGGAGACGAAAACGGCATGCGCAGCATCAACAAATGGGTGTCGGAAAACACACACGGCATGATCCCTCACTTCCTCAAGGAGCCTACAGATAATCCCATTGCAATTGTGAATGCAATCTACTTCAAAGGCAAATGGGACAAGCCTTTTAAAAAGGCCGACACCGCTCAGGGCAGGTTCAGGAACATCGATGGCGATGAGGCAACAGCACAGTTCATGAACGCCCACGGCTGTTACCGGGCATATTTCGACAGCAAGATCAATGCGGTCGAACTCAAATATGGCTCCGGCAACTACTCGATGCTCCTCATTAAGCCGGCAGAAGGCTGCTCGTTTGAACAGATGGCTGATGAATTCGATTCCGAGACATTCGACGCCATGCTTGAAAGCACCGATTTCACAACGTATGACTTTAGGGTGAGTGTTCCGAAATTCAAGGCAGAAACAGACATCGACATGCTCGCGAGTCTGCGTAAGGTCGGATTCCGGTCAATACTCAAGACTGAATTCAACTCACTCTTGGCCAATGGGGACGGACTTAAATTAAATATGCTAAAACAGGCCACGGCAATCGAGGTAAACGAGGATGGCACCGAGGCAGCATCGGCAACCATGGCTGGAATGGACTTATCTCCCGGATTTCCACCACACGACCCCGTCACGTTCGACTCGCCATTCATCTACATCATCCGAGAAACCTCCACCAACACAATTCTTTTTATCGGCCGGACAGTCCGCTTCTGACCGACCATCTGCCGTCTCTGAAACCTGTGCGGGAGTCTTTCAGACCTCCGCACAGGTTTAGTTTACACCGTTACCGTAATGGTCTTCCTCCCAACACCTAAAACCTAAAACCTAACACCTCAAAATCTCCTCGCCTAATTGGGATTATTTTGGCCGATTGGGGATATTTTTGTTTTAATAAACATTTCGATAGATATTTTTGTATTGAGATTAGGACATCCGCATCGCGCCGGGTGGCGCTTCGGCTCACAATCGCCGAATTCATCTTGACCCATATTGTTCTCGTTTTATGAAAAACAGTTTCTATATCGCCTTGACATTCTGCGCGCTGGCATCTCCGGGCGCCGTCGGCCAGACGGTGAGCCTGGACTCGTGCCGCAACATGGCGCTGCGCAGCAGCAAATCCATACGCATGGCCGACGAGGCCGTGAAGGGCGCCGAATATACGCGCAAGGCCGCTTTCTCGGCATACCTGCCCGGAATCGACGCCAGCGCCACCTATATGTACAACCAGCACAAGGTGAGCCTGCTCAGCGAGGACGCGAAACTCCCCACCATGGTTTTCGACCCCGTGACCGGCAAATATCAGTATGACGTGCTGCTCGGACTCGACGGCAAGCCCGTCATCAATCCCGAGACCGGCCTGCCGATTCCCGATGTGGTGGCCGTGATTCCCAAGGATGCACTGACCTTCGACACGCGCAACGTTTTCGCCGGCGCCATAACCCTGACCCAGCCCATCTTCATGGGGGGCCAGATAAAGGCCCTCAACGATATAGCCCGCTACGCCGAGGAGGCCCTTGTCGCCACGCGCAACAACGTGAGCCAAGACGTGATATACGCCGTTGACGAGGCATACTGGACAGTGGTCTCGCTCCGGGCCAAGCAGAGACTCGCCGAGAGTTTCATCAGCCTTGTCGACACGCTCCACTATAATGTCAACGCCATGCTCGACGAGGGTGTGGCCACCCGTGCCGACCTGCTCAGCGTCGATGTCAAGCTCAACGAGGCCCGCATAATGTTGACCAAGGTTGAGAACGGCGTGACACTGTCGCGCATGGCCCTGGCCCAGACCTGCGGACTCCCCGTCGACACGCAGATGACGCTCAGCGACGAGGACACCGAGGGAATCGGCACCGAGATGCCCGACTACGCCTACAACATCGAGGACGTCTGGGCACGCCGCCAGGACCTTGAGGCCGTCCGCAAGGGCATAGGACTGCTCAAGGGCCAGGAGAAGCTCGCCCTGAGCTCGATGCTGCCCAAGATAGGGCTCGTCGGCGCGTATACATTCTCGACCCCTAACCTCATCAACGGCTTCAGCCAGCACCTGCGCGGCGGATTCAGCATCGGCGCGGCCGTGACGATTCCCATCTGGCACTGGGGGGGCAACTACAACAAATACCGCGCCGCCAAGTCGGCCACCAATGCCCAGCGCATCATGCTCGAGGACCTCGAGGAGAAGGTCGAGCTTCAGGTCAACCAGGCCAAGTTCAAGTTCCAGGAGGCCTTCAAGACCTACGACATGGCCCAGGCCAACATGAAGAGTGCCGAGGAGAACCTGCGCTGCGCCCAGGAGGGCTTCAAGGAGGGCGTCCTCACCACCAACGACGTGATACTGGCACAGACCGGATGGCTTCAGGCCAATTCCGAGAAGATTGACGCCGAGATCGGGGTGCGCCTCTGCCAGGTATATCTCTCCAAGGTGCTCGGCACACTCAGCACCGGCCGTTGACACCGCGACAGAGAACAATGAACAATCAGCAGTCTAAACAAAATCCGACCATGGAAGAAAAAGATACAAAAAACACCGGAACCGCCGGCGTACCCCTATACGGCACGCAGGATCCCGAGGCAGTCAGCAAGAAAGACAAGGCCTTGATAACGACCATCATACTAATACTGCTCGTAATCGCGGCCCTGGCCGTGATCGGTTTCCTCTGCATCAAGCCGCAGCCCGACACCGTGCAGGGCCAGGGCGAGGCCACCGAGGTGCGCATCTCTGGGAAACTGCCCGGACGCGTGCAGGACATCTACGTCGAGGAGGGCCAGCACGTCAAGGCCGGCGACACCCTTGTACACATAGTGAGCACACTGGTCGACGCACAGTATGACCAGGCCGAGGCCATGGAGCAGGCCGCGCAGGCCGCGCAGGCCAAGGTCGACGCCGGCACGCGCTCGCAGATCATACAGTCGGCCCATGACATCTGGCAGCAGGCGCAGGCCGCGAGCGGCATAGCCCTCAAGACCTACCAGCGCATGGAGGCCCTCTATCAGAAAGGCGTCGTCAGCGCCCAGAAGCGCGACGAGGCCAAGGCTGCATACGACATGGCCAAGGCCGGCGAGGCCGCGGCCAAGAGCAGTTACGAGCTGACACGCTCAGGCGCGCAGAAGGAGGACAAGGATGCTTCGTCGGCAATGGTGCGCGTGGCCAAGGCCGGCGTCAGCAAGGCGAACGCACTGCTTGAGGACCAGTACCTCACCGCCCCGTTCGACGGCGAGATAACCGTGATATATCCCCACGTCAGCGAGCTTATCGCCACCGGAGCCCCGGTGATGAACCTGCAGCGCGACGACCACTGGGCCGTGTTCAACGTGCGCGAGAACCTGCTGAAGGACATCTCGACCGGCACCCGGCTCAAGGTCTACATACCCGCGCTCGACAAGGACACGGTGATGAAGGTGTTCTACATCAAGGACCTCGGCACATACGCCAACTGGCAGGCCACCAAGGCCACCGGCGACTATGACGCCCGCACGTTCCAGATCAAGGCGCGCCCCGACAAGCCGATACACAACTTCCGCCCCGGCATGTCGGTGATATACAAAGGAATCGAGAAATAAAGAATAATCCTCCACAGCGAATATGAACCAGGATAAAGACAGGGAAAGAACCGGTACGTGGGCGATAATGGTCCGCTCCATGGTGCAGATCGTAAGGCGACCGCTCATGTGGATTGCCATGCTCGGGCTGCCGCTGTTCCTGTTCCTGTTCATCACCTCGATGTTCGAGAAGGGACTCCCCACGCGCATTCCGGCCGCGATAGTCGACCGCGACGGCTCGTCGCTGTCGCGCGAGATTACGCAGACGCTCGGCGGCATGCAGATGGTAGACCTGACCGAGACCCCGAACTCGTACACCGAGGCGCGCCACGCCATGCAGGAGGGCCGCATATACGGCTTCTTCCTCATTCCGGAGAATTTCGAGGCCGACCTTATGGCCGGTCGCTCGCCCGAGATCACGTTCTACACCAACATGGTCTATTACGTGCCGGGCTCGCTTCTGTTCAAGACATTCAAGGCCACGGCCGTCTACACCAAAGCCGGCGTGGCGGTATCGGTGGCGCAGGCCGTAGGCCAGGATCCGGAGACAGCCGCCCCGCTGCTTCAGCCCATCAACATCGCGACGCGCCCCATAGGCAACCCGCAGCTCAATTACGGCATTTACCTCTCCAACTCATTCATTCCGGGCGTGCTGCAGCTGATGATAATGCTCGTCACCGTGTTCACTCTCGGCGAGGAGATAAAGCGGCGCACGTCGCCGCGCCTGCTGCGCATGGCGCGGGGCTCTATATTCCGGGCAGTATATGCCGAGTTGCTGCCCCAGACGCTGATCTGGTGGGTACTGGCAATATTTATGGTGTCATGGCTGTTCAAATACAATGGCTACACCATGGCCGGCTCCTGGGGCTGGATGATACTGTCCGAGCTCATGTTCGTGCTCGCGACACAGAGTTTCGCCATTGTGGTGTTCGGGCTGCTGCCCAACCTGCGCCTGTCGCTCTCTGTCTGCGCGCTGACCGGCATACTCTCCTTCTCGATCGCCGCGTTCTCTTTCCCGCCCGAAAGCATGTATCCGGCCATGAGCATATTCAGCTGGCTGATGCCCGTGCGCTATAACTTCCTGATATACGCCGACCAGGCGCTCGCCGGACGCGACATCTTCTACTCGCGCATATGGTTCGTGGCGTATATCGTCTACATGCTGCTTCCGCTCACCGTGATGTGGCGGGTGAAGAGGTTCATGGCAAAACCGGTCTACGCACCATAACAATCAGTCACTATGAGAAGAATCAAGGACTTCATGGCCGGAATATTCGAGGTCTACTGCCGGGAATTCAAGTTGATAAGCCACGACATGGGGCTTATCCTGTTCCTCACGTTCCTGCCTCTGGCCTACCCTGTCATCTATTCGCTGATATACAATCCGGAGCTCGTCAAGGAGGTGCCGATGGTCGTTGTCGACAACGACCGGACACCGCTGAGCCGCGAGCTGGTGCGCAACCTGAACGCCTGCGACGAGGTGTGGGTGCGCGGCTACGCCGCCAACCTGGGCGAGGCCCGCCACGCCATGGACAGCCACAAGTGCTACGCCATACTCGAGATTCCCGAGGGATTCGAGCGCAAGGTGGGACGCACCGAGACGGCCGACGCAGCCATGTATTGCGACATGAGCCTGCTGCTCCGCTACCGGGGCTTTCTGGTGGCGGCCACCGATGTCATGCAGGAGATGGGCTCCGAGCTGCTCACCAAGGACCTGAACCGCATCGCGCCGCTGGCCGAGACAATCGCCACCGGCGACCTGCTCCCCATCGACAATATCTCGATGGGAAACATACGCAACGGCTTCGACTCGTTCATCATGCCGGGCGTGCTGATCCTGATCCTGCACCAGTGCATCGTTCTGGCGATAGGCATGTCGGGAGGGGCGCGCCGCGAGCTGAGGCTCCCCTATGGCTACAACCCGCGAAGCGGCTCGCGCTTTACCGCCGGCTGGATGCTCGGACAGTCGCTCTGCCTCTTCACCATCCTCTTTATCCCAACGATCTACATGATCCATTATGTTCCGCTGATGTTCAGTTTCCCGATGGCCGGCAACCTCCTTGAGGAACTGGCGTTCCTGCTGCCGATGGCGCTTGCCTGCTTCGGCATGGGCTTCGTGTTCCAGGCCTTCGTCACCGAGCGCGAGGCTGTGTTCCTCAACTGGGTGGTGACCTCGATATTATTCCTGCTGCTGTCGGGCCTCATCTGGCCCCGCTATGACATGTACGGCGTCTGGAAGGCGCTTTCCGACATATGCCCGAGCACATGGGGCGTCGAGGGATTTGTGAAGATGAACTCCAACGGGGCCACACTCGGCCAGGTGAGCCACGAGTACATCATGCTGTGGATTCTGGCCGCCGGATGGCTGTTGGCGGGATACTGCGCGCAGCGATGGGTTGTAGCGCCCTCGATCATCAAGAGTCTGTCACGTGAAAATGAAACTGTCAGAGAGAATATCGTATAGTCTTCTTTACGGCTGCTGCAAGGGGCTGTCGCTGATTCCGCTGCGCGGGCTCTATGTCATGTCGGACGGTGTGGCATGGCTGATGCGCAACGTGGTGCGCTACCGCCGCAAGGTGGTCCGATCAAACCTCCGCTCCTCGTTTCCCGAGAAAACAGACGCCGAGTTAAGGTCCATCGAGCGCGGGTTCTACTCATTCCTTACCGATTATTTCTTCGAGACGGTCAAGATGCTGTCGACCGACGAGGCGACCATACGCCGGCGCCTGCGGGTTGAGAATGCCGAGGTGGTCAACGGGGCGGTGCGCGCCGGGCGCAGTGTTACGCTGCTGCTCGGCCATTACTGCAACTGGGAGTGGGTCAGCTCGATTCCCCTCTGGTTTGACGGGAACGCCGTCCCGGCGCAGGTCTACCATGCCCTTCACAGCAAGGCGGTCGACGCCCTCTTCATGAAGATACGGACACGGTTCCACGCCAACAACATCGAGATGTCCGATATAATGCGGCGCACCATCGGGTGGAAACGGCAGGGCATTCCCTCGGTGACGGGCTATATCGCCGACCAGTGCCCCGGCTACGAGATGCACCTCTTCACCGATTTCCTCAACCATGACACCGGAGTCTTCACAGGCCCCGAGCGAATCGCCCGCTTCCTCGACTCCACGGTGCTCTTCTGCCATATGTCGCGTCCCAGGCGCGGCGAGTATGTGCTGCGGTTCGTGCCCGTGACCGAGAACACCCGGGAGGAACCGACATTCGACATCACACGCCGCTATTTCAGATTGCTCGAGGAGAATATCCGGGAGGCCCCGCAATACTGGCTCTGGAGTCACCGCCGCTGGAAGCGCACCCGTGCCAGATTCATGGAGCACTGGGGCGACCGCGCCGAGAAGATGCTCTCCCACCTATAGATTTCGTTTTAACATTATTTTACATTAGAGTGACTGAACTCCGCAGTCACTCTTGCTATTTTTGCACCCGTAAGCCATCGTCCGGGGCCAATGGATCAGGAGCGGAAGCCGGGGTCCGGAGGGAAGGATGCCGATATCATTTCTACTCAACTTTCACTATACTAAAAGAAGCGAGACCATGAAGAAAAAAGGGAGCAAATCAGATTTCATCGAGCAGCGCGACAGGGAGTTGTACGCGCACTTCCGCGAGGTGTTGCGCACGGCACGCGATGTGTCGTTGCGCGACATGCTCGCGCTGGCGGCATCGAGGCCGGTGTCGCGGTTCTGGGTCAGCGAGCCGCGCGCGGCCGTGGTGGTCGGCGCTCTGCTGCGCGGGGAAAACGGGGTTCTTGACACGATGTATCCGAAGCGCCGCGAGATGTATGAGGAGATATTCAGACGCGTGTGCGCCATGATGGAGGCCGACCTCGAGCTCTGCATGACCCATGCGGTCGACGCCGTGGTTTGCTCGCCGGCACCGGAGTCATACCTCACCGCCGAGGGGGCGAAGGCGATCGTGAACCGTATGCGGCGGCGCCTCCGCGCGCTTAACGCCATAAGGCTCAAGTTCAACCCCTCAGGCCCGAAGTCATGACAGCCGGCAGAAGCGATATCAACGCGGAGGAGCCTACGGTTGCCTCTATGCTTGAGGAGAACAGGCTGCGCGGCCTTGAGAGATCGGCGAAGTTCGACCCCGTGACGGGGGAGGGCTCCACGGGTCGTAGATTCGTTTTTGATGTCGGCGGCCTCGACCGCCAATGGCTGCCGGAGAGCATGCGCGGAGAGAAAATTGTCTCGGAACTGGTGGCGGCAGGCTCCGTCGACGCGTGGCTGAGGTCGAACGGCAGAAAACGCCCGACCCAGGGGGCGCGCCGGGATGTGGCCGCACGGCTCGACCGGCTCCGCATGCTACATGACTTTGCCTACTGGGCCGCGACTCGTGCCTATATCAAGGACAAGCGCGGGGGCGACGATGTGCTCTTCAGGCTCAACCGCCCGCAGCGGCGCCTGGTGGAGCGTTTCGAGTCGATGCGCACAGCAGGCAGGCCGATACGGCTTATCCTGCTCAAGGCCCGGCAGTGGGGCGGAAGCACGTGTGCCCAGCTCTACATGGCCTGGCTCCAGCTCGTGCACCGCCGCGGACTGAACTCGCTCATCATCGCCCACCAGGCCGTCGGAAGCGAGGAAATCAAGGACATGTTCGACCGGATGATAAACCGATATCCGGTCGGGTTGCTGCACGACGAGGGCGACGGGGCGGATGCGCGCGAGAAACGTGTGGAATGGGTCGGACGGACACGGACGATGTTCCGCGTTCCGGCACGCAACTGCAAGGTAAAGGTCGGAAGCGCCGAGAGGCCCGACTCGTGCCGAGGAGGTGACTACAGCCTGGTACACTGCTCGGAGGTCGGCATCTGGCGGCGCACCTTAGGCAAGACCCCGGAGCAGATACTTCGCTCGGCCTGCTCTGGCGTACTGCTCCAGCCCATGACGATGATCGTCTACGAGTCGACGGCGAACGGCACCGGCAACTTCTTTCACCGCGAGTATGAGGCCGCCAGGCGTGGACAGTCACAGTTCGAGGCAATGTTCGTCAGCTGGCATGAGATTGACCAGTACAGCATCAGCCTCGACGAGCGCGAGCGACGCGCACTCGCCACGAGGCTGATTGAGGGGAGGCTTGCCGATACGGCGGCATCCGACCGCGAGCAGCCGGGCCGCTACCTGTGGTGGCTCTGGGAGCGCGGCGCGACCCTCGAGGCGATTGCATGGTATATCTCCGAGCGTTCGAAATATTCCGACCACGGGCTTATGGCAGCCGAGTATCCGAGCGACGACGTGGAGGCGTTTGTACATTCCGGGGCACGCGTGTTCGACAAATACCGTGTCGAGGCGTTGCGGCAGGGGTGCGCCATGCCGTGCGAGCATGGAGAGATAGACGCTCCCGGGGCGGCCGACGCCACATCGCGCTATATCGGCGAGCAGGCCCGGCGCCAGATGCTGCGCGAGGTGCGCTTCACCCCCCTTGGCTCGGGTGGATGGCGCGTGTGGCGGCGACCGGAGAGACAGCCCGGCACGCGCATGGAGGGCAGATATGTGGCGGTAGTGGATGTGGGAGGCCGCTCGGCACGCGCCGACTGGTCGGTGATCGTGGTCCTTGACCGTGCCCCGATGGTCTCGGGGCACGGGCCGGAGGTCGTGGCGCAATGGCGCGGCCATACCGACTTCGACATACTGGCCTGGCGCGCGGCAATGGCGGCCGCCTATTATGACAACGCGCTGCTCGTCATCGAGAGCAACACGCTCGAGACGCACGACCCTGACCGCGACACCGACGGCGACCAGTCGGGATTCATACTGAACCGTCTGCGCGACGTCTACCCCAACCTCTATGCGCGGCCACGCAGCGAGGAGGAGGTGACGCGAGGCGCGCCGGCGCGCTACGGGTTCCACACCAACGTCGCCACCAAGCCGATGATTATCGCCACGCTTGTCAAGGTGATCCGCGAGGGCCTCTACACCGAGCGCGACGAGAGCTGTCTCGATGAGTATCTCGCTTATGAGCGCCGTCAGAACGGCTCGTTCGGCGCCATAGCCGGCTGCCACGACGACCTGCTCATGACCCGTGCCATCGGACTGCACATCTGTTTCCACGAGCTCGAGCCGCCGCGCGTGCGTGAGACATCGGGCGAGCCGTATGCCCGGCGTCCGGGGCATCGCGGCGGAATGGCCGGCTGGTGACAATATCTTACTGCCCCGGGGCAGGGGGGCCG
>WGUO01000049.1 GCA_014867205.1 Muribaculaceae bacterium | reverse complement strand
GGGCCATATTCAGGGCGGAAGTTTAGAGAAAATGAGAGTTCTGCAACACCCCCCGCACAGGTAGGCGAGACTGATGCGCATGGACTCGCGCACAGGTAGTCGAGACTGATGCGCATGGACTCGCGCACTGGTAGGCGTATTTCTCCTCTTTCTCTGCGGTTATCTTTTGCGGAAATTTTTGGTGGGGAGGAGTTTTTTGGCTATATTTGTGGCATGGGAAAAGGTAATGGCTTTAACGAGGCGATTAATGCGGCCTTTATCGAGGCGAGCGACGGCTCGAATTATGTGTTGCGGTTTGATTTCTTCAGCAAACCGGGTTTCGCGGAGGAATTCATGCCGCAACTCGACAGGGCATTGCGCCGCCTGTGCGGGGCAGAGGATGTCTATCGCAATATGCGCTACGAGCACAAGCTTCTGCCGCCCGGCATGCGCCGTCTGGTCGACGTGGACACAGTAGCCGAGTCGCTCGACTGCTCGCTTGAGGAGGTGCTGTCGCTCCCGGCTCATATCTATTCGGACATTACCCCGCTGCTGCGGCCGCGCCGAAAGAACAGATCGTTCGGCGCGTGGCTGGTGGTGACGTCATATTACGTTTGTCTCCACATCAGAAACGTCAGTTTCGGGAAAGAGTATCGGATATTCTTCACTAAGCTCTGTTCACTGTTAAGTCAGTTCTGGATTAAGGGCCTTATCTCGCCGGTAGACGTTCAGATGCTTCTTTCGACTACTGACAATATCGCTGATGATGCCTTCAGACAGACTAAGACATATAACGGCTTCGAGTATCCGGAAGACCCTAAGATAACATCTAAAAAGGAGATGGAGCAGTTGGCCGACGGTGATACTGAATACACAGTCAGCAACATTCTTGTCAAGAAATATGTTGACAATGATATAGAAGAGGATGGAGAGGCAAAAGAGGGAGGAGAGAAAAAAGAGGGAAAAGAGGAAGGAGAGGCGACGCGTAAAGAATACGAGACAGTCTGGACATTCGGTGTAAGCTGCGTCATGATAACATCGTTTGATGCCCAGGACTCGTTCGGCGAATTCGCAAAGAGATATCCCGACATAATGCTTGAGGGCATAACACAAATTGAGAGATGTGCAAAATTAAAAGAATAGGGAAAGATGGGAAGATCGAGACAGTCTCGATGAAAGTCAGGCTGAGGCCGGCGGCGAGTTACGGCGTCGCGCAGACGGGGCGTCGCCGCAGCGGGCTTGTGTCGATGCGTGGGTCGAGGGGTATGTCAACGACCTACGCCTATAAGTCGGGAGAGTGATGGGTCCGAAGCCTCTGAGCGAGATACCATATGACACCCTCGCCTTGCTGCGACTGCATGTCTATGCCGTTGGCTACGACAAGCAGGGGGAATCGATACTTGTCGTTGTTGCGGAGGGGGAGAAGGCCCTCTATACGATAGTGACCGACTGCTATGAGGGCGACGAGAACTACAACCATGTGATGCATATACTCAAGGAGGACTGGGGCGCGGCTCCGGTCAATATCTTTGTCTGGACACATCCGCACGAGGACCACTCGGTCGGCATAGCCCATCTTCTCGACACGCACGACAATAAAGCTGCGGCACACGTGTTCGGACCTGTCAATGTGGTTGATGCCTCGGGCTGTCAGGAGATAAAAAGTGTAGCAACCGACGCCTACAACTATCTGCAGGGGAAATATAACCGGGGGCGGAGGAACGGATATCATTTCGTGGGCTATGACCCATTTGCCGGTGAGGAGATATTCAGAGTAAAATTCAATGGGCGTGACGAGGAATCCGCGCCATTCTATATGGAACTGGCGATACTCGCCCCTCACAGGTGTTTGGCGGGTCGGTTTATGGATAGTCCGGCGACCCGCGACCTCAACGAGGTTTCTGTCGCCTACATGCTGACGGTCTGCGGACTGAGCCTGCTGATGTCGGGAGACATGCCCAATGCCTCGATTCGTAAGATTGACAACGGCTGGTGGAAGCATGTGGACTATGTGAAGCTACCCCACCATGCATCGAAAGGGGCAAACCTGCTCGCGAAGAAATTAGTGATGAACACGCAGCCCAGTCCCGAGGGCGTCACGACAGTTTACCGCACGAACGGCAACGACCTGCCGCACATGCCGACTGTAGGTGAATACCGGAAGCAACTTGCGAACGTCTACTGCACAGGGCCGGAGCCGGCAAACGCATCGCCGGCCCGATACGGCTGCGTCCACTCCATATACAATCTGGAGACGGCGAGCCTGGAGAAAGTCGACCTCCACGCGAACGCCTACAAATTCTGAAGGCAAACGGCGCGGGAAAAATGTCCGCTTTTAAATTTATTATATTTTTAATATAATTTTTTGGACGGAAGATTGAGATTACAAAAAATATCACTAAATTTGCAGATGGATATGGCCTTGAGTTCAAGGATGTATCTGAATCTATATTATCCAATCAACAACATAATAAATTATAAAATCTAAAGCTGATGAAAAAGTTTTTACTTTCACTTGCAACAGTTGCGTGCGCCGCATCGATGAGCGCCACCAACTACACCGTATTTGACATCGCCAACGCCGGCGAATGGGGCGGCGACGCAAATGGCTGGGGCCAGACCGTTAAGTTCGGCGACAAGTCCTTCAAGGTGACAACAGTCAAGGGTGAATCCACCAATGATCTGATCGCACCGAACGCCAACACCTTCGCATGGCGTGTCTACAAGAACTCTCAGGTTAACATCGAGGCAACAGGCGTATCGATGAAGCAGATCATCATCACCTATGATACCTACGAAAACAACAAGTACGTTCTGGCGATGACCCTCAGCGACGGCTGGACCGGCATGATCGCCGACGCCCTCTACACGCTCACCAGCGAAGGCCTCAATAAGATGACCGCAACAGCAAGCAGTGGCCAGGTGCGCATCAAGACCATTGTGGTTTCTGACAAGATCGCAGACTCTTCCGAGTTACTCGTTCCGACAGCACAGGAGCCTATCGGCGGCACGACTCCCGATGATCCCGAACTTCCTGAGGGTGTGATCTACATGAACACATTCGAGCAGAACCTCGACGGCTGGGAGAAGATCAACGACGAGAGCCTCAGCGACTTCAACGGCTGGAAGATCAACAGCAACCCGAAGTGCGCCATCTGCAACTCATACTATAGCAACGAGCCTCACCCCGCAGACTCACGCCTGCAGATCAAGCTCGACCTCAAGAAATACAAGAACCTGAGCATGAGCGTTGAGCAGGCATTCGGCTTCGATTTCCCCACCGCCCAGGTTTCAGAATACACTGCATATGTGACAGTTCCGGCCCTCGACGCCACACAGGAACTCACATTCGCCAACTTCCCCCCGAAGAAGGAGGGCAAGAACTGGACTGACTTTGCACTCAACGAGTTTGACCTCAGCGAGTTCGACGGCATGGAGATCATCATCGGCTTCCGCTACCGCAACGACGGCTCGAAGTCGGGCGCATGGGAGCTCAAGAACTTCATGGTGAAGGGTGATCCCGCAACCGGCATCGCCGGCATCGAGAGCGACGAGAACGCTGCCCCCGTTTACTACAACCTGCAGGGCGTGCGCGTCGACAACCCCGAGAACGGCCTCTACATCATGGTCAAGGGCTCGAAGACCGCCAAGGTTGTTCTTTAAGAGAAAGAATCCGGGGGCCGCGCAAGCGACTCCGGCATAATACCGGCTTCGAGTGACAGATGATGCACATATAGAGCCGGAAACATCAAAAGAAAAGTATGTCTCCCGACGGAGGCATACTTTTTTTGCATTTTTTAACAGCAAACTAAGCCGGATTCAAAATTATTGCTATATTTGCAGACTGAATCTATACCATGAATGTCTGATAGTGGCGTAATTGGCTGCCTGACGGGGGCCGGAGGTGAAATCCGGATCGCCGGTGAGGGGGCGGATCACGCATTATTCAGCAAATCGCAACCGAAACAGCGACCAAACACAGAGTCATATGAGTGACACAAAGAAATCTACGGACACGTATCCGCAGATAGCGGATTACCCGCCCGAGACAATGATGCAGCGCGTCAAGTCGGTCAACATCCCGGATGAGGCCGACGCGTGCGGCACGCGCCCAAAGATCCTGATAATCTACACAGGGGGCACAATCGGCATGATCGAGAACCCGGAGACAGGGTCGCTCGAGCCCTTCAACTTCGAGTATCTCATCGACAATGTGCCCAAGATAAAGCGTCTCGACTACGAGATAGACAGTTTCCAGTTTGCCGAGCCCCTCGACTCGTCGGCGATGAACCCCTCGCACTGGCAGGACATAGCCTACGTCATAGACTGCTTCTACGACCGATACGACGGCTTTGTAGTGCTTCACGGCACCGACACGATGGCCTATACGTCGTCGGCGCTGAGCTTCATGCTGGAGAACCTGCGCAAGCCGGTGGTAATAACCGGCAGCCAGCTGCCGATAGGCGAGGTGCGCACCGACGGCGAGGAAAACCTCATAACGGCCCTGCAGGTGGCCGCCGCCCGCCGCGAGGACGGCAAGCCGATGCTCGAGGAGGTGGCGATACTGTTCGAGAACTACCTGTGGCGCGGGAACCGCGCCACGAAATACAGCGCGGACAACTTCAACGCCTTCAAGAGCAGCAACTTTCCTCGGCTCGCCAAGATCGGCATGGGCATAACGTTCCGCAGCGACGTGCTGTGGCGTCCGGCCGAGCAGGGGCGTCTGCGCGTGCATTACGGCATGGACACCAACGTGATGTACCTCAACCTCTTCCCCGGCATCACCGAGACGATGATACGCCATGCCTTCGGGACACCGGGCCTGAAGGGCGTCGTGCTCAAGACATACGGCGCGGGCAACGCCCCCACCGACCCCCACTTCCTCGACGCGATCCGGGAGGCTACAGACCGGGGGTTGGTGATAGTCAACGTGTCGCAGTGCGACAACGGCATGGTCGACCCGCACCGCTACAAGACCGGCTCCGCGCTCTACGGCGCGGGGGTCATCTCCGGCCACGACCTGACCTCGGAGGCTGCCATCACCAAACTGATGTTCCTCTTCGGGCAGAACTACGACGTGGAGGAGGTGAAGCGCACCATGGAGACACCCTTGGTGGGGGAGATGCACAAATGAGGTCATGCTGTGGAGGCATGACCCGTAGTGAGGAGGGAAATTGGCAGAGAAAAGAGATAGCATAAACAGGAGCATACTCAGGCTTGCGGCACCGGCGATAGTCAACAATATCACGGTGCCGCTGTTGGGTCTGTGCGACACGGCGATCGCCGGACACCTGGGCCGGGCGTCATATATCGGCGCAATGGCGGTGGGGGCGATGATGGTCAACGTGGTGTACTGGCTGTGCGGTTTCCTGCGGATGGGCACGTCGGGACTCGCCGCGCAGGCATGCGGCGCGGGCGACGCGGCGATGAGCCGCGACGTGCTGCGCAAGGCGCTGACGATAGCGTGCGCCGTGGGCGCCTGCGCGCTCTCGCTTCAGGTGCCGCTCGAGAGACTGCTCCTGCGGGTCATCGCCCCCGATCCAGAGGTCACCGCCCTCGCTGCCGAATACTTCAGGATACTCATCTGGGCCGCTCCTGCCCAACTCTGCATCATGGCCGTGAGCGGATGGTTCATCGGCATGCAGAACACAGTGGTGCCGATGGCGGTGGCAATCGGTGTTAATATCGTGAATATCGCCTTGAGCCTGACGCTCGTGTTCGGGTTCGGGCTGGGATTCGCGGGGATAGCCGCCGGGACGCTATGCGCCAACTGGGCGGGAGCCGTGGCTGCGCTGCTGCTTGCCCGCAGGCGGATGCACGATGCCCGTCGGCACGGGGAGAGAGGTGCCGGGGGCGGCGCGGGAAGGGTAAGATGGGGGCGGTTCTTCAGCGTGAGCGGTGACCTGTTCGTGCGGTCGGCCTGCATCATGTGTGTGACGCTGGCCATGACCTCGGCCGGGGCGCGCCTCGGCGAGACGACACTCGCCGCCAACGCCGTGATGATGCAGTTCTTCCTCTTCTTCTCATACTTCATGGATGGTTTTGCGTTTGCCGCCGAGGCCCTTGTGGGTAAGTCCACGGGGGCCGGCGACGTGGCGCGGATGCGCCGCGACGTCGCCGCACTCATGAAATGGGGCGCCGTCATGGCCGTAGTTTTCTTACTCATCTACGCGGGTGGGGCAGAGGCGATAACCGGGCTTCTTACCGACAACGGCGCGGTGCGCCGGGCAGTCGGAGAGATGAGGTGGTGGCTCGTCGCGCAGCCCCCCGTCACGGTGGCGGCCTTCATATTCGACGGCGTGTTCATCGGCATGTCGCGCACCCGCGCGCTGCTCGTCACGACCCTTGTCGCCGCAGCGGCGTTCTTCGCCATCATGCTCGGCGCGGGGCGTGGAGAGACACCCCCGAATGGAGTGCTGTGGCTCGCCTTCGAGACATACCTGCTGCTGCGCGGGCTACTGTTGGGGCTGAGGTATGCCCGGCTGCAGGGGAAAACTCATTTTGATTTATGAAATGAAATCACTAATTTTGTGACATGAACGAGAGCAGCAACACATATCAGGCGGTGCGAATCGGCGACATCGCCGACTGGCGGCTGATCTGCGTGATCTCGGCGGCCGGGATGAGCGCCTATCTGCGCAACGTCAACCCGACGCAGGAGATAGTGACGGTATTCGACGAGAAGTGGAATGTCGCGCCCGAGTCGCTGCTTAGGCAGATAGAGAGCACGGTCTACGACCACCCGCAGGTGCTCGATGACTTCACGGCCGACATCGTGGTCGAGGCGCCTCACTCGCTGTGGGTGCCGACCCGACTCGTGGCCGATGATGAGGATGAGGCCGTGCGCCTCTACACGCAGGTCTATCCTGCCGACGAGCAGGACATCATGGCCGACGAGGCCGCCGACGCGACATGCCTCTACACGCTGGTGCCGAGGCTGAACGCCTTCCTGCAGCGGACCTTTCCCGGCGCGAGGGTACACTCGCATCTCGGCGTGCTGGTGACGCGATTCCGCGAGCGGAGCTCAGACATGCCACGCGTCTACATCGACATACGCGACGGTGAGGCCGACTATGTGGCCTTCGACTGCCGTAACCTGCTGATGGCGGCCACACACCGCTGGAACGCGGCCGCCGACCTGCAGTATCACCTCTACAACATACTCGACGTGTACAGGCTCGACCCGGCCGAGGTCCAGGTCTCCCTGTCAGGTCCCCGCGAGGTGAAGGGCGACCTGATGCGGGAGTTGCGCAAGACGCTGCGCTACGTGATGCTGACCATGGTGCCGAGCGTCGGCGTCAAGGCCGGTATGCCGCTGAGTGGCGCCCTGATGATGAGAAGTTAGTAATGCGAATTATACGAGGAAAATATGGACGGCGACGCTTTGACGTGCCGAAGAACATAACGGCGAGGCCGACGACCGACTTCGCCCGCGAGAATCTATTCAACGTGCTCGAGAACCTTGACGCGATCGAGGAGAAGAGTGTCTGCGACTTGTTCGCCGGCACCGGCGCGGTGAGTTGGGAGTTCGTGTCGCGCGGCGCGCGCGCGGTGACCGCAGTGGAGCAGGCCCCGGTACAGGCCGGGTTCATCCGCTCGGTCAAGGAGAAACTCGGCGACAGCACGCTGCGGCTCGTGCGGGGCGACGTGTTCCGGTTTGTAGAGCGCGCCACCGAGGCATACGACACCATCTTCGCCGACCCTCCCTACGACCATCCCCGCTTCGCCGAGATACCGGGCCTGATATTAGGCTCGGCGATGGTGAGGGAGGGCACGCTTGTCGTGGTGGAGCACAGCAAGGATCATGACTTCAGCGCGCTGCCCGGCTTCTTCAGGCACTTAGTCTACGGCTCGGTGAATTTCAGCATGTTTCAAAAGATTAAAGATTAATAAAGGCAGGCGCGGGTAAGTCGTATAAGTCGTATAAGTCATATAAGACGTATAATCTTCCCACCCGAACCCCCTCCCAAACACCTACCCCCGAACCACCTCAAATATGATACAACAT
>WGUO01000048.1 GCA_014867205.1 Muribaculaceae bacterium | reverse complement strand
ATATAATAAATGCCGGGAATGGAATATTCCATTCCCGGCATTTATTATATATACTTCCTTAGGGTTACCGGATGAACAGGAGCTCGCGGTATTTGGGGAGTGGCCAGATCTCGTTGTCGACCATAAGCTCGAGCTTGTCGATGTGGTAGCGGATATCCTCCATGAAGGGGCACACATGGTCATGGTATGAAATCGCCTTCTCACGCTCGGACTCGAGATGGTTGGCATGCTTGCGTGCGTTCACCATGTTCTCCACTCCATTTTTTATCGCCAGCACATGATCGCTTATGGCCTCGATGTTGCTCAGGTCCTGCGCCGAGATAGTATCGGCTTTCGAGCCCTTGAAAAGCTGCTGAATCTTATAGACATTGTCGAGTAGAAGCGACTGATAGCGCACGGCCGCCGGAATTATGTGGTTGATGGCGAGGTCGCCGAGCACACGGCTCTCGATCTGGATCTTCTTGGTGTACATCTCCCACTTCACCTCGTTACGGGCCTCGATCTCCTTGCGGCTGAGGACGCCGGTCTTCTCGAACATCTCGACCGACTCCTTGCGCATGTAGCGGTCGTACATCAGCGGCGCAGATGTCTCCACGTCGAGACCTCTCCTGGCGGCCTTGGCCTTCCACTCCTCGCTGTAACCGTTACCGTCAAAATGGATGGGACGCGAGTCGCGGATCAGTTTCTTGACCTCGTCAAGTATTGCATGGTCACGGTCTTCGCCCTTTGCCACACGTGCGTCGACAGCGTCGGCGAAGTCGGCAAGCTGTGCGGCTACCGCAGCGTTAAGGGCTATGAGAGCCGACGCATTGTTGGCCGACGAGCCGACCGCACGGTATTCGAACCTGTTGCCGGTGAAAGCGAATGGACTGGTGCGGTTACGGTCGGTGTTGTCAAGAGTGAGTTCCGGTATCTGAGCAATGTCGAGCCTGATGGTCTCCTTTCCGTCGATTGTGATCTTGTTGATTGAGTCGGCCTTCTCCACCTTCTCGAGGATCGAGCTTACTGCCGAGCCGAGGAACATGGAGATGATTGCCGGAGGTGCCTCGTTTGCGCCGAGACGGTGGGCATTTGTAGCATTGATGATCGATGCCTTAAGCAGTCCGTTGTGCTTGTGTACTGCGGCCATCACGTTGGCGACAAAAGTCACGAAGCGGAAGTTGTCGCGCTCGTTCTTGCCTGGAGCGAACAGCAGGACGCCTGTGTCTGTGCCGAGGCTCCAGTTGTTGTGCTTGCCTGAGCCGTTGATGCCGGCGAAAGGCTTCTCGTGGAGCAGCACGCGGAAATTATGGCGGCGAGCCACCTCTTCCATCACCGACATTATCAGCAGGTTATGGTCGTTGGCAAGGTTGGCCTCCTCGAAGATGGGCGCGAGCTCGAACTGGTTGGGGGCCACCTCGTTGTGGCGGGTCTTTGCGGGGATGCCGAGCTTATGCGCCTCGAGCTCGAGGTCGAGCATGAAGGCCTCGACACGGCTCGGTATCGAGCCGAAGTAATGATCCTCGAGTTGCTGGTTCTTTGCCGACTCATGGCCCATCAGCGTGCGGCCGGTCATCACAAGGTCGGGACGCGCCGCATACAGCGCCTCGTCGACCAGAAAGTATTCCTGCTCCCAGCCTAGGTTGCAGATCACGTGGTTGACATCGGGATTGAAATAGCGGGCCACCCGCGAGGCTGCCTTGTCGATGCTGTTGAGCGACCGGAGCAGAGGCGTCTTATAGTCAAGGCTCTCACCGGTGTACGATACGAATACCGTCGGGATGCAGAGCGTGTTGTCTACGATGAACGCCGGCGAAGAGATATCCCATGCCGAATATCCGCGTGCCTCGAAGGTGTTGCGGATGCCGCCGTTGGGGAACGAAGAGGCGTCAGGTTCCTGCTGCACGAGGAGTTTGCCTGTGAATTTCTCTACGACTCCCCCCTTGCCGTCATGCTCGATAAAGGCGTCATGCTTCTCGGCGGTGCTTCCGGTCAGCGGATGGAACCAGTGCGTGTAGTGACGCGCGCCATTGTCGAGCGCCCAGCGCTTCATGCCGTCGGCCACGCTGTCGGCCAGCTCGCGGCTCAGAGGCTGTCGGTTGTCGATGGCCTGTACCAGCGCGTCGTATGTCTCCTTTGGGAGATACTCGAACATACGCTGACGGTTGAAGACTTGCTTACCGTAATAAGCCTCGACTCTCTCTTTGGGAAGCTCGACCTTCACAGCCTTGCGGGCTGCCGCTTCCTCAACGCTTTTAAATCTGAGATTTGACATAAAGACTCTCAATAATTAGGTAATTGAAAATGAAAGAGGGGGCAGTGGCCCCCTCTTCTTTATTTTTTCTTAAAGAACTTAAGTATGCGGTGCATCGCCTCTGCGGTGTTCTCTCGGGTGTTGAAGCCCGTAAGCCGGATGTAGCCCTCGCCGTTGTCGCCGAAACCGACACCCGGCGTGCAGGAGATATTGGCCTCCGAGAGGCATTTCTCGAAGAGATCCCATGAAGTCTCGCCGTTGGGCGACTTGACCCATATATAGGGTGAGTTCTCTCCACCATGCACTGTGAATCCGGCCTCGGTCATAGTGTCACGTATCAGGCGTGCGTTGGCGAGATAATAGTCAACATTCTCGCGGACCTCACGCTTGCCCTCAGCGGTGTAGAGGGCCTCGGCACCGCGCTGTATCACGTAGCTCGCACCGTTGAACTTGGTGGTCTGGCGCCGTAGCCAGAGTTTGCGCAGGGGCACCTCGTTGCCCTCGGCGTCGGTGCCGGTGAGCGATGATGGCACCACTGTATATCCGCAGCGAAGTCCAGTAAAGCCTGCGGTTTTCGAGAAACTCCTGACCTCGATGGCGCATTCGCGCGCACCCTCGATCTCGTATATCGAGTGCGGCAGGCTGTCGTCGGTTATATATGCGCAGTAGGCTGAGTCGTATATGATGACTGCCTTATTGGCCAGCGCGTAGTCTACCCATGCCTTAAGTTCGTCGCGGGTGAAGGTAACTCCTGTCGGGTTGCACGGCGAGCAGAGGAATATGACGTCGGCATGCTCGGCAGGTGGAACAGGCTTGAAGCCGTTGGCCTCCGTGCAGTCGAGATATACGAACCGGCTCCAGCGGCCATCCACGAGTTCGCCGCCACGCCCGTCAATCACATTGGAGTCGACATAGACGGGATAGCCGGGATCGGCCACGGCCACAATGGAGTCGCGCGAGTATATGTCGCCGAGGTTGCCGAGGTCTGACTTGGCTCCGTCGGAAATGAATATCTCGTCCGACGATATCTGGATGCCTCTTGCGGCATAATCGTTGACAGCCACGGCATTACGCAGGAAGTCATATCCCTGTTCGGGTCCGTAGCCATGGAAAGAGGTCTTCTCGGCCATGTCGTCGACCGCGCGGTGCATCGCACGTATGGCAGACGTCGGGATAGGCAACGTCACATCGCCGATGTCCATGCGGATTACATCGGCGCCGGGATGCTTCTCGCGGAACTCCCGCAGTTTTCTTGCCACAGTCGAGAAAAGGTATGACTCGGGCAGTTTCTCGAAATTATCGTTTATTCTCATCTTGTCTCTTATTATAGGTAAAACACTCCGTCGCAGATGAAGGCCGCCGGCCCGGTCATGAACACATGGCCCGAGGCTTCGTCCCAGCGTATGCGCAGTGTGCCGCCGCGGAGCCTCATCTCGACCTCTCGGTCAGTGAGTCCGTTGAGCACGGCGGCCACGGCGGTGGCGCATGCACCGGTGCCGCAGGCGAGCGTCTCGCCCGTGCCACGCTCCCATACGCGCATATCTATCGTGGAACGGTCCACGACCCGTGCGAACTCTATGTTGGCCTTGCGCGGAAACATCTCCGCGACCTCAAGTTTTGGTCCCTCGCCGAGAACCAGGCTGTCGGTGATATTGTCGGTGAATATGACGCCATGTGGGTTGCCCATGCTCACCCCTGTAATGGCATAGGTGACACCATCGACTGTCTCCGGCTCCGCCACCTTGATCTCAGGATTGGAACTTACCACTGGCACATGCTCTGGGCGCAACTCAGGCTTGCCCATATCGACTGTCACCGACTTAACCTCCCCCTCCTCGACATGCAGGTGCAGTATCTTAATGCCGGCCAGGGTCTCGAGCGAGACCTCGCTCTTGTCGGTTAGTCCTCGGTCATATACATACTTGCCGATACAACGCGAGGCGTTACCGCACATCTCCGCCTCCGAACCGTCGGAGTTGAACATGCGCATGCGGAAATCGGCGACTTCCGACCGCATTATGGCCACAAGGCCGTCAGAGCCGATGCCGAAATGGACATCGCTCATCCTGCGGGCGAGATCATGTAAATCAAAGGGGGTCTCCTCTGTGGCGTCGATATATATGTAATCGTTACCGGCGCCGTGCATCTTGGAGAATGTGACTTTTTTCTGCTCTTCTTTCATAACTTATACGTCAGCAGAGACGCTTTGGAGAGAAATGATTTATACGCCATTCATGACGTTGGAAAACATTTTCCACGCTGCAAATTTAATAATAATATGTCAAAAAACATAGTTTTTGGTCAAAAAATTTTATTACCTTTGCATTTGTAATGTGTGCAATACGCATGAGTTTCAAGAACTAACCAATTTATTCAGGATATGCATAAACTTTACAAGTCTCTTGCGGCACTTGCCGCTCTGCTGCCGGCCGCGTTCCCTGTGTCAGCCCAGACCGATGACGCCGACCGCGAGTCTATCGTGATCTATGACGATGTCGTCTTCTTCGACGGCTACAACCGTCTTGAGAATCTTTCGGATGAGAGCAAGGCTATGATTCCGGAGAACGACGGGATCCTGCGCCATCTGACGTCGCTCTATTCGGTGCGTCTGACGGACGAGCAGCTATCACGCATTGGCGAGCATTTCAGCATGCTGGTCGAGATCGGTGCCCTCTGCGACAACTATGACCGCATCGGCAACATCAATCTCGCCCTCGTGCCGAAGGGCTCCGAGTCGTATGTGCCTGAGGAGGTGCAGCGTATCGAGATCGGACGCTTCATCACCCCGTTCATGAACAAGAACATTGAGCCGACGTCCGTGCCGTACAGGTATGACATGGACCATGTGTCACTCATTCTGCGCGACTCGCGCCTGCGTGAGCAGTACGACATATGGGCTGAGTTCGAGCTCTTCGGCGTGCCTTATGCCGCAAACGAGCAGGTGCGCGGATGCGCCGGCCGACAGGACGTCTTCTCCGGCACACTGACGTTCATAACCGACACCGAGCCGGCTCCGGCCACCGACCGCAACGTGCTCGTGCCGGTAGTAATGAAGCGCTCTGAGGACAAGGGTGGCAATTTCAACAACTACGGCGAGGGGTGCACCGACGAACCGGGGCGCACTGTCAAGACTTGGACTTTTCAGGTGCCTGAGGATGTGACTGACTCGCATGTGGTGCTCGTAAGTTCCAATCATGGTGCAAATGAAGGGGGCGAGGAATATAACCGACGCAAGCATTTTGTATATATCGACGGCCATTTAGCCACCATCTTCACTCCGGGCCGCGAGTCTTGTGAGCCTTTCCGCGTATATAATACCCAACTTAACGGCATCTACGGCTACAGCGAGAAGACCGACGAGCAGTGGCAGTCGTTCTCCAACTGGTGCCCGGGTGACGTTATCGACAACCGTGTGTTGCACGTTGGAGCGCTCTCTCAGGGCGAGCACAAGGTCAAGATGAAGGTCCTGGGGGCAAAGTTCAAGAATAAGCAGGGCGACATTCCGGTGTCTATCTATTTCCAGGGTGTCACCGAGGGCTCGCTCCCATCGACCAGCGGTATCGCCGACGTGAAGCCTGATTTCCGCTCGAGCCTCAGCATCGATGGCGACCAATGTGTTGTCAATACCGACAGCGAGGTCCGCGAGATTCTTCTTTATGATGTCTCGGGCACGCTGCTCGAAATGGTGTTCGACAGCAAGACAGTCTCACTGGCCAAGTGTCTGCCGGGCGTCAACGTGCTTATCGTCGAGTTCGCCGACGGCCTCTCTGAGAACTACAAGATTATGCGCTGATATATCCGGAGCATATGCTTCACCGCCCCGCAACTCCTCAACGGAGATGCGGGGCGGTCTCTTCTAACTATTATAAGGAATGTCCTGAATACTACCGGTTCATTTGCTTTGCTGCTTGAATGTCAGGGGTATAGTGAATTGGGAATCAACCGGTTTTCCGCCATTCTCAGCCGGTATCCACTTGCCGCTCATCAACTTGACAACGCGAAGTGCCTCTGCGTCGTACGCGTCTCCCTGGCCCCTCAAGACCTTCGTATCCTCAATCGAGCCGTCGGTCTTGACAGTGAACTGCACGATTACCCGGACAGGCTTGTCGGTAGCCTCCACGTCTTTCGGATACTTTATGTTCGCTGCGATGAATCTGATGAGTTCTGACTGACCACCTTGAAACTCGGCGCATTTCTCCGGTGCAAGCGTCGGCCTATCTCCTGCGCTCTTTGTCTCTATCATCACTTTGCCCTGCGGATAAGCGGGATCATCCTTCCTGATGGTCATCGAGCTGATGTCTTCCGGATTTATGTCCCTGATTCCTCCTTCATGAAGTTTGCCATCCACGAAAAACACGGGCTTCTCGTCTGAGACACTTTTTTGACCGGCGACCTCGTTCTTTTCCCGGGCGACAGTCTTTTCCTCATCGGCTTCAGTAGGTCCAACCTCCCGTGAAGATACATCTTCAAGCGCTTCTGCCCTCTCCTCGGAACCTGCGTAACCGGCTTCAACCGGAATGTCGGCAAATTCGTCTGCGAGTTGCAGGGTTGACAGGGATTCGCTAACTTTGCCGTCGGAAACGTCGCTGAGTGTCGCGGAAGACACACGACTCATCACATCGGCCACCGCAGGCTGCGAGAGTGCCATAACTGCCAGCGCGGCCACTGCGGGAAGCGCCAGTGCCGCCGCACGTCGCGACGGTCTTGTTCTCTTTGTCATCATCATGGTTATTCTTTTTTTGATTTGACTGTGATTCAGGCTGTCGGCGAAGGTCGGGAAACTCGAGCCGACAGCCTTTCTTATTAACATCATCTGATACGCAACCGGATTCTCACCGGCCACAATGCGGTCTACCTCATATTCATGACATTCCTTGAGCTCATATAGCATAAGCCATGCTGCCGGCGAATACCATTGCAGAATCGCCGTAAGTTGTGCAGGCACAAGATCGAGCCAGTGCCATAGCCGCAGGTGAGTCAACTCATGTTCCACGACCATCGGCATGGACTCATCGCAGTCGCACGGCCTAAGCACCACATATCTTCCCCAGCTGAAGGGGCCGGGAGCTCGCTCTGTCACAATCTCGATGTATCCCTGCATTGCGCGACGCGTGCCTGAGCGCAATATCTTTGCCATACGCACGGCACCGGCCAGTGTATATGCTGTCACCACCGCCACACCACCGATATACACCCACAGCATCAGTCTGAACCAGTCAAAACCGCTTTCGGCACCTGGCGTGTCGGGACCTGCATAGACAATAGCAACGGGAAATCCGACTTCCGCCACCCCCGCCCCCTCCTTTATGGAGAAACCGATCGACACGACGCCGGGGAGTAGCCATGCCAACAGATAAATGGAGAGTAATGCCATACGGTTAAGCCTGTGAAATGTCGTGGAGGCCAAGACCCAGCGATAGACAAGATAGAGCATACTCATCACCAGTGTGACCTGCATCATATAACTTACGAAAGCACCCATAACCGACTGCGTTTATGTTGTTATTATTCTTTTCCTCCGACTTTGCCCTGCGACTCGATCCGCTCAATCAACTCACGCAACTCGTCGGTGGATATTTTCTCATCCTTGACGAGCGATGAGACAAATCCGATGTATGAGCGACCAAAAAACCTGTCGATAAATCCGCGTAGCGAATGGTCACGGTAGTCTGCTCCGTCTATAAGCGGAAAATACCGGTATGAGTTCCCGATCTGCTCATGGCCAAGCCATCCCTTGGCCTCAAGCCCGCGCACAAACGTCGAGACAGTGTTGAAGTGAGGTTTCGGATCGTCAAGATGTTCCACAACCTCGCGGACGAACATCGGTCCATGCTGCCAGAAACAGCCCATTATGGCCTCCTCTTTAGGCGAAAGCCTCTTGGTCATTGGCTCTTTATTTTTCTTTTCCATAACTCATGATTTGTCTCTTCTCTTCCGCAGTTTCAAGTGAATAATATTATAACCGATCACCGAATCAGATCGGTAGATGAATATCACACCGCAAATCTACAACTAAAATTTTAGTTATACAACTATAATTTTAGTTATTAACATATTTTAATAGTTATAGGATTCTGAACTATAAAATCATCATGTTTCATCATTAAGTGAAATAATTGTCATGGTTTTGCGTTATAAAATCAAAGGTAATTTATGCTAACTATGAGCGAAGTAGAATTATACCTTATAGAGGATGGTGAAAACTGTACAATTTATACATTACAGTTTCTTCGCAATGTCGAATCTGAATTTGAAAAATTTGTAACCAAATTCAGGGAGGATGCCGAGTACAGCGAGGATTTCTCGCGTATCGCCGCCTTTATCAAACGAATTGCGAAGACCGGTGCATTGGAACGTTACTTCCGTCCAGAGGGCAAGATAAATGATTCTGTTGTTGCACTCCCAGTGTCAACTTCAAAATTGCGTCTTTACTGTCTGCGTCTGTCAGACAAAATACTCATCTTAGGCAATGGAGGTGTAAAAAAATCACAGCGATATGAAGAAGACTCACTCCTCAACGGATATGTGATGACCTTGCAAAAATTCGAGAAATTGCTTAGACAGGAAGTTGCGAACGGCAACGTGAATATAACTGAATCGACCATAGAGACAGACAATATATTTGAGTTA
>WGUO01000047.1 GCA_014867205.1 Muribaculaceae bacterium | reverse complement strand
GTCCGAATTTTTCAATTCTCAGGGGCTTTAGCTTAGACAGTTCTGCAACACCCCCTGAATTGAAACTTTAGATTTAAGTTCATTTGATGAAGTTGTTTAAACTTATTTCGATATGTTAATAATACCAACAATACTTCGGTTATTTTTTAGCGGCTCCGCGGAGCCGCTAAAAAATAACCGAAGTATTGAATTAACAGTTCTTATCGTAAGTTTGTCGAGGTCAGGAGTTGCTGCCCGGGCCGTAAATATATTCGGGTTCGGCGGCTATTGATGCAGAGGCCGGGGCTGTCTCACCAGCATATGTCTTTTGGGGTCTGACAATGGATTCATATAGCATGTTGAGATAGTCCTCACGACCGGAGACTGTCCTGATGTCACATTCCCATACACGCATAACACGCCAGCCAAGCATCTTGAGTTCCGCTTCGGTGCGTATGTCGCGTGCTACGTTTCGCTCTATTTTTGCCTTCCAGAACTCGACATTTGATTTAGGTAACCGGAAGAACCTGCATCCCTCATGTCCGTGCCAGAAGCATCCGTCAACAAATACAACGGTCTTATACTTTGGCAAAACGATATCCGGATTGCCGGGCAGTTTCCTGACCTGAACACGGAAACGCAAACCACGGGAGAAAAGATACTTCCGTACAATCAGTTCCGGTTTGGTATCCTTCCCCTTGATGGCTGCCATGCAACGGTGCCTCTGTTCGGGCGTCATCCTGTCCGCCATGTTTATTTTAATAGAGACATCGCCTGCAGCCGTAAATACAAATGTAAGGCGAGGTGTATTTCATTTTCAGTTTGATTGCTCAAAATTAATGATTATTTCTTATTTCAGGTGTAGTCAGAGTGTTAAAAAATATTGACCTCAAACATAGCCGGGCACGCGAGTAGAATTTTAATGTATCGCGTACCCGGCTTGTTGTCAAGGTCTATATACCGGTTTATGTCTTGTCTGCGTGATTAGCCTGCCTCCGCTCATAAAATCATTTTTTGAAGAAGCCGGTGGAGCGGCGCTTGCGCGAGGCGACGCGCTCGCAGGGGCTGCAAATGGCGCTCTCCTCGGCGATGCGGCTCTCGGTGGCCTCGGCATAGGACTGAGAGTAATGCCGGAACATCTCCTTGGTACCCTCCTCGTCGTTGGTCCAGGACATGGCGTTGTCAATGTTGAGCTTTGATGACACCTCCTCTACGTCGATGTTGGCGCCGATGAAGTTGAAGGTCCACCCTAATTCCTTGAGCTGTGAGATCAGGCTGCGCACCTGGTGGTAGGTGTAGTGGGTCGACGAGTTCTCGTAGCCGTCGGTGATGATCGTCACCACTCCGAGGGCATCCTCATGGGTCGCGGCGACTGACTTAAGGTCGACCAGCGTCGCACCAACGGCGTCGAGCAGCGGCGTGCATCCGCACGGCGAGTAGTCTCGTCGGGTAATATCCTTCACTTTCTCTATTGACTCGTTCTTGCAGAGGTAGCGCGAGGGCACGGGGCCGTCGCTCTGGAAGGCGTAGATCGAGATGAAGGTGTTCTGCTTGTCAGCGAACTTCTTCTGCAGGTTGCGGGCCACGTTGATGGTCTCGTTGCAGCCTGAGATGGTGGCCAGGGTGCAGTCTGACATCGAGCCTGATTCGTCGAGAATGATGAGATTGAATACGGCAGTCTTTTCCATGATTTTTCTTTTTTAGATAGTATTGTTTTAAATGAATTTATTGTCGAAGATATGAGGCAAGTGTAAGATGGCGGCATAAAAGGAAAGTAAGATGGCAAGCCTTTATGTCTCCTCTATGTGCAAGTCAAATTTCCCATAGTCCGAGCAAGTCAAAATCTATTAAAGGCAAGTCTTGCTGTTGCGGATTCCAGGGGATTCCTGGGAATTCCTGAGAAATCCGGTTAAGTCAGAAGTTGAACAGGTCCTTGATCGACCCTTCGTCGCGTTCGGCGTCGTCGCGGGTGGTCTCGGAGTCGCACCGTCCGCTGCGGCGCAGCCGGAAGAGGCGGTTGCGTTTTGGGCGCCGCTGCTTGGTCTCTCTCTCGCTCCGTGTGGCCTCACAGGCGGTGGGTGGCGTCTCGCAGTCCCGAATATCGGAATCCACCATGAGCCGCCTGCAACTCGTTTCCTCGGGCAACGGACAGGCGTCATATGGCATCGACGCCTCACAGACCTCAGCGGCGCATGGCGCCTCCATATCCTCCTCCACCAGGTTCGACTGCATCAGTTTGCGCTGGAAGTTGCGACGGTCGTAGACGGTGCCGTTGACGGCCTCGTAGACCTTGCGCAACTCGTCGACCGAAAATGTCCGCTCGAGCAGGTTGAAGGCAACGGGTCGCACGCGCAGTATCTCGCGCAGACGGGCTCGGGCGGCATCGACTATCTCCTGATGATCGAAGGCAAGCGGTGGCAGCATGTCGGCACCGAACCATGCGGCGCGGGCCGCGTCGTCGCCTCCGGCAACCTTGAAGTCGCCGGGCCGAACCAGGGCTATGAAGGCCACGGTCATCACCCGGCCCCGAGGGTCGCGGTCGGGGCGGCTGAACACCTGAAGCTGCTCCAGGTAGACGTCGCTGATGTTTGTCTCCTCGTGCAACTCGCGCGAGGCGCATTGCTCTATGCTCTCGTCCATCCGCATGAACCCTCCCGGCAACGCCCAGTACCCCTTGTAGGGCTCAAGCGCCCGCTCTATGAGCAGTATTTTCAACTCCGAACCGTCGAATCCGAAGATCACACAGTCTGACGTGACCGACGGCCTCGGGTATTCGTAGCAGTATTTCTTTTCTTTCCCTTCCATCATTGCGTTATTATGACGCAAAATTAGAAAATATATTTTACATCACAAAATATTTTGCGTCAAAATTACGCAAATATTTATTTTTTCTTAAAAATTCAATTCTCTCGCTTCCCTCTTTACCTCACATAAGCCTATATATGCACAAAAAGAGGGAATCCGTCAGGACTGCCCCTTTTGTTTCGTGCAATGCGTTCCTTATTTAAATGTGTCGGGCAGGTCGTTCTCGTATAGCACGGTGTCGCCCTTGGCAAGCAGCGTAGCGAGCCGTGCCTGTGCCTCGTTGAAGCTTGCGACGACATGCAGGTTCTTCTCGTCGAACCCGGCGTCCTTGATGCCGGATACGATAGCCTCGCGGTTGTACTCTCCTACCACGATTGCCACGTCGAGGCTGTGGCCTATGTTGCGGCCGAACTCACGGTTGAGGTTGAACTGCTCGCTGCCGAGCTCGATCATGCCGGGGGTGACTATGATGCGCTTGCCGTCGGTGAACTGCGCGAGCACGTCTACGGCCATCTTCGAGCCGGAGGGATTGGAGTTGAAGGCGTCATCGATTATCGTCACTCCGCCGGGAGTGCGCTTGATGCTGAGGCGGTGCTCTACCTGCTCTATCGAGCGGACGGCATAGCGGATGTTGTCGGGGGTGACGCCAAGCCGCAGGGCGATCACCACGGCGGCAAGCAGGTCGGAGACGTTGCACTCGCCCAACAGGCGCGTCTCGAGCTCGAGACGGAAACCGTCGGGACCGTTAACGACAAACGAAGTGCCGTCGGGAGTGTAGCGTATGTCGGTGGCTGTGTAGTCGCATCCCCCGGGATTGACTATGCCATATCTCAGCACACGGGTATTGGTGACGGGCCGCGCGGCGCAGGGTGAGAAGTCGTTGTTGACAACGGCGCAGCCGTCGGCGGGAAGTGAGTCAACGAGCTCGAACTTGGTCGAGCATACATTCTCGATGGTCTTGAATGACTCGAGGTGCATCGGCCCCACGGCGGTGACTATTCCCATCTCGGGGTGCACTATGTCGCATATCTCCTTGATGTCGCCTTTCTGCTTGGCACCCATCTCGCATACGAATATCTCGTTGTAGGGCTTCAGGTATTCGCGGATGGTACGCACGACACCCATCGGCGTGTTGAACGAGCCGGGGGTCATCAGCACGTCAAACTGCTCGCCGAGTATGCGGGTCAGGTAGTGCTTGGTGCTGGTCTTGCCGTAGCTGCCGGTGATTCCGACCACACGCAGATCCGGCATGGAGCGCAGTATGCGCTTGGCGTCGTTGATGTAGCCGCGCTGTATCTGCCTCTCGACCGGCACAAGCATCTCGTGCGCGAGCATCATGACGACCCACGAGAATATCGTGATCACCATGATGAGCCCGAGGGTCAGGTTCACACCGGAATATATGCCCCACACCTTGCCCCAGCTAAGTATGGCCATTGCCGCCACGGCACCGAGCGACAGACCGGCTGTAAGCGAGTATAGACGCCACACGCGGCGCGTGAACACAAGGGGCTTCTTTGCTTTGCGGCGAAGTATCAGGAAGATCTTCGAGAGGGCAACAACGCCGACTATCAGCGCCGAGAGGCGGAAGTCGAGAAGCTGCGTGGCAAACATCAGGAAGAGGCAGGCCACGTCGGTCAGACGCCATGCGCTGCCGATGTTGGGCTGAAGCCATTTCCAATAACGCTTGATCCTGTAGCTGTTCTGCTGGAACATCTGCAGGTCGTACTTGAAGTTTAGCACCATGTAGATGGCGCATATCACATAGATTACTATAAAATAAATCATAACCGTTTAAAATTTTCTATCATGAGCGAGGTTTCGCCAGTTCCTTCTTGAAGAACTCGCGCATCACGGCCCGGAAACCTCCCGGATTGTCGAGAAATGAGTAGTGGCCGGCGTCGGCAAACGACACCAGTCCGGCGTCGGGTATATGTTTCTCCATGTATCGGGCGTCAGCGATAGGGGTCGCGGTGTCTTTATCACCCCAGACGAGCAGTGTCGAGGCCTTGATGGCGGGCATGACGTGCTTGAGGTCCTGATTGACGCAACGGCTCATCACAGCGCGCATCATGGACGACGAGTTGCGGTAGTCGGCACTCCCGGCACTGCCGCGCCAGCGGTCGATTATCTCCTGTCCTTTTTTTCGGCCCAGCACCAGCGGGAGTATCCTCTTGGCGGCCTTGAATGAGTATACCTTTATATAATACTTTGGTTTGCGGCGGGGCTTGATGCCGGCGGCATCCACAAGCACCATGCGGTCTATCGGGTTGCGCGAGGCCATGAGAAGTCCGATGCGGCCCCCGAACGAGTGGCCGATAAGCGTGGGGTTCTCAATGGCGTTGAGGCGGCAGAACTCCTCGACAAGGACGGTGTACTCGTCGACGCCCCAGGGCGTCGGGGGCTCGTCGCTACGGCCATGGCCGGGGAGGTCAAGGCTGTACACCCTGAGTCCCGGCTCAAGTATGGCGGCGATGCTCCGCACAGTGGTGTGGTCGCAGCCCCAGCCGTGCATCAGCACGACCGCCGGAGCTCCCTCCGGTCCGGTCACGTCGTAATGCACCCGCATGCCGCCGATTGTTATGTCTTTCTCCATTTCTGATATGTCTTGTCTCAATGTGGAGAGTCCCCGGCCGGAGCCGACAACTCTAACTTGCAAAATTAATCAAAAAACATAAAAAGAGAGTCATCGGCACCCACAAAATGTTTACAGGCACATACACATCTCCACTTAAAGCGATACGGATTTCATCTATTCGGAAATTTTTGCTAACTTTGCAAATTGGAGGAGAATGTGTGTGCGCCAAAGTGAGGACTGCAGACCGTTCGCGCCTCGGACAGGTCTGAATCAAGCAATTATGACAAACAAGTGGAATTATCAACCCCTGACGCTGCAGCAGAAGGAAGATGTGGAGCGCATGCTG
The DNA here is from genome assembly GCA_014867205.1 of Muribaculaceae bacterium. Taxonomy (GTDB): domain Bacteria; phylum Bacteroidota; class Bacteroidia; order Bacteroidales; family Muribaculaceae; genus Lepagella. The sequence goes on along the minus strand of WGUO01000047.1, from coordinate 3,702 downwards.
GGCCGATGCGGCGGCATGCCGGCCATCGCCGAACTGCTCGTGCGCCGAGGAGTGTCGACTCCCGAGGGGGCCGACGCCTTTTTCGCGCCCTCGCTGGCCGATCTGCATGACCCATATCTGATGCCCGACATGGACAAGGCCGTGACACGCCTGAACCGCGCCATGGGCGCCAAGGAGCGCATCATGATATATGGCGACTACGATGTCGACGGCACAACGGCTGTCGCCCTCGTATACAAGTATCTCCAGAATTATTACTCCAACGTCGAGTATTACATCCCCACCCGCGACGACGAGGGGTATGGCATATCGCTGAAGAGCATCGACTATGCGGCCGAGAACGGCGTGAGGCTCATTATCGTGCTCGACTGCGGCATCAAGGCTATCCGCGAGATCGAGTATGCCCGCTCCAAGGGCATAGACTTCATAATCTGCGACCACCATGTGCCCGACGAGGAACTGCCGCCGGCCGTGGCGATCCTCAACCCCAAGATGCCGGGATCGACTTATCCCTGCCAGCATCTTAGCGGCTGCGGAGTCGGGTTCAAGTTCATGCAGGCCTTCGCCCAGAGCAACGGCCTCGGCATACACAATGAACTCGAATCGATGCTCGACCTCGTGGCCGTGTCAATTGCCTCAGACCTTGTTCCCATAGTCGGCGAGAACCGCATCATGGCCTATCACGGCCTGCGCCGTCTCAACTCCAACCCCAACCTGGGCCTGCGGAGCATAATCCGCCTCTGCAAGCTCACCAACAAGGATATCACAATCAGCGAGGTCATATTCAAGATCGGACCCCGCATCAACGCCTCGGGCCGCATGCAGAGCGGCATGGAGACGGTTGACCTGCTCGTGAGCCGCGACCTGCACGAGGCCTTTGAGAAGGGTAAGGATATCGACCAGTACAACCGCGAGCGCAAGGAGATTGACAAGAAGATTACCGAGGAGGCCAACGCTCTGGTGGAGCGCAATGTCGACATCGCAAACGGCAAGCGCTCGATCGTGATCTATAACCGCGACTGGCACAAGGGCGTGATCGGCATTGTGGCCTCGCGCCTCACCGAACTCTACTACAAGCCGGCTGTCGTGCTCTCGCAGGCCAATGGCCTCGCCACAGGCTCGGCTCGCTCGGTGCAGGGCTTCGACATCTATTCGGCCGTGAACTCGGCGCGCGACCTGCTCGAGAATTTCGGAGGACACACCTATGCCGTCGGCCTCTCTATGCGCGAGGAGAACATACCGGAGTTCAGACGCCGGTTCGAGGAGTATGTCTCTGCAAATATCCTTCCCAACCAGCTCGAGCCGCATCTCGACATCGACGCCGAGATTGAGTTCGCCGACATCACTCCCGACCTCGTGGCGACACTCAAGAAGTTTAACCCATTCGGACCGGGCAACCAGAAGCCGGTGTTCTGTACCAAGAATGTGTTCGACTTCGGCACAAGCAAACTTGTGGGCCGCAATCTGGAGCACATCAAGCTCGAGCTCGAGGATGACAGCACGAGTCATGTCATGAATGCCATAGCCTTCAACATGGCTCCATATTTCGAGCATATCCACGCCCATAAGCCGGTGGATATCTGCTATACCATCGAACAGACCAAACGCGGGAACCATCCGGAGACCATCCAGTTGATGATCCGCGACATCCGCCCCTCGGAGACCAAGAAATGACTGCCGTCGAGACCCTGAGCAAGTATTGGGGCTACGACAGTTTCCGGCCGTTGCAGTCCGATATCGTCGAGTCGGTGCTTGCCGGCCATGACACCCTCGGCCTGATGCCTACGGGCGGCGGCAAGTCTATCACTTTCCAGGTGCCGGGCATGATGCTGCCCGGCGTAACGGTAGTCGTCACACCGCTGATCTCGCTGATGAAGGACCAGGTCGACAACCTAAGGCGCCGCCGCATCAAGGCGGTTTTCCTGCACGCGGGCATGACCCGCCGCGAGAGCATGCTGGCCCGCGAGCGACTCACCAACGGCGGAGCCAAGTTCCTCTACATATCCCCCGAGCGCCTGCGCAACGAGAACTTCATGGCCGACCTGCGCCGCGTCGAGGTTAGCCTCATAGTCGTCGACGAGGCGCACTGCATCTCGCAGTGGGGCTATGACTTCCGACCATCTTATCTCAACATAAACCGCCTCCGCAAACTGAAACCGGGCGTCCCCGTGCTGGCCCTCACCGCCACGGCGACTCCCGAGGTGGCCGATGATATATGCGCGCAACTCGACATGACGGATCCTCGCGTGTTCCGCATGAGTTTCACGCGCGACAACATCAACTACATAGTGCGACCCTCAGAGACCAAGATACACGAGGTATTCCATATCCTTAGCCGCACCTCCGGCTCGGCGATTGTATATGTACGCAGCCGCAAGCGCACGGGCGACATTGCCGACTACCTGCGCTCGGCGGGAATCTCCGCCGCCGGCTATCACGCCGGACTCAGCTATGAGTACAAGGAGGAACGCCAGAACTCATGGAAGAGCGGCGAGACACGCGTCATGGTGGCCACCAACGCCTTCGGAATGGGTATCGACAAGCCCGACGTCCGCGTGGTGATACATTATGACCTCCCTCCGAGCCTTGAGGAGTATTACCAGGAGGCGGGACGCGCCGGGCGCGACGGAAAGACAAGTTATGCCGTGCTGCTGACGGCACGCTCGGACACCGGGCTGCTCAGGCGACGGGTCACAGAGGCATTCCCCGACCGCAACGTCATCAAGAAAATCTATGAGCGTGTGTGCAATACATTGCACATCTCCGTCGGCGAGGGTTATGACACGCTCAGCGAGTTCGATATCCAGAAGTTCTGCGACACGTTCAATTATCAGGAGCGGCAGTGCCGCGCCGCGCTGCACCTTCTGGGCCAGGCGGGATACCTGGAATATATGGAGGAGGCCGACCGCCGCTCACGCGTCATGATGACGTGCGGTCGCGAGGAACTCTATCATATCGAGGGTCTGTCGCCGCTGGCCGAGCAGACGCTTACGCGACTGCTGCGTGGATACACGGGTCTTTTCGCCGACTATGTGCAGATAAGCGAGACAACCATCGCCACCGCGCTCCACATCCCCGAGCGTCAGGTCTACGAGGCTATGCTTGAGCTCGCCCGCGCCAAGGTGCTCAGTTATATACCGCGCAGCCGCATGCCGCTGATGTATCTCCCGACATCGCGCGAGGAACCGCGCTATCTGGTAATCGGCAAAAGTGTGTATGAGGACCGCAAGCAGATCATGAGCCGTCGCGTGGAGGCCATGCTCGACTATGCCTTCAATCCGCGCATCTGCCGGGAGAACCGCATGCTCGAGTATTTCGGCGAACATCGCGAGCAGGCCTGCGGCCGATGCGATGTATGCCGCGAGCGCCGAAAAGTAGACGCCAACCGACCGGCCGACCTGATCAGACGCATGCTCGATTATCTGAAGGCGCATCCGCGAGGGGTCGACCTGAGAGCGCTCGAGCGCGACCTGCACGCCCCGCCCTCGATGCTCTCGCCGGTCCTCTCCCATCTCGCCGACGAGCAGTACATCGCCATCGACGGCACAATCGTAATTATTAAAGATTAAAGGTGTTAGGTGTTAGGCATGAGATGTTAGGTCCATATACGTCTTATACGACTTATATATCCTATATATCCTATATATCTTATACGACTTATACGACTTATACGACTTATACGACTTATACGACTTATACGAC
>WGUO01000046.1 GCA_014867205.1 Muribaculaceae bacterium | reverse complement strand
AAATTAGTGCAAATTCAGACGCTGTGCAAATTTTATCCCCAAAAATTATGTTTTATAACATCCTTATCCATACATCTGCCTATGCCTCAGGTGAATCAATAAATGTTAAAAAGGCTTTAGAAAAGTTAAATGAATTTTAGGTGTTAGAGTTTAGGTGTTAGAGCTTAAATGGGAGAGCTTAGATGGGAGAGCTTAGATGGGAGAGTTTAAGTAGGAGGCGGACTCCCTGGACAGCGGCTTGCTCCCTGCAGTCGCAACACTCAACATGGGACAACACCTAAAACCTAAAACCTAAAATCTAACACCTAAAATCTAACACCTAAAACCTAACACCTAAAACCTAACACCTAAAACCTAACACCTAAAACCTAACACCTAAAACCTATCAAATGAAAAAAGGCCGCGACATCGGGATGTCGCGGCCTTCTCATTTCTTATAAACTATGGTGTTCTTAAATTAGCGTTACAATAGCGTGTCAGTTCAGTTGCCGATATGAGATCTAATTAATAATTTCTACCGGTACATGTAAAAGAGCCGCAAAAGTTTCGTCAGATTAGAATGGCTAAAGTTTAGAAGAAAAAAAGAGAAACTGATTATCTGTAATCCTTCAGTATTTCGCGGAGCCTCTTTCGGGTGAAAAAGATCCTGCTCTTGACAGTTCCAAGCGGCATGCCGAGTCTTGCTGAGATTTCCTCATACTTGTAACCGGCAACGTGCATTGAGAACGGATTACGGTAATCTGCGGGGAAGCCATTGAGTATTGCGCTGATCTCTCCGGCGGCAAACGCACCATCAGGAGACTGCACTCCCGAATCCTGTGCAAGGTTTAGATGATAGAGGTCATCTGTGGTATCGACCACTGTATTCTCCCTGATGCGCCGGCGGTAGTTGTTGATGAAGATGTTGCGCATGATGGTCATCATCCAGCCGCTGAAATTCGTATCGTCGGTGAACTTCGCCTCATTGTCCAAGGCCTTGAGCGTCGTGTCCTGAACCAGGTCATGAGCCTCCTCCTCATCAAGCGTCAACTTGAGCGCGAAGGAAAGAAGATTTCTCTGCATCCCTATCACAGAGGATTTGAAGGTGTCTTTACCGTTCATTAAATTAAGTAATTTGTGTGTTTTTTACTGTTTGTTTCTGATATTTTTGTTAGTTGTTCTCTTTCGGCGATAAATTTAACCTAATTTTTTCTTTCGTCCAAATTTTTTACAACATTTTATTCAAAAATCGTATCTTAACCAGGTTTTCACCCGATTTTTTCGACCTTTACCAACTCTATACGGGTTGTAGACATCTTTTTGACGGTAAACCTAAGATCTCCGATCTCAAATGCGTCACCCTGTGCGGGCAGAGCCTCGAGGTTGTCGAGTATATAGCCGGCTATAGTATGATAATCCTCACTCTCCTTTATGCCGAGTCCGAACTCCTCGTTGATCGCACTTATCTCCGCCCGGCCCGAGAACACATAGGAGTTTACTCCCAGCGAGCGGGCCACTATGCGCTTGCGGTCATGCTCGTCCTCGATCTCGCCGAATATCTCCTCGACGAGGTCCTCGAGAGTGACAAGGCCAGCCGTGCCGCCAAACTCGTCGACCACTATGGCCATGCTGCGCTTCTCGCTCATAAGCCTACGCATCATCTTGTTGGCAAGCATGGTCTCGGGCGTGAAGATGACCGGCTTAAGCTTATCTCTCCAGTCGGCATCAGCATTGAACAACTCGGAGACATGGATATATCCCACCACATCATCGACATCATCCTTATACACCACCAGTTTTGAGAGTCCGGTGTCGATGAAACGCTCTATAAGGTCCTCTCGCGTGGTGCCGCCGAGAGGCACGCATATCATCTCGTTGCGTGGGGTCATGCATTCCGAAATCTGTGTGTCCTTGAAGTCAATAGCCTTGCGGAATATCTTTACCTCGTTCTCAACAACCTGATGGCCCGTATTTTCCTCAATAGACTGCTGTATATAGTCATCAAGCTCGTCGATGGTCAGCGACTGTCTGTCAGTATTGTCGGAATGAATTCCCACCATACGCATCATCCCCTTGGAGATTGCCGACACGAAGAGCGATACCGGATAGAATATCAGATAAATCAGATACAGAGGGAAAGCCAGAAGACGCATCATGAAATTAGGATTGATGCGAAAAGTCGTCTTAGGCAGGAACTCCCCGGCAATAAGGATGATTCCTGTAGAGAGCAATGTGTTGCATATCAGCACCAGAGCCTCCCCATCAGGTCCGAACCAATGCACGAGCACCGGGTTGATGATAGCCGAGAAGGCGATACCATATATTACGAGCACCACGTTATTGCCCACCAGCAGCGTCGATATGAACATATCCTCATGACGGCTGAACATCTGCAGTATTCTGTTTACGAGGCCGCCACGGGCCGCGTCTATCTCGCGGCGCACCTTGCTCGACTGAACGAAAGCGATCTCCGAACCCGAGAAAAGTGCGGAAAATATTACGGCTATCACCGTGATGACAATGGCAAGACTTAACGGAAGTTCCATCGTATGTTCTTATATTCTATATTATTTCATTTGACTGAATCACTGTCCGCTGGCAGTTCCCGGAGGTGTAGCCGGTGCTGACACAGGTGCCACAGGGCCAGCATCGGGTGCCAGACCCACGTTGTTGACCGGAAAGATGCCCTGGGGCTTGATGATGCGGTACGAGCTTAGGCGCTCGTCGCTCTCGAAACCGAGACCCTCGAGCACATGCGTCTCCGTCTCTATATGTATAAACGAATCGCTGTAGATTTTTCCTCTGCGCTGATCCCAGAAAAGCTGCTCGGTCTGAAAGAGGTCCTTAGGGGCCTTGGTCATCTCCACGTGCCCGTCGAGGCGCCAGAGTTTCTCCCTGCTGAAGAACTTGGCGGAGTCGGCCGCCACAGTAGCTATCACATGGAAATAGGGGTCATATTTCTGCAGGAAGAGACCTTTAGGGAAATGCCAGTAGGGAGTGTCGACCTCGTCGAATACCTGCCAGAGCGGCGCCACCACCTTATACTGCACGACGCCCGAGTCCGAGATGAACGTCGCGACGTTCTTGGTAGTCATCGTGGCCATACCCTTGGGATTGATCTTGGCCGCAACGTCAATCTTCTGCTCGTCACGACACCCGGAGGCGGCGATAAGCAGCATGATGACGGCTATCAATATTCCCGCAGACTTTCTCATAGACTGACTCCATTAACCTCTTTCACCCTGAGACGCATCAGCGAATCTTACGCTTGAAGAACCAGACCTCGTTGAAGTTCACGCCAAGCGTGATGTTGAGGTAATTCTCCTTAAGAAGTGCCTGAGGCGTTGCCTGACGATGCTTCCACTCGAAACCGAGGTTGATCATAGTCTTCCCCTCGGGGGTGGGGAAGCCGAAACCGGCCGTGACTCCATACTCGCGCACACCGTTTCCCTTGATCTTCAGGTAGTCATCGGTGTAATAGGCGCCGACACGGTAGGTGGTACGCTGCAGATACGAGCCTCTGATCTTGGGCACATACTCCGCACCGAGCGCGTAGCGCGAGCGGTTGTTGAAAGACATCCCGTCGAACACAATCTGATCAGGCCGTGAACTGGAGTATAGGGGCGAATACTTTACGTCGGCCCATCCCTGCCACGTGTAGTCGAACTCGACGTTGAGACGGCTCACGCGCTCGTGCGAGTAGCTTACGCCTGCTCCCACGGAGTTGGGCGTATAATACTTGCCGCGCAATTTCATCTCGGCAACCGTGGTGGGCGTCGACTCCTGGGTCATCTCCTGGATTGTGGCCCACGACTTGCCAAGAAGCGTCTTTTTCGGGCTGTATGTCGCGCCAAGGACTATTCGGTCATTACGGCCTATCCTCTGCGTGTACTGCGCTCCGATCACGATATTCCAGTCGCGCACCTGCATTACATGCTCGAACTTGGTGCTACCCGACGACGGGTTGGCAAACACGTCATTGACTATATTGCCGAAATCATAACTGACATTGACACCGAGTGAGAAGCCCCCCACCTTACCTGCCAAGCCGAGATAGAGCTCATTGATGCCACCCGAGCCCTGGTTCTCCATCGTGCCGTGCGCGATATCATTGCCGAACGCGTATCCGACAGAACTGTAGGGAAGCAGACCTACCGAGCCGCCCATGAACTTGCATATCGGGAACTGCATGGTCACATAGTCAAGACCTCCGCCGATGGCATTCTCCTTGGCGCTACCCTCCTGACTCCAGAGGAAAGAAAGGTCGGCACCCATATCAAACAGGAATGTCAATGAGTCCATAGCCGCGTACGATGCCGGGTTCATCACATTGATCTGACGTCCCGAGTTCATGGCATAGCCCACGCTACCCATCTGACGCTGCAGCGAGGTGGCGCGGTCGCCAAGAATGCCGTATCCATACATGGAATAGGGTGTATTGACATTCTGAGCCAGTGCGGGAAGCGCACATACCAGGGCTGCCAGAAATAATTTCAGTTTATTCATAGTCAGTTGTTATAGTTGAATATTCTCACCAGTCCGCGGCCGACGACCTCAGCATCAACCGTGACCGGGACACCGCGTGCCGCGAGCATGGGCTGAAGTATGCCGGCGTCTCCGCCGGTGAGTATCATTTTTAAATCATCATAATTGGAGCGTGCCGTCAGGTACGCCTCGGCAAGCTCGCCGACAAGCCCCCTTACCACTCCGGCCCGGATAGCGGTCAACGTGTCATGGCCGAACTCGGGGATCTCCCCCTCGGGGCCTACAAGCGGAAGCCTTGACGTGAACGCGTTGAGCGAACGGAACCGGAGCCGCAAGCCGGGAGATATGTTTCCGCCCCGGAAGCGGCCATCGGCCACCAGGTCGATGGTGACAGCCGTGCCGGCATCAACCACCAGTGCAGGGGAGTCAGGCTCAAAGGCGCCCACGGCGGCCGCCACACGGTCAGCCCCGAGCGTCTGACGGCTGCCATAGTCCACACCAATCGGCAGCGGGGTATCTGCATTGACCTCGACTACGGGCAGCGCGTGCTCGCCGCGCAACCTGCAGGCAATACCCCTGTCATCGCGCCCGACACAGCAATAGGCCGCCCCATCGACCGTATTGAAGGCCAGCAGCGTGTCGACTGCCGCCGGGTCGGCACCCGGTCCGACCACCGACTGCACCAGCCGCTCATCCTCGTAGACGCATGCCTTCATGGCGGTGTTGCCTATGTCTATGGTCAATATGGTGCGCATCCCATCGATATCTTGTGTATCTTCTGACTCACTTTTTGCCTTCGCCGGTCTGTCCGGCATCCTTACGCAATGCCGCACTAAGCATCCACGACGAGACGATCTGTATCAGCGCGCCCGCCAGCGTAAACAGAATTGTCTCGTTGAGCATCCTGAACGTCAGCATCTCGCCGTCAAACTTGCGGGTATTGTAGAACCAGAAGAAGGCAGCGATGCAGAACGCGATTCCGGCCCAGCCCTCCATGCGCCGCAGGCGGCGCACACGGAAACTGCCGTCGCGTCCGACAGCACCTACCACACGGGCCACAGTATACACCACGGCACCGGCGGCGAATATCCACTTGAACATCACCAGCAGCGTGCCGTTGCCGAAAGTCGCGAAAGGAGCCGCAAGCCCCACCGCCACAAGAATCAGGCCGAAAGTGGCCAGAGCCTCCATGGCGCGACGTATACGCGCACGCGACTCAACAGGGACATCATTTTCCTTTTTCTTCATTTAGCCTGCTTTATTATAAAAACATCCTCGGTAGCCTTCTGCATCCGGTATTCCTCACGAGCGATCTGCTCGAGTTCCTCGGTGCCTGTCAGAAGTTTCTGACGCTGCGTGCGGTAATATTCGGCCGAGTCATTGCACTCCTTGATCTGTTCGTTGAGGGTCTTGATCTGCTCCTGATACTCCATATTGTGTTCCCACGACGCATCCTCGTTAAGGAACAGCAGCGCTATGACCAGCGTGCCGATGGCTATCACCGCCAGATGCGAGCGCCGGCGTACCCAGAAGTTAAGTTTCTTTATTTTCTTACTCATATTGTGTTTCGGCATGTCCGCGTGTATACGTGACCCTGCGGATATTCCTCTTCAACTTGCAAAGTTAACAAAAAAAGGTGACACGCAATGTGCGTGTCACCAAAATATTTCTTAATGGCTGAGTTTTAGGGGCGACCGTGTGCCCCGGGCGTTTCCGCCCGGACAGTACTGTCCGAGGACTGACTGCCGTCGCGGCGGGGTTATCTGTAATCCTTCAACAGACCCTGCAGACGCTTGCGGGCGAAGAAGATACGACTCTTGACAGTGCCAAGCGGAAGTCCCATTTTCTCGGCTATCTCGCTGTATTTATATCCTGCGATATACATCGTGAAAGGCACCTTATACTCCTTGGAGAAGGAATTGATGGCCACCGATATCTCCTTTGCGGCGAACGAGCCCTCGGGGGTGGCGAGGCCCGACTCCTGCGACAGGTTCAGGTGATAAAGGTCTTCGGTTGTGTCGATAACCGTGGACGAACGCACCTGACGGCGGTAGTTGTTGATGAAGATGTTGCGCATGATGGTGAACACCCATCCCTTGAAGTTGACGTTGTCAACATACTTCTCCTCATTGTCAAGGACCTTGAGGGTGGTGTCCTGCACGAGATCCTGTGCAGCCTCGCGATTAGATGTCAGCTGACACGCGAAGTTGAATAGATTTCCCTGAAGACTCAGGAGCCTCTGCTTGAATTGTTGTTTCTCAGCCATTTTGTGGAATCTTAAGAGGTTGAAATTCTTTCGACCCTTTAAAAATCTGATTTAGGAAAAAGTTGCTTCCTATGGTCCAGACCTGTAAAAGATCTATCTATACCTCAATAACAATAGCGGCTCCAAATTTATCATGGGAATCAATCATTTTTGCTTTTTTTCACAATTATGGCCGCAAGCCTTTCCCGATTTAACAATTACCGCTTTCAGCCCCGTTAAATCGTTGGTCATTATTGATGTAGACGGTCCCCGGCAAAGCGAGGGGAATGTACTCTCCGCGCTCCGGGCAGGCGTAGAGGTCGAATTTCAGAGCGTCGGCACAACGCACCGCCCGATCATCCACATCGCCAAGCGCGAAGTGCATCGGGAAGAAGTGCCCGACCTCAAAACGGCGCACAAACTCACCGGCACCCGTGAAGTAGTCCGTGCCGATGCGCGAGTCCACCGGGAAAAAGGCATAGTCAATGCGTCGGCCACATGTCTGCTCTATATCACGCAGACAGGCGCGATAGTCGCCGAGAGCCTTCTTTATCTCCTGCTCGGTTGACTCATCCTTCCATATCCAGGCATTCAGGTCGCCGGCGTGAAATATCCTCATTCCACATATATCAAGCATATACGAGTTCCCGATATCGGTCGAGGGGAACGCCATGACCCTGACATCGCCAAAATCGGCTGACTCGCCGCACCGCAGAGTCGTCACGAGCGAGGCATTGACCTTCGGCCCTGAATAGACCGATGTCTGACTAACGATGTGTCTCATACGCCTGAACACATCCCCACTGACCACATAGCGGATATTCTCAAATTGAGATGCCCAGCCGAATATGGCACGGTTGTAATGATCCTTGTGTCCATGACTCACCAGCACATAGAGCGGCATGGACCTGTCGAGGCGAGCCACCTCCACAGGCATGTCACTGTGATGGCCCGCACTGTCAAACCAATAGTCAAACACGAAATTCGCGACATCCGTCTCGACAACGAAACAGTCATGCCACACATAACTAATCTTAATCATAATCGCAACGCGGATTCCGACATTTCGCCGCGGCGGTCCGCTTTTTCTACAACCCTCGCAAACATGCTTTTGTTATATCTATAATTGCGGAACAATGCATTTTTTAGTAATTTTGCAGAAGATTTAGAAGACCTATGATTACGGCATCAGCAAAAAAGAGAGAGAATATCGCGGAATATCTGCTGTATATGTGGCAGATAGAGGATCTGATACGCGCCTATGGCCTCGACATCGACAAGATTCAGGCCAATATCATCGACCGATACGAGGGGCTCGACGAGTCGCGCCGCCGAGAGATGCGCGAATGGTACGAGTCGCTCATCGACATGATGCGCCGTGAGGGGAAGGAGAAATCGGGCCACCTGCAGCTCAACGTCAATACACTCGCCGACATCGAGCAGCTGCACCGCCGCCTGCTCAACAATCCCAAGTTCGCCACATACGCCGCGCAGTACTACAACACGCTGCCACTCATCGTCGAGCTCCGCTCAAAGGCCGGAGAAAACCGCAAGGATGAGATCGAGACATGCTTCGACGCACTGTACGGCCTGCTGATGCTGCGCCTGCAGCACAAGGAGATCTCGCCTGAGACGACGGCCGCCTCCCGACAGATATCCAAATTCCTGGCTCTTCTCGCAGACTATTACAAAAAAGACTATAATAACGAACTTGAACTATGAAGATTCTGATCACCGGCAGCCGCGGCCAACTCGGCTCGAGCCTGCGACGCGAGTTCGACACCGATCCTGACATCGAGGCCATCTACACCGACTATGACACTCTTGACATCACCAACCATGATGCCGTGGAACGCTTCTTAGGCGACCATAAGTTTGACGTGATCGTGAACTGCGCGGCATACACAGCCGTCGACAAGGCCGAGACCGACGAGATCTCCGCCTCGACGCTTAACACCGGCGCCGTCGGCAACCTCGCCGAGGCAGCCGCCAAACATGGCTCACGCGTAATACACATATCGACCGACTACGTATTCTCGGGCCAGGGGTTCCGCCCCTACGAGGAGAACGACGAGCCATACCCGCAGTGCATCTACGGACGCACGAAACTCGAGGGAGAGGCCCTGCTGACCTCTTTCTGCCAGGACTCCATGATAATCCGCACGGCATGGCTCTACTCAGAGTTCGGCAATAATTTCGTAAAGACAATGCTCGGTCTCGCCGACTCGAAGCCGGAGATAAACGTTGTGGCCGACCAGATAGGGACTCCCACTTATGCCGGCGACCTTGCCCGCGCCATTCACACGATAATACGCAGCGGCAAATGGACTCCGGGAATCTACCACTACACCGACGAGGGTGTGGCCTCATGGTATGACTTCGCGAAGGCCATCTTCGAGATGACCGGCAAGAGGGTCAAGGTAACGCCTGTGCGGACCTCGGCCTATCCCACCCCCGCCATCCGTCCCCTCTACTCAGTTCTGAGCAAGAACAAGATAAAGAATGCCTACGGCCTTGAGATACCCTACTGGCGCGACTCGCTCAAGGAGTGCGTCGCCGCCCTCGGCAAGGCTTAGACGCCGCCCACACCACAGGCACACCCGACGCACAATTCATAATACAACCTACAATGTCTGACGAACTGACCAAAGAAATCGAACGCAGGCGGACTTTCGCCATAATATCACACCCCGACGCGGGCAAGACGACACTCACCGAGAAACTACTGCTTTTCGGCGGAGCCATCCATGTGGCCGGCGCTGTAAAGAGCAACAAGATCAAGAAGACAGCCACCTCTGACTGGATGGAGATCGAGAAGCAGCGCGGCATCTCAGTGGCAACATCGGTGATGGGCTTCAACTATGGCGACTACAAGATAAACATCCTCGATACGCCGGGTCACCAGGACTTCGCCGAGGATACCTTCCGCACCCTCACGGCCGTGGACTCGGTAATCATCGTAGTCGACGCCGCCAAGGGCGTCGAGACGCAGACACGCCGACTTATGGAGGTCTGCCGCATGCGGCGCACTCCGGTCATCATATTCGTCAACAAGCTCGACCGCGAGGGCCGAGACCCGTTCGACATCCTCGACGAGCTCGAGAAGGAACTCAAGATCGGGGTGCGCCCCCTGACATGGCCTATCAACATGGGCGAGCGGTTCAAAGGTGTCTACAACATCTACGAGCATGGACTCGACCTCTTCACCCCCTCCAAGCAGACCGTGAGCGAACGCGTCGAGATATCAGACGTGAACTCTCCTGAGGTCGACCGTCTTGTCGGCGAGGAGAACGCCGCCAAGCTCCGCGAGGACCTCGAATTGATCGAGGGTGTGTATCCCGACTTCGACAAGGCCGAATACCTGCGCGGAGAGATGGCGCCTGTGTTCTTCGGCTCGGCACTCAACACATTCGGAGTCAAGGAACTTCTGGACTGTTTCGTGGAGATAGCCCCCTCGCCGCGGCCCATCATGGCCCAGGAGCGCGAGGTGCGACCCGACGAGGAGGCCTTCACAGGCTTCGTGTTCAAGATACATGCCAACATGGACCCCAACCACCGGAGCTGCATCGCCTTCGTCAAGGTCTGCTCGGGCAAGTTCGAACGTAACGTATATTACCGTCACGTCCGCCACGACAAGATGATGCGTTTCGCGGCCCCGACAGCCTTCATGGCCCAGAAAAAGAATATCGTCGACGAGGCATATCCCGGTGATATCGTCGGCATACCCGACACCGGCAACTTCAAGATCGGCGACACACTGACCGGCGGTGAACTGCTGCATTTCAAGGGACTCCCCTCCTTCTCGCCAGAGATGTTCAAGTACATCGAGAATGCCGACCCGATGAAGGCCAAGCAGCTCGACAAGGGCATAAACCAGCTTATGGACGAGGGTGTGGCGCAGATATTCACCAACCAGTTCAACGGCCGCAAGATCATCGGCACGGTCGGCCAGCTGCAGTTCGAGGTGATACAATACCGCCTGCTGCATGAGTATGGCGCGCAGTGCCGATGGGAGCCGATAAGCCTCTACAAGGCATGCTGGATCGAGAGCGACGACGAGGAGGCCCTGGCCGCCTTCAAGAAGCGCAAACACCAGTTTATGGCCACCGACAAGGAGGGACGCGATGTCTTCCTGGCCGACTCCAACTACGTGCTGCAGATGGCCCAGTCAGACTTCCCAAAGATCCGTTTTCACTTCTCGAGCGAGTTCTGACGGCGCCCGAGGAGTTTTTTCAAGAAACGCTCAGCGAGGCGGTATAACCATCCGGTGGCTATGCCGCCCGCAAAGCATATTATCAGCAGCAACGGCAGGCGGAGCATCCATGAGTGAATGCCAGCGTGTGCAAAGACACCGCCCGCAAGGTTGATGAATACAAGCTGCATGCCGAATATATAGAGGGCCTCACGGTTGATTCTCGACATGACCCTTGCAAACCATGTGCCCTCGAACAGACTGCAGACCCACATTAGCGCCATGACTCCGGTAACCGCGCATCCCAATGCCGCAGGCCACATCGCGCCCAAGTCGCGTATCGAGTAGTTGGTCGGCCCGGTCAGATAGTTGAACCCGACGTAAAGCACGGCGCACACGAGCGCCAGAATCCATCCTCCACGCGCTATCACATTCTGTCGTCTAAGTATTCCTCCAAGCCACATCAGTGGCGCGTAGAAGAAAGCCATGTCAATACTCCAGGGCAACAGCACCGGGAGATACCTCAAAAGAGAAAGAGTCACCAGACATAACAGGCAGACCATGGCCTGTATGCTGACTCTCCGCACCGCAAGAATGCACTTATAGAGGCAATAGGCGGTGAATAGTGACGGGAGGAACCAGAGCACACTGTTATAGGCGGACATTATGAACGGATTGCCTGGCCCCGGCTGCCCGGCACCAATGAACGCGCGGGCATATATGACACCCTCAATCTGAAGCCACCCAACCGGCTCGTGGCGCCACAACCGGGTGAAGAGCAGGCAAAGCATGCTCATCACGAAATATGGCACAAGAAGTTTCACGGCCTTACGCCGAAGTGAAATGACCGATACGGTTGTGTAACCGGCACAGATCCAGAATACCGGCAGGCTCAAATTGTCGACAGGCATAATCAGGCCGTACATGTCGGTATGAGACAACATCACTATCACAAGCCCGATGATCTTGGCCATGTCTATGCCAAGCAAGCGATTACCATTACCGCCCCTGAGACCGTCGACCGACTGCGCATCGCAATGTTTATCCATACGGGACATTCCCGAAGTCCTTTGCGTTTTAATAAACATATTTTTATGATTTGTGCAAGCCTAAACTGATAAAATAGGTTGATAAACTCGA
>WGUO01000045.1 GCA_014867205.1 Muribaculaceae bacterium | reverse complement strand
TATTTTAATTATTTTATTGTATCATTAACATCTCGAAATAAGTTTAGACAACTTCAACTTTTTATTGGTTAAATTGTCGCAATTGTAATACGATTTAGTGTTAAAATTATTTTACTCGGCTAAAATATTATAATTTTGTGTACCGATATAGGCGGAATGTCGAAAATGTGTCAATGCATTTTCGCAGACGCCTTTATTTAAGATAACGATTTCTTTCCGGCGTTTAATTGTGTCAGGTCAAAAATATTCTGCACTCCGATCTCGCCCTGAAGTCAATAGAACGAAAACATTCCGGGACACCTGATTCTGTCGGGCCTATCCCTCCTGGCAGCGGTACCGATTATGGTCAAAACCGAAAAATAACATAAAACAACATAACAATGAGGAATTTTGGTAAGACATTGCTTTTCCTTGCAGCGGCAGGCTCGCTTGGCCTCGCGTCGTGTAGCGACGAGAGTCCCTGGAGCGGTTCCGACTCTGAGGGAGCGATCAATCTGAATTTCAGCACCGACGGCCGCGTGATGCGGCAGACGCGCGCCGACGATGGCGTGAGTCCCGTGGTGCCCGACGGCAACCGGTTTGCCGTCAGTCTCGTCAAGGCCGACGGCTCCTATTCCAAGAACTGGACCGGCGTCGAGGCCTTCAACCGCGAGAAGTCGTTCCCGATGGGCGACTATGCGCTGACGGCCACTTACGGCGATCTTGACACCGAGGGCTTTGACAATCCCTATTACAAGGGCTCGGCCGACGTGCATGTCTCTCCCGGAGTCGAGAATCCGGTAAGCGTGGTGGCTACGCTGGCCAACGCAATGGTCTCGATTCGCTACACCACGCAGTTCATGGACAATTTCTCCGCCTACAGTGCCTCTGTCCAGACCGAGGGTCACGACTGGGTGGTCTTCGCGCAGAATGAGACACGCCCTGCCTATATCGCCCCCTCTGAGGTCAAGCTCAACCTTACGCTCACCAATGAGCAGGGCGAGCGTGTCACCATCGAGCCGGCCTCGTTTACCGCAGTTGCCCGTCATCATTATGTCGTGACGATCGGTGTCGAGGGTGACGCGGCAAATGGAGGTCTTGCCCTCAATGTGGTGTTTGACGATGATGTCGTGGCCGAGACTGTCAACGTTACGCTTGGCGACGAGCTCTTCTCGGCGCCTGCGCCAACGGTGACTCCAAAGGGATTTACCCCAGGCACACCCTATACCGGATTCACATACTCCTCGCCTGCCGACCAGATGGAGTTCCATGTGTTCGCCTTCGGAGGCCTCAAGTCTGCTACCCTTAATGTCGTTTCCGACAATGGTTTCTCGCCGGCGTTCGGTCGCTCGGTCGAGCTCGTCAATGCAGACGCCCTCACGCAGCAGCAGCTTGCCTCGGCGGGTGTCGTCGCATCGGGTTTCTTCCGCAACGTCGACAAGATGGGTGTCGTAAACCTCTCGAAGTTTATCGAGTTGCTTCCCGCCGGCAAGTATGAGGTCGAGCTTCATGCCGTCGACGCGATGACACGTGCCTCAGAGCCGATCAAGATGTCGATCGAACTGCAGGCTGTGGAGTTCGGCTTCGCCGCCGCTCAGCAGTCAGCCGAGTTCATGGCCTCGGAGATTACTGTCGATATCACCACCAACTGTTCTGACGTGAAGGATAAGTTGCGTTTCCAGGCTCCTGACGCCCAGAACCGTATGATCGAGGCTCCCGTCAAGAGCGTGACTGACGTTACGGCAAGTGGCAAGCGCACCCGTGCAGCCGGGACATTCACATACCGCTATGTTCTCGGTATCGCACCGATGCCACGCGCAGAGATTGATGTCAAGGTGATGATCGGCAACGAGATGCGCGAGACCAAGATCACGATGGCCGACCCTGAATATACCATAACTCCCGACGCGTTCGCACGCAAGGTAGTGCTCAAGGTCGAGGGCAAGGATGAGGTCCAGACCAAGCAGATCCGTAACCGCCTCACGTTCTACAACAACGATGTGGCCGTGCCGACAGTCAACGTCTCGCACGACGACGCCTCAGGCCTGATCACCATCAGCGGCCTGACCCCCGGCACACGCTACGAGAATATGGAGGCTGCCTATGAGACAGCCCGCACAGCCATACCGGCTTTCACCACGGAGACAGAGGCACAGGTGCCAAATGGTAACTTTTCCGCAACCTCACAGACACTGAACATTCCTTCGATTGACGCCGGCGGTAAATACAAATATCTTGGTAGGACTTATCAGAATACATCATCCATTCAGGTTGATGAGCCTAACGGATGGGCATCAGTCAATGCCAAGACATGTTATGATGCCTCGGCAAACAAAAACACATGGTTTATGGTTCCTTCCACCATGTCTCAGAACGGCTCGGTCCTTATCCGCAGTGTCGCTTATGATCATAATGGAGCATCGCCTGCATTGGATGATCATGGCATTCTGATCAGGGACAGATACAGCCGAAATGCTCCTGCCTCGTTTGCTGCAAAAGCCTCGGGAGAACTCTTTTTGGGATCGTACTCATATTCAGGGGGCGTCGAGACCCGAGATGAGGGAGTGGCTTTTAATTCACGTCCCATGTCCGTCCTGTTTGATTACCGTTACGTTCCCGTATCAGGTGAGACAGGACTCATGACAGTGGCTGTGGTAGATGCTTCGGGTCATGTCCTTGCGTCCGGATCCATCGACTTGACTGCCTCTGAATCCACTTCAACACGTACGGTGGCCTTGAACTATTCAAGCGCGGATTTTGGAAAGAAGGCCTCCTCACTGCGAGTGGGATTCAAATCGACTAAGAACCAGTCGGTCAATGTTCCTGTTCCTTCGGATCTTGCTGATGTGTCAAGCACGAGTGCGAGAAACCATTCAATCGCTGCCAATCAGTATAAGTCACTTTGCGTAGGTTCACAACTCTGGGTGAGCAATGTTCGCCTCGGCTATACTGACCAGGCTACACGCTCCAAAGGTAAAAGAAGAAAATAATAAATTCTGAAAGTAAGATGAAGAAAACATATATATTGCCGTTTTTGGCTGCCGCTCTGCTTGCGGGCGGCTGCTCGAAGGAGAATCCCTTCGGCGGCGGGTCTGACGAGGAGGGAAAGATCCTGAAGTCGGCCCTCTCGGTCAGCATCAAGGCTGACGGTCTGGAGCGGCAGAACATCCGCACCCGCGCCGAGGCTGATCTGAACGACTTCACCGTGGTCTTTACCCAGCAGGGCCACTCCGAGCCTGTGCGCAAGTATAAGTATGGCGAGATGCCCGATGTGGTGTCGCTCCCCGCCGGTACCTACACATGCACCGCCACATATGGCGAGCTTCGTCAGGCCGAGTGGGAGAGTCCCTATTTCCTCGGCTCGTCGGAGACGTTCGAGGTGACTCCCTATGAGATCACAAGCTATATCGAGCCTATCGAGTGCAAGCTCGAGAACATCAAGGTGACTATCGACTTCGACTCCGAACTTCGCAACGCCATGTCTGAGGAAACGTTTGTCGAGGTGAAGGTAGGCTCGAGCTCGTCGCTCAACTTCACCAAGGCCGAGGCCGACTCACAGAAGGCCGGCTATTTCAGCCATACTGCCGAGACTACACTCGTGGCCACTTTCAACGGCAAGATCAACGGCGTTCAGACGGTCGAGACGAAGTCGATGCAGAATATCGAGAAGGGCAATCACTATAAGATTACTTTCCGTCTTCACCCTGAGTCTGGCGGCAGTTCTGGCGGCGACATCACCGGCGACGTCACTGTAGACGCCTCCGTGACGGTTGTAGACGTCACGCGCAACGTGCCTCTTGGCGACGAGCCCCTGCTCGACGACAGCGAGCGTCCCAACGAGGGTAGTAGCGAAGACCCCGATCCCCCCACGCCGCCCGAAAATCCCGCTCCGACTATCGAGGGCGTGGCACCACTAAATCTTGATAATGTCAATGATTTATCTACTCTTACATCATGCATTATAAACATACACAGTTCAGCCGAGGGCGGTATCACAGGGTTTACATGTGATATAGAGTCCCCTAAATTGACCAAAGATGAACTTGTAGGAATGGGCCTTGATTCTCATTTGGATCTTGTCAATACTCCTGAGGCATCTGTGGAGGCACTCGGAGGTCTTGGGTTCCCCGTCAATGTGGGTGGCATGAAGGATGTGACTGTAGACATATCCGGATTCTTAGATGCGATGAAGGTACTTGGAGCGGCCGAGCATCATTTTATATTGACTGTGACAGATGCCAATGGTACAACTACTAAAACATTAAAACTCAAACTTTAAAACCAACAGCAATGAAAAGGATAAATAAATTTTTGACCCGTTCGGCTGTTGCGTTAACTGTGGCGGCTATACTCCCCTCATGCGCCATGGAGGCGCCGTTTGCCGACAGGGGTGAGGGTAATCTGACCATCACGACCGATATTAAGGGTGACGTGACCAAGCATACACGCGCCATCGGGGAGGATGAGCTTTCTCTCCTCCGCGAGAAGTGCGTGGTGTATATCGAGAACAGCAAGGGCGTGATCCGCAAGTATAAGGGTCTCGACAACATACCCGAGTCTATCCGTCTGCGCACCGGCGAGTATGTGGCTGAGGCATGGAGCGGTGACTCTGTATCCGCATCCTTTGACAAGAAGTTCTACCGTGGCTGGGAGAAATTCGAGATCACCGAGGGACAGAACTCGCTTACCCTCAAGTGCAACATAGCCAATGTGCTTGTATCTGTTGATCCCGGTTCGCTTGGCGTCAACCTTACTGACCTGAAGGTGACCTTCTCACACTCCCGCGGACTCCTTGAGTTTACCGAGAGTAACATCACCGACGGTGCGAAGGGATATTTCATGATGCCAAATGCTGACAAGGACCTCAGTTACAAGGTCGAGGGCAAGAAGTCTGACGGCTCCCCCTTTACCAAGGAGGGGAAGATTGAGAACGTGCAGCGCGCGCATGAGTATTGCATGACCCTCAGCGAGGACGAGCGCCCTGTCACCGAGGGTGGCGCGTTGATCCGCCTCACCATCGCCGACATCCCCGTTATCGAGGAGGATGTCGAGATCTTCCCGGCACCGGCAGTGCGTGGCGACGGCTTCGACATCGACGGTCAGGTTGTGTCGGTCGAGCGTGATTTCAAGGATACCCGCGTGTATATCCGTGGCTTCTTCGGACTCAGTTCGGTGGCCATGAACGTGAGCGGCAACTTCAGCGGCATCGGCTCATATGCCGACATATTGTCGGGCGACGCCATCTCCGAGCTCTCTGCCAAGGGTGTCGTCGTTGAGCGTCGCGAGTCTAAGGATGCGGCGATGGATGGCGCCGACGTGAAGGTTGACGAGCTTTATGTGACATTCACCAAGGCGTTCCTTGACGCGCTTCCCGCCAGCGAGCAGGAGTACAGTGTGACATTCAGTGCCGTTGACGGTCAGCACAAGGAGGGTAGTGCCTCGCTTCGTATCGCAAACACAGAAGATGCAATTGATGTGCTTCCTCCGGTTGTAACAGCACCTGCTCCCGACCCGGCCTCCGACCCTATGGCTATCGGTGCTACGCATGCCACCCTTACTGCCAATTACTACGAGGGCCTTGCCACGAATTATGGTATTGCCGTTCGTGAGAGGGGGCAGACGGAATGGAACAAGTTCTCTGCATCGTCTGCCGAGTCTTCACACCTGCGTCGCGCAGGTCGCACTCGTGCGACGACCGCCATTCCTTATACTGTGAATGTGACCGGATTGAAGGCAGGAACCGTGTATGAGTATGCAGCCTTTGCAGACGACTACATCTCAGACGTTATTAAGACATTTAGTACTGAGAGCGTGTTCTCGATAGTCAATGCCTCTTTCGAGGACTGGAGTACTTACACGGCAAAGACAATGCTGGGCACTAAAACTATAATTCTCCCCGGTTCTACCGGAGACAAACTTACTTCATTCTGGGGCTCTGGAAACGAGGGGTCAATGACAGCCAATAAGACTTTGACTAATAAGTCTACAGATATGAGACATTCTGGAGAGTATAGCGCACGTCTTGCATCAAACGAAGCCATGGGCATTTTGGCAGCCGGTAATATTTTCGTAGGTCATTATGATAGAACAGATGGTACAAATGGAGTGCTGTCACTTGGCCGTGAATATAATGGTACCCATCCTACGAAAGTACGGGTATATGCTAATTATCGTCCCGGCTCAAACGTATCTATCAAGGATGGTAACGCCGGATTCTGTCCCGATGGTTTCGCTAACGGCAATGACCATGGTCAGATTTATGTTGCCCTTACAGTTGGCCCGGTTGAGATTCGCACTAATCCCGCCAACCGCAAACTCTTCAATCCTGATGATGAGCAGGTGCTTGCATACGGTCAGGTGACATGGACAGAGGCTTTTGGTCCCGACGGTGCACTACAACTGGTTGACATTCCGTTTACCTATAATGAGCGTGCCAAGACCAAGCGTCCTACGCACCTCGTTATCGTTGCCTCGGCCTCGAAATATGGTGACTATTTCTCAGGCTCTTCGAGCAGCGTGATGTATCTTGACGATTTTGAGCTGATATATGAGTAATCTATTCAGATACCTGACAATAGTGGCAGTTTTGACTCTGGGCGGTTTTCCCGCCCGGAGTCAATCTTCTGTTATCGGCACGGCCCCGCCGGCCTCCGCGCCTGTCGTCGCGGGCACTGACTCCATAAGCCGGCATATAGAGCGTATCGGCTCGCACTTAGACTCGCTGCGTCAGCAGGTCTCGGCCCTCGAGTCGCAGCTTGTGGAGCAACAGAGGATTAAGGAGACACTGAGCCTCGCCAAGCCCGACTCGGCCGGAAATGCCTCGGCGCAGGATTCTCATTTTTCCGATGTGCCACACATTACGCCGGAGATGATAGACTCTATTCATGAGTCTACGCGTGTCATGCTTTTTGAGCGCGACATCGAGTCGAATGTGTTTATACCCCGGGGCCAGTGGATCACAGGTATCTCGTTTTCCTACTCTCAGTCAAATCAGAACAATTATCAGTTCCTGATCTTCGAGGACATCGACGCTGACACTTATTCGTTTCGTGTCTCGCCCATGCTGGCCTACGCGTTCCGCAATGACATGGCCATCGGTCTCAAGTTTTCCTATACCCGGTCGCTCGCCAAGCTCGGGAACACCGACCTCGTGCTCGACTCGGAGACAGACATGAACCTTGACCATATCTATTCGCTGGCCCACAATTATTACGCCACAGTCATTTATCGCAATTATTTCTCTCTCGGTCATTCGCGCCGCTTCGGATTCTTCAACGAGATCCAGCTCGAGCTCGGCGGCGGTCAGTCGAAACTGACACGTGGCGTCAGCTCAGACCTGACGGGCACCTACGAGACCAACTTCTCGCTTGACATCGGCATCGTGCCGGGCCTGATGGTGTTCCTCTCCAACTGGTCGGCGATGGAGGTCAATGTCGGCGTGCTCGGTTTCAGCTACCGCACCACCCACAGCGTAAACGATCAGATCTATCATTCGCGCCGTCACTCCAAGTCGGCCAATTTCCGCATCAACCTTTTCAGTATAACCTTCGGCACCACCTTCTATATATGAGACATCTGAATGAAATTCTGCCTGTGCTGGCCGTTTGGGTGTTGGCGCTTCTGCCGGTGCCGGCGTCGGCCGCCGGGCTCTCGGCCGCTGCCGCCGACAGTGTCCCGGGCTGCGACAGCGTCGCGAAGGCTGTGCCCGCAGGCAAGTATATCTTTGTGCCTGACTCGCTGCAGTCGGATGTCATCCGCCTGCTCGACGGCCATTCACGTGTGGTCGACGACATGAACCGCCTCGACCCCGACGAACTTACGGTTTACAAGGGCGACACCGTGCCCATGGTGCTCCGCTCGATCAACCTCGGCCGCTACGACCGCGGCCTCTTCAATTTCCTGTATATACCGCGTGGCGTCTGGTCGATCGGCCTTACCGCATCTTATGGTGAGATCGGCACGGAGGACCTTGACGTGTTCGGGTTGCTCAGTGACATCGACATCTCGGCCCACGCCTTCTCGATCAAGCCCTATGTGCAGTATTTCATCCGCAACAATATGGCCGTCGGCCTGAAGTTCGGCTATTACAGCGCCAAGGGCAACGTCGACTCGTTCAACGCCGACATCATGGAGGACATGGGCTTCTCGCTCAGCGACGTCATGTACCGTGCGGAGTCCTATTCGGCGGCGTTCACGTTCTCGCAGTATATAGGTCTGTCGCGACGTGGCCGCTTCGGCGTCTACAACGAGGTGGAACTCTCGTTCCAGTCGGGCAACAGCGAGTTCCGCCGTCCCTATGCAGGCGAGCCTCGAACCACATACACTACCTCGATGGAGACCAGGCTGAACTTCTCTCCGGGCGTCCAGGTGTTCATTATGAAGAATGTGGCGTTCCATGTCTCGTTCGGCGTGTTCGGCTTCTATTTCAAAAATGAGAAACAGCGTGAGGAAAATGAGCCGACGGGCAACCGGTTCTCGTCGGGCGCAAATTTCCGCTTCAATATATTCAACATCAATTTCGGCATCGCCGTCACCCTATAGTCATGTCAGTTGCAAGTAGATTGCGCGGATTCGCGCGTGTGTGGGTCATCGCTGCCGCGGCCCTGCTGCTGCAGTGCTGCATCAAGAATGACATCCCTTATCCCCGCATCCCGCAGATGATCCGGGCCATCGCGGCCGAGGGCCAGAGCCGCGACGCATATATCGACTCGATCGCCTTCGAGGTCAATGTCTATCTCGACGAGACCACCGATATCGAGAATGTCCGCTTCTCAGAGTATGTCATCTCGCCCGACGGCACTTCTGACCCGAATCTGCTCGACGGCACATACAACCTCTCCGAGCCGCTCTTCGTCACGCTATCGCGTTTTCAGGACTATACGTGGCAGATCAACGCCATACAGGAGATAGAGCGTTATTTCGAGGTGTCGGGTGAGTTGGGCGCGAGTGTAGTCGATCCGGTCGGCCACCGCGTCATAGTCAACATGCCCGAGGGCACCGATCTCTCGCAACTTGAGTTGCTCAAGGTAAAGCTCGGCCCCGCCGGCATGACGACGATGATGCCCGACCTTGTGCCGGGTCCTCTCGACCTCTCTTATCCGCTGCGGGTCGAGGTGACAGCCTATGGCCGCACGGAGATCTGGACTATCTATGCGCAGTTCAGCGAGTCAATTGTCAACACGACGCAGGTCGACGCCTGGTCGAAGGTCATCTGGGCTTACGGCACGGGCCCCTCTGACGTTACAAACGGTTTCGAGTACCGCAAGGTGGGCGACACGGAGTGGATTCCTGTCCCCGCCGAACTGGTGACGCAGACTCAGGGAGTATTCTCCTGCTATATCCCGCACCTCGAGCCGCTGACCGAATATGCGGTTCGCACCGTTTCGGGCACCGACTATGGCAATGAGATGCGTGTCACCACTGAGGCTACTGCCGACATCCCCGACGGCGACTTCGAGCAGTGGAGCAAGACTTCCGCCGGAATGTGGCAGCCCTGGGATGCTGACGACGACAGATACTGGGACACCGGAAACCGTGGCTCATGGACTGTTGGGATAAACTTGACTTCTCCCTCCGACCATACGGCCACAGGCTCTGGTAAGTCTGCCTGCTGCCAGTCGAAGTTCGTTGGCTTAGGTGGACCGATTGGAAAACTCGGGTCGGGCTCAATCTTCACCGGTGTGTATGTGCGGACGGATATCACCAACGGTGTCCTCGCTTTCGGCCGGCCCTGGAAACTTCGTCCTACCGTGCTGCGAGGCTATATGCAGTATACAGCTGCCGATATCAGCCACGCATCTTCGGAGTTTGCCGATTACAAGGGACGTCCCGATTCCTGTCAGATCTATGTGGCTCTGACTGACTGGACAGCCCCATATGAGATCCGCACGAACCCCAAGAACCGGCAGTTGTTCGACGGGAATGCCGACTATATCGTCGCTTACGGTCAGTTGACTTTCAGCGGCAATCAGACCGGCTTCCAGCCTTTCGAGATAAAGCTTAACTACCGCAACACCTCGGCTGTGCCGGCTTATCTGCAGATTACCTGCACGGCGTCGAAGTATGGCGACTATTTCACCGGCGGCGACGGCTCGACACTTTATGTCGACCAGTTCTCGTTCGACTGGGATTATTGATAATGATGAATGATGAATTATGAGTGATGAGATGCGAAATCTCACACTCTAAACCCTAAACCTTAAACCCTAATGAATAGGATTATCGCCATACTTATGCTGGTGCTCGTGGCTGCGGGAGCGTTTCCCATGGCCGCGGAGCAGCCGGAGTTTCATCGCACCGACGCCCAGAAGGGCGTCAAGGTGTCTACCGACGTGCTCGCTATAGCCCTGCCGGCCTCCGCGCTGGTCGGCACTCTGGTCATGAAGGACTGGAAGGGCCTCATTCAGGGTGTCGAGGCGGCGGCTGTCACCGCCGGCGTGACTTACCTGCTGAAGTACACCGTCAAGGAGCGACGCCCCGACGGGTCAGATCTCCATTCCTTTCCTTCGGGGCATACTGCCGTGACATTCGCAACGGCTGCCTATCTTCAGAGGCGTTATGGATGGGCCTTCGGAGCACCTGCCTATGCGCTTGCCACATATGTGGGGTGGGGGAGGTGCTTCGCCAAGAAACATTACTGGTACGATGTGCTTGCCGGTGCGGCGATCGGTGCCGGAAGTTCCTACATCTTCACGCGGCCTTTCGCCAAGAAGCACAACCTTCAGATTTCGCCCGTCACCGACGGCACCTCAATCGGCGTCTACGCCTCATTCGAATTCTGAGGCTGACAGCTGTGTGTAGGCCCGAATTAAATTTGTGGGTTGAAGATAATTTACTTCGGCAGGTGAGTTTAGGAGAGTATATTTCAATATTGGGGGCTAAAAGGATATCGTTATGAGTGGATATTGGAAAAAACGGGCTGATGCGTTCCGGTGTGCCCGAGCGGGCATCATGCGTATGTTCCGCGAGGAGGCACATGCCCGGATACACCTGCTGGCCACGGTCTGCGTGGTGGCCTGCGGCTTCATCTTCTCGATAGAGCCCTGGGAATGGTGCGCGGTGCTTATATGTATCGGCGGCGTGCTGATGGCCGAGGCCTTCAACACGGCCATTGAGCGGCTTGCCAACCGCGTCACACGTGAGCGCGACCCCCTGATCGGCGCCGCCAAAGACGTCGCCGCCGGAGCCGTCCTCCTCTTCGTCATCGCCTCCGTCGCCGTCGGCCTGATCATCTTCCTTCCGAGGATGTTTACAGTTTAGGGTTTAAGTTAGGGTTTAAAGTTAATGTCACTAAAATAACCGTATAGTCTTACCTGTGCGGAGGTCTGTAAAGACCTCGACCATGAGTAGCCGGGCACACGAACCGGGAAAATGCCGCAGCTCCGCTGCGAAAGCATTTCCCCGGTTCGTGTGCCCGGTTGGCGATAATAACGCATGTGTCTGACAAGACACCTCGTTACAGTTCCGAAGAATGAGAATGCAGAATCCTCGTGGTTTAATGAAGTGTCTTGTCAGACACATATTATCTCTCCGATTACCGGGTACACGACGACGGAATGCTTTTCCGGCATGCGCCGGGCATTCCGCCGTCGTGTACCCGGCTGGTCATGGTCGGAGTCTTTTCAGACTCCCGCACAGGTACTATCACAAGCCGTTATTTTAGTGACATTAGGTTTAAAGTATAGAGGTCGCTTTTCGAGGCGCCCTTTGTTTTTATCCTTCTTCCAACTTCCTACTTCTTACTTCTTATCAACCTCGTCACTCATAACTCTGACCTCTGACTTATTCTCCCCTCATAACTCTGACCTCTGACTTATTTGCGTCGTCTTATGTTGGGTGTTGCGACTGCAGGGAGTAATCCGCAGTCCCGGGGAGTTGACTTTGCTTCCTTTATATTAACATAACTAAATCTATTTTAACAAATATTGATTCAATTGAACTGCAAGCAGATGTATGGATAAAACTGCCAAAATTCAAAAAATGTCTCAACAAAATTTGCACAGCGTGGGTTTTTGCACTAATTTTGCAATCGCAAATCGGAAATGACAACGCCGAAAGCCAAGCCGAAAGGGGCGGCGGGAAAGCGAGACCGAGGCGCAAGAGAACATTGAAATTTTGCTACAAGACAAAGCAGCGACAAGTTGTTTTAGAGT
>WGUO01000044.1 GCA_014867205.1 Muribaculaceae bacterium | reverse complement strand
TTGAATTTCAATAATTTCAAAGTACTCTTATGATTTTTTAGTGGACACTAATGATTCTACCCCTTCTGCTCATCCTTCCGGCCGGCTGTGGCGGGGAGGATGAGCCGGCTCATATGGATGACCATGTTTGCGCTGACATTACGGTCATAACGCCACTTTCGGGCCTTGGCGACAACGGTTATAATGACGAGGCGCTGGCAGGAGTGTTGGACGCGGCAAGCGCCTCGGGTCTTGAGGTGTCGCTGTTGCGCCCTAAGACTTTGGAGCAGGCCGGGGAATATATGCGCAGATGGTCGGATGATGAAAGCAATAATCGCCGCCTCCTGATATTGCCTGATGCGGAGTATGCCGCTATCGTGTCAAATGTCAGGCCATCTGATGTCAAATCCGTGCTTCTGTTTGAGAATGACGGCAAGGATCTGCCTCCGGGCGTAGCCTCATTCCGCATCTCCCGTTATGGCACCGGCTATCTCTCGGGCTGCCTCGCAAGGGACTCGGAGACCGTTCATATCATTGAGGGCAAGAAAGGAGACAGGACTTCGGCTGAGGCTATTGCCGGTTTTATGGATGGCTACAGGAATTACTGTCCTGACGGTACGGTAGTCACTCATTCCCTGAGCGACACATTTTCCGGCTGGTCGATGCCGGACGCAGCTTACCGCATAGCAGGAGAATATCAGGATGATTTCTTTTTCCCACTTGCCGGCGGAAGCAATGCCGGGATATATAAATTCTCGCGTGAATCGCCGTTTGTGCTGATGCTCATTGCCGGCATGGATGTGGATTGTTCTCTTTTCAGTAAGAGAGTACCCTTCTCTGTAGTAATGGATGTGCGCTCTGTGGTAAAGGATTATGTGTCGCGCTGGATTGCCGGGGAAAATATCTCCGGGCATACTGGTTACGGCATGGACGGCGGCAAGGCAAGCGTGCGGCTAAGCACATTGTTCTATGAAATAAACGACATATGGGAAGACTATTATGATGACCCGCTATATTGGCAGGAGATCTATGACGCCAATTATGACGATGCTGTAAAAAAGGAGGCAGAGTATGAAAAAACTCATTAAATTGCTGAATCGGCTACTTCCCGTTGTAGCGGTTTTGCTGTTGGCTGCATGTCATGGCGACGAGCCGTACGAACATGAATCGGCCGAGACCGTCCGACACCGCATCGCTGTGATCTGCCCGCAGGAAATGTCGGCTAACTGGAAAGCGACTGCTTCTTGGGCCCTCGACAACATATCCAAAGCGCAGGTCGGTCAGGCTAAACGGATAGCGTTGGATATCGATTGGATTGACGAGGCGAAGCCGGATCTCGCTGAGACGGCAAGTGTCATGGCTAAAAGTGGAGAGTATGACCTGATTGTCGGGCCATATTCGTCAGCAAAGGCATATACCGTCGCCCAGCAGATCGAGGGGCGGCTCCCGATGCTTCTGCCTACTGTCACAGCCACTGAGCTACAGCGGGTCTTCGGGGGGCATAACGGCCTTTGGTTCCTCACCCAGAGTGACATTACCCAGAGCGAGATACTGCTGACCGAGGCGAAACTCGGCGGCAGGGAACACGTGGCACTGATAACAACTGATGACCAGTATGGCAGGTCATTCAACGATTGGTTTTCTTATCAGGCCATCGAGCTGAATCTTACAGTGGATGAAACTTTCATCTGTCATTCTGAAGCAGACATTGTCAATGTAGTCAATCAGCTTAACGGTCAGAAGAACTGGTATAACAAGTCGGTTATTCTCGCGCCATCCTCCATTGCTTATGTCGAGGCACTCGATGCAGAGATAGGAAGGTTGAAGGCGGGATTGAAGACACATGAATATCTGAAATTTCCGGAGATTCTTTGCTCGGACATTGTCAATGTGCCGGGTGTGAAGGGAAAACTCAGGAATATGATATATGAGGGTGTCAGTCCGGCCGCGGATCCACGAAGCGGGTGGCTCTCGGCGTATATCGGCAGATTTGGCGCCGAACCGGCAGCCGGAGAGGCTCAGTTGTACGATGCCCTGATGCTTGCGGCATTCTCCATCTTCTCCCGTCAGGAGAATGAGACACTCAACGATGCCATAATGCGTGTTGTTGACGGTCGCGAGGGTGACGTGTGCGACGGGTGGACAGCCGCAGACTTACAGCAGACATTCTCCCGGCTTGCGGCAGGCGGTAATCCCGATATTCGCGGCGTGTCAAGCGACTGGACATGGGACGCCAAGTTTCACAACAGCGTCGCCGGTACTTATTACGCACACTGGCTGTTGGATAACGGCCGGTTCACAACTATCGAGTATCTGACCCTGAACGGTGCGGATGGAAGTATCTCCACAGAACAGGCTTGGGAGTGGGTCTCGACCCATCAGCAATCATTCGACCCCAACCAGAAGGACTTCCACTATCCTCGGCTCAACAGCAGGTATGCGGTTGTTGTCGGCGCGTCAGATACCTGGGTGAATTATCGGCATCAGGCTGATGCCCTGGCGTTCTATCAATTGCTGAAAAGTAATGGATATGATGATGACCACATAATCCTCATCATGGAGGACAATATAGCCAACAATCCGCTTAATATCAGACCGGGAGAGGTGAGGGTGACACCTGATGGCGAGAACCTGTATCATGATGTGAGGGTTGACTATCACCTCTCGGACATCTCCGTATCTGATCTCAGGGACATCATGAGCGGAAGGAAGTCCGAGCGACTGAAGGAAGTCATTGATCCCGGGGCTGATGACAATATCATTATGATCTGGTGTGGACATGGGGGCGGCAACACGTTGATGTGGGGGTCTCTGACGAATGTCTACGGCAGGGATATGAAGCATCTTATCAGCAATCTCCAGTCTGAGGGCCGCTACAGAAAATTCCTGTTTGTTCTTGACGCATGTTACTCCGGCACCATCGGGGAAGCCTGCGAGGGAATACCCGGGCTTCTGGTGTTTACCGCCGCCCATGCCAATGAGACCTCAAAGGCCGACATGTTCGATAATACATTGAGTGTCTGGCTGTCCAACGGCTTTACCCGGACTTTCCGCGATGAGGTCACCGCCAATCCCGACATTACCTTGCGTGAACTCTATTACAAGACAGTGCGGGGAACAAAGGGTTCTCATCCAAGAATCTATAATGTCTCAAACTACGGCAACATGTATCACGAGACACTACAGGAATTTCTGTAAAACTAACCATTAATAGAGTTGAAAACAGAAATCCCCCGGCCCGGAGTGGGCCGAGGGATGGAACGGGGTGCGCACGAAAGGACTCGAACCTTCACGTCGTAAGACACCAGATCCTAAGTCTGGCGCGGCTACCAATTACGCCACGTGCGCAAATGTGAGGGCAAAGTTACTAAAAATAACTTTGCCCTCAAAATTAAATCCGTAAAAAATGGTTCTTTCGCTTAGCCACAGTATGCATCCGGCAGCCATAATATGCTACAGTAAGCCATAATATGCATTCCTCACACATCATTACAGTCTTTCATACTATTCTTTTGCCGCCGAATGGAGCGCTCAGATGGTCCGGGTGATCGGCCAGACGAAGGCGCGGAGCCCGAGTTTGGGCTTCTCCTCGTCGATCGCCTTGAGACGCGCCAGAAGATTATCGACCTTGGCGTCGTCGACAAAGGTCAGCATCGCCGATGCGAGCGACGGCCACGCATGCGTGCCTAAGTGCGGCTCGCCGGTCTTCGACCCGCGCCCCTGCACGGTGCCGAATGATGTGTAGCCACGGCACGAGGTGGCGTTGAGCGCCTCGATCACTTTCTCGTGATGCGCGAGGTCATATGCTATGAATATTGCCTGCATGATTCTTAACTTTTAATCGAGTTAGACTTTTCCTCGGCAGCCTCTGCTGCCTTGGCCTCAAGCGCATTGCGGTGCTTCTTGCGCTGGTTCCTGATGCCGTTGCCGGCGAACACGCAGTAGAGCACAGGCACGAAGAGCAGTGTCAGGATCGTCGAGAACGTCAGACCGCCTATCACGGCCACACCCATCGGGCGCCACATCTCGGCGCCCTCGCCCGATCCGACAGCCATCGGCACCATACCGAGGATTGTCGTGAGCGTGGTCATCACCACAGGACGCAGACGCGACCGGCCGCCATCGATCACGGCCCGGCGTATCGACATGCCGCGCTCGCGGTTGAGCGTGATGTAGTCGATCAGCACGATACCGTTCTTCACCACGATACCGATCAGCATGATGGCGCCGATCATCGACATCACGTTCAGCGTGTGGCCCGTCAGCCAGAGTATCAGGAAGACACCCGAGAAGGCGAACAGCAGTGAGGTCATGATGATGCCGGGGTAGGTGAACGACTCGAACTGCGCGGCCATCACGATGTAGACAAGGATGATGATAAGGATGCCGAGCATGAAGAGGTCGGAGAACGAATCCTGCTGGTCCTCGTATGTTCCGGCGAGACCGATGGTGATACCTGCCGGAAGGTCCATGTTGTCGATCTCGGCCTGGGCGTCAGCCACGACCTGGCTCATCGGCACGCCGTCTACCACAGCCGACACCGTGATGATGCGCTCGCGGTCCTTGCGCTCGATGGTGGGAGGAGTGAAACGCTCCACAACCGTGCCGAGTTCCTTGAGGCGGACACCCTGGCCTGTGGCTGTGTATATCATGATGTTCTCGATGTCGGAGATCTGCGTGCGGTGCTCGGGGGCATACATCACCTTGATGTCATACTCCTCACCGTCCTCGCGGAACTGCGAGGCTGTCGCGCCGTTGATGCGGTTGCGCAGATAGTAGGCAGCCGTCTGGAGGTTGATACCGTACATCGAGAGTTTCTCGCGGTCGAAGTCGACCTGATACTCGGGCTGATAGTCCGAGCGCGAGATTGTGATGTCGGCGGTGCCGTTGATGCCGGCGAGAATCTGCTTGAGGGCCTGGGCCACCTTGTCGGTCTCGTCGAAGTCATAGCCGTAGATCTCGAAGTCGACGGTCGACTGTCCTCCCATTCCGGCACCACGACCACCGCCAACATTGACCTGGGCCTTCTTGAAGTCGGGGAACATCGTGTCGATGTCGTGACGCATCTCGTCGGCGATCTCGACGATGCCGCGGTCACGCTCGGTCGGGCTGATGAGGCTTATGTTCATTGAGATGATATGTGCGCCATTGTCGGAGAGCGAGGCGAAAGTGTTGTCCGAGCTTGCCGGGCCGACCGTATAGTTCGACACCTTGATCTCGGGGTACTTCGCACGCCAGAGCGAGTCGAGGCGGCCTGTCACCTCCTGCGCGTACTCCACGCGAGATCCTATCGGAAGCTCAAGGCTTACGCCAATACGCGAGTTGTCCTGCGTCGGGATGAACTCGGTGCCGACGCCCTTCATCAGGAACAGGGAGCCGACAAAGATGCCCAGACAGATGATGATGGTCAGTCCGCGGTGGCTCACCACCTTGTGGAGAAGTCCGGCATAGCCGTTGTCAAACTTGTCGAGGGCATGCTCGATGGGTGTGTACCAGTTTTTCTTCTTCTGCTTGCCCTGGTCCTCCTTGCGCAGACGCAGCCACTGGCTGCAGAGCATTGGGGTGAGAGAGAGGGCGCAGGTGGTGGATATTATCATCATGATGGTCACCATCCAGCCGAGCTGGCGGAAGAGCACACCGGTCATGCCGGTCACGAGCGTCAGCGGGAAGAACACGGCGATCAGCGTCAGTGTGGAGGCGATTACCGAGATGGCCACCTCATTGGTGCCATGCACGGCGGCCTGCCTAGGGTCGGCGCCTCGCTCGATATGGGTCGTGACGTTCTCAAGCACCACAATCGCGTCGTCGACCACCATACCGATCGATATGGAGAGCGCCGAGAGCGAGATGATGTTCAGGGTGTTGCCCGTTGCGTAGAGATAGATGAACGAGGCGATCAGCGAGACAGGAATCGTTATGACGATGATCATGGTCGCTCGCCAGCGTCCCAGGAAGAGGAACACCACGATCATGACGAAGAGCAGGGCGTAGAGCACTGTCTCGACCAGTGAGGCGATGGTGTTGCGGATATTGTCGGAGGTGTCGACGATGACGCCGATCTTGATGTCAGAGGGAAGGTTCTTCTCGAGTTGAGGCAGCATCTTCATCACCTTGTT
Source organism: Muribaculaceae bacterium (assembly GCA_014867205.1). Taxonomy (GTDB): domain Bacteria; phylum Bacteroidota; class Bacteroidia; order Bacteroidales; family Muribaculaceae; genus Lepagella. The sequence goes on along the minus strand of WGUO01000044.1, from coordinate 6,472 downwards.
CGATATCTCGACCGAGTTGGCGCCCGACTGCTTCTGGATGATGATCATCGCGCCCTCCTTGCCGTTGTTGTAGGTCTGCTGGGTGCGCTCCTCGAGAGTGTCCTCTATGCGGGCCACGTCGCGCAGGTAGACTATCTTGCCGGCGTAACTGCCCACGGGGATATCCTTTAGCTGGGAAGTGGAGTCGAACTCACCCTGCACGCGGAGCGCGTAGGTGTTGGAGCCGATATCGAACGAGCCGCCCGGCACGTTGCGGTTCTCGGCGCCGATCACGTTCGATACCTGCTCGACCGAGAGGTTGTATGCCTCGAGACGGGCCGGGTCGACATATACGTGTACCTCGCGCTTCGGGGCACCCGATATCGACACCGTGCCGACACCGTCGACACGTGCCAGCGGGTTGGCCACGTTGTCATCGAGAATCTTGTAGAGGCCCGGCATACTCTCGTCTGCCTGCACGGAGAGGAGGCAGATAGGAATCATGTCGGTCGAGAACTTGAAGATGATGGGGTTCATCACATCGTCGGGGAGCGACGACTGCACCATGTCGAGTTTGTCTCGCACGTCGTTGGTGAGCACGTCGATGTCGTAGCCATACTCAAACTCGAGTGTGATGACCGACGTGTTCTCGCGCGATGTCGAGGTCACATGCTTGAGGTGCTCCACGGAGTTGAGCGTGTTCTCAAGGGGCTTGGTCACGTTCTGCTCAATATCCTTGGCGCTCGCGCCCGGATACATCGTGATCACCATGATGGTGTTCGTGTCGATGTCGGGGTAGAGGTCGATAGGAAGCTTGGCCAGGGAGAAGAGTCCCAGTATGATCACCGTCACGAAGCAGAGCAGCGTGGTGATCGGCCTTTTAACTGCTGATCCGTACAGACTCATTTCGCAATCTTGACTTTAACGCCGTTGGCGAGTTTAGACTGGCCGTTGATGACTACCTTAGATCCGGGCTCGACGCCCGACAGAAGCTCATACTCGTCGCCGAGACGGCGTCCGAGCTGCACCTGGTTGAACGACACGGTGCCGTCGGAGTTGTAGACATATACATACTGGTTGCCAGATCCCTGCTGCTTGACGACAGCCTTGTCGGGCACGACCACGCGGTCGGCTTTGCCGAGGTTGAGGGTTACGCGGCCGAACATGCCGGGCAGCACGCGTCCGTCGGCATTGGCGAGGGTTATCTCGACGCCGAATGTGCGGCTCTGCGGGTCGACGGTCGGCATGATCGTGCTGACAGTGCCCTTGAACTGGTCGTCGCCGTAGGTGTCGAACCTGATCTCTGCGGGCATACCCTTATGGACGCGGGGAAGCTCGCTCTCTGTCACGTTGATGACGATCTTGACGGGCTGAATGCGGGCCACGGTCACGATGGGGAGGTTTCCGGTCATGTCGCCCGGGTCATAGTTGCGGGCTGTCACGACGCCCGATATGGGCGATGTCAGCACGGTATTCTCGCGGGCGTTGCGCAGCGCGCGCTCGGCCTGGGCAAGTGCATTGCGGGCGTTGATGAGCTGGATCTCCATGGCGTCGACCTGCTGCTTGGTACCTCCGCCTATCTTCAGGAGCTCTACGGCGCGGTTATAGTTGACCTGCACGTTCTCGAGATTTGCCTTGGCGTTGTTGACCTGGGTCTCGTAACTGAATGTGTTGACGTCATCGAGCACTGCGACACGCTGGCCGGCGCCCACGCGCTGCCCCTCGTCTACGAGGATCTGCTTGATGCGGTTGGGCATGTTGGCCGAGATGTTGTTGACGATCTGGGCCTCGACGGTGGCGGTGTAGGTGCCGAGCTGGTCGACGACACGCGAGTCCACGGTCTCGACCTTTACGGTTGGAACCGATTCCTCGGCCTCCTTCTTGCCGGCCTTCTCATCCTTGCCCGAGCAGGCCGTGAGGGCGAGCGCGGCAAGACATAGCGGATAGACTATATACTTTTTCATAACGGTTGATTATTATCGGTTTGATTCGGACTCGGCCGGGATGCCGAGGGCATCTTCCTTGCCGAGCAGTGTGTCGAGCTCGCTTGTCGACACGAGATAGTTATAGATTGACTGCAGATATGAGAGGCGGGCCGAGGTGTTGGCCAGCTCGCTGTCGCGCAGGTTGAGGTATGTTGCGGCACCTATCTCGAAACTCTTCTGCATGATCTCGAGGGCCTTTGCTGCCTGCCGCATGCCCTCCTCGCTCGACGCTATCTGCTTGACCTGACGGTCTATGTTGTCTACGGCAAGGTCAACCTGCATGTTGAGGGAGTTGACAAGATTCTCGCGCTGCAGGTCAATCTCCTTGACCTGCAACTGTGCCTGGCGGACTTTCTGCAGGCGGCTTCCGCCGGCGAAGATGGGAACCTGCAGGGCCAGTCCGACTGTCGAGTAGGGGTTGAACTGCTGGTTGCGCAGGGCGTTGCCGTTGCTCATGGCGTTCCAGTTGATGTTGAAGGTCGCGGCGAGCGACGGTACCCAGGCCATCTTCTGAAGGGTGACGTTCTGCTCGGCGAGCTTGCGGCTGAGGTCGATTGAGCGCAGGCTGGTGTTGCGGGCGAGCGATCGGTCATTCCCGAGGGTATATCCGTACATCTCGCGCTTCATGTCGGAGAGGTCAGTAGTGGGCATTACGGCCATATCCTTGTCAACGCCCATGAGTACCTTGAGCTGCAGCTGGCACTGCTTGACCGAGATGTCGGCCTGCAGCAGCTCAGGCTCAATGTTGGTCACCTGCACCGAGCTTCGGAGCACGTCATACTCCGAGGCTGTGCCGGCCGCGAACTGCTTCTGGTAGAGGTCGGCGTTGAACTTGGCCAGATCGTAGTTCTGCCTTATCACCTCCCGCGAGTCTATGGCGAGCATGAGCGCGTAGTAGGCCTTGTTGATGTTGTTGACAAGGTCGAGACGCGAGGCGCGTGCGCTCTCGAGGCTCTGCAGAATCTGAGTGTCGCTGAGATTGATCGATTTCCACAGCGATGCGTTGACGAGCGGCATTGCGGCCGAGAAGCCGAAGTTCCATACGTTGTCGGTACCCATCTTGAACTGCTGTGACTGGCCGCCCATGTTCATGCTGACCGTCTGGAGCTCTATGCTCCGCTGGTAGGCGCCTGTGAAGTCGATGCTGGGAAAGAGGTTGGCGAGGACCTCCTTTTTGGAATAGTCCATTCGCTTGACCTCAAGATTGGCGACCTTGACGGTCGGACTCTCCTCGAGGGCGATCGCCACGCACTCCTCGCGCGAGAGGCGCAGGGTGTCGGTGGTGGTCTGCGCCCATGCGGCATGCATGCCGCAGGCGGCTGCCATAGCCGTCATGAGAATTCTGGTAAGTTTCATTTTCCGAGAATTTCTATCTGTGTTATGTTGTTTTTCCTGTAGTTTGACCGTGACGCAGGCGTCACGGCCTATTGATGTCTGTCATTGATCATGCCCTCAAGTATCTCGATTCCCTGTGGAGTCGCTATGCCGCGCAGGAAACCCTGGGCTATCGCGCTGTAGGCCTGCGCAAGCGTGATCTCGGGCGGAAAAAACTCCTCCATCCGTTTAAGCGACTCCATCTGCACGCGTAGCAGCCTGAGCTGCAGGTCGTAGTCGATGCCCTTGCGGAAGACTCCCTGCCGTATCCCTAACGCGAATACAAGGCCGAGCTGATTGTTGAGCTCGCTCATTCGGCCGTCGTAATCATTACGCAGGTGGCGGCAGCGCTTGTCCATGTCGCGGAAGAAGGACACGTCGACACTCTCGAATGTCTTCTGAATGTACGTCATGGCCTTGGCCATGGCCTCCATGGCATTCCCGGTGGAATGGAATATTGATTCCATCTCCCGGCGGTGAAGTTGGTTCTGATAGTCCATAACGTCGCGCAGCATGTCGTCCTTGCTTCCGAAAATCTCATAGAGGGTACGCTTCGACATGGACAGACGTGCAGCCACCAGGTCCATTGTCGTGTGCGAGGGCCCTTTCTCAAGCAGAATCCTGAAAACGGCGTTAAGAAGACGCGTATACTGTTCGTCGTTCAAATCAGTCTTTTCCATATTGTCCGGTCGGTCGGTGATACAATAGGCATGTCCGTCACCGAAGCGCAAAATTATAATAAAAAACTGAAAACCGTAAATCGGTTTTCAGTTTTTTGTTATAATTCTGTCACTTTATTTTCAGGCGGGGAGTGGCGTCGGTCTTACGGCATCAGGTTGCCGTACATGTCATAATATACAGTCTGCTCATAGTGTGGGTCATACACCTTGATGCGGTTGCCCTCACGTGTGATTGAGGGAATGCTTTTCTCAAGATCGCTGCGGACCTTGGGATCGTTCAGGTCAATGTCTATGTAGATGGGGTGTGCGGTCATGCCGTTTACCGAGGTGATGGTCCTGACTGTGCCGAGCCCGTCAATGACAAAGAGGGTGAGATCCTGGAGGTCGGTACCACCCTCCCAGGTGACGAGCGCGAGACCGTTGCCGTCGGGAGTCACCCAGGCGTCATCGATCCGCGATACGATGTTCATCACCTCGCGGTCGGTCTTCCCGTCGGCTGAGAGCATCCGCAGATATGTGTCATAGGCGAAGGTCTCGTCGGGTTCCTCCTTTATCTCCTGGGTGTAGTAGGTGGCATAGCGTGTCTTGGCCACGGTGTTGTCGGTGGTCGGCTCTCCGGGAGCACTCGGGGATACCCGGTTGAGGGTCATGTTCTCGGTGAACATGTATTTGGGCATATCGTCGGTGGCCGGGCTATCATCAGAAGCGGAATATGGACCTTTCTGAATCATCCGTGCGTCGTGGAGTGTCAATTCCCTTGACTCGGGCGAGTAGGAGAGGGTCGCCTGCCATGTCTCGCCGGTGGCGAGGTGTGTGTAGGTTATGTCGGCATCGTTGCCCGACACGTCGGCCGAAAGGATATATTCCGTCTCCGTATATTCCCCCATCGCGTCGGAGTCATAGCCCGACATCACGCCTATATATTTTCTGCCGTCGAGCTCCACGGGTTCGCCAAGCAGACGCAGGGTGAGGTTGGCTGTTGTAGTATACGTGTCGGTGTCATCAGAGAATGACGACTCGTTGAACCACTCGCCGTTGAAGTCGAAATTGTCGGCGGCACTTTTGGGCAGAACCGGATTGACAGGGTCGACTTTCTCATTGGCCGAGGTAAGGGCCGGAGTGAGAGCCGTGCCGTCGAACACGTTGGCAAACTCTGCCGGCTTAGAGCCCTTGCGGGTGTCATAGACGATGTTGGCGGCGTTCTTCAGGCGGCAGAGCTTGGGGTCCTCGCTGAACGCGTTAATGCAGATCTCGACATGGGCGTCAGAGAAGTCGACACACTCCAGGTCGGGGTTATGCGAGAATGCGCCGGGCCAGATTGTGGTGAGTCCCTCCGGAAGTTTCACCTCCCTGAGGTTGGTCCATGCGAACGCGGAGTGCCAGATATCTTTGAGACCGGAGCCGAACTCAATCTTTTCAATGCATGAGGTCTCGAATGCTGCCGGTCCGACACTGGTCAGCGACTCCGGAAGTTTTACCGTCTTGAGGGAATACATGGTATTGCCCTTGTAGAGTCCGGCGCTTCTGAAGTTGCAGTTGCCGACCGAGGTGATACCCTCGCCGATGACGAGTCTCTTGATTTTACCCTCATACTTTGACGTTCGCCAGTACTTGGGCTTGTTGTACTCGAAATTGGGCATTTCGCCGATGCCCTCGATCATGAGGGTGCCGTCGGGTAGAAGTTCCCAGGTGATGGTCGACGTGAGTTTCTGGGGCTTGGCCGCGGCGGGGAGAGCCGCAAGGACAAGGAGTGCAATCAGGGTTACTGCGGTGAGGGTCGGTCTTTTCATTTGGATATGCGGTTCTGGATGTAATCGACTATCTTTTTCGGGTCGCGGCAGCCGAGCATATACTTTGAGCCGTCGGTCAGGGTGACGAGGAAGCAGTCGGAAGCCTTGCCGTAGTAAGCGAAATACTTGCCGAGGTCGCGCTCGGAGTACCATCCCCAGTAGCCGAACCAGCCTCCGCTGCCGCATATGCGGCGCTCGCCCATGGTGGGTGGGCAGAGTTTTATCGACTCGATGTCGGACATAGGTATCAGCTTGACGCACATTCCGCGGTTGATGTAGATGCCGTCACTGTCGGCCGAGATGGAGATGGGGGCGTAGAAGAGCGCCGCGGTGCAGAGGAACACGACTGCGGCGTCAACGATATATGACGCTACATCCCGGCCGGCCGAAACGAGGTAGATGCTTAGCACGACAAGCGCCACAAATGTGACGGCAGTGACTACGATGGAATAAGTACTGAATTTTACTCTTTGGTTCATGATGTTGGGTGTGTTTATGCCCGGGTGTGAGACCGGAGCATGGGTCTATGGATGCAAATTTAGCAAAAAAATGCAAAATAAAAAAGCCTGCCGAGAACGACAGGCTTTTGCGCTTCAGGATGGGCTTGAACCAACGACCCCCTGATTAACAGTCAGGTGCTCTAACCAACTGAGCTACTGAAGCA
>WGUO01000043.1 GCA_014867205.1 Muribaculaceae bacterium | reverse complement strand
GTGAACCGAATTTATTTAATTTTTAACCCCGTCCATTTTTAGTGGACAGTAGTGACGTCATATGAATATCGAGGAACTTAGGGAATATTGCCTCTCGATGGGGGAGGTGACGGAGAAGACTCCATTCGGCAACTTCGCCCGCCGCTTTGACTCCATTCTTGTGTTCTACATAATGGGCCACATGTTTTGCCTGGCTGACATGGAAGATTTCACCTCAGTGACTGTCAAGGCCCATCCTGAAGTAATCGAAGAACTGAAGATGACCCGTTCGTCAGTCAGCAGCCATCGGAACATGAGTAGCGGCATTGGATCCAGCTCAGCCTCAACGGCGATGTGTCCGACCGCCAGATCTATAGTCTCATCAAAAGTTCGTATGAGATAGTCAAATCGAAATATACGAAAAAGGAGAGGAAGCAACATTGACCGACTCAGTGTTGCGCAGACATGATGACTCACGATGTGATGTATCCTACGGTATTCACCCCATCTTGGGGTAAGTGAGAGGAAATGTACCCGATCCTTATCAGATTCCATTTGTATGTTGTATAGATACGCATCTGGCAAACCCATGCAAATAGACCAATATATTTGTGAGGCTTTTGCTTTTTTTAGGCAAAAAATTTGGAAAGGAATCATTCAAATGTTAACTTTGGGAAAAGTTTGTGCGCATATTGGTGCCGCAGCGGCGGCAGCATTGCGTGAGGGACTTGTATTTTTAGCAGTATCAAACCCTTATCTAATATATTGAAAACATGGAACAGGAGATCAAGACGACGTGTCTTCATGACCGTCATGTAGATCTGGGCGCACAGATGTCGCCCTTCGCGGGCTATGACATGCCCATCCAGTACAAAGGCATAACCGAGGAGCACAACGCCGTGCGCAACGATGTCGGAGTTTTCGACGTCAGCCATATGGGCGAGGTGCGCGTCAAGGGAAAGGATGCCGAGAAATTCGTGAACCATATTTTTGTAAACGATGTGACCGGCGCTCCCGACGGCCAGATCTTCTACGGCATGATGTGCTACGAGAATGGCGGCACAGTCGATGACCTTCTCGTGTACAAGGTGAATGACAACGAGTTCTTCCTTGTGATCAACGCCTCGAACATTGACAAGGATGTCGACTGGATCATGCGTAACGCCGAGGGATTCGACGTTGAGATCGCCGACGAGAGTCTATATTACGGAGAGGTCGCTATTCAGGGCCCCAAGGCCGAGGAGACTGTGGTCAAGGTGCTCGGCATTCCGGTGGAGGATATCAAGTTCTATAACTTCAAGACATTCCATATCGACGGCGAGGACGTGATAGTGAGCCGCACCGGCTATACCGGCGAGGATGGCTTAGAGGTGTACGGCAGCCACGACTTCACGCGCCGTGTCTGGGACAAGCTGATGGATGCCGGCGTGCAGCCCTGCGGTCTCGGATGCCGTGACACGCTCCGCTTCGAGGTGGGTCTGCCCCTCTACGGCGACGAGCTGACAGCCGACATAACACCTATCGAGGCGAGCCTCAGCATGTTCGTGAAACTTGACAAGCCCGAGTTTGTCGGCAAGGAGGCACTTGCCGCACAGAAGGCCGAGGGTGTGAAACGCCGCATTGTCGGCCTTGAGCTCGAGGGCAACGCCATCCCGCGTCACGGCTATCCCGTGGAGGTGAACGGCGAGCAGGTAGGAGAGATCACGACCGGCTACCGCTCGATCTCGACAGGCAAGAGCGTGGCCATGGCTATGGTCAACAAGCCCTACGACAAGCTCGGCACCGAGGTTGAGGTGCGTATCCGCAAGAAGACTTTCCCCGCCAAGGTGGTCAAGAAACGCTTCTACGACAAGAGCTATAAGAAATAAGAGAGACGGGACGGATATGGGGGATTCAATCATCAGCAATAAATAAAAACAAAACAAAATACGACTATGGCAAAAGTATTGGACGACCGCCGTTACGCGGAGTCACACGAGTGGGTTAAGATAGATGGCGATATCGCCACAATCGGCATTTCCGACTATGCGCAGCATGCGCTTGGAGACATCGTTTACGTTGACATGCCCGAGGTAGGCGACGAGATGACAGCCGGCGACGTATTCGGCGCAGTCGAGTCTGTAAAGGCTGCATCTGACCTTATCTGCCCTGTATCGGGCGAGGTTGTCGAGGTCAACGAGGCCCTCGAGGATGCTCCCGAGCAGGTGAACGCCGACGCGTTCGAGAACTGGATCATCAAGGTTAAGGTTTCCGATCCCGCAGAGATAGACGCTCTTCTCGATGCGGCTGCATATACAGAACTTTGCGAAAATGAGTAACCGTTATATTCCACACACAGCTGCGGACATTGAGCGGATGCTGGAGCGAATCGGCGTCAGCAGCGTCGACGACCTCTATGCTGATGTTCCCGCAGAGGTGATATTCAAGGGCGAGTATGCGCTGCCCGAGGGGATGTCGGAACTTGAGCTGCGCGAGTGGTTCAAGGCTCTCGGCGCCAAGAACCGTCCCCTTACGGTCTTTGGCGGCCAGGGTGCCTATGACCATTACTCTCCGTCGGTGATTCCCCATCTTTTAGAGCGCTCGGAGTTCTACACGGCATACACTCCCTATCAGCCCGAGATCTCGCAGGGCACACTGCAGTATATATTCGAGTACCAGTCCATGATCAGCGAGCTCACAGGCCTTGAGGCAACCAACGCGTCGATGTACGACGGCGCGACAGCCACGGCCGAGGCAGCGTTCATGATGGTGGCATCGGCCCGCAAGCGCAACTGTGTGCTTGTCTCGGCCACGATCGCTCCGCGTGTCATGGATGTCGTCAGGACATACATGAAGTTCCACGGTGTGGAGCTTCGCGTTGTGCCCGAGAAGGATGGCGTGACTGATCTCGAGGCGCTGCGCGAGATGGTGAAGGCCGGAGACGTGGCCGGAGTCATACTGCCTCAGCCCAACAGATATGGCATAATCGAGGACTTCACGGGTGTCGCCGACGCGGTGCACGCTGAGAAGGCCCTTCTTGCCATAAACGCAGATCCGTCGGCTTTGGCTGTACTCCGCTCGCCCGGCGAGTGGGGGGCAGACATCGCCTGCGGCGACGGCCAGACACTCGGCATGCCATTGCAGTTCGGAGGTCCCTATCTGGGATTCATGTCATGCGCTAAGGCACAGCTTCGCAAGATGCCGGGACGTGTGGTCGGAGCGACCACCGATGCGTCGGGCAACCGCTGCTATGTGCTCACTCTCCAGGCGCGCGAACAGCATATCCGCCGCGAGAAGGCCACCAGCAACATCTGCTCGAACCAGAGTCTCATGGCCCTCTACGCCACGATCTACATCGCGCTGATGGGCGAGAACGGCCTCCGCGAGGTCAACCGCCTCTCGGCCGACGGCGCACACTATCTCTGCCGCAGGCTTGTGGAGTCCGGCAAGTTCGAGCTCGCCTTCAATCGTCCGTTCCTCAAGGAGTTCACACTCCGCACAAAACTCGACATCAAGGCAATCAACAGGAAGCTTGCCGAGAACGGCATAATGGGCGGCATTGACCTTGGCGACGGCCTTGTCGCCTTCGCAGTGACTGAGAAACGTACCAAAGAGGAGATTGACCGTCTCGTAACCTTAATGCTGGAGGACTGAAAAGATGAAGAAATACGATAAACTGATTTTTGAGCTTTCCCGCCCCGGCCGCAAGGGCTATCAGCTTCCCGCCGACAATTTCGGCACTGACGGACTTTCCGAGATACCCGCCGACCTCATGCGTCAGAAGGCTCCCGAGCTTCCCGAGGTGAGTGAGGTTGATGTCGTAAGACACTATACCAATCTGTCGAACAAGAACTTCGGAGTCGACACGGGCTTTTATCCGCTCGGCAGCTGCACGATGAAGTATAACCCGAAGATCAACGAGGAGATAGCCGCCATGCCTGAGTTCTCGGCCCTGCATCCGCTTCAGGATGTAAACACGGCCCAGGGCGCGCTTGAGCTCTACTACAACCTGCAGCAGGCTCTCGCCAGCATATCGGGCCTCGCCGAGTTTACGCTCAATCCATACGCCGGCGCCCACGGCGAGCTCACCGGCCTTATGGTGATGCGCCAGTATCACATATCGCGTGGCGACACAAAGCGCAGACGCGTGATTGTTCCCGATACCGCGCACGGCACCAACCCGGCGTCGGCCATGGTGGCCGGACTCGAGGTTGTCGAGGTGAAGTCGAAGCCCAACGGCTCGATTGATGTTGAGGACCTAAAGCCTCTGCTCGACGACACTGTGGCCGGCATCATGATGACCAACCCCAACACGGTCGGAATGTTCGAGACGGAGATTCTCGAGATTGCCGATCTCGTGCACAAGGCCGGAGGCCTGCTCTATTACGACGGTGCCAACCTCAACCCGCTGCTCGGCAAGGTGCGCCCCGGCGACATGGGCTTCGACATCATGCACATCAACCTGCACAAGACATTCTCGACACCCCACGGCGGCGGGGGTCCCGGCGCGGGCCCTGTCGGCGTTGCCGCGCATCTGGTCGACCTGCTTCCCAATCCGCGTGTACGCAAGGATGAGAATGGCCGTTTCTACGTCGACACAGATGAGAAGAGCCTCGGCAACGTGTCGACATTCTTCGGCAACTTCGGAGTGATGATGAAGGCATACGCCTACATCCTCTCGCTCGGACGCGACAACATCCGCAACGTCGGCCCGATGGCCACTCTCAACGCCAACTATATAAAGGAGTCGCTCAAGGACCTCTACAAGCTCCCCATCGAGGGCGTCTGCAAGCATGAGTTCGTGTTTGACGGCCTTGCCGACAAGTCGACCGGCGTGACGACACTCAATGTCGCTAAGCGTCTTCTCGACTTCGGGTTCCATGCCCCGACGATCTACTTCCCGCTGCTGTTCCATGAGTCGATGATGATCGAGCCGACGGAGACGGAGAGCCTCGAGACACTCGACGAGTTTATCGACGTGATGCGCTGTGTGGCTCGCGAGGCTGCGGAGAATCCCGACATGGTGAAGTCTGCACCGGTCACTACCGAGATCTCGCATCCCGACGAGACCACAGCGGCAAAGAACCCGATACTGAGTTACCGCTCACTTAAAGCCTCACAGCAATGACAAGTGACCTTATCATCATAGGCGCCGGTCCCGGCGGTTATGAGACAGCCCTTCATGCCGCCGCCCGCGGCATGAAGGTCGTGCTTGTCAACGGCGGCCAGCTCGGCGGCACCTGCCTCAATGCAGGCTGTATCCCCACCAAGTGCATGGTCAAGGATGCCGCAGTAGTCAGCGCATGCCGCTCGGATGAGTTCGGTGTAACTGATGTGGATTTCCGCATTGACTTCAACCGTGTGGTGACACGCCGCGAGCAGGTGGTGAGCCAGTTGCGCGAGGGTGTCGCCGGATTGCTTAAGAAGGCGGGAGTCGAGGTGGTCGAGGGAATGGCACGTTTCAAGAGCAGTGACACGGTGACGGTAGGCGAGGAGGAATACACCGCCCCCAATATCATAATCGCCACAGGCTCTGCATCCAAGGCTCTCCCCATACCGGGCGGCGACGCCGATTTCGTGCTTGACTCTACAGGAATACTCAAACTCGAGTACATACCCGCGCAGCTTGTCATAGTGGGCGGCGGAGTCATAGGCCTTGAGTTCGCATCGGTCTTCAGCGCCTTCGGCTCTGAGGTGACTGTAATTGAGTTCATGAAGAATATTGCTCCGACATTCGACAGCGACATCTCCAAGAGGCTCAAGCAGGCCCTCACTAAGAGAGGCGTTAAGGTCCTCACTGGCACAGCCGTCAAGAAGATAGAGCAGAACGCAGACTATCAGATCGTCACCACCTATGAGCTCAAGGGCAAGGAGGAGACGGTCGTGTCGTCAGACATACTTATGGCCGTGGGCCGCAAGCCCAACGTCGATGGTCTCAATCTGGAGGCTGCCGGAGTGGTGTACTCACCCAAGGGTATACCCGTCGACGACAATATGCGTACGAATGTCAGCAATATATATGCCATAGGCGATGTAAACGCGCGTCTCATGCTGGCGCACGTGGCGTCATTCCAGGGCATGAGGGCGCTCAACGCCATAGAGGGCAAGAGCGACGACATACGTTTCGATGTCGTGCCTGCGGCACTCTTCACCGATCCGGAGTGCGCCATGGTCGGCCTTACCGATGACCAGTGCAAGGAGAGGGGCATACCTGTCAAGGTCGGCAAGAGTTTCTTCCGGGCCAACGGCAAGGCGCTTGCCGGTGGAGAGCCCGACGGACTCTGCAAGCTCGTGTTCCATGCTGAGACCGGTGAACTGCTTGGCGCCCATATCATGGGCGCGGAGGCCGCGCTTCTCGCGCAGCAGTGCTGTGACTTCATCACGGCACGCCGCACGGCGTCAGACATATGCCAGACGATATTCGGACATCCGACGCTTTCGGAAGTCATACTCGCGGCTGCCCAGTCGGTCTGACCGCGACAGATATAAACATGAGCGGCCCGCATCTCTGATGATTGCGGGCCGCTCATGTTTTCGTGTCGTGTCACTGCCTGATGAACGGATTGGTGGTTGCCTCCTGCCTGATCGTGGTCTCCGGGCCATGTCCGGAATATACCACAGTGTCGGGGGGAAGGGTCATCAGCTTCTTCTTGATTGAGTTGATAAGTTGGGAATAGTCTCCGCCAGGCAGGTCGGTGCGACCCACGGAGCCGGCGAACATGGCGTCGCCGACAATCACGAAGCCATCCTTTCTGTCATAAAGGGCGACGCTGCCGGGCGAGTGTCCCGGCACATGTATGACCTCGAGTTCGCCGTCGCCGATGTGTATCACATCGCCGTCGCGGAGTTCGGTCGTCACGGATACGTTGTCGACATCCTGGTCGATTCCGAAGGCTATGGCCTGATGGTTGAGCCGCTTGCCGAGAAAGAAATCATCAGGGTGGGCGAGAACCGGTGCCTTGAAGAGGTCTGCGGCATAGCGGTTGCCGATGGCATGGTCGACATGCAGGTGCGTGTTGATGATATGGGTCACGGTGAGGTTGTTGCGCCTTACAAAATTGGCTACAGCCTCCTCTTCCTCGGCATTGATCATGCCCGGGTCTATGATGGCGCACTTCCGCGTGTCCGGGTCATAGACCGCATATGTGTTTATGCCAAAGAGCGAAAAAGCGAATTTAACTATTTTCATTGGTGCGGTTTGTTTTATGTTCAGTTCGGTCGGCCGTCATAGAGATGTATAGACGACCCTCTTCTCCTTAAAGAACTCCTCGTTGAAATAGTTGTTCACATCGACAACCTCCGAATTTCTGCCGATAGCCTTGAGTTCGGACCCTAATTCGCCACCCTTCAGTGTTATGAGCCCGTTGGGCAGCGCGTTGCGCTGCTCAGACGAGATGTTCTTGCGGCAGATCTTGAGCAGGTCGGCCTGCGGCATTACGGCGCGGCTCACTACAAAGTCGAATTTGTCCTTACATTCGGCCACGTCGCCATGCATAAAGGTCACATTACTGAGTCCGCAGGCCGTGGCAATCTCGGAGGCCACACGCAGTTTCTTGCCGGTGCGGTCCACGAGATGAAAACTGACGTCAGGAAACATCACAGCAAGAGGTATTCCCGGGAACCCTCCGCCGGTTCCGAAATCCAGGACCCGGCTGCCCGGGGCGAACTTCAGGAACTTCGCGATCGCAAGAGAGTGCAGTATATGGTTTATCTCAAGATTGTCGATATCCTTGCGCGAAATGACATTGATCTTGGCGTTCCATTCGGGATATAGCCGCGACATTGTCTCGAACTGATCGCGCTGCCTTTCGGAAAGGTCAGGAAAATATTTGGTTATATAATCTATCATCTGAAATTTATTTTCAAAGTTAATAAAAAATGCTGATATAATTTGTGTCCCGACTTTAAAATTTGTACCTTTGCATACACAAACCGCGCCGGGGCGGTACGCTACGGCGAGAGCAAAAGAAAAAAGTAAACACAATCATAGAAATGGAAATCGAAGGAACAATTATTTTCGACCTTCCCCTGCAGGAAGGCGTGTCGAAGGCCGGCAACGCCTGGAAGAAGAAGGAATGGGTGCTTGAGCAGACAGGGAGCTTTCCCCGCAAGGTGAAGTTTACGGTGTTTGGCGCCGACAAGATAGACAGGATGCCGTTCGAGGTCGGCAAGTCGTATATAGTGTCAGTAGACCTTGAGAGCCGCGAGTTCAACGGTCGCTGGTATACCGATGTAAACGCATATGCCTCAAGGCCTCTCGGCGCGGCTGCCCCGCAGGCGGCAGGTTTCGCACAGCCCGAGCCACAGTTCGGTGCCCCGGCGCCTCAGGCTGCCCCCGTGTCCGATCCCTTTGCCGGATCAGACAACAATACCGACGATCTTCCTTTCTGACCGCCGGCGAGTACCCGCAGGCACTTAACAGGCATCAGATACATTAAGAGAGGTCCGGCAGAACATGTATTCTGCCGGCCTTTTTTGTATTACGCTCTTTCCGGAGGCTGCCGGCGGTAATTTGTTCGGAAGGTTAGAGGTTGCTGATGGCTTAAAATGCAATATAATACACCAAAGTGTATTATATTGCATTAATTGTATATCTTTTAACATGTTTTTGCTGAAAAATGGTGCTGATTTTATGAAAATTCTTTGAGGAGACCTCATTTTTTATTAATTTTGCGGCGTTTTAATTATTGAATTATGACAAAAACAAGCAGTAAGGACGTTGTCAAGACGTCTGACGCTTCTGAAATCCCTCAGCAGGTCGACCTGCTGTTTGAGACAAGTTGGGAAGTCTGCAATAAAGTCGGCGGCATATACGCTGTCCTGTCAACCAAGGCGAGAGTCCTTAACGAGCAGTTTGGAGACAAACTGGTCTTCATCGGGCCCGACCTATGGACCGCAGAAAAACCTTCGCCATACTTCAAGGAGCGTAAGACTCTATTGAAATCGGCATCCGTGAAACTCGACCTCCCCTGGAACATTACGATTCGTACCGGACGTTGGAATATACCCGGGTCACCTCAGGTGATACTGGTAAATCCGGGTGATACATCGTCGCATCTTCCCGAGATATACGGCAGGATGTGGGAGCGGTTTGGAGTTGACTCACTGCATGCCTACGGAGACTACGACGAGTCATGCGCATTTTCGGTGGCATCGGCAATCGTCATCATGAAACTGACAGAATTCATGAAGGTAGAGCCGGCACGTGTGATAGCACATTTTGACGAATGGACCACAGGGATGGGACTCCTATATGTAAAGGCCCATTGTCCTGATGTCTCGACAGTATTCACGACACATGCCACCTGCATAGGCCGCAGCATCTGCGGCAACGGCAAGCCGCTCTACGACCAGTTCCATCACTATGACGGTGACCAGATGGCCCGCGAGCTCAACATGGAGTCCAAACACTCACTTGAGAAGACAGCCGCGCACAATGCCGACTGTTTCACCACAGTGAGCAAGGTTACTGCCGCCGAGTGCGCCCAGTTGCTCCGCCGTCCCGTAGATGTGGTTACTCCCAATGGATTTGAGCCTGACTTCGTGCCAAAGACAGTCAGATACAACCGCCTCCGCAAGGAAGGCCGCTCGCGTCTGCTACGCATCGCGGAGGCACTGACAGGCCGCACATATCCTGAATCGACATTTATAATCGCCACCTCAGGCAGACATGAGTACCGGAACAAGGGCCTTGACCTTTTCCTCGACTCGGTCGCGGAGATAGGTCGCCGCATGCCGGCGGGCCGCGAGGCTGTGGCTTTCGTGCTCGTGCCGGGATGGGTAAACAGGCCGTCAGAGACACTTCTCGAGTCGCTTGCGGGGGGAGCCTCACCTGTTGTTCCCGACTATCTGACCCATCGGCTCAACAACGAGGAGTGCGATGAGGTCTGCGTCAGGATCCGTCAGCTCGAGGATGCCGGCGCGCTGTGCGACACGCGGGTAATATATGTGCCCTGCTATCTCGACGGGGGCGACGGGGTGGTCAACATATCGTACTACGATCTGTTGCCGGCCTTTGACCTGACTCTCTTCCCCTCATATTATGAGCCGTGGGGCTATACGCCGCTCGAGAGTGTGGCTTTCGGTGTGCCGACAGTCACCGACAACAAGGCCGGATTCGGCCAGTGGGTGCTCGACAACTTCATCAACGGCATAGACTCCTGCGGAGTGACGGTGGTGGAGCGGAGCGACTCCGGATATGAGCAGACACGCGACGAGATAGCCGGTGCCGCGATTGCATACGAGGAAGAGGATGCCAACGCCCGGCTGCATGCCCGCAACATGGCCTTCCTGACATCGGCCAAGACCGACTGGCGCTATTTTATCGCCTACTATGACAGGGCGTTCCGTATCGCGCTCGAACACAACAAGAATAAATAATCATCATAACCGATAAATTAGATCAATTTTTATGAAACTTCAAGTCAGCAACACCAACAACCCGACATGGCGCAACATCACTGTAAGCGCCGAGATCCCCAAGGAGCTGAAGCCCCTTGAGGAGATGTCAAAGAATCTTTGGTGGGTGTGGAACAGCAAAGGCAAGCACCTTTTCCGCGAACTTGACCACGACCTGTGGCGTAAGGTGGGTGAGAACCCCGTGATGCTGCTTCAGCAGCTCAGCTACGAGCGCTATCAGGAGATTCTTGGCGACAAGGACCTCATGGACCAGATCGCCGAGACATACGCCATGTTCAAGGAGTACATGAAGGCTCCCATGGACAACAAGATTCCATCCGTGGCATACTTCTCGATGGAGTATGGCCTCTGCAACTGTCTCAAGATATATTCCGGTGGTCTCGGTGTTCTTGCCGGTGACTACATCAAGCAGGCATCCGACAGCCGCGTGAACATGACAGCCGTCGGCTTCCTCTATAAATATGGCTATTTCTCGCAGTCGCTCTCGATCGACGGCCAGCAGATCGCCAACTACGAGTCACAGAACTTCGACCAGCTTCCCATCGAGGCCGTCCTCGGGGAGGATGGCCAGCCCCTCGTGCTTGAGGTGCCCTATCCGGGTCGCATAGTCTACGCACATGTATGGCGCGTGAATGTAGGCCGCATGAAACTCTATCTGCTTGACACTGACCTCGACCGCAACTCGCAGTGGGACCGTGAGATCACCCACAAGCTCTATGGCGGCGACTGGGAGAACCGCATCAAGCAGGAGTACATGCTCGGTATCGGCGGTATCCTGATGCTCAACAAGCTCGGTATCAAGACTGACCTCTATCACTGCAACGAGGGCCACGCCGCGCTGCTCAACCTGCAGCGTCTTGTAGATTATGTCAACAACGACCATCTCCCCTTCAATGTGGCTCTCGAGCTCGTGCGCGCCTCGTCGCTCTACACGGTTCATACTCCCGTGCCCGCAGGCCACGACTACTTCGAGGAGTCACTCTTCGGCAAGTACATGGGCGAGTTCCCCGCAAAACTCGGCATCTCCTGGTCAGACCTGATGAACATGGGCCGTGAGAATCCCGACACCAACGAGCGTTTCTCGATGAGCGTGTTCGCTCTCAACACCTGCCAGGAGGCAAACGGCGTGAGCTGGCTCCATGGCGAGGTGTCGAAGAAGATGTTCGCCGGCGTATGGAAGGGCTACGCTCCCGAGGAGTCGCACGTAGGCTATGTCACCAACGGTGTCCATATGCCAACATGGGCCGCTTCGGAGTGGAAGGACTTCTATGGCAAGCACCTCAACCCCGCGCTCTTCGATGACCAGAGCAATCCCTCCATGTGGGAGAACATCTTCGAGGTGTCTGACGAGTCGATCTGGAACATGCGCATGACGCTCAAGAACAAGTTCATCAACTTCGTGAAGAAGGACTTCAAGGAGAAGTGGCTCAAGAACCAGGGCGACCCGACAGAGGTGCTCAAGATTGTCGACAAGATCAATCCCAACGCGCTGATCATCGGTTTCGCACGCCGTTTCGCCACATACAAGCGCGCACACCTTCTCTTCACCGACCTCGACCGTCTGGCCAAGATCGTCAACAACGAGAAGTATCCCGTGCAGTTCGTGTTCTCGGGCAAGGCACACCCCGCCGACGGCGCAGGCCAGGGCCTGATCAAGCGCATCACCGAGATATCGAAGATGCCCCAGTTCTCGGGCAAGATCATCTTCCTTGAGGACTACAACATGATCGTTGCCAAGCGTCTCGTTTCAGGAGTCGACATCTGGCTGAACACCCCGACCCGTCCCCTCGAGGCATCGGGTACATCTGGCGAGAAGGCCGAGATGAACGGCGTGCTCAACTTCTCGGTGCTCGACGGCTGGTGGTACGAAGGCTACCGCTTCGACGAGAAGGCCGGCTGGGCACTTACCGACAAGCGCACATATACCGACCAGGCACAGCAGGACAAGCTCGACGCCGCAACCATCTACTCGATGCTTGAGAACGAGATCGTGCCCCTCTATTTCGCCAAGAACTCCAAGGGCTACTCGCCCGAGTGGGTACAGTACATCAAGCGCTCGATCGGCCACATCGCCCCGATCTTCACAATGAAGCGTCAGCTCGACGACTATATCGACCGCTTCTACGAGCCCGAGGCAAGACGTTTCGCCAAGCTCGCCAAGAATGACTTCAAGCTCGCCCGCGACATAGTAGCCTGGAAGGAGAACGTGGCGTCAAAGTGGGACAGCATCCAGATCATCTCGAGCGAGTTCCATGACGACAGCAACAACAACGGAGTGTGCCGCGCAGGCGACCGCTTCTCGGCCAAGGCTGTGATCGACACACGCGGTCTCGGCGACTCGATCGGCGTTGAGCTTGTGATCTACTCCGACAAGGATGGCGAGAGCAAGTATCTCAAGCGCGAGGAGCTCAAGCTTGTAAAGCAGGATGGCGACATCTGCACATACGAGCTTAAGAACCAGCTCCGCGAGGCCGGCATCTACCGCTTCGCGCTCCGTATGTACCCGAAGAACGTCAACCTGCCCCACCGTCAGGACTTCGCATACGTGCGCTGGTTCTGATCCGGGACTCAGAACGGTTAAAATATTTCGGGGGGTGTTGCAGAACTCTCATTTTCTCTAAACTTCCGCCCTGAATATGGCCCGG